>CAYGKA010000070.1:0-22481 GCA_964350445.1 uncultured Flavobacteriaceae bacterium
TCCTTGCCCAGCCGCACCGCCAGTTCGAATTCGACGCCGAGATGCTGATAGGCCCCTAGCGCCACGGTGGCAGGGGACGGGAACACGACGCTGTCCAGCAGCACGCCCGCCACCGGATGATCCACGCCGCACATTTCCTGCATCGGTTTGGAGGTGAGCGCGATCTTGTATCCCGCGACGGACGCGCCGGTATCGCGCAACAGCAGGTCCACGAGTTCTTCCTGAACGTCATAGCCCCGGTCGATGCCGGATATGCCGTCGGTTTTTGCCACCGAGACGTAAGGAGCGCCCGCCTTATGCGCGTCGAACAGCCGTCGGGCGGCCCCCTGCAATTCGGCCTTCGGATCCATGCCCATTGTCCCTCCCCCTTCTTTGCGCCGGCCTCGAACGCCGCCGGTCTTGTGAAATAGCCCGCGAAGCCCCACATTTCCGCCGTTCCGGGCGTTGACTTCGCTTCCGCACTGCGTATAGTGCGCGCCGGTCCGCGAGGCGAGAGTGCTTCGCGGCAATATGAATGCGCTGCTTGAGGCTTTTGTCCAGGGTTACCTGGACCGTAGAGGAAAGTTCGGCGCGTGCCTTCGGGAAGGGTTCCCGGTCGGCAACGCCGGCGCCGTAAAGCGCGGAACAAGTGATGAGGTAACGATGTTTGCAGTCGTAAAGACGGGCGGCAAGCAGTATCGCGTCGCGAAAGACGATGTCATTCGCGTCGAGAAGCTGGCCGCCGAACCTGGTGAAAAAATCGCGTTGAGCGATGTTCTGATGATCGACGACGGCGAGAAAAAGACCGTCGGCGCGCCGCTGATTGAAGGCGCTGCCGTGGAAGCCGAAGTCGTCGAGCAGATGCGCGACAAGAAGATTATCGTCTTCAAGAAGAAGCGTCGGCAGAACTATCGCCGCAAGAATGGCCACCGTCAGCACCAAACGATCCTGAAGATCACGGAGATCTTGGCGTCCGGCGCGACGAAGGCAGCCGCCAAGAAAGCCACGGCGAAGAAGGCGAGCGCCAAGAAAAAGGAAGCAGCTGCCGGTGACGCAGCGGCTGAATAAGGTTTAAACGCCCCAGCGCCAACGTTGGGGTGCGGGCCGGGCAGGAATGCCGGTTCAAGAGGTTAAGGAGACTGAGTTATGGCGCATAAAAAAGCCGGTGGTAGTTCACGCAACGGCCGCGACTCCGAAGGCCGCCGCCTTGGCGTAAAGAAGTACGGTGGTGAAGTGGTGAAGGCGGGTAACATCATCATCCGTCAGCGCGGTACCAAGTGGCACCCGGGCGACAATGTCGGCATGGGCAAGGATCACACGCTGTTCGCTTTGATTCCCGGCCATGTCGGGTACAAAAAGACGCGCGACCGCACCACGGTTTCGATCATGCCGCTGCCGGAGGCTGCCGAATAACGGCCGCTCCCGCGGATAGGTTTTGAAAGGGGAACGGTCGCGACCGTTCCCCTTTTTCATTTTCCGGGTCCGCTCCGGCCCGCCGATCGGCGGCCGGACAATCGGACCCAACCACTAAGGTCAGGACAGGCAAATGAAGTTCCTGGATCAAGCCAAGGTCTTCATAAAAAGCGGCGCCGGCGGCCCGGGATGCGTCTCGTTCCGGCGTGAGAAGTATATTGAATACGGCGGCCCTAACGGCGGCGACGGCGGGCGCGGCGGCGATGTCATTGTCGAAGCGGTGCAGGGTCTGAATACCCTGATCGACTATCGCTATCAGCAGCATTTCAAGGCGAAGCGCGGCAATCACGGCATGGGTCAGAACCGCACCGGCGGCGACGGCGACGATATCATCCTGAAACTGCCGGTTGGGACGCAAGTCTTTGAGGACGACAACGAAACCCTGGTCGCCGACCTGACGGAGGTCGGCCAGCGTGTCGTGCTCATCCATGGCGGTCGCGGCGGCTTGGGCAACGCGCATTTCAAATCCTCCACCAACCAGGCACCGCGCTACGCGCAGCCGGGCGAGGACGCTCAGGAAAAGTGGATTTGGCTGCGGCTGAAGCTGATCGCCGATGCCGGGCTTGTCGGGCTGCCGAATGCGGGCAAATCGACGTTCCTGGCCGCGACGAGCCGGGCGCGTCCGAAGATCGCCGACTATCCCTTCACCACGCTACATCCGCAACTGGGCGTCGTCGGGGTTGACGGTCATGAATTCGTTCTGGCCGATATTCCGGGGCTGATCGAAGGAGCCCATGAAGGGCACGGATTGGGGGACCGGTTCCTCGGCCATATCGAACGCTGCCGCGTCATCCTTCACCTGATCGACGGCGCGGACATGACCGTCGCCGAGTCCTACAAGACAATCCGGCGTGAATTGAAAGAATACGGTGGCGGTCTGGCCGAGAAGCCGGAAATCGTCGCCATCAACAAGACCGACGCCCTGCTGCCCGAATTCGTCGAGGAAATGACCGGTGAGCTCCGGAAAGTAACAAAATCCCCCATCCACGCGATTTCCGGCGTGACGGGGGACGGAGTACCCCAACTGCTGCGCGCCCTGTTCCGGGTGATCCGGGAGGACCGCGCCCGCGAAGCGGCGGAAACGGAAGCCGCCGACGGCATGTCCGGCACGCCGCACGGAACGGCGGCTGAAGAGGATGAAACCGCGACGGGCTCGTGGTCGCCCAAGGTCGTTTTGTAGAACGCCATGAAACGGTGTTCCCATGAGTAGGGTCTTCCCATGAGCAAGGTCTTCAAAGGCGCCAAACGCGTCGTCATCAAGATCGGCTCCGCCCTGCTGGTGGACCAGTCCACCGGCACGGTCCGGCGGGACTGGCTTGCGGCCTTGTCGCAGGACGTGGCGATGCTGCGCGCGCGGGGCGCCCAGGTACTGATCGTCTCCTCCGGCTCGATCGCGGCCGGCCGGCGCCATTTGGGCCTGCAGGACCGCAGCCTGAAGCTGGAAGAAAAACAGGCCGCGGCAGCCACCGGGCAGATCACCCTGGCGCATGCCTACCAGGAAAGCCTCGCCGCGGAAGGTTTCACCGCCGCGCAGATTCTGCTGACACCGTCGGATACGGAAGTGCGCCGCCGCCACCTGAATGCCCGTGCGACCGTCCTGCAGCTCCTCAGTTTGGGCGCAGTTCCGGTCATCAACGAGAATGACACGGTCGCCACCCAGGAAATCCGCTACGGCGACAACGACCGCTTGGCCGCGCGGGTTGCGACCATGGTCAGCGCCGACACCTTGGTCTTGTTGAGCGACATCGACGGTCTGTACACCGCCGATCCCCGCAAGCATCCCGACGCCAAGCACCTGCCGATCATCGACCGACTGACACCGGAAATTTTGGCCATGGCGGGGGATGTCGCCGTTTCCGCCGAACGCGGGGGCTTGTCCACCGGGGGCATGGTGACGAAGCTCGAAGCCGCAAAAATCGCCCTTGGCGGCGGCTGCCGGATGATCATCGCGCGCGGCAGTGATGCGCACCCCTTGCAAGCACTGGCCGACGGCGCGCGCTGCACCGTCTTCATGGCGCCGGAAAAGCCCGTCGCGGCGCGCAAGCGCTGGATCGCGGGCCAACTGAACGCAAGCGGGACCGTTATCGTCGACAAGGGCGCCGCAGCGGCGCTGGCGAACGGCAAGAGCCTGTTGCCCGCCGGCGTCGTGCGGGTCGACGGTGAGTTCGAACGCGGCGACCCGGTCGGCGTCAACGGACCGGACGGCGCGCGTCTGGCCATCGGCTTGATCGCTTATTCTTCAAACGACGCCCGTAAAATCGTCGGCAGGCAATCGAAGGAAATTGCAGATATCCTGGGTTTCGAGGGCCGGTCGGCGCTCATACACCGGGACGACTTGGCTTTGTCGTCGGATCGGCCCGATGCCGACCGGACTGCGAAGAAGACGCTGACCCAATCGGTCACTTGACAGTTTGGGGCACAGTTTGTGCCATTACGGATGACTTGTGGTGGCGCCGCCCCCGTTTTAGGGAATCGGCGCGGGAGGATAAAGATGACTGCAGCATTGGCCGAAAGCCGCACCGCCACCCATGACGAGGCGATGAGCCCCGATCAGGTGGAAGCCCAGGTCCGCGCCATCGGCGCCCGTGCCCGCGCGGCGTCGAAAATCCTCGCGCTGGCCGAAACGAAATCAAAGCAGAACGCCTTGCGCGCCGCGGCCCGCGCCATCCGGGCGCGTCAGGCGGATTTGATCGCCGCAAACGTAAAAGACCTGGAATTCGGCCGGAACAAGGGCCTCAGCAAGGCCATGATGGACCGCCTGCTGCTGACACCGGACCGGATCGAAAGCATGGCGGCTGGCCTGGAAGCCATCGCCGAACTGCCCGACCCCGTGGGCGCGGTGATCGCCGAATGGGACCGCCCTAACGGGTTGCACATCCAGCGCGTCCGCACGCCCTTGGGCGTGATCGGCGTGATCTATGAATCTCGGCCGAACGTGACCGCGGATGCGGGTGGCCTGTGCCTGGCCGCCGGGAACGCGGTTATTCTGCGCGGCGGATCCGAAAGCCTGAACTCCTCCTCTCTGATCGCCGACTGCCTGCGTGACGGTTTGCGGGACGCGGGCCTGCCGGAAGACGCGATCCAGATGATCCCGACCCGCGACCGGGAAGCGGTCGGCGCGCTTCTGCGCATGAACGACTTTGTCGACGTCATCGTCCCGCGCGGCGGGCGCGGCCTGATCGAACGGGTGATGACCGATGCGCGCATGCCGGTCTTCGCGCATCTGGACGGGCTGTGTCATGTCTATATTCATGCCGCCGCCGATGCCGAAAAAGCGCGCGCCATCGCACTGAACGCGAAGATGCGGCGGACAGGCATTTGCGGCGCGGCTGAAACGCTGTTGATCGACAAGGCCGTCGCGGACGCCATGCTGCCCGAGATCCTGAGCGACTTGGCAGCCGCCGGTTGCGAAATTCGCGGCGACGACAAGACCCGGGCGCTCTTCCCCAACGCCCTTGCGGCGACCGAGGAAGATTGGCGGACGGAATATCTGGACAGCATCCTCTCGGTCCGCGTCGTCGACGGCTTGGCCCAGGCGATCGATCATATCAACACCATGGGGTCCAACCATACGGACTCTATCGTCACCGAAGACGATGAGGCCGCCGCAACCTTCCTGCGCGAAGTGGACAGCGCCATCGTGATGCACAATGCCTCGACCCAATTCGCAGACGGCGGCGAGTTCGGCATGGGCGCGGAAATCGGCATTTCCACCGGCCGCATGCATGCCCGCGGCCCGGTCGGAACCGAGCAATTGACCAGCTTCCGCTATGTTGTGCGGGGGACCGGGCAAGTTCGCCCCTGATCCAGCGCGATAGAATTGGAACCGTTTCGGTGAAAAAACAGGGCCGGCAGACGGCTATGAAACGGCGCCGGCGCTGCATCGGCCTGTTGGGAGGGTCTTTCAACCCGGCCCATGAAGGGCATCTGCACATTTCGCGGGAGGCCTTGAAACGGTTGCGCCTGCATGAAGTTTGGTGGCTCGTCTCGCCGCAGAACCCGCTGAAAGACCGTGACGGCATGGCGCCGCTGGCCGACCGCATGGCCTCCGCACGGCAGGTCAGCGCCGTCGACCGGCGTATCCGCCCCACGGATATCGAGGTGACGCTGGGAACGACCTATACCGCCCAGACCCTGGCGAAACTGTTGCGGCGATACGCCAACTTACGGTTCGTTTGGCTGATGGGGTCCGACAACCTGATCCAGATACCGCGGTGGCGGGATTGGACTGAAATCTTCATGCTGGTTCCCATTGCGGTTTTCACCCGTCCAACCTATGATTCCAGAGCGTTGTCGGGTAAGGCGGCGCAACGCTACCGCCGGTGCAGATTGCCGCAATCCGCTGTCGGCCGGCTGGCGCAAAGCCGTCCCCCGGTTTGGACTTTTGTCAGTTTTCGACGTCATCCGGCCTCCGCCACCGCAATCCGCGGCCGGAAACCGGACTAAACGTGGGACATATACGGAAGGAGATGGGCGCCATAAGGACCCAAAAGAAAAGGCAGCCGGCTATGGCCGATACCGCGTCTGCGGCGGCTGCACTGTTGAAGGATCTCGTCGTCAATTCATTGGAAGACGACAAGGCTCAAGCCATCACGGTCATCGATTTGGCCGGTAAATCCACCCTTGCAGACTACATGGTGATTGCGTCCGGTACTTCCGCGCGCCATCTGTCCGCCGTTTCGGACCATCTGGTCGAACGCCTGAAAGCGGGCGGTGCGGCCAAAGCCGTGGTCGACGGCAAGGAACAGGGCGACTGGGTTCTGATCGACGCCGGCGACCTCATCGTCCATCTGTTCCGGCCGGAAGTCAGGGAGTTCTACAATCTTGAAAAATTGTGGAGCACCGGATCGGCACCGGCCCCTGCCGCCATCGAGAAGGTCGGCGGCAAGACGGTGGATGTGGAAAAGATGGAACAGCCGCATTCCGAGGGCGTGTCCCGGTAGACAAGGACGCGTTCCGTGGAGGTTCATCTCATCGCCATAGGCCGCGCGCGCCGCGGCCCGGAACAGGCTTTGTTCGCGCATTATTCCGAGCGCCTGCGCCATCCTTTCAAATTGGTCGAAGTCGAGGAAAAGCGCCCCTTGAGCGGCCCTGAATTGCAGGACCGCGAAGCCGCCCTGCTGTTGGCGGCCATTCCCGACGGCGCGGCGGTCATCGCGCTCGACGAACGCGGCAAGCACCTGGACAGCCCGGGATTCGCCAGGACCTTGGCCGACTGGCGCGACCAGGGCGTCCGAACCACGGCGATCATGATCGGCGGGGCCGATGGTTTGACAGATGCGGTTCGGGCGCGCGCCGACCTCGTGCTCTGCCTGGGAAAGATGACTTGGCCGCATATGCTTGTCCGGGGACTCATCGCCGAGCAGCTCTACAGGGCGCAGCAGATCGACGCCGGCCATCCTTATCACCGACAATAAAAACGGCCCCCGAAGGGGCCGTTTCCGCGCTTTGCTGTTGTTTCACCGGGACCGGTTCAAGTTACCGGCGGCGATCATCCAGGCTGCGCTTAAGCCGATTGGCGCGCCGCCAGACTCTTCATGAAACCGGATACCTGTGTCTGCAGCCCCGACAAGGCCGAAGAAACGGTTTCCGTCGCTTCCTGAAGCGAGCGGATGCGCGTGTTGCTTTCATTCACGACGGACTGCAGCTGCCCGGCATTCCGGGAGACTTCCCCGGAACTGTCCTGTGACGCGGAAACGTCGTTGGCGATTGCCTGCGTCGCTTCCGACTGGTCGGCGACAGACCGTGCGATTGCCGACGCCGACTCGTTGATGTCATAGATCGTGCTGACGATGCCGCCGATTTCCTCGCTTGCCTGATGCGTCGCCGATTGGATCGCTGTGATCTGCTCGCTGATCTCCTCCGTCGCCTTCGCCGTCTGGTTTGCCAGGCTCTTCACTTCGTTCGCGACGACCGCGAACCCTTTGCCCGCATCGCCGGCGCGCGCGGCTTCGATCGTTGCGTTTAGGGCCAGCAGATTGGTCTGTTCGGCGATGTCATTGATCAATTTGACAACCTCGCCGACCCGGTTGCTCGCGTCCCGCAGGCTGACAACCTTGGCGTTGGCCTGCTCGGCGTTCTGGGCCGCCGCGCGGGCAACCTCCGCCGACTGCTCGGCCTGCCGACCGATTTCCGAGATCGACTGCGACAGGGTCCTGGTCGCATCCGCAACCCGGTTGACCTTGGACGAAGACGATTCCGTGGATGACGAAACGGTCTTTGCGATTGCTTCGACCTGTTTGGCGTTATCCGCGACTTGACCGGCCGATTGCTTCGATTGCCCGAAAGCCCGGTCCAGGTCGGAGATCACGCCGCCGATGCTGCTTTCGAAATCCTGTACCAATGACGCAACCAGACGGTCGCGTTCCGCCTGCTGGCCTTCCTCTTCCGCGCGCTGGCGTTTCGCCGCTTCCTGCTTTTCGATTTCGGCTTGCTTGAAGACTTCCAGCGCCTTGGCCATACGGCCGATTTCATCGCCACGGTCGGCGTATTTGATGTCTGTATTCAGATCGCCGCCGGAAATACGGCCCATCATATCGGCGATCGATACCAGCGGGGCGGTCAGCAATTGCGTCGCAATGATCGAGATCAGGATGCCGAGAACGATCGCGACACCGCCCGCGATCAGAATTCCGCTGATGATCGACTCCAAAGTTGAATCGACATTGGATTTCAGGACGCCCGCATACAGAATCCCGATCACTTTGCCGCCGGCACCGAAAATCGGTTCATAGATTGTGTAATATTCCTTGCCCAGGATCGTGGCTTCGCCGTTGAAGGTCTTCCCTGCCGTCAGCACGGGATAGACCTTGCCCTTTTGGCCCAGTGGCGTGCCGACCGCGCGGCTACCGTCATCCTTGATGATATTCGTCGTCTTCCGCCAAAAATCCTTGGTTTCGTCATCCCACTGGAAAACCGTCGCGGTTTCCCCGGTGACGGAACCGATTTCGTCGATCATGTCGTGACTGTCGAAGACCGGAATTTCCGGGATCGCAAGGCTGGAAACCCGTCCTTCCTTGCTGACTTTGAAGGTCGTGTCCGGATAGGATTTTCGCAGCAGGACTGCGGCGGTTCTAAGGCTGGCGTTTTGCCGTTCGATCACCTGGGACGCGAGATCCCCGGAAAGGATGTAGCTGGCGCTGACACCGACCGCGACGGCGGTCGCGACGATCAGCAGCCCGACGACAAACGCCAAGCGCGCGCGCAGTGATATCTTATTGAGCATGGGTCCCGCCAACATTGTTGAACTATCGGGGACTAGTACCGCTCTCATTCTTAAAAAACCTTTAACAAGGTTCGCAAAAGGAAAGCGTGGGGCGACTCCGTAAAAAAACACAAAGGTGAGAGTCTAGCGCGACAATCCGGTTCCCGCACAAAAGGTCCGCACGGAAAGATCAAGGGCGGTGCTTACGGTCGTGTCGCTGGAGACGAAACGGTTCGCAGCCATTGCCCCGGGGCAACAAAAGTAACGCCCGGCGGCAAAAATGCCGCCAAGCGCAGGCTTTCGTTTGGAAAAAGAGTTACAGGTAGCCGAACTGTTTCGACTTATCCAAATCCTTGGAAAGCCGCTTGGCGACGCGATTCATCAGCCTGGCCCCCTCCTTGGAGATACCCAACTGATCGGGGAAGGGAGGTCCCTTGCTGGTCCGGTCGAGCAATTCGTAATCGGACAACAGAATCAACAGGCGGCGAATGGATTCCCGGGAAAGACCGAGACCGCCGAAAATTTCGAACAAGGCCGATTGGCTCAACAGAGGATAGGTTTTCAGGTTGCCTGCCGTATCGACCCCGAACTTCTTCAGAAGGCTTTGGTGTTTCTTCTGGTTCAGACCGGCCGCATCGTATTCGAGCATGAACAACAAGATGGAGTAGGACGGAAAACTTGCGAGCTGGCCGACATCGCTCGGCGTGCTCTTCCCGGATTTCTCCGCAAGTTTTTCTACTTCTCGCTGAAAACACTTCATGGCGAGCGCCGCCGATCCCAGGACCGCAAAATCCACGTCGTCGGTTTGTGCCACTTTTTTATCCCCTCTTCTCTACACAGCAGGTGGGAGGCGCGTTCGGGGGCTGACGTCATCCCCCAGGATATGCATTCCTGGACCGGTGTATCGAGGCGCTCTGGTATTGAAGCAACCCCAAACGATTAATTCTTTCCGGCCTGCAGAAGCTCCGCCTGCTACTTTGTTACCCCGTTGATCGGGTTTTAACGACCCTCCGGTACTTTATCGAGCGCCCCGGCTTCTGTATAAACTTGGGAAAACCCATAACATGAAATCAAGGGTATCGGGTTAAAAAATCTACGATAATACCCATTTTTCTTTTTCAAGCCGGCAATATCGGCTGAACAGCGCGACGAGATGACGCTATGACCGCAGACACCGCCGACGACGCGACCGCACGCAAATCCATCCCACGGCCGGCCGTACTTTGCATCCTGGATGGTTGGGGTGACAGGCCGGATCGCCAAGACAACGCCATCGCCGAAGCCGACACGCCGGTCTTCGACGCCATGCGCGCGACATGGCCCTCGACACAGCTGGATGCGTCGGAAGGTTTCGTCGGATTGCCCTCGGGTCAAATGGGCAACTCGGAAGTCGGTCATATGAATATCGGCGCCGGCCGGGTCGTGATGCAGGACCTGCCCAGAATCGATGCCGCCGTCGCAGATGGATCAATCACCACACTTCCGGAATTGAACGCTTTCGCCGCCGGTTTGAAGAAAAGCGGCGGTGTCGCCCATCTGATCGGCCTGATGTCCCCAGGGGGTGTGCACTCTCACCAGGATCATATTGCGGCATTTGCCAAAGTGTTGAAGCAGCAGGGAATTCCGGTGGCGGTTCACGCCATCCTGGACGGTCGAGACACGCCGCCGAAGAGCGCCCTGGACTATCTTGGTGCTTTCCACAATGCCGCGCCGGAGATCGAGATCGCGACCGTCACCGGCCGCTTCTACGCCATGGACCGGGACCAGCGTTGGGATCGCGTAGGCCTTGCTCGCGACGCAATTCGGGACGGCAAGGGCGCGGCCGCGGCATCCGATATCGAAGCGGTGGAGAACAGCTATCGCGCAGGTCAAGCCGACGAATTCGTTCTGCCGACCGTTATTGCCGGATACCGTGGAATGAGTGACGGCGATGGCATCTTGATGATGAATTTTCGCGCCGATCGTGCCCGGGAAATCCTCCACTCGTTGATTGATCCGGATTTCGACGCGTTGCCCGACGACCATCCGGTCGCCTTCGCGGCGGTCGCCGGACTGGTGGAATACTCCACCGACCTTTCCCGCATGATGGGCGTACTGTTCCCACCGGAAGACCTTCCCGCAACGTTGGGTGACGTCGTGGCCTCGAAATCCCTCAAGCAATTGCGGATCGCGGAAACGGAAAAATACGCCCATGTGACATTCTTCTTCAACGGTGGGCGCGAGGAGAATTTCGACGGCGAGGACCGCATTCTGGTGCCGTCGCCGAAAGTCGCGACTTACGACCTACAACCGGAAATGTCGGCCCATGAGGTGACCGACAAGCTGGTCGATGCGATCGACAGCGGTGTCTACGACCTTATCGTCGTCAACTACGCCAACACGGACATGGTCGGCCATACCGGTGATTTGGGCGCGGCGGTCAAGGCGGTCGAAACCGTGGACGCCTGCCTCGGCCAGTTGCAGGAGGCGGTCCTGCGCCAGGGCGGGGTGATGCTGGTGACGGCGGATCACGGCAACGCCGAAATGATGGTCAACCCGGCCACGGGCCAAGCGCATACGGCGCATACCATGAACCGCGTGCCCCTGATCGTGATGGGGGCGGAGGATGTCAAAAGCGTCAAGTCGGGCCGCTTGGCGGATTTGGCCCCGACATTGCTGGATTTGATGGGTATCGAACAACCCCCAGAAATGACCGGCGTGTCGCTGATCGATCTTCACCAGCCCAGCCGGGCGGCGGCCGAGTAGAGGTGTCGAAAGCGACCGCCCCCCCACCAAGAGTTCCGGGGCCGTCGACGCGTCCGCTTTCCGTCTGCGGCGCCATTCTGTTGACTGTTTCCGTCCTGATGTCCCCCATCGTATTGCCGGCAACCTCTTTTGCGCAGCAGGCCCGGGAAAACGCCGAGACATTGAAGCGTACCCAGCAGGAATTGCAGAAGGCCCGGGAGGAAAAGCGCGCCCTTGCCGAACGGCGCGAAGCCCTGGCCAAGGAATTGCAGGATTTGCGGCAGAAACTGATCCACGCCGCGCAAGACACGCAAGAACGGGAAGCCATCATCACCAATCTGGAAGGCCAGTTGGACCAGCTGGCGACGGAAAAGACCGGCCGGATGGGGGATCTCCGGGAGCGGGGATGGCAACTGTCCGGCACGCTGAGCGCTCTGACGCGCCTTTCCCGCAATCCTCCCCAAAGCATTCTCTTCCAACCGGGCGGACCGCTTCAATCGGTGCGCGGGTCGCTGCTGCTGCGCACATCGGTTCCCACGCTGCGGGACCAAGCCGAAGTGCTGCGCGAACAGCTTTCAGCGCTGGACGCCGTGGAAGCGGACATCCTGGATAAATTGACCGAACTGGGCGACGCCGAACGCGATCTGGTCGGTGATCGCAAGAATTTGAACGCCTTGATCGCCGAGAAAAAGGCATTGATGGCACGCGCCAATACCGCGGTCGATGCCGCCACCGACCGTGTCGCCGAACTGGTGAAACAAGCGGCAAGCTTGGAAGAGCTCGTCGCCAAGCTGTCTGCCCTGCCACCGCAAGACGGCGCAACCGCGCCGCAGGACGCCCCAGCGGCGCCCGGCAAGACGGATCCCGGCGAACCGACGGTGGAAGAGCGCGAATCCGCCATTGCGGCCCTTACCGCGCCTCCGGTCGGCCTGCGGCCATTCCCCGCAACCGGAACGATCAACCGTCCGGTAAGCGGCAATGTGATCCGCCAATACGGCCAGGACACCGGCTTCGGGCACACCAGCAAGGGAATTGTGATCCAGGCCCGTCCGGACGCACAGATCACGGCCCCCTTCGACGGCAAAGTCGCTTTCGCCGGACCGTTTCAGAAATTGGGCCTGATCTTGATAATCGAACATTCCGACGGATATCATTCCGTACTTGCCGGCCTGTCGCGGATTGATGTGGCGGCCGGACAATGGGTGCTGGCGGGAGAACCGGTCGGCGCCATGGGACAAAAAGCCGAAGACGGCGCCGCAGACGCGGACCGGCCGGAACTGTATGTTGAATTGCGTCGCAACGGCCAACCGGTTAATCCATTACGATGGATATCCGCGAAGGACGAGGAGCCGTCGGGGCAGACGACCGGGCTCAAGTCCAAAACATGATTTTGGATCGTACACCTGTTAGACCTATTGCCAGCAATCGTATGCCCACCAATCGAATGAAAGTCGGAACATGATGCGCAGCGTTCGTACTACCCTTCTTGCCGTCGGCCTCGGCGTCTCCCTATTGGGCGGCGGCGCAATTTGGGGAGCCGGCAGCGCCTGGGCCCAGGACAACGGGGAGAACGGGGAAAAGCCCGATACCTACGAATTGCTGGACCTGTTCGGCGAGGTGTTCGAACGCATCCGCAACGACTATGTCGAAGAAGTGGAAGACGAGGCCCTGCTGGAAGCGGCGATACAGGGCATGCTGCGGAACCTGGACCCGCATTCGACCTTCCTCAATCAAAAGAATTTCCAATCGATCCGGCAGCAAACCCGCGGCGAGTTCGGGGGCCTCGGGATCGAGGTCACCTTGGACGACACCGGTTATGTTCGGGTTGTCGCGCCGATCGACGACACCCCGGCCTTTCGCGCCGGTATTCAGGCTGGCGACCTGATCACGGAACTGGACGGCGTTGCCGTCCAGGGCATGACGCTGGGTGAAGCGGTCGAAAAGATGCGCGGCGAGGTTGGCAGCGACATCATCCTGACCATCCTGCGGAACGATCAGGAACCCTTCAAAACCACGGTTACGCGCGACCGTATCAAGGTGCAGTCCGTCCGCCACCGCTTGGAAGGCGATATCGGTTACCTGCGTATTTCCAGCTTTACCGGCCAAACCCAGGCCGGCTTGGATAAATCGATCGCCGCCATCAAGGAAGAGGCCGGTGAGAATTTGAAAGGCTTCATCCTGGACCTTCGCAGCAATCCCGGCGGATTGCTGGACCAGGCGATTTCCGTGTCGGACACCTTCCTGGAGAAGGGCGAAGTGGTTTCGACCCGTGGCCGGAACATCGATAACGCCCAGCGCTATCACGCCACCCCGGGCGACCTGATCGACGGCATGCCGATGATTGTCCTGATCAACGGCGGGTCGGCCAGCGCGTCGGAAATCGTGGCCGGCGCCCTGCAGGATCACGGCCGCGCGATCATCCTGGGGACGCAATCCTTCGGCAAAGGCTCGGTCCAGACCATCGTTCCGTTGAGCCGGGCGGGCACTGCCATGAAACTGACGACGCAGCGCTACTACACGCCTAGCGGCCGGTCGATCCAGCAAAAGGGGATTTCGCCGGACATTATCGTCGAGCGGGCCCGCCTTGAGGTTCTCGAAGGCGGCAAAGGTCGCAGCGAGGCTGATCTGCGCGGCGCCCTGATCAACGACCAGGACGGCAAGGACGCCACCGACGGCGACGGCAATAACGCCGGCCAAGAAGGCACAACGAACGACGCCGACGTGGACGAAGCCGTCGAATCCAGCGAACTTAAGGACTATCAGTTGGCCAGGGCGCTGGATTTGCTGCACGGGATCGCGCTGTACCGGGAACGGGCAGCGAACTGATCGGGCGCAAATGTTGAAACGACGGGCTGGGCAATGGCCGGCCGCGCTTGGCGGTGCGGTTCTGTGACGGACCGGTTCCGTCGTGTACGGTGGTGAAGTCAGATCAAGGGTGAGAATCGCTGAAGATTCCGCTGAAAATTCCGCCGTTGAAGCGCCCATCCCTATCGGCGCCGCGGATAACTGCGGCCCTTAGGAGCAAGGTATTCGACAACCTGCCCTTCCTGCGTAAGAAGCAGGAGAATGACGGGCAGGCTTTCGATCCGGACGACACGAGCTATTTGGAACCGACGGCGTTCCAGAAGCGCCTGCCCTGGATTGCGGTGATTGCCGCTTATGCGTTCTTCTTCCTATCCCTGGGCGGAATCGCCACTTATCTGGTTTTGTCCGAGGATAAGATCCTCGCCGAACTAGCGGAGAACCGCCCCAAGGTTACCCTTCAGGGAGACAAGATCACTGTCCGGAACCTGAATGAGACGGCCGCCGCCGACCCAGCCGGTGGTGACGGGCAACAGCAGATCAGCGCCAACGGCAAATCGTCGGGAGAGCAAACCCCCGGTGAACAAAACTCCGGTGAACAAACCCAGTCCGAGGCGGGCCAGGAAGCGCAAGCGGATGGACAAGCCGCGGCACCCACACCGGATGGTTTCGGCGACCTACTGCAGCCGCATCCGGATCCCAACCTGATCGAGGACAGCCCCGTCGGCCCGCTTCCTGTCATCGGCGCGGACGGTCGGATGCCCTGGCGCGTCTATAGCCGCCCGTACGGCGTTTTGGAGACCCGGCCGCGCATTGCCATCGTGCTGACCAATCTTGGGATCAATGCGCGCCGCACGGAGCAGGCGATCCAATTGCCCGGTCCGGTTACCCTGGCCTTTGCGCCTTATTCCCGGAATATTCAGGACTGGATACAGACGGCGCGGGATGCCGGGCACGAGGTAATGCTCACCTTACCCATGGAACCGCGTGATTTTCCGCGCAGCGATCCGGGGCCCTTCGCCCTGATGACGTCCCTGGACGCGGAACAGAATATCCGCCGCCTTGAATGGATCATGAGCCGGGCCACGGGGTATGTCGGGCTGGTCAGCTATCAAGGCAGCGGGTTCACCGCCAACCCCCGCGTCATCAAACCGCTGATGGCCGATATGCGAAGCCGCGGCCTGCTTTACCTTGACGGGAAGCAAGCCGCCGCATCCGTCGCCGTCCGTTCGGCCGGCGCCGCGGGCGTCCCCGCCGCGCAGGCCGATATCATCTTGGACCTGGAACTGGGGCGCGCCGCAGTTCTGAAACAGTTGAAACTTGCCGAGTCCCTGGCCCGCGCGAACGGCTCGGTTATCGTCATGGGGCATCCCTATCCGGTCACGCTGGACCGAATCCGCATTTGGATGCGCAGCCTTTCCGAGAACGGGTTCGCAGTAACGCCCCTGTCCGGGATCGTTGCTGAGCGTAGCTCCAGCTGACCTCCCGCAGTCCCGTGTTCTCGTCCCACCAATGTGGGCCTTGCCGACCACCGCCCGATCAGTAGGGTAGGCAGCGCAAGCATGGTTGCGTTGAGGATCGGGGAGAAGAAGTCGATGGTGGATCGGGGAACCGATGACCGGCCCTACAGGCCCTGTGTCGGCGTCATGCTGCTGAACACGGCCGGTTTGGTCTTCGTCGGCAACCGCATTGATGTGCCGGGTGATCATTGGCAAATGCCGCAAGGCGGCATTGACGACGGCGAGAGCCCGGCTGAAGCGGCTTTTCGTGAGGTCCAGGAAGAAACCGGAATATCCCCAGAAAAGGTAACGCTCATTCGGGAAAGCGAACGCTGGCTGCACTACGACCTGCCGGCGGCTTTGTCCCGTCGGATTTGGAAAGGGCGCTATCGCGGCCAGAAACAGCGCTGGTTTGCGATGCGGTTCCTGGGCGGCGATTCAGATATCGACCTGGACTTTCACAAACCCGAGTTCGGCGCATACCGCTGGGCTACCGTCGCGGACCTGCCGGATTTGATCGTCCCCTTCAAGCGGGACACCTATAGACAAGTCGTCGATGAATTTCGGGACATCGCCCTTCCCGGCTAATGGCTGTTCTGCCCGCAAGGCACGGTGCGCATCCACGGCGCGGTTTCCGTATACCGCAGGGAAAGCCCACCTAGACCCTTGACATTCCTACACCTTTTAGCGTTTAAAAAAGCATTGTGTGAGACAGCGGGCGAAGAATTCCCCGCACAAGGGTAGAAACCGCGTCCATGAGTGATCTTGGTGTGCTGGTTCCCATTCTCGCGCCAACCGGGTTCAGCACTAGGCAATTGGCGGCGACCGACACGGCTCAAACCCGTGATCGGGCCGTTGTGTCCGTAGCTTCAGCCGACGAACAATCCGCCGCATCGCAAAGCACCCGCCCCGCCGATCCCCTGACAGGATTGTCCAACCAAAATCTTGCGGGCGGTCTGATAGCGCTTCTGCAAGAAACCGACGACCGGCCAAGCACACCCGCCAATGGACCGGCGAATGGAAACACTCAAGCGTCGGGCGACGCGGAAGACGGCGCATCAGCGTCTGAAACCGGCGAAGACGGAACGCCCGGCGTAGCGCCGCAGGCCGGTGGCAACACCATCGGGCCGTCCGGACTGACGCCCGAACAGCAGCAGGTTGTCCAGGAACTTGTACAGACGGACGCTGAAGTCCGGCGGCATGAGCAGGCGCACGCCGCCGCGGGCGGCCCCTATGCCGGCGCGCCCAGCTATGACTACACCCGTGGCCCCGATGGGCGGCTATACGCCGTCGGCGGGGATGTTCAGATTGATGTCGCGGCGATCCCGGGCAACCCGGAAGCGACCATTCAGAAGATGCAGTTGGTTCGGCGGGCCGCCTTGGCCCCTGCCAACCCAAGCCCCCAGGACCAGCGGGTCGCCGCCATCGCCCAACAACGGATTAACGAAGCACGAGGCGAACAGCGCGATCTTGAGGCTGAGGAACGAGAGGCTGCCGCCGCAGAAAGCGCAGAAGCCCAGGATGGGGCGGAGTCTCTTCAGCCGGCTGGCTCAAGCGCCTTGTCAGGTGGCGGTATTGCCGGGGGCGGCACGTCCGGGGGCGGTATTGCCGGCACTCCCCCCTCGGCGGCTACTGGACCCGCCGCAATCACCGGTGCCACGGCCGGTCAGGTTTTCAACATCATTGCCTAAGCTAGGGACGGCAGGGGCTGGATCGTCGAGTGTCTCTCCGGCCGGTTTACGCGCCGATCAACCGGCCGCGGCAACCCGGCGCTGAAGGAACCGCCAACCCACCGTGCCGATGATCCGCGCCAGATAGCCGTTCGACGGCATGCCGATCGCTTTCAGCATCATCGCCGCGGCCCGCATCACATTTTCCTTGCCGTATTGCCCGAAAGCCCGGGTCGTATAGGCGCGGGCGTCACGGACCCGGTCATAGGCGGTCGTGGGGTCGGTATTGGCGGCATAGTAGGCATAGGCCAACTCGTCGTCTTCCGTCTCGCCCAGCCGCCCCAAAGCGACGCGCAGCCGTCCGAAGCGGCCCAACCCTTCCTGCTTCTGGTAACGACGCATATGGTCGTAGAAAAGTTTGTAATGGCGGAATTCGTCAGCTGCGATCTTTCGACAGATCTGGGCCAGGACCGGTTCCTGGGCATGTTTGGCGATCGCCGTGTAATAGGAACTCGTGCCGGTTTCCACGATGCAACGCGCAACCAGTTCCCCCGTCCGCGACCCGCGTTTTGACGCGCTCGCTCCGTCCTCGAACGGGCGATAGCCTTCGACAAATCGAGAAAACGCGTGATCGAAATCGAATTCCGGATCGGCCAAAGTCGCCCATTTGGCAAGCGCCTTGCCGTGTTGGACTTCTTCGTCGCCCCAGCGGCGCACTTCCTGAATGAAATCGGCGTCGCCGCTGAAAACATTGCAGAGAAATTCGGTGTACTCGCCGCCGTTATGTTCGACCAGCGACGCCGCTTTCACCAGTTTCAGAAGTTCGGGATCTACTTTCGACCGCTCGAAGCGGTCCCAATCGATATCGTCAAGCGTCCAATGCGCCGGCATATCCCTACCCCAATTTCGACCAAACCGTTTTTGCCGGCGGTCAGTAAACGGGATGGTTCACCGCCTCCAGCTTTCCATTCTCGACCACGATCGCGGCTTCGAGTGCGGCGCGTTCTTGTGCGCTATCCGCAAGAGAGATTTCGTCCCTCAGATCCTTGATATGCTGTTCGACCGCCGAAATTTCAATATCTTCCAACGATGTAGCCTGCTCCGCAAGGACGGTGCAACGCTCCGGCATCACTTCGGCAAACCCGCCTTCGACGAAAAGCCGCTTCACCACCTGGCCGTTTTCGAACACGCAAATGGTTCCCATACGGATCTGGGTGATGGTCGGGGCATGGCCGGGCAGCACGCCGATGTCGCCCTCAACGCCGGGTAGAACGACCATTTCAACGTCTTCGGAGAGCAGAAGCTTCTCCGGTGAGACAAGATCGAACGCCACCTTTTCGGCCATCGAATGTTACTCCATACCCCGTGTCGTACTGTGCTGCGAATGCCCTAGTTCCCGTTCCGGGGACTTAGGCCGCTTCCGCCGCCATGCGCTGCGCCTTTTCGATCGCTTCCTCAATGGAACCGACCATGTAGAAAGCCGCTTCCGGAAGGTCGTCATGCGCGCCTTCAATGATCTGTTGGAAGCCTTTGATCGTGTCTTCCAACTCGACATACTTGCCCGGCGAACCGGTGAAGACTTCCGCGACGTGGAACGGCTGCGACAGGAAGCGCTGCAGTTTCCGCGCTCGCGCAACAGTCATCTTGTCGTCTTCCGACAGTTCGTCCATGCCCAGAATGGCGATGATTTCCTGCAATCCCTTGTACTGTTGCAGAATTTCCTGAACGCGGCGGGCAACCCGGTAATGGGTTTCGCCAACCGTGCCCGGCTCCAGAATGCGCGACGTCGAGTCGAGCGGATCCACGGCCGGGTAAATACCCAATTCCGCGATGGAGCGGGACAGAACGGTCGTTGCATCCAAGTGCGAGAAGGTCGTGGCCGGCGCCGGGTCGGTCAGGTCATCCGCCGGCACGTAAACGGCCTGCACCGAGGTGATCGACCCCTTCTTCGTGGAGGTGATGCGCTCCTGCATGGCGCCCATATCGGTGCCGAGCGTCGGCTGATAACCCACCGCCGAAGGAATACGGCCCAGCAGAGCGGACACTTCCGAGCCAGCCTGCGTGAAACGGAAGATGTTATCGACGAAGAAAAGCACGTCCTGGCCTTCTTCATCGCGGAAATATTCAGCCTGAGTCAGGCCGGTCAACGCGACACGCGCACGGGCGCCGGGGGGTTCGTTCATCTGACCGTAAACCAGCGACACCTTGGAGTCGCCCTCAAGGTTGATGACACCGGATTCCATCATTTCATGGTACAGGTCGTTCCCTTCACGGGTACGTTCCCCGACACCGGCGAAAACGGAATAACCGCCGTGGCCCTTCGCGATGTTGTTGATCAATTCCATGATCAGAACGGTCTTGCCGACGCCGGCGCCGCCGAACAGGCCGATTTTACCGCCCTTCGGATACGGCGTCAGAAGGTCGACGACCTTGATGCCGGTGACGAGCTGTTCGGTTTCCGTCGCTTGATCGACATAGTCCGGAGCGGCGCGGTGGATCGGGGCGCGCTTTTTCGTGTTGACCGGGCCGCGTTCGTCGACCGGCTCGCCGATGACGTTCATGATGCGACCGAGCGTTTCGGGACCGACCGGAACGGAGATCGGCGCGCCGGTGTCTTCGACTTTCTGGCCGCGGACCAAACCTTCGGTCGTGTCCATCGCGATCGTGCGAACCGTGTTTTCGCCCAGATGCTGCGCGACTTCCAGAACCAACGGCTGTCCGTTGTTCGTGGTCGTCACCGCGTTCATGATCGCCGGCAAGTCGCCGTCAAAATGCGCATCCACGACGGCGCCAAGCACCTGCGTAATCCGACCGACAGTGTTCTTCGCCATAAGTCCGCTCCTACTTCTCAGCTCTGGGCCTCTAATCCATCAGGGCCCGCCGGGGACAGTCCCCGGCTGGTGTTCATTTTTAAAGCGCTTCCGCGCCAGAAATAATTTCGATCAGTTCCTTGGTGATCTGCGCCTGACGCGACCGGTTATACGTGATCGACAGGCTGTTGATCATGTCGCCGGCATTTCGTGTCGCGTTGTCCATCGCCGTCATCCGGGCCCCCTGCTCGCCGGCGAAACTTTCCAGCATCGCACGGTAAACCTGGGTGGACAGATTCTTCGGCAGCAGGGCCGCAAGGATCTTCTCTTCTTCAGGTTCAAATTCGTAGATCGCGCTGGTCCCGCCGGCAGCCGGAACATCGTCGTCGCTTTCCGGTACCGCGAAGGGGATCAACTGCAACGGCGTGACGATCTGGGTCAGCGCCGATACGAACTTGTTATAGTAAACTGTGCAAACGTCGAACTCACCCGCCTCGAACAAGGCAGTGACCTTGTTCGCCACCGTGGCGGCACCCTCGAAGGTGGGAATCGGCTTGGCCAGTTCTTCATAGACTTCAACGAACAGATCGCGGAATTCCCGACGCAGCAAACTGACGCCCTTGCGGCCGATGATCAGCAGCTTGACGGTCTTGCCTTCCGACTGAAGCACCAGAATGCGCTTCCGAACGGCACGGATGATGGACCCGTTGAACCCGCCGCAAAGACCGCGGTCCGAGGTGACGATAACCAACAGATGGGTATCGTCCTTGCCGGTGCCGCTCAACATGGCCGGTGCTCCGGCGGAGGACGTCCCTTCCGCCAACGAACCCAGCATACGCTCGATACGCTCGGCATACGGCCGGGACGCTTCGGCCATATCCTGCGCCTTGCGCAGCTTCGCCGCCGCGACCATTTTCATCGCGGAGGTGATGCGCTGCGTGGATTTCACGCTGGCAATCCGCGCTTTCAGTTCCTTCAAGTTGGCCATCTAGCCACCCTTGCCCTTTCGACCGCTACTTTCGACAAATCCGATTTCGAAGATCAACCTTCGCCCGATCAGGCGAAGGTCTTGGTGAACGCTTCCAGGGCGCCCTTGATCTTTTCTTCGGCTTCGTCGGTCAACTGACCGCTATTGTCGATTTCGTTCATCACATCGGCGTATTCGGACCGCATGTGGTCCAACAAGGTCTTTTCGTAACGGCCGACATCGCCGACCGCGACCTTGTCGAGGTAACCCTTGGTGCCCGCATAGATGCTGACGACCTGTTCGGATACCTTCAGCGGCTGATACTGCGGCTGCTTCAACAACTCGGTCAGGCGCGCGCCACGGGCCAGCAAACGCTGGGTCGAGGCGTCGAGGTCAGACGCGAACTGCGCGAAGGCTTCCATCTCGCGATACTGTGCAAGTTCCAACTTGATGGAACCGGCAACCTTCTTCATCGCCTTGGTCTGCGCCGCGGAACCCACACGGCTGACCGAGAGACCGACGTTAATGGCCGGACGGACACCCTTATAGAACAGCGTCGTTTCAAGGAAGATCTGACCGTCGGTGATCGAAATCACGTTGGTCGGAATATAGGCCGACACGTCGTTGGCCTGGGTTTCGATGACCGGCAAGGCGGTCAGCGAACCGGCGCCGTTTTCGTCATTCATCTTCGCGGCGCGTTCCAGCAGGCGCGAGTGGATGTAGAAAACGTCACCCGGATAGGCTTCACGGCCCGGCGGACGCCGAAGCAGCAAGGACATCTGGCGATAGGCCGTCGCCTGCTTCGACAAATCGTCGTAGAAGATGGCGGCGTGCATGCCGTTGTCACGGAAATATTCGCCCATGGCGCAGCCGGTATAAGGCGCCAGGAACTGCAGCGGCGCAGGATCGGACGCCGTCGCTGCGACGACGATCGTGTAATCCAGCGCGCCTTTATCGGCCAAGGTCTTCACGACCTGGGCGACGGACGAACGCTTCTGACCGATCGCGACATAGATGCAATAGAGCTTCTTGGACTCGTCATCGCCTTCGTTGATCGGCTTCTGGTTGATGATCGTGTCCAGGATGACGGCGGTCTTGCCGGTCTGGCGGTCACCGATGACCAGTTCGCGCTGACCGCGGCCGATCGGCACCAGGGCGTCGAGCGCCTTCAGGCCGGTCTGCACCGGTTCGTGCACCGATTTACGCGGGATGATGCCCGGGGCCTTCAATTCGGCGAGGCGGCGTTCGCTGCCTTCGATCGGACCCTTGCCGTCGATCGGGTTGCCAAGACCGTCGACAACGCGGCCCAGCAGGCCCTTGCCGACCGGAACGTCCACGATATCACCGGTACGC
>CAYGKA010000071.1:0-19499 GCA_964350445.1 uncultured Flavobacteriaceae bacterium
CAGGTTCTTCGACAGGCTCGGGCAAATGCTGCTGCGCCAAGTCGCGTTCCGTCATCATTTCCGCCTGCATGACGACAGGCATCGGGGAAAATTCGTGATCCGGCGTCGGCAAAGCGATCAGCGACGCCACGATGATCGCGACGTGCAACACCCCAGACAGGATGACCCATTTGAGCATGGCGCCCTACGTGGCTCCCATTTTTCGCATCTTGCCCTTGCCTCAGTTTCCGGTGGCGGACTTCTGGTCCGGCAGTTTCGCGAGTAAGGCGACTTTCGTGAAACCGGCAACGCTGACCGTGCCCATCACTTCCATCACCCGGCCGTAATTGATCGCCTGATCACCGCGCACAAAAATCCGCAACTGATCGGCGCCGATGCCGCGCGCCTGTTGAATAGCGGTCAGGCGGGGTGCAATGGCCTCCAACTCGATCGGCGTTTCCTGGATGTAGATCTGGCCATCGCTCTTGATCGACAGCACCACGGGTTCGACATCGTCATTGATCGACGCGGCCTTGGTTTCCGGCAGGTCCACCGGCACGCCGACCGTAAGCAGTGGCGCGGTCACCATGAAAACGATCAGCAGCACCAGCATCACATCGACAAAGGGCGTGACGTTGATTTCCGACATTGGACGGTAGCGCGGACGGTAGAAACCGCGCTTGCCGCCGCCGTTCTGGATTGTTCCCATGGCCATCGATTATTCTCCCGTTTCCAACTGGCGAGAGATGATGGCGCTGAATTCCCCGGCAAAAGCCTCCAGCCGGGCGGCATAGCGGCCAAGGTCGGTGGAAAACTTGTTGTAGGCGATTGTTGCGGGGATGGCCGCAACAAGGCCCAGCGCTGTCGCGAACAGCGCTTCCGCGATCCCGGGCGCGACAACGGCCAAGCTGGTCTGCTTGGTGACGGCAATGGCGGTGAAACTGCTCATGATTCCCCAGACTGTACCGAAAAGACCGACGAAGGGCGCGGCCGAACCGACGGAAGCCAGGAATGGAAGGTAGCGTTCCAATTGATCCATCTCACGGCCGGCGGCGACCTGCATCACGCGCTCGATGCGCTGTTCCAGGGCGGTGTAGTTGCCGCCCGGCGTAAGAGAGGCGGAAGACCGGCGCCATTCGCGCATGGCCGCGGCAAAGACCGAGGACATCGGGTCCTTCGGTTGATGGCCGATCCTTTCGAACAGATCATCCAGCGACCCGCCGGACCAGAAGGCGTCCTCGAACTTGTTTGCGGCCTTCGACAGCCGGGAAATCTTCCGGACCTTGTCGAAGATCACCGCCCAGCACCAAACCGATGCCATCACCAACAAGACCATCACGATCTTGACGACGATGTCGGCGCGCCAGAAAAGCGACCAGACCGTCATTTCCGCAACTTCGGCCGACCCGCCCAACGTCACCAGATTTACCGCTTCCTGTTCCATGCCGTTCAGTCCCACTTGCCACGAGCGCCGTTACCGGCCCGTGTCCTTCCTTCTGTTATTCCGTGTCTCGCATTACCTGCCGAAGATCGGCCGGCATCCGCATCGGCGCCCCTGCGCCGTCGAGGCAGGCCAATTTGACCTGCACCGAAACCAGATGGGTATTTTCCAGGTAAATGTCCTGACCCATCTCAACAGTCGCCCCCGCCACTTTCGTGACCACGGTGCGGACATCCAAAAGATCGTCCAACCGCGCTGGCTTCAAATAGTCCGCCGCACAGCGGCGTACCGCGAAAACCAGGTCATGCTCGCGTTTCAGGCGTATATGATCGAACCCCAAGTCGCGCAGCCACTCGGTCCGCGCGCGTTCCGCGAATTTCAGGTAATTCGCGTAATAGACGATTCCGGCCGCGTCCGTGTCCTCATAGAAGACTCGGACGGGGTAGTGGAAAACTGGCCGTTTGGACGCGTCGAACCCGGTCATGCATCCCCCGCCGCGTCTTGATCGGCCGTCGACAGCAGGTCCAACTGCGCCTGAACCGTGCGAGGCGCTTCCATGCCGATATAGCGCCAGCCCTGCACGGTCAGCATCCGGCCGCGCGGCGTCCGCTGCACCAGGCCCTGTTGAATAAGAAACGGTTCGACGACCTCTTCCAGCACATCCCGCTCATTGGCCAGCGCGGCGGCCAGCGTCTCTACGCCGACGGGCCCGCCGCCATAATTCTCGGCCATGCAGGTCAGATAGCGCCGGTCCATCTGGTCGAGACCGCGGTCGTCAACGTCCATACGGCGAAGCGCGCTGTCGGCGGCTTCCGCGTCGATCACGGTCGCCCCGGCGACCGAGGCGAAGTCGCGCACGCGCCGCAGGAGCCGCCCCGCGACCCGCGGCGTTCCCCGGCTGCGGCGCGCGATTTCGCGTGCGCCGCCGTCGTCCAGAGGCATATCCAGAACTCGGCCGCCACGGCTGACGATGAGGGTCAGTTCGTCCTCGGTATAGAATTGCAGGTGAAGCGGTATGCCGAACCGCTCCCGCAAAGGCCTGGTGATCAAGCCCGCGCGCGTCGTCGCGGCGACAAGAGTGAACGGCGCCAGATCAATCCGGACGGATCGGGCAGCCGGCCCCTCCCCGATGATCAGATCCATCTGATAGTCTTCCATGGCCGGGTAGAGGAATTCCTCCACCGCCGGACTCAACCTATGGATTTCGTCGATGAACAGCACATCGCGCGGCTCCAGGTTGGTCAGCAAAGCCGCCAGATCGCCCGCCTTGGCAATCACCGGGCCCGAGGTCGCCCGGAAGTTGACTCCCAATTCGCGCGCCATGATCTGCGCCAACGTCGTTTTTCCCAAGCCGGGCGGGCCGTAGAACAAGGTATGGTCCATCGCCTCGCCACGCGACTTGGCGGCCTGGATGAAAATCGACAGGTTTTCCCGAACCGCTTTCTGCCCGGTGAAATCGGCCAACGCCTGCGGCCGCAATTGGTTTTCGGCCTTGTCCTCAACCGCGTCGGCGGGCGCGCGCTCGCCATCGACCAACCGTGCTTCCGGATTTGTCGCGAAGCCGTCGCTCATTGCGCCAGCTCCTTCAGGCCAAGCCGGACGAGATCGCTAAGCGGCACCTCGGCGCCTTGATCCTGAATGACGCGCGCCACTGCGCCAAAAGCTTCGCTGCGCCCATATCCTAAATTGACGAGAGCGGAAACGGCGTCATCCGCCGAACTTGCACCCGGGCTTTTATCACCGCCGGTAACGGCACTACCGTCCGCCGCTGCGGCATGGGCCGCGGTTCCGAGCACGAGGCCGCCGACCTTGTCCTTCAATTCGCTGGCGATGCGCCCGGCCAGTTTCGGACCGACGCCGTTCGCCCGCGCGATCGCGGCCTTGTCGCCGGCAGCAACGGCCTGTGTCAGTTGTTCCGGAGACAGCACCGACAGGATCGCCAATCCGACTTTCGCGCCGACGCCCTGAACGCCAGTCAACAGCTTGAACCAGGCCCGTTCCGGGGCGTCGCCGAACCCGTAGAGGTGGATGTGATCTTCACGGACATGCGTTTCGATTTCCAGCCGCACGGCTTCACCGCGCCCGGGCAGGCGCGAGAGGGTCCGCGCCGAGCAGAAGACCAGATACCCGACACCGCCGACATCGATGATGAGCCAATCGTCGCCGGATTCGTCGAGCAGACCTCTGAGGCGGGCAATCATCGGCTGCCCCCCGCCAGGGCCTTGTTCGCCGCTGCTTGGGCGCCACCGGCCGCCCAACTGCGCTTGGTGCCGGCAAGATGCCCATGGCAGATCGCCACCGCCAAGGCATCCGCGGCGTCCGGCGTCGGTGGGTTGCAACCCGGCAACAAGGTCCGGACCATCATGTCTATCTGATCCTTCGTGGCCGCGCCCGTGCCGACGACCGACTGTTTGACGCTCTTGGCGGAGTATTCAGCGACGGGAAGCCCAAACAGCGCCGGCGCCAGCAGAACGACGCCGCGCGCATGGCCCAGTTTCAGGGTCGATCCCGGGTTCTTGTTCAGGAAGGTTTCCTCGACGGCCGCCTCATCCGGCGAATGGGTGCGCAGAACCTCCGCCAACGCGTCGTGGAGGTCCTTCAAGCGTTCGGCCATGGCGCCTTCGGTTCGCGGGTTCACCGTGCCGCAGGCGATGAACCGAAGGCGGCTGCCTTCGGTTTCGACCACACCCCAACCGGTATGGCGCAGACCTGGATCGAGCCCGAGTATCCTCACCGCGTCACTTGCCCGCCAAACTTTCCATCACCTCGTCGGGGATGTCGAAGTTGGCGAAGACGTTCTGGACGTCGTCGTTATCGTCCAGATTGTCCATTAACCGCAGGATCGATTCCGCCTTGCCCACATCGACGGGGACGAGGTTCTGGGGTTTCCAAGCGAGGCGAACGCTCTCCGCTTCGCCGAATTTCCCTTCCAGTTCGCCCGCGACCGCGTGCAGGCTGTCGGCGGCGCAGATGACTTCATGACCGTCTTCACTGCTGCTCACGTCATCCGCGCCGGCTTCCAGGGCCGCTTCGAACATCGCCTCCGCATCCGCGACATCGGCGCCGTATTGGATTTCGCCTACCTGATCGAACATGAAGGCGACTGAATTGCTCTCCCCCATGCTGCCGCCGGCCTTGGAAAAGATCGCCCGCACGTCGGAAGCCGAACGGTTGCGATTGTCGGTGAGCACATCGACGATAACGGCGATGCCGCCCGGTCCATAGCCTTCGTAACGGATTTCTTCGTAATTGGTGTCGTCGCCGCCACCGGCGCCTTTTTGGATGGCGCGTTCGATATTGTCCTTGGGCATGCTGTTGGACTTCGCCGTGGCGATCGCCGCGCGCAGACGCGCATTCGACGCCGGGTCCGGCCCGCCCATCTTCGCCGCGACCATCACTTCCTTGGCCAGTTTGGCGAAAAGCGAGGAACGCTTCTTATCCTGCGCACCTTTGCGGTGCATGATGTTCTTAAATTTGGAATGACCTGCCATTTCAACACCTTGGGCTTGGATCCGCGAAAAATCCGGGACGGCAAACCGGCCCCCGCGCAAGCGGTCCGATACGTTACGATCCGCCAAAAGGGACAACCCGGCCGCTCCCGCGATTAGGATTGTGCCCGGGGTTGTAGTCGTCCTTGCCGGAATGTCGATACCAAACCGCCCGTTTTCCCTGCTCATTCGCCGTGATTCTGTGCCGCGTGACAACGCCGGCTGGAAGTGATCGGCAGACCGTCCCCAAACCGAAACGAAACGCCCGTCATTGCGGTGTCTAGACTCTGTTTATGGCTTTTTTTGGGCAGAACGCGAAAATCAGTCCGGAAATTGCGAGACTGCCATTCTCCGATTGCGTTTCTTCGGCGGCCAGGATCAGACGGTCGGCCAGGAGACCTGGAGTTGCCCACCCAACCGGATCGCTTGGATGCGGGAGGCAAGACCCGTCGCCGGATCGGTATCCACGACAACACCGGACAAAGTCCCCTCGCCATCCGCCGGCGCCATCCGCGGGCGCGGCAGTTCGCCGAGGAAACGGGAGACCGATGACCCCTTTTCCATGCCGATCACCGAGTCGTAGTCGCCGCACATGCCCGCATCGGTCTGATAACCGGTGCCGCCGGGCAGGACCCTCGTATCCGATGTCGGGATATGCGTATGCGTGCCGACCACCAGGGAGGCGCGGCCATCCAGGATATGACCGACGGCATTCTTCTCGCTGGTCGTCTCCGCATGGAAGTCGACGATGACGGCATCGAACCCAGCCTCCACGGGCATGGAGGCCGGCACATGCTTGTCGAGACTGGTGAAGGGGTTGTCGTACATGTCCATGAACAAACGTCCGAGCACGTTCACCACCAGGATTCGGAGCCCCTTCGCGGATTCGTACACGCCGACGCCGCGGCCAGGCACGCCGGGCTGAAAATTGTCGGGCCGCAAAAGGCGCGGTTCTTCATCCGCACGGGACAGAATGTCGATATTGTCCCAGGAATGGTTGCCGCCGGTTATGACATCCACGCCCGCGTCGAACAGCTCGTCGCAGATCTTGCTGGTGATGCCGAAGCCGTGAGCGGCGTTTTCGCCATTCGCGACGACGAAATCCAGTTTCAATTGGTCGCGCAGCCGCGGGACGTTCGCGGTCACGACATCCCGTCCGGCTTTTCCGACAATGTCTCCGCAAAAAAGAAAACGCATACCCACCCTTTCAGGCCAAACCCTCTAAAATCACTACCGGCTTCCCGCACCGGTCAAACTCGTATCGCTTCCCGCTCCGTCACGATCCAATCGAGCGGCTGGTCCAGGTCGTCGTGCGGCACATGGGCCACCTCCTGTCCCGCATAGGCAACACCCACCGCCGTTACCGGCTTCATCGACCGAAGCCGCGCGAGCGTTCTGTCGTAGAAGCCGCCGCCATAACCCAACCGGAAACCGGAGCGGTCGAAGGCCAACATCGGAACGATCAGCAGATCGGGTTCCAATTCCATTGCGTCCGGTCCCGGGGCGCGGGTGCCGAAGGCCTCCTCGATCATCGGGTCGCCTTCGCGCCAGCGCCGGAAAACGAGCGGCCGGTCCTTCGCGGCCACGACCGGCAGGCAGATGTCGATACCCGTTTCCAGAAAACGGGCGAGCAGCGGCCTGACATCCAGTTCGCTGCCGATCGGCAGGAAACCGGACGCCGTCGAGACCCCGTCCAACGACACGGCGCCGATCAGAAGGTTGGCCATCCGTCCCGCCGCATCCGGCCCGGCGTCAACCGCCGCGGCTTTGCGCGCCGAGGAAGCCGCCTTGCGCGCAGCCTTTTTCTCGTCCTGCAATTCCAACTGCCTGATCCCAATCGCGTTCGGCACAGACTATCTCAACAGCCCGAATACGTTGGGCCACACCTGAAAAAGACAACCCCGATCACCTGTTTGCCGGCGACCGGGGTCGTTGAATTTAGCGGGACGCGGCCACTTGGCCGTTCGTCTTAATGTACCCCTGGAGCCTGCGATGCAGGTGGGCGCCATATACCGGGACCAAGATCCCGGCAGGGACAGCTCCCTAGAGGTGATTATAGCCCCCGGGACAACAATGACGTGGCGCACCGCGCAGCGCACGCCCCAACTTCATTAGTTAGGCATCCGCGAGTCTCTCGGCAACCGTTTCCAGCCGTACGGCCAAAGATTCCAGCAATTCGAGGTCACGATTGTCAGTTTCAGCGGTACCTGGGGCCGGTGCGGCAGCCGATTGGGACTGCGATTCAAGCTCTGCCCGCAGGGATTTGATTTCCTCGAAACATTCCGACAATTCATCGGAAACGAGAAGCCCCGCCATCACCAACAGACGGGCGTCGCCCAATTGCCCCATGGAGGCGGCAAGTTCCCCGACCCGTTTGTCGAGATAGGCGGCCAGTTTATGAAGATGATCTTCCTGTCCGTCATCGCAGGCCACCGAATAACTGCGACCGTTCACGGTGATATCGACTTGGGCCATCATTCAATCCATTCGTTCAGACAACGTGGCCAAGTTGTTGGCCGGGACTCTGTATTAGCAGGCGGTAAAGGTTTCGTCAGGCGCTAGGCCTTCTCCAATACCTTGGTCAGTTTCGCAATCGCCTTGTCCAGCCGTGCGCCGAGATCCGCATTGTGTTTCGCCTGCTCTTCGACTTTAGCGGCCAGCCGGTCACGCTCTTGCGAGACGGCATCCAACTTGCCCTGCATAACGTCATTCTGGCCGGCATCCCGTCCGGCGGCCGAGACACGCTGTTCCGCCGCGGCCTCCAAACCGGCCATCGCCGCTTCCAGGCGCTGCAGCACCTTTTCCCGGTTGCTCATGAACTACTCCGTCGCGGGAAGCGGTCCGAGGGACCGCCGATCCAAGGTTTACGAACGAACTCAACGGCCAAGGAGAAACCCTTCGCAATTTGAGTCAAATTTTGCAGATGCGCCATGGAGCGTCAACCGATCCCCCTGCGGCCTCCGTCAACGGCAGGACAAGGGAATGCCCGTTTCTTTTCAGGAAATGCAGCGCGATCAAGGCTTAGCGCTATTGACCTTACAGAACTGCATAGGCATGTTTCGCGCGCCTTGCAAAGGGTGGATGTCTGTACCGCCCGTTGCGATCCCGGCGGCGTCGGTCGGTTCCTCGATCGGGACCGTCTATGCATAGCCAGAATCCCAACGGATAGAACCGAGCAGCAATGACCGCCATCAAACAAAGCGACATGGCCAACGCAATCCGCGCGCTTTCCATGGACGCCATTCAAAAGGCCAACTCCGGCCACCCGGGCATGCCGATGGGCATGGCCGATGTCGCCACCGTCCTTTTCACCAAATTCCTGAAATTCGACGCGTCGAAGCCGGATTGGCCCGATCGCGACCGCTTCGTGCTCAGCGCGGGTCACGGATCAATGCTGCTGTATTCGATCCTGCATCTGACCGGCTACAAGGATATGAGCCTTGCGCAGATCAAGAACTTCCGTCAGTTCGGGTCGAAGACCGCGGGCCATCCCGAATACGGCCACGCCGCCGGCATCGAAACGACGACCGGACCGCTCGGCCAGGGCTTGGCCAACGCGGTCGGCATGGCGCTGGCCGAACGCATGGCCGCGGCCCGGTACGGCGCGGGCCTTGTCGACCACTACACCTATGCGATTGCCGGCGACGGCTGCCTGATGGAAGGCATCAGCCACGAAGCGATATCGCTGGCCGGGCATCTGGGTTTGGGAAAGCTGATCGTTCTGTTCGACGACAACCATATCTCGATCGACGGCCCGACAGACCTGACGGTTTCCGACGACCAGTTGAAGCGCTTCCAAGCCAGCGGCTGGGACACACAGAGCGTGGACGGCCATGATCCCGCAGCGGTCGAGGAGGCCATCGCCGCCGCCAAAAAGACGGACACCCCATCCCTGATCGCATGTCGCACCATCATCGGTTACGGCGCGCCGACCAAGGCCGGATCCGCCGCGACCCACGGCGCCCCCTTGGGCGACGCTGAAATCGCCGGCACGCGCGAGAAGCTTGGATGGGACGCGAAACCCTTCGTCATCCCGAAGAGTATCCTTAAAGCCTGGCGCGACGCCGGAAAACAGGGTGAGAAGCCGCGCAAGGCCTGGGAAACCCGCTTGGCCAAGAAGAGCGCGGAAGACCGCCGCGCATTCAAGGAATTCCTGAGCACCGACCTACCCGCCGATTTCGACAAAATCGTCGCCAGCTACAAGAAGCAGCTGTCGAAGGACGCGCCGAAGGTAGCGACGCGCGCCGCCAGCCAGAAGGCGTTGGAAGTGTTGACCGCGGCGGTGCCGGCGATGGTCGGTGGGTCCGCCGATTTGACCGGGTCAAACCTGACCCAGACCGGCATCATGGCGCCTGTCACAGCAAAGGACGCGTCCGGCCGCTACATCTATTATGGGGTGCGCGAGCACGGCATGGCGGCGGCGATGAACGGTATCGCGCTGCATGGCGGTTTCATTCCCTATGGCGGGACCTTCCTGGTCTTCACCGACTATTGCCGACCGTCCATCCGCCTGTCCGCGCTGATGGAGCAGCGGGTCATCTATGTGATGTCCCACGATTCCGTCGGCCTTGGCGAAGACGGGCCGACACACCAGCCGGTCGAGCATGTCGCCAGCCTGCGCTGCATGCCGAACGTGACTGTTCTGCGTCCCTGCGATGCGGTGGAAACGGCGGAAGCTTGGCAGATCGCCCTGGAAAACACGAAAGGCCCGAGTATTCTGGCCCTGTCGCGCCAGGCCCTGCCCACGCTGCGCACCAAGCATTCGGCCCGAAACCTGTCCGCAAAGGGCGGCTACGTGCTGCAGGAAGCGGAAGCCGGTCCGCGTCAGGTGACCCTGATGGCAACAGGTTCGGAAGTAGAGCTCGCGGTCCAGGCCCGTGCGATGCTGGAGAAGAAGAAGATCGGCACCGCCGTCGTATCGATGCCGAGCATGGAACTGTTCGCCAAGCAGCCGGAGCGGTATCGCAACGGCGTGCTGGGCGACGGGACCGCCCGCGTCGCCGTCGAAGCGGGCATTCGCCAATGCTGGGACCAATGGCTTTGCCCGGACGGCGGATTTGTCGGCATGAGCAGCTTCGGGGCGTCAGCGCCCGCTGGGGAATTGTACGAACATTTCGGAATCACCGCCGACGCAGTCGCGAAACAAGCGGTGGGTATTTTGAAGGCACGCGCCAAGCGCGGCAAATAGGAGAGGACTTAGCAAAATGGCTGTACGTGTTGCGATCAATGGTTTCGGTCGGATCGGACGTCTGGTTCTGCGGGCCGCGATGGAAGCCGGGCGCAAGGACATCGAATTCGTCGCGATCAACGACTTGGGTTCGGTCGAAGCGAACGCTCATCTGCTGAAATACGATACCGTCCACGGTATCTTCCCAGGCAAGGTCAAGACCGGCAAGGACTGGATGGACCTGGGCATGGGCAAGATCAAGGTGACGGCGATCCGCAACCCGGCCGAACTGCCCTGGGGTGAACTGGGCGTCGACATCGCGCTGGAATGCACCGGCATCTTCGCGACGAAGGAAAAGGCCTCCGCCCATCTGGAAGCCGGCGCCAAACGCGTCCTGGTCTCCGCCCCCTGCACGGACGCCGATGCCACGATCGTCTACGGCGTCAACGACAAGTCGCTGAAGAAGACCCACAAGGTCGTCTCCAACGCCTCCTGCACGACCAACTGCCTCGCCCCCGTCGCCGCCGTCCTGCATAAGGCGATCGGCATCGAGCGCGGCTTCATGACGACGATCCATTCCTATACCGGGGATCAGCCGTCGGTGGATACGCTGCACGGCGATTTGCGCCGGGCCCGCGCGGCCGCCATGTCGATGATCCCGACCTCCACGGGCGCGGCCAAGGCCGTCGGCCTGGTCATGCCCGAACTGAAGGGCAAGCTGGACGGCACCTCGGTCCGCGTGCCGACGGCGAACGTGTCGCTCATCGACCTGAAGTTCGACGCGAAGAAAAAGACCGACGTCGAAGCGGTGAACAACGCCATCAAGGAAGCCGCCAAGAAGGGTCCCTTGAAGGGTATCCTCTGCGTTAACGACGCGCCGTTGGTCTCCAGCGACTTCAACCACAACCCGGCGAGCTCGACCTTCGACCTGACCCAGACTCAGGTCATCGACGGCACGCTGGTCCGCGTGCTCAGCTGGTACGACAACGAATGGGGCTTCTCCAACCGCATGTCCGACACGGCCATCGCCATGGGCAGGTTGGGCTAAGGCGCAGGCTGGACCAAGCCGTACCGATATCCCGCCCATTCGGTGGGAGAGTATTCAAGGGCCGCCCCGTCGGGGCGGCCCTTTCTCTATCGCCTGAACCGCCGGTCAAGTCGCCATTCCTCTTGGCGGAACTCGCGTTTCATGACTGAATATCGGTCCGTTTCGGTCAGAAGACGGTTATGCGGGTGAGGAAAATATGTGCCGGTGGCTTACCTTTCGCGGGGATCCAACCTTTCTTGAGGATCTTCTTTTCGTTCCCGAATATTCGCTGATCCAGCAGTCCCTCCGCGCCAGACAGGGCGCGACGACGACCAATGGCGACGGTTTCGGTGTCGGCTGGTACGCAGACCGGGAGGAACCGGGCCTGTTCCGGGAGGTTCTACCGGCGTGGAACGACAGCAACTTGCGGGCACTGGCCCACCAGATCCGGTCGCATCTTTTTTTCGCCCATGTCCGCGCCTCGACCGGAACGGACACGATGCGGGCGAATTGTCATCCGTTCGTCGTCGGCCGCTGGATGTTCATGCATAACGGCCAGATCGGCGAATACGAGAGAATGCGCCGCATCATCGACAATGCCTTGCCGGACGAACTTTACGCCCACCGCCATGGGACGACCGACAGCGAAGCGGTGTTCCTGCACCTATTGGCCAACGGTGTGGAAAGGGATCCACAGCGTGCGATGGAAACGACAATCCGCGACATCGAGGCCATGATCGCGAAAGCGGGAGCGGTCGGCCCATTCCGCATGACGACGGCGTTCTCCGACGGCCAACGCCTTTACGCCGCCCGCTATTCGACCGACCCGGACCCGCCCAGCCTTTACTACCGGCAGGACGCAATCGGAACGCTGGTCGTTTCGGAACCGTTCGGCGCAAATGACGACGGTTGGCAGGCGGTCGGTCCGAACACTTTCCTGCATTGCGATGCCGACGGGAATGTCAGGGTGCAACCCTTATCGGTTTAGGGTGCCCGATGGCGGATCAATAAAGACCGTCCACTTGGCAGTTCAATGCGATCTCGGCCTGTGACAGCGTGTTCGGCTGTTCGATCGCATCCATCGTGACCGTTGCAACGTCTTCCGGTTGGGTCATTTCCGACAGCGGATAGGTATTGTCGGATGCCGTCGCCCCCATATCCGTCGCCACCAGGCCGGGGCAGATCGCGGTCGCGCGGATGCCGTCGTCCCATCCTTCGTGGCGCAGCGCGTGCGCAAGCCCCACGGCTGCAAATTTGGAGACCGAATATAGGGCTGACCCGGTGGATTTAACGCGTTTTCCCGATAGCGAGCCCAGGACGACGATGCGGCCTTCGCCCGATATCTTCAACGCGTCCCAAGCCGCCGCGGCGAGCCGCCGGGGCGCATGGACATTGACCTCGAACAGGGTAAGCACGCGGGCATCCTCGGGCGTGACGATACTGGCGGGGTCGAAAATTCCGGCGCTGGCCACAACGGCATCGATGCGGCCGTGGCGGTTCATGACACCCGCGACCCACTCGGCTTCGCCCCCTTTTTCCGCGTCATAGGCAACGCGTTCCGTGCAATCCGGCGTCAGGCCCATTTCCTGTGTGTCGGGGGTCCGCGCACCGATAGAAACGAACCAGCCCCGATCGACCGCTTCCTCCGCAATCTTCCTGCCGATACCGCGTGTTCCGCCGGTCAACAGCATGACTTTCTTGTCCATGATCTTCTCCTGTCTATGTTTCGGTTCGATGGGCGGTCGGCCGGAAAACAGGCCTATTGCGGTAAGTATGAAGGCGGGCCAGTCTTATTCAACACAAAGACAAGCCGTGCGGGTTTGGTCGGGAAGGAATACGGAAATGCCCATTCAGACATTGGATCACGTCAACCTTCGGACGGCGAACCTGGAAGCAATGATCGCCTGGTATCAGGACATCCTCGGCCTCACCCTAGGGCCGCGTCCGAATTTCAACTTCGGCGGCGCCTGGCTCTACGCCGGCGATGTCGCCATCGTCCATCTTGTCGAGGTCGGCAATCAGCCCGGCATGGCGCCGGAGCTGCAACTTGAACACTTCGCGCTGGCAGCGACCGACAAGGATGAATTCATCGCCAGGCTGGAGGCGAAAAACATCCCAAGCCGCGTGAACCTGCTGTCCGATTTCGGCATTACCCAGGTCAATATCCACGATCCCGACGGCAACCACATCCACGTGGACTTCCGGGAATAGGCTAAGCGTCTTTCGCGAGGGCTGACCTGCCATCAATATTAGCGTACCGTGGTAGTGTGACATCCGTTTCTTTAATTGTGTGTCCGGTCGGGAGCCGGACCCGGAGTCCCACCATCAGGAAGAAGGCCCAGGAAATGGTATCCAGCCGGACGAAACGCTTTGGAATAGGTATGGCGTCCGTCGCCCTCCTAACCCTTGCCGGGTGTTCGAACGAAGTCGAGGTCAACGGCCAGTATCTGGAAGCGGAAGAAACCACCGAAGGCGATTATGACGGTTTGAAAAACCGGTCGGACCTCGGCTGGTACGAGTTGGCCCAAGGCTGGAACTCGGAGATGCGCCGCGCCTTCTGGTTCACCCCGCAAGGTTCGGTCCTGCTGCCCTATGACTGGTTCCTGAACCTGGAAAAGGCGGAGCGGACATGCGCCGACAAGCCGGTTGAGACTGCCGAGACGGGCAACCAAACGCTTTTCCGCGACAATGCCCATCTGCGCGAACTGGGTTATATTCCCGTCACGGCGGACCCGTATTGGAACCCGGACGGATTGCCGATCGGCTTTGCAAAGACCCCCACGCCGGAAGGCGACTATTTCGGCCTGACCTGTTCGGCATGCCATAGCAACCTGCTGGAATTGAACGGCCGGAAAGTGCTGGTCGAAGGCGCGCCGACCCTTGCCGACCTGCAGATGTTCAACGAGGGCCTGGCCGATGCGCTGTGTTCGATGGACAGCGAGACGGTCAAATCCCGAAACCCGAACCGGGACGAGGCCGTCGCATCTGCCGAGGCACAGTTCCGCCGTTTCGCCGCTCGAGTCCTGCCGACCTATACGGACGGTGCCGCGGCGGCCCTGATGGCCGATATCCGCAAGCAAACGAAGCGCATCCAAATCCGCAACGCCCATAATTACTCCAAGAAATTTCCCGATTACGGCAAAGGCAGGCTGGATGCCCTGGGCGCGATCCTGAACGAGGTCGCGGCCTGGAAATCCGGCGCGAAGGAGAACAACTACCCGGCCAACGCGCCGGTCAGCTATCCCTTCCTATGGGGTGCCTCTCAATCCGACGTGGTGCAATGGAACGGCGCGGTCAGCAATGTGGGGATAGGCCTCGGCCCACTCGGCCGGAATGTCGGCGAGGTCGTCGGTGTTTATGGTCATGTCGGCGTTTTCCCAACAGGCAAAGGCGCCGACTTCATGGCGAAACTCGACGTAGCGGCGAAGCGCGGCGCGGCCCCGCCCCTGCTCGACAAGGCCGATGGGGGTCAATTGGGCGGCTACGAATCATCCGTCATGATGGCCAACCTCGGCGCCATCGAATCTTGGATTCGTGACCTGCGCTCCCCCAAATGGCCGGAGAAGGTGCTCGGTGAAATCGACCGGGAAAAGGCCGAGTACGGACGGCAGATCTATCTCGGCAAGGTCTATCCGCGGGTCAAATGCGTGGGCTGCCATCAACTGGTTTCGCGGGAAGATCAGGGCGAACCCTATAAGGCGACGATGATCCGCGTGCCGGAAATCGGCACCGACCCGACAGCGGCCAACAACTTCATCCTGGAAGCCAACCCGACAGATGGCGATCCCTGGCTGAGCGGCGCCTATCAGGGCACGAAGAAGAGCATCCTATCCGGCGATCGATACGGCAAATACATGCTGTTCCGGGGCGAAGCACTCAGCACCGTCGTCAAGGGCGTCATTCTGGGAAATCTATTCACCGACGGGATCAAGGGCATCGTCCGCGGAAAGTCGGATGCGAAAGAGAACACCTTCTTCAACACGGCCGACAAGTTCTACCGCTACAAGGCCCGGCCGCTGACCGGTATCTGGGCAACCGCGCCGTATCTGCATAACGGATCGGTCATGAGCCTGCGGGAAATGCTGACACCCGAGGACAGTCGGGTTAAGGCCTTTTGCGTCGGCAACCGCGCATTCGACCCGGTCGATGTGGGGTTCGTCTCCCGTATGGCGCCCGATGGAAGCTGTGTTCAGGACGGCTACAACGCAACGCTGCTGGATACGTCGGAACATGCTTCCTCGAACAAAGGCCATTCGACGCGGCGCCAAGGCGTCAGAATGACCGATGCGGACAAGGAAGCCTTGATCGAGTTTTTGAAGACGCTTTGACGGCCCGCTGAGCCTAAACCAGCGCCCGCAATACAAAGACGATGCCCAAATTCACCAGGGGTATGGCATAGGGAATGAAGGCCGTCCTGTGGGCACCGCCATTGTGGTACATCCAACTGGCGGTCAGACAAATCGCGATGGTAAACGGAACGGCTGCAATGGCGAGGTTCATGGCGAAGAACAAACTCTCCGATTGGCCTTCCTGCGGCGCCGCGAACAGCGCAAGGAAAGCGGTTACCAGAGAGCCGAGCAAGACCACCCCGTAGAGGGCGGTCAAAACCCAATGCAGCAGACGATACCGCCGAATGATCACTCTATGACCGGTCGAAATACGTTCGGGACTGTTCATGGATCTGTTCCGGGTCAGGACTCTAGTCGGCGCGCGGTTTTCACACCCCCCTCCCGGCCGGTCAAGCCGCGAACCCTCGATAAAACCCTTCCGGGGCCGTGTTTCCATGCCGCAAAGCGTTGAAAATCGCGGCTTCCCTGTGTAGACGATACACCGTCTGCCGCAGAGGCCTTTTCAATGGGCGCTTTTCGCGGCGGGAGGGGATATCGCAAACAGCCGAGCGAAGCAGGTCGACCGATGACATGGGGGTCGGCCGGCGCGCCGGAGTACAGCTAAGGGGTGGCGTTGCCATGAAGATTACGCAGAAAGTCAAAAAGATCCTCGCCAATTATGAGAGCGACAATCCGGGCACCAAGCGGAACCTGGCCAGCATCCTGATGCATGGCCGCCTGGGCGGCACCGGCCGCATGGTCATCCTGCCGGTCGATCAGGGCTGGGAACACGGCCCCGCCCGCAGCTTCGCGCCGAACCCCGAAGCCTACGACCCCCACTATCACTATCAAATCGCTGTCGATGCAGGGTTGAACGCCTATGCCGCGCCGCTGGGCCAGTTGGAAGCCGGCGCCGACACCTTCGCCGGGGCGATCCCGACCATCCTGAAGGTCAACTCGTCCAACTCCTGGGCGACGACCAAGGATCAAGCCATCACCGGTTCCGTCGGCGACGCGCTGCGCCTGGGCTGCGCCGCCATCGGCTTCACGATCTATCCCTGTTCCGATCAGGCCTTCGATCTGATCGAAGAGATCCGCGAAATGTCCGAAGAAGCGAAGGCCTACGGCATCGCCACGGTCATCTGGTCCTATCCACGCGGCGGCGAGTTGTCGAAAGAGGGCGAGACGGCGATGGATGTTTGCGCCTATGCCGCCCATATGGCGGCCCAGCTCGGCGCCCATATCATCAAGGTGAAGCCGCCGACGGCCCACCTTGAGCAGCCGGACGCCAAGAAGGTCTACGAGAAGGAAAAGATCGACATATCCACGCTGGCCAAACGCGTCGAGCATGTCATGCAGTCCTCCTTCAACGGCCGTCGTCTGGTCGTCTTCTCCGGCGGCGCCGCGAAGGGCCTGGATGCGGTTTATGACGAAATCCGCGAATTGCGCGACGGCGGCGCCAACGGCTCCATCATCGGCCGCAACACCTTCCAACGCCCGCGCGAAGACGCGCTGAAGATGCTGGATACGATCATCAAGATCTATCAGGGCAAGGCATAACGCCTTGTCAGTATCTTCCGAGAAGGAAACCGACGGGCCGGGTTGCCGGCTATACCTGATCACGCCGCCGAGTTTCGACTTGGCGGCGTTTTCGAACGCCCTCGCCGCCGCCTTGGGCGCGGGCGACGTCGCTTGCCTGCAACTGCGCCTGAAAGGGCCTGACGGCGGACCCGCCGACGATGCGGCCATCCGTGAGGCGGTGACGGCTCTGATGCCGATCGCCCATGAGCACGATGTCGCTTTCATCCTGAACGACCGGCCCGACCTCGCCGCCGACCTCGGATGCGACGGCGTCCATGTCGGACGCGAGGACGGTGACTACAAATCTGCCAGGGCGGCGGTCGGCGCCGATGCCATCGTCGGCACGACCTGTCACAATTCCAGGCACCTGGCGATGGAAGACGCCGAAGCGGGCGCCGACTATGTCGCCTTCGGTGCCTTCTTCCCCACCAGCACGAAACAGGTTCAGCATCAGGCCGATTTGGATACGCTGGCGATCTGGGCGGAGACGATGGAAGTACCCTGCGTCGCCATCGGCGGCATCACGGCCGAGAATTGCGCGCCCCTGGTCCAGACCGGAGTCGATTTCCTGGCCGTCATCGGTGCGGTCTGGAACCACCCGGACGGCCCCGGCGCCGGGGTCAAGGCAATGAACGAGGCGATTGAAGCGGCGCTCGCCTAGCCGGCTCAACATCGTGACGCGAACCACGACAGGAGCACAGTAGTCGTGACTGAATGGAGTTATTATGCGCATCGGGGCAGTTTCCCCGATCAGACCCAGAAACTGACCGGCCAAGCGATCTTCAAGTCCGCCTATGCCTTCATTCCGAAAGGCGTGATGACCGACGGCGTGACCAGCGCGCTTCCCTTCTGGACCGGCACACGCGCCTGGATCATTTCACGCCCGATGACCGGGTTCGCCGAGACCTTCTCGCAATACATCATGGAAGTGATGCCGGGCGGCGGCAGCGACCGGCCGGAAACCGAAGAGGGTGTCGAACATGCTTTCTTCGTCACCGCCGGCGATATGGTGCTGACCGTGGACGGGATGGATCATACCCTGACCTCAGGCGGGTTCGCCTTTATCCCCTGCACGGCCCAATGGTCCTTGAGGAACCAGTGTGATGAAGCGCTCTGCTTCCATTGGATCCGGAAGGCCTATGAATGGGTCGACGGGATCGACGCGCCCGATTTCTTCACCGCCAGCGACCGGGACAAGGAACCGTCTGTCGTCGCGCCGGGCCACGAAGCCTGGCTGACGACGCGGTTGATCGACCCGTCTGACATCCGCCACGACATGAATGTGAACATCGTCACCTTCCTGCCGGGCGGCGTTATTCCGTTCGAGGAAACCCATGTCATGGAACATGGGCTCTACGTTTTGGAAGGTGGCGGCGTCTATCAATTGAACCAGGACTGGGTCGAGGTTGAAGCCGGCGACTACATGTGGCTGCGCGCCTTCTGCCCACAATCCTGCTATTCGCGCGGACCTGGTCGGTTCCGCTACCTGCTGTACAAGAACGTGAACCGCCACATGCCGATGATGTTCTGACGATGCGGGAACCACTGCTGACAGCCCGGCCGATCGATGCCGCACTCTTCCGCCCCTTCGGCGATGTCTTCGACGCGGAAGGCACACCCGATATAATGATCAATGACGGCCGCTGCGGCCGATATCACGACCGGGTGCGGCTGGATTTCGGCACAGGCCGGGCGGGCATCAGCCTGTTCCGCACCCGCGCTGTCGAAATCCCCTATGTCCTAAAGGTTATGGAACGCCACCCGCTCGGATCTCAGGCCTTCATTCCGATGTCGGAGGACCCGTTCATCGTCGTGGTGGCGGAAGACGACAACGGCAAGCCCGGCACGCTGCACGCCTTCCTGACGCAACCGCGCCAGGGGGTCAGCTATCTGCCGAACACCTGGCACGCCCCGCTGATCGCCCTGCGCGACGACGCGCTTTTTGCCGTCGTCGACCGGATCGGGTCCGGCAACAACCTTCAGGAATTCACCTACGACGCGCCGGTGACGGTCAGTGCTTGACCGTGTCTAGAACAATTCCTCGCCCCTGACCCGCACTGCGTCAGGGAAGTCGCGATAGAGGGCGAAGAAGACGTCCTGGACCTTCGAATTGACCGCGTGGTGGAAGCTCTCCACCGGGTCGGCGCGGCTGGCCACGGCCGAGAAGGCTTGGTCCAACTGAGTCATGTCCTCGAACTCCAGCAGGATATTCCATTCCGGCAGGTTCGGATGGCCGAGGCCCAGCTTTCGCCGGGTAAGACGGTAGTTGGCGAGCGCCCCTTCGTCGCACAGGTGCTGCAAATAGGCATGGGCCGAATCAGCGAATTCCGTATCGTCGACACCGGGCTTCAGGTTGCACCAGACGTGATAAATATTCATGGGTCCTGTCCTGTCGTTTTCCGCGCTGTTTTCTAGTTGTTTTGATCCGAAGCGTCCTGATCGACCGGCGCCCAAAGGACGTCTTTGATGTCATCGGCGCCGCAGGCGA
>CAYGKA010000072.1:0-19129 GCA_964350445.1 uncultured Flavobacteriaceae bacterium
GCCGACGCGCTCGATAACCTCCGCGAAACTGGCGTAAAGGCCGTCGTCGCTGGGGTTCTTGTAGTAGAAGGGCGGCAGGACCAGAACGCCGCCGCAGCCCAGCTCGACCGCGTGGCGCGTCAGCTCGACACTGTCCGACAGGGCGCAGGTCCCCGTGCCGGGCAGCAGCTTCGCCGCCGGAACGCCGCTTTCCACCAAACCTTCGGTCATTCGCATCCGGTCGGCCAGGCCGACGGAATTCGCCTCGCTGGTCGTGCCGAAAATCGCCAACCCGTCCGCGCCTTCCTTCAGCAGCCAGGAACAGAAACGGTTGAAGCGAACGGGATCCGGCGACAGGTCGGCCGCGAAGGGCGTCGAAGCCGGGACGAGAACGCCGCGAAAGCGGGCGGGGACGGTGTCGGTCATTTCGGTTTCCTCTTTTTCGACGGTTTGCGGCGGCGGCCCGGTTCATTCCGGCCGCCGGCGCTTTCCCGGCGTGATTCTTTATGGCGCCATTCAATAGCCGCCCGGTTGGCATTCAGCCATCCGGTGACGTGGTCTTCAAGATCGTCGACGGCCAATTCCGACAGCGCCGTGTCACGGACCGAGATGCCTGCCCGGTGGACGCTCTCCGGGTCGCCGGAGACCAAGGGGTGCCAATCGGCCAGTTCCTTGCCTTCCGCGATCAGGCGATAAGCGCAGGTTTCCGGCATCCAGTGCAGGCTCGACACGTTATCGATGGTCAGGGTTACGCAATCGGGCACGTTAACGGAGCGGTTCGGATAGTCGGAGCAGCGGCAACTCTCAATATCCAGGAAGGCACAGGTGACGTTGGTGACCGCGATCGCCCCGGTGTCGCTGTCTTCCAGCTTGTGCAGACAGCATTGGCCGCAGCCGTCGCAAAGGCTTTCCCATTCCGCCGCGTCCATTTCGGAGAGCGTCTTGGTTTGCCAGAAAGGGCCGGTTTTCGGGGGCGTGTCCGCAGTGTTCGTCATGGTGCCCGGTCTATCAGGTGAAGGAACGACCCGGCAACCGATCCCCGCACCAGACCCGCCGCGCCCAGGTCTTTTTCCTGGGCATCGGCAATGGTGAAAAGCGCGTCGCCGGGCCCTTCCGCCGTGACGGATGAATAATGGAACTCATGCGCGGTGAAACAAGCGCCGACGGGCCCCAGGACGGATGCGGCCGCTGTCCTGGCGCGCCGGTAGCCAAGATGGCGTTTGCGCGCGGCGAAAGACGTGGTCAGCGGCAGCAGGCCCGCCATGGCGTGGTTCGTTCCCTCGGCGTCCGTCAGCACGTCGCCCAGCACCATATAGCCGCCGCATTCGCCGAAGACCGGCTTTCCAGCGCCGGCAAGATCCCGCAAGCCATTGAGGAAATTGTCGTTTCCGGCAAGAACCCCGGCATGAAGTTCGGGGTAGCCGCCGGGCAGATAGACCGCATCCGCCTCCGGCGACGGGGCTTCATCCGCCAAGGGCGAGAAAAAGGAGACCGCCGCGCCCCGCGCCCGCCATGTCAGGGGGACGGTATCGTAACAAAATGCGAAGGCGCGGTCGCGTGCGATGGCGATATGCTGCCCCAAGACCGGCAATCCGCCCGTATCGGGACCGGTCTGCGGCGGAACCGCGCTGCCGCCCTGCTGCTTCGCAAGGGCGCGCAGGGAGGCCAAATCAACATGGTTTTCAATAAGATCGGCGGCCCGGTCGAGCAGGGAATCGAGGTCGACATGCTCTTCGGCCTGGACCAGGCCCAGATGGCGGGACGGAACCGAAACCACATTGTCGCGCGGGATCGCGCCCAGGATCGCCGGTGGGGCGTTCAGCGTCGCGATGGCAGCCGTGATCATCGCCGCGTGGCGGTCGCTGCCGACCCGGTTCAGGATCACGCCGGCGATCGTCACATCGTCGCGAAAACGGCCGAATCCCTCGACAATGGCGGCGGCGGAGGTGGATTGCCCCATCACGTCCAGCACCAGGACGACCGGCCAGCCCAGCATCGCGGCAAGGTCGGCCGTCGACCCGCTGCCGTCGGCGGCGCCGTCGAACAGGCCCATGACCCCTTCCGCGACGACGATGTCGGCCTCTGCACCCGCCGCGCCGGCAAGGGCGTGGACCCGCCCAGGCAGCATCGCCCAGGGATCCAGGTTGAAACAGGGATGGCCGGTGGCGGCCCGGTGGAAGGCCGGGTCGATATAGTCGGGCCCCACCTTCGCGCCGCGCGCGGCGACGCCCGCACGGGTCAGCGCGCGCAACAGGCCCAGCGTGATGAGGGTCTTGCCGGAACCGCTGGACGGGGCGGCGATGACAAGGCCGTTTGGGGGAGCGGTTTTCACGCGAGGAACGTCAGACGGCTTCCCGGTCGGACCGGTTGCCGAGCGGGTCGGCTTCCAGCCGTTTGCCGGAAAGCGCCCCCAGCCAATCGAGGGCGGGGCGCAGGCGTACCACGTCGCCGATCACGACGATGGCCGGCGGCTCCAAGCCTTCCGCCACACGCGGTGCTTCGGCGAGCGTCGTCACGGCGACGTTCTGGCTGTCCGTGGCGGCGCTGCAGACCAGCGCCGTCGGCTCGTCCGGCGACCGTCCGCCTTCGATCAGGCGGCGCGTGATTTCACCCATATGCTTCAACGCCATGTACAGGATCAGAACCGGTGACCCCTGGGCCAGCGCCGGCCAGTTCAGCCCGTCGGGCACATCGCCGGTGACGCTGTGCCCGGTGATGAAGGTGACCGCGGAATTGGTGTCCCGGTGGGTTGCCGGAATGCCGGCATAGGCCAGCCCGCCGATTCCGGCGGTGACGCCGGGCACGACACGGAACGGGATGCCGGCTTGGACCAGGTCCAGGGCTTCTTCGCCGCCACGGCCGAACACGAAAGGGTCGCCGCCCTTCAGGCGGACCACCTTGCGGCCATTGCGCGCCAATTCCACCAGCCGGTTCGAAATCGCCCGCTGCTTCGGGGACGGACGGCCGCCACGCTTGCCGGCATGGATCATCTCCGCCGAGGCCGGGGCCAGCGCCAAAATCCGCTCATCCACCAGGGCGTCGTAGACGACCGTATCGGCCTGGGCCAAGCCGTTCAGGGCATGCAGTGTCAACAGGCCGGGATCGCCGGGACCGGCGCCGACAAGCCAAACCCAACCCGGCTCGAGAACGGGCAGGGTGGCGGCCAGGGAATCGGGAATGGACAGCGCGTTTGTCATGGCCGGGACCATAAACGGACGGCCCGGTCTCGCCTAGCCCGAAAGCGACCGGCTTCTCACGCTTGGCGGCGTACCGGTCGGCTCTATAAGGTGCGACCAGATACTGAATGCGGATGGATCCCCTCTTGACCAGAAAACCCGACGGCCCGTTGCGAAAAGGCTGGACGACCGGCGCCTGTGCGGCGGCGGCGGCGAAGGCTGCTTTCGAAGGCCTGTTGTCCGGCGCGGTGCCGGCCCGCGTGACGATCCGTCTGCCCAAGGGACAATTGCCGGAATTCGAAACGGTCGGCGCGGCGCTGTCCGACAGCAGGGCCGAATGCGGCGTGGTGAAGGATGCCGGCGACGACCCGGACGTAACCCACGGCGCGACGATCATCGCCGCCGTCGAACGGGGCGCGGCGGGATCGGGGATAACCTTCCGGGCCGGGCCGGGCGTCGGGACCGTGACGAAGCCGGGCCTCCCCCTGCCGCCGGGTGAACCGGCGATCAACCCGATGCCGCGGCAGATCATCCACGACAATCTGGCCGACCTCGCCGACGCCCGGGATGCGCCGCTCGACCTGATCGTTACGGTGTCGGTACCCGGCGGGGAAGAGATCGCGAAAAAGACCTGGAACCCCAGGCTTGGAATCCTCGGCGGCATTTCCATCCTGGGCACGACCGGCATCGTCGTGCCGTTTTCCTGCAGCGCCTGGATCCATTCCATTCATCGCGGCATCGACGTCGCCCGTGCGACGGGCCTCACCCATGTCGCGGGCGCCACCGGAAACGCGTCGGAAGCGGCGGTGCAGAAAAAATTCGGCCTGTCCGAACAATCCTTGATCGATATGGGCGATTTTGCTGGCGGCATGCTGAAATACCTGAAATCCCATCCCGTGCCGCGCGTCACCATCGCGGGTGGATTCGCGAAGCTCGTGAAGCTGGGACAGGGCAAGCTCGATCTGCATTCCTCCCGAAGTCAGGTCGATTTCGCCGATCTTGCCGGGTTGGTCGCCGCCGCGGGCGGCAATGGCAAACAGGTCGCCGCCGCGCGCAAGGCGAACACCGCGGCCGAGGTTCTGACACTGGCCGCAGGTCTGCCGCTGGCGGAGCTGGTCGCGCGCCGCGCCCGGTCCGTCGCCTTGGCGACGCTGGGCGGCGGCGAGGTCGATGTCCTGGTCGTCGACCGGGACGGCACTGAACTTGCCTATACGGGACGGGAATAGAGATTTGAAAAAAACCAAGCTGCTCATTCTGGGCGGAACCGGCGACGCGGTGGCGCTTGCCCGCGCATTGGCGGCGGAATTCCGCGACACACTTACGGTTGTCACCTCGCTCGCCGGGCGCACCACGGCGCCGACCCTGCCGCCGGGCGAGGTTCGTGTCGGCGGCTTCGGCGGGCCGGAAGGCTTGGCCGAGTTTCTGCGCGCGGAAGGTTTTGACGCGGTGATCGACGCCACCCATCCTTTCGCGGCCCGGATGACCGCCAATGCGGTGACGGCCTGCGCGGCGGCGGAAACGCCCCGCCTCCGGCTCGACCGGCCGGCCTGGGCGCCGTTACCCGAAGACCGCTGGTTGGAGGTATCGGATCTGACCGCGGCGGCGGCGGCCCTGCCCGGTCTGGGCGCCCGCGCCTTTCTGACGGTGGGGTCCTCGGACCTTCAGCTTTTTACGGGTATCCCCGGCATACGGTTCTGGGCGCGGATGATCGAAAGGCCGACGCCCCCAGACATGCCAGGGGATCCGCCGGGGGATCCGCCGGGGGGCCGGCCCGGGAATTTCACCATCATCGAGGCGCGCGGCCCGTTTTCGCAAGACGCGGAGCTGGCCTTGATGCGCGAACACGGCATCGACGTGCTGGTGACGAAAAACAGCGGCGGCAAAGCGGCGTCCGCGAAATTGGCGGCGGGGCGGGTTCTCGACATACCGGTGGTGATGGTGGCCCGTCCGCCGGTCCCGCCGGGCGAGGTGGTTTCGAAGGTCGCGGAAGCGGTCGTTTGGTTGCGGCAATTGGCCGGGTAACCCATATCGTCCCGTATCGCCGCTTGAACGCGCGCCAAATCCCTGTTGAATCAGGGGCGGGAGAAGACCGCGCCGCGAAACAGGATACGGTCTGGACTTATGGTCCGGAACGGGTGGCGAAATGGGGAGGGAGTTTGAATGCGATTCGCGAAACTCAAGAAAATCGTGACCATGGCCGTCTTATGCGCGGTGCTCGCGCCTGCCGGCGCGCAGGCTCAAGTGATCCTGGGGCTCGAACCGTTGGCAATGTCGGCGGTGAAGGACGGCAATTACGGCACCTTGCGCAGTGAACTGGTCAAAGGCGCCAACCCGAACATGGCCGACAATGACGGGCTGACCCTTATGATGCATGCCGCCCGGGATGAGTTCATCGATATATTGGAACTGCTCGTCGAAAACGACGCGAACCTCTCCGCGGCCGACCGCGACGGAAACACGGCGCTGCATTGGGCGGTGATCCAGGGGCGTTATGGGTCGGTCGAATCGCTTGTCGGGCTCGGCGCGAACGTGAATCAGCAGAACCGACGCGGCGAAACCCCGCTGCTTGTGGCGGTCCGCGAAGGCGACCGGGACATCGTCGAGTTGATCCTGGATGCCGGTCCCGATTTCAACATTCGCGACTATTCCGGCCGGGGTGTGATGGATTTCGCCCGCAACAGCCGCGATTCGCGCATCGCCGAGATGTTGCGCGAAGCCGGCGCCGCGGAATAAACGCCCGTGGGGACCCTATTCACCGCATTCAGCGCGCCGATTACACCTTAGCGGCGGCCGCTGTTTTCCTGAATCGGGGTTCTGCCGGGTGTGGCGTCGGTGCCGGATTCCTCGCCACGGCCGAAACTGAAGAACCCGCCGAAGGAATTCTTTTCCCGATAAGGCATCGGGCTGTCGGGCGTGTTGGCCGTGGCGGCTTGCATGAAGGCGGCCCACATCCGCGCCGGCAGCCCGCCGCCGGTGATGCGCTTGCTGGGCGACCCGTCGTCATTGCCGATCCACACGCCCGCGACCAGGTCGGGCGTATAGCCGATGAACCATCCGTCCCGGAATTCCTGCGAGGTGCCCGACTTGCCGCCCGCCGTGCGGCCGATTTGCGCGTTCTTGCCCGTTCCGCGGTCGATCACCCCGGCCAACAGCTTGTGCATCGTGAAGGCGATGTCGGGGTCCAGAACGGCCTCGGTCTGCTGCGGCGGCCGTTCGTACAGGATATGGGCGCCTCTCTCCTCGATCCTCGTAATTCCATAGGGCAGCACGGCATGCCCGCCGTTCGGGATGGTCGCATAGGCGCCGGTCAGTTCGATCAACGAGACGCCGTGCACGCCAAGCGCAAGCGACCGGTCCGGGGACAGGTCGGCGCTGATGCCGAGCCGATGGGCGAGATTGATGATGCGCGGCCGGCCGGCCTTTTCACCGACCGCCACGGCCACCGTGTTCAGGGATTGGGCAAACGCGTCGCTTACCGAAACCGGGTGATCCGGCGTCTTTCCGAAGTCGCGCGGCGTCCAGTCGCCGATCGTGCCCGCCTTCGGGTCGATCATCGCCTCGGTCGACAGGCCGGCCTCCAATGCCGCCAGATAGGCGAAGAACTTGAAGGTCGACCCGGTCTGGCGATAGGCATGGACCGCGCGGTTGAACTGGGTTTTTTGCCAGTCCGTGCCGCCGACCATGGCCGCAACCGCGCCATCGGGCCGCATCACGATCAAAGCCGTCTGGGACGCGCCGGCCTCGCGGATGGCGGGTAGGTGGTCGGCGACGACCTTTTCGGCCAACCGCTGCAGGGCGGGTTCCAACGTCGTGGTGATGACAAGGTCGCGGTTGGCGCCGCCGGCGATATCGGCGGCCCGGCCGACGGCCCAATCGGCGAAGTAGCGGCCATAGCCACCGCGCGACCCGGCCCGGACGACCGGGACGGTGGGCCGTTTCGCGGCGTCGGCCTGTTCCTGGGTCAGGTCGCCTTTCGCGACCATCGCCTGCAGCACGATCGCGGCGCGTTCCGCCGCCAGGGCGGGGTCGGACACGGGATTGTACCGGCTGGGCGCCTTGGGAAGCCCGGCCAGAACGGCGGCTTGAAACAGCGAAACGTCGCTTGCCGGTTTGCCGAAGAAGGTGCGCGCGGCGGCGTCGACGCCATAGGCGCCCGCCCCCAGATAAACCCGGTTCAGATAGATCTCCAGGATCTGATCCTTGGTCAGGCTGGATTCCAGCCAGAAGGCGAGCAGCACTTCCTGGATCTTCCGGCGCAGGGTTCGGTCGGGCGACAGGAACAGATTTTTCGCCAGCTGCTGGGTCAGCGTGCTGCCGCCCTGGCGCACGCCGCCGGCCAGCAGATTGGTCCAGGCCGCCCGTGCCAGCCCGATCAGATCGACGCCGGGATGGTCCCGGAACCGGCGATCCTCGATCGCGATCAGGGCGCCGGGCAGATACGGGGGAAGATCGGCCAGGGTGATGGGGTCGCCGTGGATTTTTCCGGATTGGGCGATCAACCCGCCGTCGGAATCGATCACCGCGAAGCCCGCGCCGCGCAGCGCCGCCTGGTCGATATCGGTGACGTCGGGCAGCGTCCAGGCGTAGTAGATCAGCACCGCGCCGAGCGCGACCGCCCCCCAGATGCTCAGGCTGATCAGCGCCTTGGCGGTACGCCAGACAATCGATCCGCCGCGCCGCTGCGGTACGTCGCCCGCCCGCGTCTTGCCCGACCGTGTCTGGCCCGTATCGGCCTTACCGGTTCCGGCTGAGCGCGCGCGCGACCGCCCCGCCGCTGATTTTGCGGGTTTGGCGGATTTCTTCGGCGCCGGGGATTTTTTTCCCGACCGCGTTCCTGTCTTACCGGTTTGAGCCATGGGCTAGGTTTATCAGAGTCGCCCGGACGAACAGCGCGGAAATGCGGCCCGGCGGCCCGGCGTGGGGGAAAATTCGGTAATGCACATTTGAAATATTATAAACTAGTCGCTATTTTCCTGTTGTTCGTGCACAAAAGGCCCGGGAAAATTTATGGGTTTGTTTACCGTTTCAGGTCAAGGTCTTGCAATAGAGCCGATTGCCGAAGCGTGGTATGGTTGGGTCGATTTGGATAATGGACGCCGTTGAACGGCGTTTGTTTCCGAGAGGTTATTGAAGGGTGTCTCATGGATAGGCCTTACGGAAAAGTTCTCGATAAACTGCGGAATGCCGGACTGCGTCCGACCCGTCAGCGCCTGGCGCTGGCGCGTCTGTTGTTCGACGCCGGCGACCAGCATGTAACGGCCGAGAATCTGTATGCATTGTCGAAATCGGCGGATGCGAAAGTGTCGCTCGCGACGGTTTACAACACGCTGCATCAGTTCAAGGAAGCGGGGCTGCTGCGTGAAGTGGTGGTTGAGCCGGGCCGGTCCTATTTCGACACCAATATCGTCGATCATCACCATTTCTACGATGCCGATACGGGCGAGTTGATCGACATCCCCTCCAGCCACGTGACGCTGTCCAGCATGCCGACGCCGCCGAACGGTAAGAAGGTGGACCGGGTCGATGTCGTGGTGCGTCTGTCGGGAAGCGACTGACATAATTCGTTAAGAAAACTGATCTAGATCAAAATTCTAAGGAAAGTTATTGGAACAGTTCTAGATTATTTGACTCCGCGATTCCTGCGTCCCATATTGTAAGCCACCAACGATCCAGGGCCGGACTGACAGCCCCTGTTGGTGCTTGTCTGGCTGGACGGGCGCGCCGCCCGTATCCGGCGCAATTGGGAGAAAAAGGAGGGTTCCATGTCGCTCCAAGGCAGCAAAACCGAAAATAATCTTAAAGATGCGTTCTCCGGCGAAAGCCAGGCGAACCGCCGTTACCTCTATTTCGCTCAGAAGGCCGATATCGAAGGCTACAACGATGTCGCCACTGTTTTCCGCTCGACGGCGGAAGGTGAAACCGGCCACGCGCACGGGCACCTCGAGTTCCTCGAAGAAGTCGGTGATCCGGCGACCGGTCAGCCGATCGGCGGGACCTCCGACAACCTGAAGGCCGCCATCGCCGGCGAAACCCATGAATACACGGATATGTATCCGGGCATGGCGCGCACGGCGCGGGAAGAAGGCTTCGACGAAATCGCCGATTGGTTCGAAACGCTTGCGAAAGCGGAAAAGAGCCATGCCGGCCGGTTCCAGAAAGCTCTGGATTCCCTGGACGGCTAAGTATCCAGCGGGTGGCCGGCGGTGCTGGACGGCGCCGCCGGCCCCTTCCGTTATTCAGTGACCGTCTGCTCCCTCGCGACGGGGCTGCCGGACGGGCACGGTCTCGATAACCACAGAAGATGTGAGGCGTGCGCTATGGCTGAAGGTAGCCGGGAAGGCAGTTTGGATGCCCCGACGAGGCATCCTATCGATTGGAACAATCCGGATTTCTACGACGAAGCGAAGCTGGATGACGAACTTCGGCGCGTCTTCGACATCTGCCACGGATGCCGCCGCTGTTTCAATTTGTGCGATAGTTTCCCGCGCCTCTTCGATCTGATCGACGATTCCGAGAGCGGCGAACTCGACACCGTCGAGTCCAAGGATTTCAAGCCCGTCGTGGATGCCTGCACGCTCTGCGACATGTGCTTCATGACCAAGTGCCCCTATGTGCCGCCGCACGAGTTCAACCTGGATTTTCCCCACCTGATGCTGCGTTACCGCGCCGTGGAGAACAAAAAGGGCGTGATCGGCAAGGGGATGGAAGCGCAACTGACCGAAACCGATCGCAACGGCAAGATGGGGTCCAGCCTGTCCGGCCTGGCCAATTGGGCGACCGACAGGAAGAACGGCCTGACCCGCGGCGTGATGCAAGGCGTCGCCGGCATTCACAAGGACGCGGCCCTGCCGAAATTCGCCGGCAAGACGTTCCAGAAACGCGCCGAAACCGAAGCGCCGGCGATCAATACCGCCGCCCCGGCCCATGGCCGCAAGGCGGTGATCTACGCCACCTGTTACGGCAACTACAACAACCCGGAAATCGGCACCGCGGCGCTGGCGATCCTGGCCCATAACGGGGTCGAGGCGGAAGTCGTCTACCCGGAATGCTGCGGCATGCCGCAAATGGAACAGGGCGACCTGGCCCGTGTGGAGACGAAGGCGAAGAACATCGCCAAGACGCTGAAGCCTTATATTGAAAAGGGCTATCACGTGATCTCGCTGGTGCCGAGCTGCACGCTGATGCTGAAATTCGAATGGCCGCTGATCTCGCCGGACGATGAAGACGTAAAACTGCTCAGCGGGTCGACCTTCGATATCAGCGAGTACATCGTCGATATCGCCAAGAAGGAAGGCCTGGCCGAGGGGTTGAAACCGCTGGACGGCGACGTCTCGGTTCATATCGCCTGCCACGCGCGGGCGCAGAATATGGGTCAGAAGGCCGCCGAACTGATGAAACTGGTGCCCGAAACCAAACTGACCGTGGTGGAACGCTGTTCCGGCCATGGCGGGTCCTGGGGCATCAAGAAGGAATTCTTCGAGGTCGGCATGAAGGTCGGCAAGCCGGTCTTCCGGCAGGCCTTGAACAAGGGCCAGGCGAAATATGTCGCCAGCGAATGCCCGCTGGCGGGACTGCACATCGCCCAGGGCATGGAGGCGGCCGGCAGCGACAATCCGCTACCGGAAACGGTACCGCACCCCGTGGTGCTGTTCGCCCGCGCCTATGGGCTCAGTTTTTAAGAGGAATAGTGAGGTTTGGAGATGATTGCGATGCCGATCAAGACGGAAATTACAGCGTCCGACATCATGCCGATCGCCGAGTACACCAAGATCCGGAAGGAACGCCGGACGGCGATGATGCCGGTCAAGAAGGCCCGCCGGATGGATATCGGTCCGGTCGCGACGGCCTATTTCGAAAATTACGAGACCATGCTCCACCAGGTGCATGAAATGCTCTACATCGAAAAGGGCGGGGACGAGCAGCTGGCCGACGAATTGGCGGCGTATAATCCGTTGATTCCGAAGGGCCGTGAACTGGTCGCCACCGTGATGTTCGAAATCGACGACCCGATCCGCCGCGCCAACTTCCTCGGCCGCCTGGGCGGGGTCGAGGAGACGATGTTCCTGAAATTCGGGGATTTCGAGGTCAAGGGCCAGCCGGAAGAGGATGTCGACCGGACCAATGCCGACGGCAAGGCCAGCAGCGTCCAGTTCATCCATTTCCCGATGACCGATGCCGAGGCGGCGGCTTTCAAAACCGAAGGCATCCAGATCATCATCGGCTTCACCCATCCGGAATACGCCCATATGACGATCATGCCGGAAGCGACGCGCGCCGCGCTCGCGGGCGATCTGGCCTAGTCGCCAAACAGACGCAATTGGAAAGGCCGGCGGGGGCAATTCCGGCCGGCCTTTTTCGTTCGTCTTGGTCCGACGGCGTTGCGAACGCGGTTCAGTTCGGCGTTTCGCTGTCGTACAGGCCCCATACGTCGCGGCGTGCGATCCAGCCTTCGTATCCGTTGGCGCGAACCTCGCACCAGGCGGTGTCGCATTTCTCCACCACGGCGACCATGCCGCCGGCGAGGCGGGCCAATACCGGCGAGCCGTTGTCGGGCTCGCGCCGCATGATGATTTCGTCGGCTTCGACGACGATGCTGCGGCGGCTGGACAGCATGGCGCGGTGAATCCACCCCTCCGTGCCTTCCACGTCGCGGACCTTGCGCCAAGTGTCGTGCTCGGCGATGACCTCAAGCGGCATATAGCGCCGCTGGTAGACCCATTCGACCGGATAGCGGACGCCGGGGCCGCTCCGCATATTGACCTCGTCGGCGTTCAGCGTGACGAAGCGGGGGATCGGCTGGCCGCTGGAGGCCGATTGGGCTTGAACAGGCGCCGTCGCAACGGCGCAGGCCATGACGAAGCAAGACAAAAGCAGATTTGCTTTCATGTTCCTCGTTCCATTGAATGATGTGACATCATTGATCCGGATACCCTGCGTCGCGCCCGCGCGGCAAGGGAATACCGGGAGAATCCCCTTCCAAACCCCGGATAAAGCCCGGATAAACCCCAGATTAACCCTGGATCAACCTTGGGGTGACTTGAGCGCATGCGGTAAACTGTTGTTGAAAGACGGTGCAATATGAAGTGTCGCGCGGTATGACAGAATCGAATCGCACCCGGTGCAGAACCCAGTTCGAATAACAATGCTTGAAATGTGAGTGCGGGATGAGCCAAAGACCACGCGTCATCGTGACCCGAAAATTGCCGGACATCATCGAGACCCGGATGATGGAACTTTTCGATTGCCGGTTGAACCTGGACGACGAAGCCTTCAGCCGCGAGGAATTGATTGCCGCGGTTCAGGAGGCGGATGTCCTCGTCCCGACCGTGACGGACCGCATCGACCGTGAGGTGATCGACGCCGCGGGCGACCAGCTGAAGCTGATCGCGTCCTTCGGCACCGGCGTCGACCATATCGATTTCCAGGCGTGCAAGCGGCGCGAAATCATCGTGACGAACACGCCCGATGTCCTCACCGAGGACACGGCCGACATGACCATGGCCCTGATTCTGGCCGTGCCGCGCCGGCTGACCGAAGGGGAACATCTGGTGCGGTCCGGCGAATGGACGGGATGGAGCCCGACCGGCATGCTCGGCCACCGGATCTGGGGCAAGCGCCTGGGCATCATCGGTATGGGCCGGATCGGCCAGGCGGTGGCGCGCCGCGCCCGCGGCTTCGGTCTGTCGATCCACTATCACAACCGAAACCGCGTCCACGACTCGGTCGAGGAAGAGTTGGAAGCGACCTATTGGTCCAGCCTGGACCAGATGATCGCCCATATGGACATCATCTCCATCAACTGTCCGCATACGCCGGCCACCTATCACCTGTTGAACCGCCGCCGACTTCAATTGATGAAGCCGCATGCCTATGTGGTGAATACCAGCCGCGGCGAGGTGATCGACGAGTCGGCGCTGATCGAGGCGCTGACGCAGGAACAGATCGCGGGTTGCGGGTTGGACGTCTATGAACACGAACCGGCGGTGAATCCGAAGCTTTTGAAGCTTCGCAACGCCGTGCTGCTGCCGCATATGGGCTCGGCCACCATCGAGGGCCGCATCGCCATGGGTGAAAAGGTCATCATCAACATCCGGACCTTCGCCGACGGGCACAATCCGCGCGACCGCGTCATCGACACGATGTTCTGACGCGTCAAGAACGGGAAAAGAACGGGAACGAGCCTTGGACCCCCTCGCCTTCGTCGCCTTCACCACTTTCTTCGCGACCATCGGCCCGGTCGATGTCGCGGCGATGTATGCGGGCCTGACGGCGGGGCATACGCCGGGCAACGCGCGCGCGATGGCGATCAAGGGCGTAGCGATCGGGTCCGCGCTGCTGCTGCTGTTCGCCTTCGGCGGCAATGCGGTCCTGTCACAGCTGGGCATCGGTCTGCCGGCCCTGCGGACCGCGGGTGGTATTCTGCTATTGCTGGTCTCCATCAACATGGTCTTCGCAAAGTCCAGCGGCGGCACCTCGACGACCGAGGACGAGACCGAGGAAGCCCGTCACAAGGCGGACCTATCCGTCTTCCCGCTTGCGACGCCGTTGATCGCCGGTCCCGCCGCGATGGGGGCGGCGGTCCTGCTGATGGCCGATGCCGGTGACGATTGGACCCGCAAGGCGATCGTGATCGGCGCGCTGTGCGCGAACCTGTTTCTCGCCCTCCTGTTCCTGATGGTCGCGTCCTGGATTCAGAAAATTCTCGGCGTCACCGGGCTGAACGTGATTTCGCGCGTCGTCGGCGTCTTGCTGGCGGCATTGGCCGTTCAATTCATGTTCGACGGCATCGCCTCCAGCGTCTTGCTGACTTCCGGCCGCTGATCCACAAGTGTAACAATGGTGAAAAGGTAATATATAACGGAATTCGTTGCGACTATCGCTTGCGAAGATGAACGGCCGGTGCGATCAAGGGTCTTAAGCATTTGGCGTTTCATCGCCGTATTTTTGGAAAAAGCAAAAAATGCAAACTGCGGGTGATCAGGACTGGCTGAAAAGCCGGTTGAAACGCCATCTGGGCGAATTGCTGCGCCTTGCCATGCCGGTTATCGGGTCGCGCGCGGGCATCTTGATCCTCATGACCGTGGATCTCGCCTATCTCGGCCGGGCCGGTGCGGACCAAACCGCCTTCTATTCCCTCGGGTCGTCTCCCTTCGTGATCCTGATGGTCATCGGCATCGGCCTGATGATGGGCACCATGGTCACGGTTTCCCACGCTTTCGGGCAAGAGAATTACACGGAATGCGGCGCCATCTGGCGGCGGTCCCTGCCCTGGGCCCTGATGTGCGGCCTGGGCCTGACCGTGCTGCTGATTCCGGTGGAGGAATTCTTCCTGCTGACGGGCCAGGATCCCGGCCTTGCCAAGGGGGCGGCGGGCGTCTCTTTCATGATGGGCCTCAGCCTCGCGCCGACGCTGATCTACGTCACCAGCGCCTTCTTCCTGGAAGCCCTGCGCCGGCCCTTGCCGGTTCTTTTCGCCATCGGGTTGGCGAACCTGCTCAACTTCGCCCTCAACCCGATCATGGTCTTCGGCCTGGGGCCGATACCGGAAATGGGCGCAGAAGGTGCGGCGCTCGCCACCTCCGTGGCGCGGACCGCGATGGCGGTTTTCCTCGTTCTCTATTGCTGGTTCCTGAAGGATCACCGGACTTTCGGCATCCGCCGCCCGCTCGGCTTCGGCTGGTGGCGGCAATTCGCGATCCAGCGGAAATACGGCTACGCGACCGGCATGTCGCACGGTTTCGAAAGCCTGGGTTTCGGTGTGATGCACATCTACGCGGGATGGCTGGGGATCAATTCCTCCGCCGTCTTCGGCATGGGGATGAACCTGACCGCGCTGCTCTTCATGGCGGCGCTCGGCCTGGCGAACGCGACCTCGGTCAGGGTCGGCATCGCCCATGGCCGCCGCGACCTGCCCGACCGCGAATTGGCGGGCTGGGTCGGCACCGGGGTGACCTGTGCCCTGATGCTGGTCTTTACCGCCATCCTGACCTTACAGCCGGAATGGGTGGCGTTGAGCTATACGAACGACCCGACGCTGGTCGCCATGCTGATCACGGCGGTCTTCATCGTCGGTTTCGTCGTCATTTGCGACGGTTGCCAGATCGTGTTGTCCCATGCGATTCGCGCGGCGGCGGACCCGTGGACGCCGACGGTGCTGAACTTCGCGGCCTATTTCGTGGTTCAGATCCCGCTGGGTTACTTCCTGGCGATCCATCTGAACCGCGGTGTCGCGGGCCTGTTCGAAGCGATGCTGATCGGGTCGGTCTTCTCCTGCGCCATTCTGGGCATCCGCTGGCTGCAGTTGAACCGCAAGGAAATCAAACTCAGCCGCGCCCTGGTCTAACCGCCGGGCCGTGTGATCGCCGGATTGTCGCCGCAAAGCGGACAGGCCGGGTTCTTCGGCGTCCGGATCATCCGCATGTCGTTGTCCAGCGCATCGTAGAGCATCAACCGCCCCACCATGCCGGTCCCCAGGCCCAGGATCTGTTTGATCACTTCCGTCGCCTGCAGGGTTCCCATCACACCGGCGACGGGACCCAGTATTCCCGCTGTGTCGCAGCGCGCGACGACGCCGTCCGCCGGGGCTTCCGGGAAGACGCAGCGATAGCAGGCCCCGCCCTCATACGCGCGGAACGTGGATAATTGTCCTTCGAACCGCACGACGGACGCACTGACCAGCGGCTTTTTCGCGAAGAAGCAGGCGTCGTTCAACAGGATGCGGACGGTGTAATTGTCGGTGCCGTCGACGATCAGGTCATAGGGCGCGATCACCGATTGGATAGTGCCCGCGTCCAACTTCGTCTCAAGCGCATCGATAGTGATCGTGGGGTTCAGCGCTCGGGCGCGTGCCGCCGCGCTCGCCACCTTGGACTGGCCGACGCTGTCTTCGGTATGGGCGATCTGCCGCTGAAGGTTGGTCCGGTCCACGGTGTCGAAATCGACAAGGCCGATCCGCCCGATCCCGGCCGCGGCCAGATAGAGCAGAACCGGGCTGCCCAACCCGCCGGCGCCGACGACACAGACCGACGCCTGCAAAAGCGAGATCTGCCCGTCTTCCCCGATCTCGTCCAGGATGACATGGCGGGCATAGCGCTCAAGGTCGGCGTCCGACAATTCCTCCATCGAACCGGATTCCCTTTCAATCGTCAGTCGCTGTCGGCGTTCCCGGCCGGGCCCGGCTGGGCCAGGCGCTCCTCGATCGTGCGGGCCGCGTCGAAGAACTGTCGGCGGGTTTGGCCGACGAAGCGGTTGCGGTTTTCGATCGCCCTGAACAGTTCTTCGGAATCGTAACGAACCGATTCGACCATCTTCATCATGATGTCGAAGGTTTCGGTCGTGTGGTCCAGGGGCGGCATGTCCATCTCCACGACGATCTTGGACATCAAGTGGGTGAGGCCCTGCACGAAGGCAAGCTGGCGGTCGTGCTCCTCCGCCGTCGTGACGATGGTCTTCAGGCGCATTTCCCGGGACAGGAAGGCCTCGACGCAGTCCAGCCGGTCGCCGCGCACATTGCACAGCGCGATACGCAGCCCGGTGATGCCGTTGGCGCCGGTCTGCGGCCCGAACAGCGGATGGGTGCCGACGATGTCGACATGCGCGGGCAGGTTTTCCAGCATCGCCGCGATGGGCTCTTCCTTGACCGAGCAGACATCCAGCACCAGCGCGCCCGGCTTCAGATAGGGTGCGATTTCCCGGCAGACCGCCGCCATGCGCTGTACCGGCATGGCCAGGATGACGATGTCTTTGCCCGCCACCTCTTCCAGCGGCTCGGCGACGACGGCCCAACGCTCGCTCAACGGTTCCAGGTCGCGGACCGGGTCATAAGCGCCGATCCGGCAATGGGGCAGCAGATAGGGCAGCATGAACTCGCCGAATGCCCCCACGCCGATAAGTCCCACCGATGCCCGCATGACCCCAACCCTTGTTTTTGTGTGTTTCAGACCAGACGGGCTTATAAGCCTTGAGGCCCGCCCCGTCGATACCGAGCGTTCCGCCAGCCCTTTCCGTCGGTCGAGGGAAGGCTGTTGACGGCATAGGACAATTGTCCTACAAAACCTGGGACAAACGCCCTAATCAGAAAGGGCGTAGCGGGAGGAAGGGATGGCACGCGAAAATTCGACACGCGATCAGATCGTCGAGGCGGCGGATACCCTGTTTTACCATCAGGGGTTCGACCATACGTCCTTCGCCGATATCGCGGCGGCGGTGAGCATCTCGCGCGGCAATTTCTATTACCATTTCAAGACCAAGGACGAGATCCTGGATGCGGTGATCGGCGCGCGCCTTCGCAAGACCGAGATGCTGTTGGACCAATGGGAAATTGCCGGCGGCACGCCAACCGACCGTATCCGCAGATTCATCGACATTCTGATCGCCAACAAGGCCGATATAAAACGGTTCGGCTGTCCCGTCGGCACCCTGTCGACGGAATTGGCGAAGCTGAACCATGCCTCCCAAGCGGAAGCGACCGAGCTTTTCACCCTGTTCCGGACCTGGCTGCGCCGACAGTTCGAATTGCTGGGCCGCACGGCGGACGCCGATGCCCTGGCGATGCATCTTCTCGCCTTCAGCCAGGGCGTCGCGACCCTGGCGAATGCGTTCGGGGAAGAAGACTTCATCCGCCATGAAGTCCAACACATGTATGACTGGCTCGACGCGGTCGGCACCGCGGCGGACGGCGCTGCCCCGCAACCGACGCGCCACTGAAAGGACCCGCCATGTATATCATTCTTCTCAAATTCGGGGCCCAAAAGGCCAAGGCCGACGATTTCATGGAAGCCCACAAGGCCTGGATCAAAAAGGGGTTCGACGACGGTGTCTTCGTCATGGTCGGCAGTTTGAAGCCCGATGCGGGCGGTGGATTGCTGGCGACGGGCGTCAGTCGCGAGGAGATCGACGCCCGTGTGGCCGCCGACCCGTTCGTTGCGGAAGGCATCGTCGAAGCGGAAGTCCTGGAAATCGACCCGGCCCGCGCGGACGAGCGCCTGGCCTTTCTCGCGGCGTAATCAAAGGAGCGATGAGGCATGAGCGAAACGATCGAGGGTCCGGACGGAAAGCCCCGCTGCAAATGGGCGGGCGCCGCGCCGGACTTTTTCGACTACCACGACACCGAATGGGGCTTTCCGGTCGGCGGCGACCTTCGCCTGTTCGAGAAAATCTGCCTGGAAGGTTTCCAGTCGGGATTGAGCTGGCGGACGATCCTGACGAAGCGGGAGAATTTCCGCGCCGCCTTCGCTGGATTCGATTTCGAAAAAGTCGCCCGATTCACGGATAAGGATGTCGAGCGCCTGCTGAAGGACGCCGGCATCATCCGACATCGCGGGAAGATCGAAGCCACCATAAACAATGCGAAACGAGCGGTGGAGATGGTGGAGAAGGAAGGCTCGCTCGCGGCTTTCCTCTGGCGTTACGAACCCGACCCTGCCGGACTGGGCGAGCCGCAGACCGCCTCCACCTCGCCGGAGTCCGTCCGGCTTTCCAAGGACCTGAAGAAACTGGGATGGAAATTTGTCGGCCCCACCACGGTCTATGCCTTCATTCAGGCCATGGGCCTGATCAACGACCATGTCGAGAGCTGCACCATCCGCAAGGAGGTCGAAAAGGCTCGCAAAGCGTTCAAGGTGCCGGGCGGCTAGAACCCCGTCTCAGCCCGGTTCACCCATCGTAACGATTCAAAGTGGGCTCGCCATGCTGTGCTTTCGGCGACCGCCTGCGAACGGCGCCGGCCGGAGCGCGCGCGTATTTTCAAGGGCGCGGTGCCGGATTGGCCGCGTGTTGCGGGGCGCCGGCGCCCGCAGCGAGATCCAACCCGGCATCCCCGCGAACCGATCGTTCCGCCCCGGGAAAGGCTGCCGGCGCGTCGCCGCGCCAACGCCGTCCCAGACCGTGCCGGGAAGCCGAAATTACCGTCGAAACCTATACGCCGGTCGATCCGAAGCCGCCCGATCCGCGTTCCGTCTCGGTCAGGTCGTCGA
>CAYGKA010000073.1:0-19076 GCA_964350445.1 uncultured Flavobacteriaceae bacterium
ACCATCTTCGGTTTCGGCGGCCGGCTCGCGGAACTTGCGGATCCATTTGCCGCAATCCTTGTCGACACCGTTGATGACATCCGCACCCATCAGGCCGATCATTTCCGGCTCGTGCAGCGGGTTCAGGATGGCGGACGTCATGCCCGCACCGGCGGCCATGGACAGGAAGGCCTGGTTCAATTGGTGGCGGTTCGGCAGACCGAAGCTGATGTTGGAGGCGCCGCAGGTGGTGTTCACCTTCAACTCCTCGCGCAGGCGGCGGATCAGCGACAGCGCGCCGCGCCCGGCCGCGCCCAGGGCGCCGATCGGCATGACCAGCGGATCGATGACGATATCTTCTTTCGGAATGCCGTAGTCGGCAGCGTGTTCCACGATTTTCTTCGCGACTTCGTAGCGGACGTCCGGGTCTTCGGAGATGCCGGTTTCGTCGTTGGAGATGCCGACGACGGCACAGCCGTACTTCTTGACCATCGGCAGGATCACTTCCAGGCGCTCTTCCTCTCCGGTGACGGAATTCAGCAGCGCCTTGCCCTGATAAACCTGAAGACCAGCTTCCAAGGCTTCTACGATCGACGAGTCGATCGCGAGCGGGACGTCGACGAGGCTCTGAACCAGCTTGATCGTATCGGCCAGGATCCGCGGTTCGTCGGCCAGGGGAATGCCGGCGTTGACGTCCAGCATATGCGCGCCCGCGGCGACCTGCGCCAGCGTATCGGACTCGACGGTGGAGAAATCACCGGCCTTCATTTCCGCGGCGAGTTTCTTGCGCCCGGTCGGGTTGATCCGCTCGCCGATCACGCAGAACGGGCGGTCGAAACCGATAATGACTTCTTTCTTGGCGGAACTGATGACGGTTCTGGTCATTTTCGGGCCCTTTCGCGGGGATTGTGCGGGCCGTTCCGGTTTCCGGACGGGACTGCGCGTTGAAACGAAGCTGGGACACGAACCGCCCGAGACGGACCGGATGAACCCCTCATAAGGACTTATGCCTTCGCGGCAGGTCTTTCCGATTGCTGACTTGCGCCGAAATCCTTCCCGCAAGCGTCATCCGCCCCGGCGCGAACGGCGCATTGTGGCAAAACCTCTTCTTATTGATGGGGTAGTCGTGGAAATAGCGCCTATTCGGACTAAATCGTCTTGAGGATAACTGAAAATGCTAATATAAAAAGAGTTGATACTGTGAATCGCCTTGCTTCTGCTCGCAAAAAGAGTGTCGGCGGTAACTCGGTCCGCAGTGAGATCACGGCGTAAGCCATGAAAGGAACCGAGCGGCATGAAAGTACTAATTCAATCTACCTATGCTATGGAACGGGCAGGGATCGTCGGTTTGGCAAGCAAGGTCTGGCCGGACGCGAACATATTGGATGCCGAGGACCTTGCCGGTCTTGAAGAGATCGACGGCTGGGACACCGGCGTCGACCTTCTGATCGTCGATTGGCGGAATGCCTCGATCGCGGAAGACCTGATGCATCATTTCCTGGATGGCGCCCCGGACTGTGCGATGACGGTGAAGAAGAGCAACGGTTTGGGGCACAAGAACAGTGTGGGCCATAAACCGCGGCCCGCCGCGATCGTGTTCTGCCATCAACCAGACGTTACACAGACCCGCCGGATCGTCTCCTTGGGCGCCAAGGCCGTGGTTCCGTTGACCGATCCCCCGGCGGTCGTTTCCGCACTGCTTTCCTTCGTCGCGGCGGGCGGGACCTATCTGCCGATGGCGATCCTGAACCATATTCCCGCACCCGGGGCGGCCAGGGGGGCGCGGGACGGCGCCGGCGCCGCCGCCATTTCGATGGACGACCCGCGTTTCAAGGTGCTGACGCGGCGGCAGCGGGAAGTGCTGCGGCTGATCAATCAGGGCCTGTCGAACGAAGAAATCGCAGAATCGATCGGGGTTACCCTGAACACGGTGAAATCCCATGTCAGCAGCATGCTGAAGGCACTCGGCGTCAAACGCCGGACACAAGCGATGCGCATGCTGGCCTCCCCCGAAGACCGCGACGACCGCGCGGGCCTTTAAGGCCGCGGTCGCCGGGTGGTTAGCCGTCGGGCGGTCTATTTCCGGGAGTTCAATTCCGCGGTCGTCTTCAACAGGCGCTGCCCCAGGTCCCGTGTCATCTCGAACGAGAAATACGGGTCCTGCCGCGCCAGTTCCACGAAGACGTCGCGGTTGAGGCGCAGCGCCGTCAGTGCGGAGCGGGCACGCACCGTGGCCGAACGCGGTGTGTCGCACAGCATGGCCAATTCGCCGACCACCTGGCCGCGCCCCATGACGTAGAGGATCGTTTCCTCCCCATTGGAGCCTTCCAGAACGACTTCCGCCTGACCGTCCAGGACAACGAAGGCGGCATCGCCCTGATCGCCCTGTTTCACCATGATCTCGCCTGGTTCGTATGTCTTGCGGTCACTGGTGAAGGCCAGCAGGCGCAGCTTGCTGGAATCCAGGTTCGCGAATAGCGGCAGTTCGCGCAGGAATTTGGTTTCAGCGCCCAGCGCCGCGGATGTTTCGGCGCTTTCCTCGGCCGGTACTTCGGGTTCCGGCTCGGGCGCAGCTTCCGCTTCCGCGCCGCTGACGGATGTCAGGCGCCCGTTTGCGAGTTCGTAGGTGCGACTGAATTCGATCGTCTTCGCGGCGGCGCTATCGACCCAGATAAAGGTCGTATCCGGCAACTCGTCCAGAAGCCGCGCCGTGATGCGGTTCTGCGCTTCGCTGTCCAGGGACCCGAAGGCTTCGTTGACGATGCATATATCCGGTTTTGTCAGGATGGATCGAACGACGGCGATCTTCTGCCGCTGCATGGCACTAAGTCTCGATCCGCCGATGCCGACCTGGAACTCGAACGCGGCGGTGAGGATGTCTTCCCAAAGTCCCAGTTCGGCGACGATGCCGACCATCGCTTCCAGGATCTTGTCGGACGCGTCGGCGCGGCCATGGACAATCCGCCCGAACAGCACGTTGTCGAGAATCGAAACACCGTTGTTGTAGCCGGTCGGGTCGAACTTGGTGATCTTGGTGCCGAACAGGTCCGGGTGTTTTTCGTGCAGGCGATGCCGCATCTTGACGATGATCTCGCGCAGGTCGTCGTCGATCAGGCCCAGGCGATGGCGCTGCGGGATCAGCTTGAAGGGAAGGGACATCAGCAAGTCCCGCTCTTCATCGTTCAGGCTGTCGATACCGTCCTGTTTCGCGTGCCGCACGATGGTCTTGAATTCCGGCAGCAAGTCTTCGTCGACAAAGGAATATTGGTCGAAGAAGGGATGCCCGGGCGGCAGGCCCTGGAACAGTTCAAGCATCAATTCGGCGCAGCGCAGCCCGATATCCAGGAAGCGCGGCCGCATCTCGAACTCGTCCAGAATATCGAGGATCATCGGAATCGCGCCCAGATTCTCCTTCCGGTATTCGTCGGCGGCGGGCTTACCGAACAGAAGGTTTTCCGCGATCGTGCTGTAGGTATTGAACAGTTCGTAATCGTAGCTCTGGACCAGATCTGCGATTCCGCGCTCGTCCAGGACCTCCCGCATGCGATGGCGGGCCAGCAACAGCTTTTCGACCATTTCAGGATGCTTGCCGGGGTCGATTTGCTGTCGAAGACCAAGCGAGTAGAGCTCTTCGTCCAGTTCGAAACGCTCGAGAAGCCGGGCGGTTTCCTTCATCAGGTCGTCGCGGTTCTCATAGGCGGATCCGGCGTAATCGGTCCAATCGCCGTGAAACGGGAAGAGTGAGTTGCCCGAGGCTTTCGACTCCGCGAGATCCCGTTCCCACATATCTATGTCTTCCGTCGGAACCTCGGGCGGGTTGTGCTGCAGGCCCAGGAAAAGGTTCGTTTCGATCGACGCGTTGAAGAAGATGCTGTTTGGCGTGAGCACGGCGATCCGGCGGCCGGTCACCGCTTCGTGCATATGGGTCAGGTCGTGCTCGCCGGCCCTCAGCTTGCCCCCCGTCGGCAGCATCAGCCGTCCCAGCAGAGCGGTGATGGCTTCCTTCGCCGTGCCGTTATTCGACAGGATGGCCGTGCGCGACGCGTGCGGCAGTTTGAAGGTCACGCCGTCGATGATGCGCACGCCGTCTTCGTCGACGAAGCTCAAGCTCTGAGCTTCCAGGCCTTCCCGCAGGCGCGGCAGTTCCGCGGGCGGGTTCACCTGCAATTCCTCGGGCAGCATGCCGTCCGGGGCGAATTGGCTGGTCACCGCTTCGTATTTGATCTTGGCGTCGGCCATCTGCTGGTAATAGTTCAGCAATTCTTTCCATGGCGCGGCCAGGTCCTTATACGCGGCCAGTGCGGCGACCAAGGCGCCGACGGTCAGCGACCCGTCGATCACCAGATAACCGCCGACGGAAAAGAAGAAGAAGGGCGTCAACTGGTTCATGAAGTTGTTCACGAACTTCATGAAGAACTTGCGCTGATAAATCTCGAACCGGATCCAGAAGATCTTGCCCAGACGGTTGGACATGTCGGACAGGATGTAGGAGGAGGTGTCCTGGGAGTGAATGTCCTGGACGCCGCTGACGATTTCGCTGATCCGGCCGGACATGGCGCGAACGTGCTTCACACGTTCCTTGCCCAGCGCGTTGACCTTTTTCTGCAGTTTCGGGATGACGTAACCCTGGACCGGGATCATTGCGAAGGCGGCGAGACCGATGCGCCAGTCCTGCACGAACATGAAGGCCATGATGGTCAGGAACTGGCCGCCCTGGAAGGCGATCAGCACATAGGCGTCACCGAAGAAACCGCCCAGCGGTTCGACTTCCTGCGTCACCATGCTGACGACTTCGCCTTGGGACATGCGCTTGAATTCCGGCAGCGGGAACCGCAGCGTCCGGTTCAGCAGCACATAGCGAAGACGGCGCAGCAGCCGTTCGGCCATAACACCCTTGAAGGTATTGATCTGAAGCTTGAAGCCGCCGTTCACGAAGACCAGCACCAGGAAGATGGCGCAGAGGGTGAAAAGATAGGGCAGCTGTTCCAGCTCGATCCCGCCCCAGGAAAGCTGGACGCCGAAAAGGTCGATGTCGAAAGCGAACAAATGGGCCGGGAATTGGCCCTTTGTCGGATCGATTGCCCTGTTGATGATGGTCTTCGGGAGGTCGAGGGAGAAATACAGGAATGGAAACGAAACCAAGGTAAGCGCAAGCGCCGTCAGCTGCTGCGTGCTGCTATAGCGCCAAATGAACTTGAATAGACTTCGGTCCATCGCACCGCCCCCAAATACCGGTACGCGTAAAACGCATAACGTTGTTACAGGCCGAAACCCGTCACTTTCCCCTCATTCCCCGGAAAGCACGGCGGCCTATTTCTTGTCCAGATCCAATACACCGTCCCAATCCTCGGGCGGCGGCGACGCCAACATCTCCCGCGTTCGGTCGCGTGCGTATGCAGCGGCCGTGTCCCCCTTGCCGGCGAGTGCGTCGAATACTCCTATCGCGTCATCAAATTTTCTTGACCACCGAAGCTGCAACCCTGCCTCAAATTGGTCCCGCTGTACAAGAACCTCTTGCGATACCGTACCTTTTTCCCCCAATGGCTCGCGCAGTGTGACCGGACTGTCACGTCCCACCACGCGCACCCGGTCGATGATCCGCCATTCGAAATCGTCTTTGCACTGCTCCCAGGTCAGATCGCCGATCAGCAGGGTGGTGCCGAACTGCTTGTTCACGGATTCCAGCCGGGCAGCCAGGTTCACGTTGTCGCCGAAGACCGTATAGTTTGCCCGCTGGGCGCCCCCGACATTGCCGACGGTCATGACGCCGGAATTGACACCCAGGCGCGTCACCACCTCCGTCCCCTCGGGCAAATTGACCAGGTATTCCTTGAAGACATGCTGGTTATCCGCCAGCCGCTTCTGAATCCCCAAGCAGCAGGCCACCCCGTTGCGGGCGTGGGCCGGGTCGTCTTTCGGTGCGCCGAAAATCGCCATCACCGCGTCCCCGATATACTTGTCCAATATGCCGTGATGGGCGCGGAGTTCCTCGTCGAAGATATTGAAATACTCGTTCAGGAACGAGATCAGGTCTTCCGGCGGCAGGTTTTCCGAGAAGGAGGAAAAGCCCGCGATATCGGAAAACAGCACCGTGACCTCGCGCGTTTCCCCGCCCAGAACCGGCGGCGCGCCGCTGTCGATCATCTCGTCGATGACCGACGGGTCCAGATAGAATTTGAAGGCGCTGTGGATCAGCGCACGCTCCTTGTCCGATGAGAAGAAGCGGTAAACCATGCTCGAGCCGAGGCAAAGCACGCCGGCGATGAGGGGGCTGCTCAACGGCAGGACGGTATATGTCTCCCGAAACACGACGGTCACGACGAGGGTCCAAGCAAGACCGACGGCGATGACCAAAGGCACCGATTTAAATGGCCGGAACAGGAGCGCGATGATGGTGACGATGGCGGCGATCAGAAGAATGCAAGCGATATAGATCCAGACCGGCACATCCCGCAGGCCGCTGTCCTGTACAATGTTGTTCACCGCCGTTGCATGTAGATAGACGCCGGGTGTCGTGCTTCGCACCGATGCGGGCGGATATTCATAGCCTTCGGTACAGGGGGTGGGCGCATTCGCGAAATCTTTATGGCTGGCCCATCTGTTCGACGTGACCTTCCGGTCCTCAATGTCGGTGACGATGCCGAAAAGAACCGCCTTCCCCTCAAAATGCTTCTTGAAATAGTCAGTGTATCCATTGCGGGCGCAGGTCAGCAGGTCCGCAAAGGAAAAGGTCGGGATTGCACCGGGGCCAGTATCGAAATTGAGGCGGACGGCGCGGTGGCCGTAGTGGGGAATGACCTGATCCCCAAGACGAATGGTTCCGTCCTCGGCAAGTGAAGGCTGTTTTCCGGTCAAGCGGGCGGCCAGTTCGAAAGCCATGCTGGTCGTGTCTACCTTGACCTTGCCGTCCTGGTCCTCGGCTTCGACGAATAGCGGTATGCCGCGCACGCCGAAATCCTCGTCCGGATGCGCGAGCAAGCTCTTGACGTTGGGCTCACTGCCCACCGCTCTGCGGAAACCGATATGGGGTTGCAGCACCCGCACATTGCCGGACCCGTCGAAAATACCGAACGTAACGCTGCCCAGGATGATACGGCCTTGTTTGCGGCCATAGGTCAGCAGGCTCTTCAACAGCTCCTGATCGTATCGCTTGTCACTGACATAGGTTCCGGCCGAGGTAGAGTAGATAATGTCCCATCCGAACACGGCGGCGCCGTTTTCCATGACGGCGTTTTGCACTTCGGCGATATGGGGAGTCCACATCACCCGGGGAATTCCGCTTAATTCCGGGTCTGCGTGGGTCGCTTCGTCGATCGCGATGACCACTGTCGGCGACTCGGCGGGGTCCCGGTTGTCGGGCATGATCAATGCCCTCAGAAAATGGAGAGCATCGATATCCCATCCTTCGCGGTCGTACAGATTGGGCCCGAAGGTGAAGACAACGGCGCCGATAGCAATCAGCATTCCTGCCAAGGTTGCCTGAACGCGTTGTGACTTGGGCTTCTTGTTCTTGCGCTTCAGACTAGCGATGACCGGTTCAGTCACGACATTCCGCTTTTTGATCCGATCACGCGGCAGGACAAGCTCTGTATCCGCATGATGATTATCTACAACGGCAGAAATCGTGTCAGCGGCGAGGTGTTTTGCTCGCCAGCCAAGCGGGAAATCTTGAAGATCACCTCGTTGTCGCCCGCTTTTGCCTTGTAGGTCCCGCCCGGCGTGAGCGCTATGTTCGACTTGGCCAAATCGACGACGGAAGAGCTCACCGCCACGCGATGGACGGCTTCGGTGCTGTCCAGTCTGGAAACTTCCAGCTCAGCCGCGGGTTTGCTCAGTTTCACGATCGGGCTGAGGCCGAAGAGAATCCGCTCAGCTTTGTGTTCGTCCAGGGTAACCGGGCGCGTACTTGCCGCGCCGGCTTCCTGTTCGGCGCCGACCTGGGCGACGACGGGGCCGCCATCGCAATCCACATAGGTGGTATCCTTCTTGCCGCCGGCGACGGTGCTTTCGTCCGAGCCGATGGTGACGGTGCCGCCGGTGATGGTTTCCTGCACGCAGGACAGCAGATAGCCGATGACGATGGTTTCATCCGCGGCCAATTTGATCATTTGGCCGGGTTCCAGGTAGTCCATCAGTTGCACGTCGTCGCGGTCGGACGTGATGTCCTCCACCAGCGCCGTCGGCTCGGCATGGGCAGTGCCGGCTGCCAGAATGCCGGCAAAGCCAAGAATTGCAGGTATTCTCAAGACTTTGTATCGCATCGTGACCTCCTAATATTCATTCGCCGGAAGGCGAAATCCCCATTTCGGCTATCCTAGCGCCCCCTTGCCCAGGATACTAGAGAGGCGCGGTATTCCGGTCAGTGTCCGCCGTCACAAATCTGTTCTAGTGCATGTCACGCCCGGCCATAGGTGTCTTCCAGGCGCTCTATATCGTCTTCGCCGACATAGGATCCGACCTGGACCTCGATCAGGTGTAGGGCTTCCTCGCCCGGGTTCTCCAGGCGATGCCGTTCCATGACAGGGATAAAAGTGGATTCATTCTCGCGCAGGATGACGACTTGGTCGCCACGCGTCACCTTGGCGACGCCGGTGACGACGACCCAATGTTCCGACCGGTATTGGTGCCGTTGCAGGGACAGGGTCGCGCCCGGTTTGACAATCAGTCGTTTGACGCGAAAGCCGGGCCCGGCGTCGATATCCTGATACGATCCCCAGGGACGGTAGACGAGCGGGTGTTCGCGGGCCTGTTTCTTGCCTGCCGCCGTCATGTCGGCGACAAGGTCCTTGACCTCTGCCGTCCGGTCCGACCGGGCGACCAGCACCGCATCGCCGGTGGCGACGACCGTGATCCCCTCCATGCCGATAACGGCCAGTGACTTGCCGTCTTCAGCGCGCAGATAGCTGTTCCGTGTGTCGCGGAAATCGACATCGCCCGTGACAACGTTGCCCGCCGCGTCCCGCGCCGCGAGTTCCCACAAAGCCTGCCACGCGCCGACATCGCTCCAGCCGATCTCGGTCGGCACCACGGCGGCCTCGCCGGTGCGCTCCATGATGGCGACGTCAATTGATTCCGACGGACAGGCTTCGAAAGCCGACGAAGCGAGACGTAGGAAATCGAGGTCCGTTTGCGCGCCGCTCAACGCCTCCCGGCAGGCCCGGACCATGTCGGGGGCCAGCCGTTCGGCTTCCGCCAGCAAGGTATCGACACGGAAGACGAACATGCCGCTGTTCCAGGCGAATCCGCCGTCCGCCAGCATTGCTTCCGCGGATGCCCGGTCGGGTTTCTCGATGAAGCGGTCGACGGCGAAGGCGCCCGGCACGGCGGCCAGCCCGGCGCCCTGTTTGATATAGCCGTATCCGGTCTCCGGCTTCGTCGCCGTCATCCCGAATGTGACCAGATAGCCGCTCCGGGCGGCTTCGGCGGCGATGGCGAGGCCCCGGTGCAGGCCGTCCGTGTCGCGGATGATGTGGTCCGACGGCAACAGCACCATCACGCCTGTCGGGTCCTTGGCGGCAATATGCAGGGCCGCGACAATGGCCGCGGGTGCTGTGTTGCGCGCGCAGGGTTCCAGAATGATCTCGGCCCGGTCGATATCCGCTTCCCGCAACTGCTCTGCGACCAGGAAACGATGCTCGTCGTTGGATATCGTTACCGGCGGGCTGTAGAGGCTTCTGTCGGCGAAGCGCATAGCGGTTTGCTGCAGCAAGGTCAGGTCCCGGCCGGCATTCTCCCCGTCCTCGGCCATCAGGGCGAGGAATTGTTTCGGGAAGGTCGCCCGGCTGAGTGGCCAAAGCCTGGTGCCGGAGCCGCCGGAAAGAATGACGGGATGCAGGGTCACGGTCGGGTCCTAACTGGGTCCAGTAAGTGGCGAAGTGGGATCAGGCCGTAAACTGCTCTTTCAGGATGCGCTCTTCAAGGTCGTGTTCGGCATCGAAAAGCGCCGTTGCATGCCGTTCCAGGTCTTCGACGATGGTTACCCGTTTCACGTCACGGATTTCGGTGGCGTCGGCCACGGCGCTGACCGGGCGCTTCTTCGACTCCAACACTTCAAATTCGATCTTTGCATTATGCGGCAGCAAGGCGCCGCGCCAGCGCCGCGGGCGAAACGGGCTGATCGGGGTCAGGGCCAGGATACCGGAGCCCATGGGGACGATCGGACCGTGCGCCGACAGGTTATAGGCGGTGCTGCCGGCGGGTGTCGAAACGATTACCCCGTCACAGGTAAGGCTGGGCAGGCGTTCCACGCCGTCGATAATGATACGAATCTTTGCGGCCTGGCGGGTCTCCCGGAACAGGGACACCTCGTTGATGGCGATCGCCTCGTCCGTCCCGCCGTCTTCGGTCACGACCATCATCTGCAGCGGATACAGCCGCACGGGTTCTGCCGCTTTCAGGCGTTCGGGCAGGCCGTCGGCCTCATAACCGTTCATCAGGAAGCCGACGGTGCCGCGATTCATGCCGAAGACGGGCTTTTCCAGCGCCAGCGAGTCGTGCATCGCCTGAAGCATGTAACCATCACCGCCAAGGGCGACGATGATGTCCGCCTCCGTGACCGGCACGTGGTCGTACATGCTCATCAGTTCCGACCGGGCGGCTTGTGCCATCGGCGTATCGGCAGCCACGAAAGCCATTTTCAATTCGCTCATACGCGCCCTTCCGCCCCGTCCCATTGTGGGTTACAGCCGGTTCACCCGGCTTTCTTTTTCCGAATTCGGGTTTACCCCGCCGGTTTGCCGACCCAAGCTGGTCTATCCGCTATTCCCTATAATGGGATGCGCCATTAGTCTGTTGTTGTATAGCGTCTGGCCCCGGATCACGAAAGTGAGAGAGATGAAACCTAGCCAAATTCACACCGCGACCCGCCCTGCCGCCGGTTGGCTGCTGGCGGCCCTGTTCCTGTTTTCTGCCGCAATGATCGGAACGGGTGAGGCGGCCGGGTCGGAAAGCCGGCACGAAGGTTACTACTATCCGCCGACCAATTCGGAAGAAACCTATGTCGCGCGGGTTCAAACGATGCCGGATGCCAATCGCCGCACGCGGGTCGCTTTCGTGACAGGTTTGACGGCGCAGCAGTCCCGCAATGCCTATCCGCCGACCTATCACCTGTTCGCGAAGGGTGATGGGGCCCAGAAATTCATTCTGGTTTCGGTCGATCGGAACAAATACTCCACGCTATATCAGTTGCGCGCCCTGCTGGCGGCTATGACGGCGCTGACCCGCAACACCCCCTTGTTCCAGGACGCGGCGATGCCGGAAAACCTGACCTTCCTGGATCTGTGCAAATTGATGGGGGTGACGGAAATCGTGGTGTCGGACGGGGCCGCCGTGGCGCACCGCATCAACATTCAATAAAGGTCCAACCCGGCATGATGACTGAAGAGACGGCCCTTTTCGCGAACGAGGCTTTCTATGCGGCGTTCCGGGAAGGCGATTTTCCCGCCATGTCGGATCTTTGGGCCCGCGACGCCAAACAATGCTGCATCCATCCGATGTGGCCGCCGCTCTTCGGCCGCGAAGCGGTCCTGACCGCCTGGAAGGAACTGTTGCAGCGCCCGCCGCCGGTCGAATGCCAAGCTCCCTACGTGGTCTCCACGCAATCCATGGCGACCGTTTTTTGTTTTGAGCGGATCGATAAGGCGTATCTCGCGGCAACGAATGTTTTCATTCTGGAAGGCAAGCGTGCCCGGATGGTGCTGCACCAAGCCTCGACCACCCGCGGCAAGCCGAAACCGGAAAGCACATCGGGTCGGACGATCAACTGAACGAATGATCTGGCGTTCCACCGGTTAGCTCGGCTAGGCTTCAAACCAAGCTGGGGGGCGTCTATTGAGTTTCCGATCTGAGATTTATGCATGTCCCCAGCAAAACATCCCGGCAGTGAACCCAAGTCCGACCGTGAATCCAAGTCCGGTGGCGACCGGATCGCCGCCTTTCTGGAAATTCCGGATGTATTGAGGTTCTTCGAGTATTGGCGCTCCAAGCGCAGGGGGCGCGATGTGCCGTCGCGGGCCGATATCGATCCTATCGAGATTCCTTGGGCGCTGCCCTGGACGTTCCTGATGGACTACGAAAATCCGAGCGTTTTTCGCTACCGCCTGGCGGGGCAGCAGCTCACCGACGTGTTCGGCCGGAATTTGAAAGGCTGCACATTGGCGGACGTGCTGTCACCGGAGGTCTTGCCCAGTGTGATTGATCGCTGGATGCCGCTGGTCGAAAAGCGGGCCGTGGTGTGCATGAAGGGTTTGGTCTATCAGGCGAAGGATCGGCTTCCCATCGGGGAGCGGATCATGTTGCCGTTGGCGGACACGGATGGCGGGCCGATTACCGGATTGGTCGGGATCACGGTTTACACCTTGGTCAGGGCGGACATGTCGCCTGTGAAAAAACCGGCGGAGGTCTTGACCGTCCCGTCCGGCACGATCCCCTAACCGAAATACCGTCTAATCGTTCAGCCGCCTGTCACGCTCATGTGGCGCACATTGCTCTTCGCGCCGCGGCGCCGGTCGATGACGAAGTCATGGCCCTTCGGCTTGCGGCTGATCGCTTCGTGGATGGCTTCCACAAGCTGGGCGTCGTCGTCGCTGGCGCGTAAGGCGGTACGCAGATCGGCGGCGTCTTCCTGGCCAAGGCACATATAAAGCGTCCCTGTGCACGTAAGGCGCACCCGGTTGCAGCTTTCGCAGAAATTATGGGTCAACGGTGTGATGAAGCCGACGCGGCCACCGGTTTCCTTCACCCGTGAATAGCGGGCCGGTCCGCCGGTCGTGTAGTCGATTTCATCCAGCGTCCAGCGTTTCGCCAGTTCGGCGCGCACCATCGACAGCGGCCAGTATTGGTCGACCCGCTCCGCATCGCCGATTTCACCCATCGGCATGACCTCGATGAAGGTCAGGTCAAACCCTTCGCGGCCGCACCAGGCCAGCAGGTCGTGGATTTCGCCGTCATTGACGCCCTTCAAGGCCACGGCGTTGATCTTGACGTCCAATCCGGCGCTCTTGGCGGCTTCCAGCCCTTCCATCACCTTGTCGAGCTTACCCCAGCGGGTGATCGACAGGAATTTCGCGGGGTCCAGTGTGTCCAGCGAGACATTCACGCGGCGCACGCCGGCCTTGTACAGGTCGTCGGCATATTTCGTCAGCTGGCTGGCATTGGTTGTCAGCGTCAATTCGTTCAGCTTGCCGGTCTTCAGATGACGGCCAAGGCGGTCGACGAGCCACATGATGTTGCGGCGGACCAAGGGCTCGCCCCCGGTCAGGCGCAGTTTCGTCACGCCCAAATCCACGAAAGCGCTGCAAAGCCGATCCAGTTCTTCCAGGGACAGCACGTCCGATTTCGGCAGAAAGGTCATGTCTTCCGACATGCAGTAGACACAGCGGAAGTCGCAGCGGTCGGTGACCGATACGCGGAGATAGGAAATATGGCGGCCAAATGGATCAATCATGGGACACATCTTTAGCGGCGCGGCCCGGAAATCAAGCCCAACCCTGTCATTATATCGGAAAAATACCGTGAACGCGGCAGCCGGTGCCGGCCCCGCCCGTTAATTCTTACAGTGAATGACCCCATTTCCAATTTCCGCTGCGGCGGCGGTCCGGGACGGGACGAATTCTCACTTCAAGAGCAAGGCGGGCGGAGACACTGTGCGGATACGGGCAATACTCAATCGTGAAGGCGGAACCCTCAGGACGATGGACCTGGACGGGTTTTCCGACCATCTGCGGAAACAGTTCGGCGCGGAAGGGCATGATTTCGACCTGTGCCTGATCAAGGGCGCGGATATCGAGGATGCCTTGCGGGAGGCGACGTCGGACAGCGGCCTGGACGCCATCGTCGCCGGCGGCGGGGACGGCACCGTTTCCTGCGCCGCGGCTTACGCGTGGAAGAATGGCATGCCGCTGGGTGTTCTGCCGGCCGGGACCATGAACCTTTTCGCGCGCTCGATCGGCATTCCGTTGGATATCATGCAGGCGGGCGCCGCCCTGGCCCGGGGCGCCGTCAGGGATTGCGATATCGCGACGGCGAACGGCAAACCTTTCGTGCATCAATTCTCGGTCGGGATGCAGTCCCGCATGATCAAGGAGCGGGAGGGCAGCAACCACAATTCCCGTTTCGGCAAAATTCTGGCGAGTGCGGCGGCCACGTTCTCCATGCTGTCCCGCCCGCCGGCTTTCCGGGTTGCCGTTACTGTCGATGGAGAACCGGTCGTGACCGACAGGTTGAGCGTGGTTTCCGTCTCGAACAATCCGTATGGCGAGGGGCATTTGCCCTATGCGGACCGTTTGGACAGCGGCATGCTGGGTGTTTATCACGCGCCGGCTCTCGACTCGCTGGCCAGCGCGCGCCTGACGGCGGACCTCGTTATGGGGGCCTGGTCGGCAAATCCGGACTTCCGAAGCGGCAAGGGACGGCAGGTTTGCCTGAAGTTTCCACATCTGAAGCGCTCCGCGCAGGCCGTCGTCGACGGGGAATTGATCCGTCTCGAGCCCGAAGTCTCCCTTGAAAGTCACAGTGGCGAATTGAAACTGCTTATGCCGACGCCGGCATAAGGCCGGTTTTCGTCTGTGCGCGTTACGGGATGACGGGCCGTTGCGGCAAAGGGGGGCGGTTGCCGGTTCGGAGAATGGGTTCCATATTCTCCAAAATAGCAGGTCTTCGGCAATGCGGGCGGCGATGAGTATCAGGCAGACAGGCAACGAACAGGGTTTGGCGGCGGAGTGCGTCACGGAGGACGGCCCCGCCGTTGTCCCCAATCCGGACGATCCGCGTCTGACGGAGGCGGTGACCGGCATCGACCATGAAGGAAAGCGCGTCGAGACCCGGGTTGTCGTCGAACGCCCGCTGACGCTCTATCTCAACGGCCAGGAAATCGTCACAAACATGACGATCGGCGATCATCCGGACTATCTGGCCGTCGGTTATCTGTTGAATCAGAACATGCTGCTGGCAGACGACCGGATCACAGGGATCGACTATGACGACGATATAGAGACCATCGTGGTGCGTACCGAGCGCAGCACGAATTTCGAGGAAAAACTGAAGAAGAAGGTGCGGACGTCGGGCTGCGCCCAGGGGACGGTCTTCGGCGATCTGATGGAGAAGTTCGAGGATGTGGCGCTGCCGAAAGAGGCGCGGATCCATACCTCATGGCTTTATCGCCTGACCAAGGCAATCAACACGATGCCAAGCCTTTACCTCGCGGCGGGCGCGATCCACGGATGCGTGTTGTGCAAGGGCGACAAGCCGGTGATCTATATGGAAGATGTCGGCCGCCACAATGCGGTGGACAAGATCGCCGGTTATATGCACCTGAACGGCATCGCGCCGGATGACAAGATCTTCTACACGACTGGCCGGCTGACATCGGAAATGGTCATCAAGACCGTCCAGATGGGGATACCGATACTGGTGTCGCGGTCCGGCTTCACCGCCTGGGGCGTCGATCTTGCACGGCAGGCCGGCTTGACCCTGATCGGGCGCGCCAAGGGCCGCCGGTTCATCGCCCTTGCCGGGGAGGAACGCATCGTCTTCGACGGCGTGCCCGCGGACGCGGATGAGGAAGAACCCCGCCATAGACGCAAAGCGAGCCTGCCCGATGACGCCGCCTGAGGATAACGGCACCGGCGGGCCCGGGGATGAGCGGAAAACTGGGCCGGAGCGGCGCGGCCCGGACCGGCCGCCCGCCAGCAAACCACAGGATGTTCTTGCCGCGCTGGATGAGGGCGTCGACGAAATCCGCCGTTATATGCAGTCCTGGCACCGCTCGATCGTGTGCGGGAAACCGCCGGATCGGCGTGTGACGGCAATCGATTCCCATCTCCAGGCAGGGTTCGGGAAATGGATGGCGGCGCGCTCGAGTGACGAGTTGCTGCGACAGCCGGCCTTCGAGGAGTTGACCCGTTCCCATCGGCAAATCCATGAACAGGCCCGACGGCTGACAGGCATTGTGGCGGAAGGGCAGCCGATCCGAACCGCGGAATACGATGCCTTGGTGAATCACGTCAGCCGGTTCTACGAACAGGCACGGCGGCTTCGGGACGCTTTTGCCAAGTTGGTTTCCGAGATCGACCCGCTGACCGGGCTGCACAACCGGCAGATCATGGCCCATGATCTGGATGTCGAGTTCGAGCGTGGCCAACGCACCGGCGGTCCGCTTTGCTTGGCGTTAACCGATATCGACCATTTCAAGCGGGTCAACGACACCCATGGCCATGGCGCGGGCGATGTGGTGCTGGCCAGCGTGGCGGGCCGTTTCCAGTCAAACCTGCGGCCCTATGACTCGATCTACCGTTATGGCGGGGAGGAATTCCTGATCACGTTGCCCAACGCCAATACCGGCACGGCCAATTCCGTGCTGGAACGCCTGCGCGGCGCCCTGGAATCCGCGCCGATTGCGATCGCGGATGGAAATCGCCTTCAGGTTACGGCGTCCTTTGGTCTTGTCCGCGTGGATTACGGGATTCCGATCAAACAATCGATCGAGCGTGCCGATAAGGCGCTGTATGCTGCCAAGCAACGGGGCCGCAACCTGGTCGTGACCTGGAGCGAAGCGCTTGAGGAACCGGCTGCGGCGGAGGGTGAGGCGTGACCAATAAACGGCACTATGCGGCGGGAACAGGGATGCGCCTATGCGGCGTCCTGCTCGCCGGCGGGCAGTCCCGGCGCATGGGCGGCGGGGATAAATGCCTGCGAACCATTGGCGGCAAAAGCGTGCTTGCCCGCATCGTCGAGAGAATACGGCCCCAGGTCGACCGTCTTGTTCTGAACGCCAACGGTGATCCGGCGCGGTTCCAAGAATTCGGGCTGGAGGTCGTGCCGGACGCGATCGGTGATTTCGCCGGCCCCTTGGCGGGCGTCCTGACCGGCATGGAATGGGCGGCCGCAGCAGGCGGCGGGATCACGCATATTCTGACGGTGCCGACCGATGCGCCGTTTCTTCCCACGAACCTCGCCCTGCGTCTGGCGGGCCCGATCGCCGCAGGGGACGCGGACATGACCTGTGCCTCGTCGGATGGCTGGACGCATCCGGTCATTGGAATATGGCCCATATCACTTTCTGGTGACTTGCGCCGCGCTATGGAGGAAGAGGATATCCGCAAGGTCGACCGGTGGACGGCGCGGTATCAACTGACGCCGGTGGAATTCGGCTGTGCGCCCTTCGATCCGTTTTTCAATATGAACCGCCCGGAAGATGCGGACCGGGCGGAGGCATTCGCAGCCCTTGCCGATGGCGCCCCGCACGCCTGACCGTCTGGCCCTCGCCCACTCAAAAAAATTGGCCCCACGGAAAATACCGAGGGGCCAAGGGTAGGGAGGAAACTAGACCTTAAATGGGTATTGAACCGAAATAGGTACTGTGTCTGTTACGGGGCGGAATGTGCCCCGTATCCGGGTCCTCGCGTCGGCCGTCCCTGGGAGGAAGCGAACGACCGGCGCTTGGATCACCGAAAGTCTAGGGAAATGCCCGGTGCCGGAATATGCGGCAACCGTTGCGGCAAGATCCTTAGGAAGCGACCGGACGACCGGTGATGACGGTCTGACCGAACAGGCCGGCGAAGTTGCGACCGATGCCCTTGAAGATTTCATGGAAGGTTTCGCTTCGGGCGACACGGGCGCGGGCAATCGCGGCGTCGATCTGTTCCGGGCTTAAATTGATGCTGGGCTTCGCAATCGTGTTCATGGCTGACTTCCTTCTGTTTGCGGCGGGACCGAGATTGGCTCAAGTCTCCGTCAGGTGAATTTTGCTGCGACTGCGATACGTTCATCGTGTGAGCGTGTCCGTCGTTTTCATGATTGAAAGATACTCACTCCAAAAGAAAATGTAATGGTGCAAAAAAACAAATGACTTGTTCGTTCAAGGAAAAGATAACTGGTGACAAATTGGTGCGATGCACAAAAATAGTGAAAGGGAATCGCAGTTTTCTGCGTCTTTTTAGATCAACTGAAATCGTGCGAAATGTGCGGGGATTTAATCCCTCGATCCCGGCCCTGACTATTTCCTGCGGAATGACGGGGGCGGATTGATGAACTTCAAGCCTGGACCTAACCGGAATTGCCCTCTGTTTACGTTGGTTTGCGGCTATAAAATGTTGGTTGGTCGATATGTTTATGCTATTCGTTCATCAAAGAGGCGGCGCGTTGTGCCCGCCCGGAAATAATAATTCGGTATTGGGTGGGATCGCACGGTCATGGATAACATTAATGAAATGCAGGTCTTTGCGCGTGTCGTGGATACCGGCGGGTTCTCGGCGGCTGCGCGCAGCTTGAGCCTCAGCCCCTCGGCCGTCAGCAAACAGATCACGCGATTGGAAGACCGCTTGGGCGTCCGCCTTTTAACGCGGACGACGCGGCGCCTCAATCTCACGGAAGAGGGAGATGCGTTCTATCACCGGGTAAAGCGGATTCTGTCGGATATAGACGAAGCCGAACAGGCCGTTTCTCTATCGAAGACCGCACCGCGCGGTCACTTGCGGGTGACATGTTCCGTGGCGTTTGGCGAGCATCAGGTCGCGCCGATCATTTCGGAGTTCCTGGATAGATATCCCGAAGTGACGCTGGAATTGATGCTGTCCGACGGCATTGTCGATTTGGTCGAGGAGGGTGTCGATGTCGCCGTCCGGATGGGCAAATTGAGCAATTCGGCCATGGTCGCGCGCAAACTGGGCGACAACAAACGCCGTATCTGTGCGGCCCCCGCCTATATAGAGAAGTACGGCATCCCCGAAACGCCGGACGATTTGAACCATCACAACTGCCTGGGCTTCGCGGGACATCAGTTCCTGAACGAATGGCCCTTCCGCTATCCGGACGGGCGCCGGCAGGCGATCCGGGCGTCCGGCAACTTCGTCGCCAATAACGGCGAGTCGATCTACGACCTGTTGATCGCCGGATTGGGGATCGCGCGTTGCGCGGAATTCCTGTGCCGGAAGGACATACGGGAAGGGCGCCTGGTCGAAGTGCTGGGTGACTTCCTGGAAGACGAACCGTCGCCGATCCACGCGGTCTATCCCGACCCGCGGCATCTGTCCCCCAAGACTCGCGCCTTCATTGACTATCTGGTCGAAAAGTTCACGCCGGTCCCGCCTTGGGAAAAATAG
>CAYGKA010000074.1:0-18660 GCA_964350445.1 uncultured Flavobacteriaceae bacterium
CGTCGGCGGGCGTGTGCCGGTGCTGGCCGGGGCCGGGGGCAACGATACGCGCCGCGCTGTGACACAGGCGAAGGCAGTTGCCGAAACCGGCATCGACGGGTTGCTGGTCACCTGCCCCTATTACAGCAAGCCGCCGCAGCACGCGCTCTTGAACCATTATCGCGCCATCGCCGACGCGGTCGCCCTGCCGCAGCTGGTCTACAACATTAAGGGCCGGACCGGCGTGAATATCGAACCCGAGACGCTGTTCCGCATGGCTGAGCATGAGAATATCGTCGGCGTGAAGGAAGCGAGCGACGACATGGATCAGTTCATGACGGTCGCGGGTTCCGCGCCGGACGGATTCTCCGTCCTCGCCGGCAGTGACCATGTCGCCTATCCGGTAATCGCCTTCGGTGGGCACGGGGTGATCTGTACCGTTTCCAACATCGTCCCGGCGGATTTCAAGGCCCTGGTGACGGCGGCGTTGGACGGTAACCGGACCCTGGCGTCCCGCAAGCATGCGCTGTTGTTGCCGTTGATGAAGGCCTGTTTCATCGAAAACAACCCGATGGCGATCAAGACCATGCTGGCCCTGACGGGGGAGATCGAGGAAGTGTTCCGACCGCCGCTCTGCGCCATGCTGCCGGAAAACCGGGAAGCGTTGCGCTCAATCCTGCAGCGCTTTGCTCTGCTGCCGGATGCGGTCGCGGCGGCTTAGAAAAACCGAGGCCCGGAACCCGACGAAGCCGAGAATGCCGGTGCACAGCGCTACCAACAGGGCGAGATCATAGCCGCCGATCTGCCACAGCACCGATCCCAGGAACGGCGCCAGCGCGGCGGTGATCTGCACCGGCAGGGCCAGGGCCCCGCTGATCGCGCCGAAATTTCGGCTGCCCAGGATGTCCCGCGTCGAGACCGGGCGCATGATGCTCATGATGCCGTAGCAGCTTCCGTGCAGGATCACGAAGGGGACGAGCAGGGTCGGCGACAAGTCGGAGAAATAGAGGCAAACGGCGGCGGCGAACACGCCGAGGAACCCAGCACTGGTGATCGAGAAAGTGGTCAGGTGTTTCTCCACCGCCATCATCGCCAGGCGGCCGGCCACCTGCATCGGTCCGATCATGGAGGCCGCGAAGACGGCGACATCCTTATGGATCTCCCGATCCTCGAGGATTGGCAGCAGATGGTTCAGCACCATGCTGTGGTTCAACCAAAGCAGCGAGAAGGCAATGGCAAGGGCCAGGAATACCGGCTGCCGCACCACTTGGACAAGTGTTCGGATATTGTCCGCCGCCGCATGTCCCGCATGCCCTGCCTCCAGTTCGCGGGAATGCCGGCGGTGTTCCTGCTCCAGATGATGGCCGCCCAGCCAAAGCAGCGGTGCGCCGACGAAGGCCACCAGTCCGGCGAAGGTCAGGACGGCGGCTTGCCAGCCGAAGGCCTCGGCAACCGCGTGATTGATCGGGAAGGAAACCGTGCCGGCGAAGCCCGCCACCAGCGTCACCATGGTGATGGCGCGCCGCGCGTCGGCCCCGCGTGTGCGGGTGATGATGGCGAAGCAGGGTTCGTAGAGCGTACAGGCCAGCACCATGCCGATCACCAGCCAAATTCCGGCAAAGACCCAGATCGAGTCGGCCATCGGCAGCAGGCTCAACATCACCGCGCCCAGAAGGGTGGTGCCCGCCATCAGCTCCGCACCGCGGCCCTTGTCGATGATCCGCCCGGCCAGTGGCGCGAAAATCCCGGACATCACCAGCGCGCCGGCGAAGGCCGCCGTCAGCGTCGTCTTGGACCAACCCTCCGCGTCTTCCCAGCGCAGCAGCAGTGCGGGGAATAGGTAATACATTCCGGCCCAGACAATGGTCTGGCCGAAAGCAAGGCAGGCGATGGCAAGGCGGGCGTTCAATATGGGCTCAATGCGGGTTGTTGTTGCCGGCAGGCATTTGGCGCCCCGTTGCGAACGGTTTCAAGGGACAAGACGGAAAAGCTGTGCTGTCTTGCCCGCGCGACTAGGGTGCGTCACCGCTACCGCCTCAGCCGAAAATCCCACCGAAGGCGTCGGCGACGGCGCCGGCAACTTCGCCAGCGGTTTCGCTTGCGCTCTCCGCCGTGTCCTCGATGAAGGATCCCGTCTCGTCGATGAATTCGTCGACGGCGTCGCCGGCCTCGTCCAAGGCTTCGTCGACCGCGTCTTCGGCCTCTTCCCAGGCGTCCTCGGCCGCTTCGGCGGCGTCGTCCAGCATCTCGCCCAATTCCCCCGTGACCGATCCGGCGGCGGCCATTGCGTCTTCCCATGCATTGGCGGCGAAACCGGCGAGTACGCCGGCCGCGGCTAGGTTCGTCACCGGGCCCAGCGATCCGACCCAGTCGGCGACGGCCTGTCCGGTCCCGCTAACTGGGCCTTCCCAGAAATCGGACCACATATCGCCGACAAGCTCGGGCGCCGATTGCACGAAATCCGCGGTGGCGGCGATACCAGTAAGCAGGCCGTCGATCGCCCCCAACGACCAGGCGTCGTTGATATCCAGAACGGCGATCCCGCTCGCCATGCCGTAGACGTTGAAGGGCGGATTTTCGTCAATCGGCGGGACGTCCTCGGGCAAGGGCAGGGGGTTGGTCACCAGCGCCCTGGCGTTCACAAGCCCGGCGCCGAACATCGAGGTGTTCCACCCGCCCGGCGGCGGGTCGTCCGCGAAGATGGTGGTGTCGACCGCGGTCTGTTTCAACATGTGGCGGAAGACTTGCTGCACCGGGACGCCCGGCACGGCTTGGGATACACCCTGCCGACCACCGTGGGCCTGAAGCCACAATGTCGCCAGTCCGGCCGTGATCGCGGTTGCGAAGGAGGTTCCCTGACTGGTCGCTTGCCGGCCGGTGCCGTTGGGCCGGAAGGTAGCGTGCTGAATGTTCACCGCCGGGGCGCAGATATCGACCTCGGGCCCGCGAAACGCGCCTTCCCAGGGCAACGGACCAATGGCGCCGCCGACCGCGATGACTTCCGGGTAGCAGGCGGGGGCGGCGACCGCTTGCGGGATCGGCGCGCCCTGTGATTGGCCGGCCGCCGCGACGACGATGATTCCCTGCTCGACCGCCGCGGCCAGCGCCTCGCGCAGGGCCGGGTTCGGCGCGCCGCCAAGCGAGATGGAGATGACGTCGACATCCCGCTCGATGGCGTGTTCCACCGCCGCGATGATTTCCATGTCGCCGGCCAGTATGACGGTATTGGCGCAGAGCAGCGGCAGCATGGTCGCGCCCGGGGCAACGCCGACCGTCTCAGTCACGGGATCCGTGCCGGCCTCCGTCCGGGGGCCGACGATGACCGATGCGGTAAAGGTTCCGTGCATCTCGAAATAGGGGAACCCCCGCGGTTGCAGGGCGTGGCGGGCGAAATTCTGGGTTTCGAGATCCAGGCCGCCCACGGTGACGCTGCCGAGGAAGGCATTGAAGGCATTCACAAGATCGATCCGGTCAGCGGGATAGTCGTCATGCACGCGGAACCCGGAATCGGGATGACCGATGACGAAACCGTCGCCGGCGCGTTCGCCGTTCCGACCGGCGTTCAAAACGTCCCAGGCGCCGTAGACGTCGAGTCCGTCGCGGTAGCCGCGCCAATCGACGCCATTTGTCTCGGGCGAGGTCAAGTACCAGTCGGTGTCTTCCGGCGGGTTCGCCATTTCAAGGCCGGGTCCCGGTTCTCCGCCGCTGAACAGGCCCATCCTCAACCCTTCCGACCGGACGGAATCGAAGGCCCCCGTTCGTCGCAACGCGTCGGCGATCCGGGGCCGGAGGGCGGCGGTGTTGCGGCGGTCGGCGGCAAATTCCGCTACCCAGTAGCGGCTCAACTGCTTGTTCTTCCGTTGCGCTCTCGGCAGCAGCGGGGCGAGGGAGAAGGCGTTCTTGTCCCGGGTCAGGCCCAATGTTCCGGCGATAACGGCCTCAAGCTTCTTGCGGCCTGTGGCGTGCCTTGCCCGCAGGATCAGACGCAAGGGGCGTTCCGCGGCATCGACGGCGGCGATCGGCGCCTTTCGTTTAGCGTCTGCTGGGCTTTTGGTGTCTCTACGGCCCTTGGCGTCTGCACCGCCTTGGGCAGCCGTCGCCTTTATCGCGCTGCGTATGTCGGGGCCCAGGTTCTTCTGCGCCTTGGCCGCCGATTTTGTCGTCGCGGCGATCCGTTCACGTAGCCGCAGCAACCTCAGAACCGTTTCCTTGTAGCGCTGCTGCCGCGCGGCATGGCGCTGTTTGCGGGCCGCGGCAATCTTCCGCCGGGCTGCGTCACGGGCCTTGGAGGAAACGCGGACGGAGGGGATTTTCTCTGTCGGCATGGGGAAACTCCCTGATTTCTGCAGTCGATCACCAAACGGTAATATTGTACCACAGAGAGCGAGCGGTCCCAAACCGGCGGGCTGGAACGGGAGACCGTCTTGGCTTGATCGGCCTGCCTGTGCCAACCTCCAGCCGGAGCCCAAAAAATGGGGCGCGTAAACGGTGAAACGGGGTTAGCGTTCATTGCGGCGTTTCAGGCGTGAAAACAATAACAAGACAGTAAAGTAAGGGAGACTCCCCGTGTCTATACGAGAGCGAGTTTTGGCCGGCGAGCAGGTGCTCGGCGCAATGATCTTCGAGTTCTTCAGTCCCGGCATACCGCAGCTCCTCAGCAATGCGGGCTGCGAATACGTGCTGTACGACATGGAGCACACGGGGATCGGGCTCGAGACGTTGAAGGAACAGGTCGCGTATTGCCGTGGCTTGCCCATCGTCCCCATGGTCCGGGTCCCGCGGGGGGAATATCACTTCCTCGCCCGCGCGCTGGATATCGGGATGAAGGGCGTGATGATCCCTATGGTCGAGTCCGCCGCAGAGGCCGCGCGCATCGTAGAGGCGACGCGCTACCCGCCGGTCGGCCGGCGCGGCGCGGCGTTCGGCTTTGCCCATGACGACTATTCCGACGGCGACCCGAAGGACAAGATGGTGCGGGCCAATGCCGAGGTGACGGTGATCGCCCAGATCGAAACCGAGCGCGGGTTGGCGAATGTCGATGAAATCGCGGCGACGGAGGGGATCGACATCCTCTGGGTCGGCCATTTCGACCTCGCGAACTTCCTCGGCATTCCGGGCGAGTTTCAGAACCCGCTGTTTCTCGATGCCGTCCGGGGTGTCGTGGAGGCCGCGCGCCGAGCTGGTAAAGGACTTGGCTTCATGCCTGCGAACGCTGCCTGGGCGCGGGAGTACAAGGGTTATGGGTTCAACATGTTGGCGGTCGGCACCGATCAGGGGCTGCTGGCGCAAGGCGTGCGCTCGGTCCTGCAGACCGTGGAGGAGGCATAATGGTGTTTCGCGTAGGATCGACCCGGGACCTTCTCACGGCCTCCGGCCAGCCCGCCTTCAACGCAGCCGCCTTTGAGGAGCTTGCGCGCAATCCCGCTATCGAATGGGAATGGATTCCGGAAGACTTGACCGAAATCACCCCGGATATCGCCGCCCGATATGACGGTCTGCATGTGAACCTGCCACGGGTCACGGCGGCATCGGTGGCGCGGGAAGACTGCCGGGTCAAGGTGATTGCCCGAAACGGTGTGGGCTATGACTCGGTTGATGTCGCGGCTTGCGCGGCGAAGGGGATCACGGTCACCAACACGCCGCACGCCATACGGCGTCCCGTCGCGGTCGCCGCCCTGACTATGATTTTTGCGCTTTCTGGCAAGCTTTTTACCAAGGACCGGCTGGTGCGCGAGGGGCGTTGGAACGAGCGTGTGGAACATATGGGGATCGGGCTGACCGGCCGCACACTGGGCCTTATCGGCGCCGGTGGCATCGGGCAGGAGTTGATCCCTCTGGCGCATCCTTTCTTCCGCGAGATTCTGGTGGCGGATCCGTTTGTCGACCCGGCGGTGATCGGCGGGCTGGGCGCCGCGCACGCTCCCTTCGACGATGTGCTGAGCAAGGCGGATTTCGTGGTGGTGGCTTGCCCCCTGGACGACAGCACCCATCATCTGATCAATGCCGAGGCTTTCGCCCGGATGAAGCCGACCGCTTGCTTCATCAACGTTGCCAGAGGGCCGATCCATGACGAGGCGGCGCTCGTCGAAGCGCTGCGCAGCGGCCGGATCGCCGCCGCCGGGCTCGACGTCACCGAGCAGGAACCGATATCGCCGGACAGCCCGCTGATAGGCATGGAGAACACGATCATCACGCCGCATGCGCTCTGTTGGACCGACGAGTGTTTCGAGGATATCGCCCGGACCGCGCTGCGCTCGATCGTCGATGTATCCCTGGGGAACGCGCCGGCTCATCCGGTGAGGTGACCGCCTCCGAACCGGCTCCATCCTCTGTGGGCAAAGACCTCTTTTCCTATCCGCCGCAGGGTGATACAAAATTGGTAATACCAATTTGACCCGCAGATCGCTTCCGCGCTCAGCCGACATTTGTCATTTGTTGCCTATGCGGATGTTCTGTCGATACTGTTCGGGCGGGAAGGATAACGCCGATGGAAATGCCCAAACCCGATGAAGCGGTGTTGGCGCGCCGGCATCGTATCGCCGACGATTTGCGGGCGATCGTGCCCGGCGAAGGGGTCATCGTGGACGAGGACGAGCGCCGTCCCTATGAAAGCGACGGCCTGACCGCCTATAAGACATCCCCCCTTGTGGTCGTTCTGCCGGAAACGGTTGATCAGGTTTCCCAGGTTCTGCGCTATTGCCATGAAAACGGCATCAAGGTCGTTCCGCGCGGGTCGGGCACTTCGCTGTCCGGTGGGGCGCTGCCGTTGGAAGACGGTGTGCTGCTCGGCTTGGGCAAGTTCAACCGGATATTGGAGGTCGATTACGACAATCGCTGCGCGCGCGTGCAGCCCGGCGTCACCAATCTGGCAATCACCAAGGCAGTGGAAGCGGACGGGTTCTACTATGCGCCTGACCCGTCGAGCCAGATTGCCTGCTCAATCGGCGGCAATGTAGCGGAAAACTCTGGCGGGGTGCATTGCCTGAAATACGGGCTGACGACCAACAACCTGCTCGGGTTGGAAGTCGTGCTGATCGATGGGGAGGTCATCCGCATCGGCGGCAAGCATCTGGATTCCGAGGCCTACGACCTATTGGGCATCATGACCGGGTCGGAAGGCCTGTTGGGCGTGGTTACGGAAGTGACCGTCCGTCTGCTGCGCGCGCCGGAAACAGTCCAGGCGCTGCTGATCGGTTTCCCGTCCAGCGAGTCGGCGGGCGATTGTGTCGCCAAGGTAATCGGCGCCGGAATCATTCCCGGCGGCATGGAAATGATGGACAAGCCGGCGATCCACGCGGCGGAGGATTTCGTCCATGCCGGTTATCCGCTGGATGTCGAAGCACTGCTGATCGTCGAACTCGACGGACCAGCGCAAGAAGTCGACTACCTGATCGGGGAAGTGAAGAGAATTGCCGAATCCTGCGGCGCGGTGTCCCTGCGTATATCGGCAAACGAACAGGAACGGCTCAGCTTCTGGGCAGGACGAAAGGCGGCCTTCCCGGCGGTCGGCCGGATCTCGCCCGACTATTACTGCATGGACGGGACGATCCCGCGCCACCAACTGCCGACGGTGCTGCGGCGGATGACGGAACTGTCGACCCAGTACGGTCTGCGTGTCGCGAACGTCTTCCATGCGGGGGATGGGAATCTGCATCCCTTGATCCTGTACGATGCCAATATTCCGGGTGAGTTGGAAAAAGCTGAGGATTTCGGCGGCGACATCTTGAGACTGTGTGTCGAGGTCGGCGGCGTGCTGACCGGAGAGCATGGTGTTGGGGTTGAGAAGCGGGACCTGATGCCGGCGATGTTCACAGAGGTCGACCTGGCTCAACAGATGCGCCTGAAATGCGCCTTCGATCCCGACGGACTGTTGAACCCGGGCAAGGTCTTCCCGACCCTGCACCGATGCGCTGAACTGGGCCGTATGCATATTCACAAGGGGAAACTACCTTTCCCCGATATCCCCCGTTTCTAACCGGATAAGTTGGGAGTTCACGATGACCCAATTCGTGCCGGAAACGGCGGAACAATTGAAAGATGCCGTGGCCTGGGCCGTGGCGGAAGAATTTCCCGTTGCGGTCAAGGGGGCGGGTACCAAAGCCGACCTGGGCCGCCCGGTCGAAACGGACCATGAAATCGACCTGTCCAAATTGAGCGGGATCACCTTGTACGAGCCGGAGGAACTCGTCCTTCAGGCAGGGGCGGGAACGCCGATGACGGAAATCACCGCGGCGCTGGACGAGAAGAACCAACAACTGGCTTTCGAACCGCCGGACCTCGGCTTTCTGCTGCGCGGGGAAAGCGCCGCCGGCACCATCGGCGGCGTGGTCGCCACGAACCTAAGCGGCCCGCGGCGCATCAAGGCAGGCGCCGCGCGGGATCATTTTCTGGGTTTCAAAGGCGTGTCCGGCCGCGGGGAGGAGTTCAAATCCGGCGGCCGTGTCATGAAGAACGTGACCGGATACGACCTTTGCAAACTGATGGCCGGGTCCTGGGGCACGTTGACCGTGATGTCCCAAGTGACGGTGAAGGTTCTGCCCAAGGCGGAAAAGGAAAGAACGGTCCTGCTCTATACCGACGATCCGGTCGCTGCGGTTCGGGCGCTGACCGATGCATTGAATTCGCCCTATGACGTCTCCGGCGCGGCGTGGCTGCCGAAGGCACAGGCTGCCTCAACCGGTATCGACCTCGTCTCGCGGGAAGGAAGCGGCGTTGCTGCAATGCGTGTGGAAGGGCCGGGACCGTCGGTCGAGTACCGTTGCGCGCGGCTGCGCGAAATCGTCGGCGCCGATGCCAAGACCGAGGAATTGCATAGTCATCGCGGCAAGGCGTTCTGGACCCTGGTGCGGGACGTGATGCCGTTTGCCGGGGCGGGCGACAAGCGCGTGGTGTGGAAGGTATCCGTCGCGCCTTCCGATGGGCCGGCGGTCTATCGGGATCTGCTGTCGCTGAAAGGGGCCGAGTCCTTCATGGATTGGGGTGGTGGGTTGATCTGGCTGGCCGTCGATATGCCTACTTTGGGCGGGGCGGAAGTCCTGCGCGAGGTTATCGGGAAAACCGGCGGGCACGCGACACTTGTTCGTGGCGACCGGCAACTGCGCGCCGCTGCGGATGTGTTCCAGCCGCTTGCGCCGGGGCTCGCGGCATTGACGCGTAAAATCAAGAACGGGTTCGACCCGCATGGCGTGCTCAATCCGGGCCGCATGTATGATGGCGTCTAGGGCAGGGGAACAGTAGAATGCAGACGAATTTCACCCTTGCCCAACTGGCCGATCCCGATACGGCGGAATCCGAAAAGATCCTGCGAAACTGCGTTCATTGCGGGTTCTGCACCGCGACCTGTCCGACCTATGTGACGTTGGGCGACGAGTTGGACTCGCCGCGTGGCCGGATCTATCAGATCAAGGATATGCTGGAAAACGACAAGCCCGCGCCGGCGCGGATCGTCAAGCATATCGACCGCTGCCTCAGTTGCCTTTCCTGCATGACGACCTGTCCGTCCGGCGTCCATTACATGCATTTGGTGGATCACGCGCGCGCCTATATCGAAAAGACGCATGTGCGGCCTTTGGCGGACCGGGTTCTTCGAAACCTTTTGGCCGTGCTGTTGCCCAACCCCAGCCTGTTCCGGGTGGCCCTGGCCGGTGCCTGGGTCGCGCGGCCCTTGGCGCCGGTTGTCGGCGGGCTGTTCGGTGGGCGGCTTGGCGCGATGCTGAAACTTGCGCCGAAGAGCCTGCCGAAGGCCTCGCCGATCGACGTACCGCAGACATTCCCCGCTGTCGGGGAAAGACGCGCCCGGGTCGCCATGCTGAACGGATGCGCACAGCCGGTCCTGAAGCCGCAGATCAACGAGGCGACGGTCCGCCTGCTCAACCGGTTGGGGGTCGAGGTCGTGGTGGCGCAGGGTGCCGGATGTTGTGGCGCGCTGGTCCATCACATGGGCAAGTCTGATGCGGGCCATGCGCAAGCCGCGGCGAATATTCACGCCTGGATGGCGGAACACGGCCGTGACCCGTTGGATGCGGTGATCATCAACGCCTCCGGCTGTGGAACGACGGTGAAGGATTATGGTTTCATGCTTCGGGAAGACCCGACCCTGGCCGGGGATGCGGCCACGATCTCGGCCATGACCAAGGACGTGACGGAATTCCTGGCGGAATTGGGTCTCGACGGGGCCGCCCTTCCCGCGGGGACGGCGAAACGGGTCGCCTATCACTCCGCCTGCTCCATGCAGCACGGGCAGAAAATCACCCAGCAGCCGAAAAACTTGCTGAAACAAGCCGGTTTCGATGTGGTCGATATTCCGGAAGCGCATCTTTGTTGCGGATCGGCGGGCACCTACAACATCATGCAGCCAGAACTGGCGACCAAACTGCGGGACCGGAAGGTCGCGAATATTCGCAAAACGGCCCCGGACATCATCGCGGCGGGCAATATCGGCTGCATTACGCAGATCGCGTCGGCGGCGGATGTGCCCGTGATTCACACGGTGGAACTGCTCGATTGGGCGACAGGCGGCCCAAAACCGGAAGGGCTGGCCTGAGCCTTTTCCCAAGGTGCCGGGCGCAACCTGATACTTTTTACTTAAAAATCTAATACGACGTTTGATGGTTGGGTTGCAGGCATGCTAGTTGGTTGGTGACAGACTATGCCGGAACCCGACCGATGCCTCAGTCAACCGCCAGAACCCTGATCGAGTTCGACGCCTTCGACGACGTGCCCGACTATCTGGTGCAGGCCATGAAGTATTGGGAATCCGCACGAGGCGACCGGCCGATTCCTCATATGTCGACCATCGACCCGACCAGCCTGCCTTTGGAGGCCTTGCGCTGGATCGCCGTATTCGAGGTGCTGCACGAACAGAAAGACTTCATGGTTCGGTTGGCGGGCACGGGAATCGCCGCCCTGACGGACCGGGAATTTACCGGCATGCTGGTCAGCAAGATACCGGGGTCCGAGCGCGGCATGGAACGCATGCTGCGCTGTATTGAGGAAGGGCGCCCCTATTACTCCGGCGATCCCCTGCGATGGTCCTTGGGTCAGGAATTCATCAACTATTCGGTGCTGTGCCTGCCGTTCTGCGACGATGCGGGGACGATTTCCCGCCTTGTCATGGTCTTCAAGTTTCACTTGGACAAACCATTTCATCTGACCTGACGCGCCTGATCTAACGAACCGGGACCTTGTCAGAAGTCGTCCGCTTCCGCCGATTTCAGGCGCCGGCCGGCATCCGCCATTTCTTCGGCCGCCTTGATTGACCGCATTACGATCGCGTCTGCTTGCGCGTAGACCTTTTCCCGCCAATCCCGCTGCGACGGGTAGTCCGACCGCGACTGCTGTCGACCGGTCACCGTGCTGACAAGACCGGTGCCGGGAAAGGTTCCGAAGTCGACGATCATGGACACAGTTTCGACGTCATCCACGAAACCGGCGAGATCGCCGCTGCCCGCGTGATCCGCCTCGTACTCTTGGCCGCGGATTGCCGTGGCTGATCCGCCTTCCTCGCCCTCCAGCGGGCCGAACCAGCGACGGGCCCGGCCACGCGCCGCGCTTGCCTGCGGGTCTGGATTGCGGAAGGCGGGCACGGCCCATTGCCCCAAACCGGTGCGGAAATCCAGACACAGCACGAACCGCGATTCCTGCAGAAATTCGCCGGCGATCCGGCCAAGGTCGCGCCGCGTCCAGGCCGATCGCGGTTCGGCCCCGTCTTGTCCGTTCCCGGCTTTACTCCCGGTAATCGGACCGTTTTCCCTTGAAGCCATCGACGCGGCGTCAAGGCCCAGTTCGGTGCCGAATCGACGGTCAACGGCGGACAACAATTCGCTCGTCCAGCTTGCCTCCGCTTTCGAAATCGCGTCGCCGTCGACAAGCACGGGCGCGGGTTTCGCCGGCGGTTGGGGCCAAACGGGTCCTTGCGGATTGATCGCGTGGACAAGCACGACGGAAACAGGCCGTTCCAGATGCCGCTGCAGGCGATTTTCCAGCAAGCCCGCGCAGATTCCCGCGTTGACCAGTCCGGCGCTGCCGGCAGCGCCGCTGCACAGCACAATCGTGCTATGGGCAGACGGCGCGCCAAGCCGGACCACGTCGCAATAAAGCGCGCTACCCGCACCATCGCGCGCGGGCAGGGACATCGGCGCAAGGCCGGCTTTCAGGCATTCGGCCAGGAAACGGTCCCGGGCCTCGGCCGGGTCATCACAAAAGCATGAGGCATGGTCGTTCAAGACAGGGCTCCAATTGCGATTCGATCGGAACGCGCGCATACTTGAACCATGAAAACTCGACGACTCCAAGGCCCGGGCGGCTCTATCCGCCGCCCCGGCGACACGCGGGGCCGATTGTCCCTGCGGCGGATATGGGCGGCTTTCGCCTTCGCGGCGCTGCTCGCTTTCGGCACCCTGTCCGGCGCTGCCGTCCAGGCGGACCAGAACGATCCCGTGCTCGACCAGCTCTTCGCCCGATTGAAGCAGGCCAAGAGTTTCGAAGTCGCGCAAAACCTGTCGCACCGGATCTGGACCATCTGGATCACGAACGAAAAGGACAGCATCAATATCCTGATGCGTCAGGGCATGCGGGCGATGCAGACCGGCGATTTCGCCACCGCGTACGACTATTTCACCACCATGACCGATCTTGAGCCGGAATATGCCGAGGCCTGGAACAAACGCGCCACGGTGCTGTTCCTGATCGGCGACCTGGACGGGTCGATAAAGGATGTGAAACGGACGTTGGCGTTGGAACCGCGCCATTTCGGGGCTTTGACCGGGCTCGGCATGATCAACGACGCGCTTGAGGATGAAGAGGCGGCGCTGCAAGCCTATGAGGCCGCGCTGGAACTCCACCCGTTCCTGCCGGACGCCACTGTCCGGGCGGAACAGTTGCGCAAGACGCTGGACGGGCGGCGGATCTAGGCCGCCCCCAAAAGCCCGTATCCGAAATCAGCCGCGTGCCCGGCTAGTCCTGCACACCCACCCTGGCGATCCGCAGCAGGTTCGTTTTGCCGGGCGTACCGAAGGGGACGCCCGCGGTGATGATCACGCGGTCGCCGGGATCGGCGAAACCGTCTATCCGGGCCTGGTGGGTGGCGATATCGACCATGTCGTCCAAGCTGTTCGCGTCCGGCGTGCGGCAGGCATGCACGCCCCAGACGATGCATTGCCGGCGCGCGGTGCTTTCCCGCGGGGTCAGGCAGATGATCGGGCAGCGCGGCCGTTCGCGAGCCATCCGGTACGAGGTGGAGCCCGACGTCGTGTAGGTCACGATGGCGGCCGGCGCGATGGTGTCGGCGGCAATCGTAACGGCCGCGCTGATCGCGTCCGGGGTGGTGTCTTCCGGCGGCTGACGCTGGTTCTCCAGGCCGGACCAATAGAGGTCCTCCTTCTGCACCCGCTCGATGATCCGGTTCATCATCTTCACCGATTCAAGCGGGTAGTCGCCCGCCGCGGTTTCGCCCGACAGCATCACCGCGTCTGCGCCGTCATAGACGGCGGTGGCGACGTCCGAGGCCTCGGCGCGGGTCGGCACCGGGCGTTCCATCATTGAATCCAGCATCTGGGTCGCAACGACGACCGGTTTTCCGGCGACGCGGCAGGCCTTGATGATGCGGCGCTGCTGCACCGGCACATCTTCCGCCGGCATTTCGACGCCCAGGTCGCCGCGCGCGACCATCACCGCGTCTGTCAGTTCAACGATTTCTTCCAGCCGTTCGACGGCGGAGGGTTTTTCAAGCTTGGCCAGGATGCCGGCGCGGCCTTTGACCAGGTCGCGTGCCTCGATGATGTCCTCGGGCCGCTGCACGAAGGACAAAGCGCACCAGTCGACCCCCAGGCTGAGGCCAAATTCCATGTCCTTGCGGTCCTTCTCGGTCAGCGAGGACAGCGGCAGGACCACGCCGGGCACGTTGACGCCCTTGCGCTCGGAGAGCGGGCCGCCGACGACGACTTCCGTATCCGCGTGGTCGGGACCGCAGGATTTCACCCGCAGGCGCACGCGTCCGTCATCCAGCAGCAGGTCGGTCTCCGGCTCCAGCGCCGCGAAGATTTCCGGATGCGGCAGCGGTGCTCGGGTCTGGTCGCCCGGCGTCTTGTCGAGATCGAGGCGGAAAGCCGCGCCTTCCACCAACTCGATCGGCCCGTTCGCGAACTTGCCGACCCGCAACTTGGGGCCCTGCAAGTCCATCATGATGCCGATCGGGCGGCCGGTGCGCTTTTCCACATTGCGGATCGACTCGTGCCGGGCTCGGTGTTCCTCCGGCTCCCCGTGGGAGAAGTTCATCCGGAAGACGTCGACGCCGGCCAGGAACAGCCTCTCGATCTGTTCTTCCGTGCTGCTCGCCGGTCCCAGCGTGGCAACGATCTTGGTGCGGTGAATGCGCTTCATGCCTGCCTCTCATGGCCCTGTGCGCGGCGCGGTCCCTGTCGGGCCCGGCGGCGCGTTCCGTCGGATTACAGATGTACCGTGCTTCGGCCCCTAAATGGAACCGGTCAGATGCGGCGCTTTGCCTTTAACTTGTTGTGCCCGGGCTTCAAGACTCCGTCTCGCGCCAGCGGGTGACCCGCCCGGTTTCCAGGCCGAACAGGTCCAGCACCCGGCCGACCGAGTGATTGACCAGGTCATCGATGCTTTCCGGCTTGGTATAAAAACCCGGCACCGGGGGCGCGATGATGCCGCCCATCTCGCTCACGGTCAGCATATTGCGCAGGTGCACGTTGGTCAGCGGCGTTTCCCGCGCCATCAGGACCAACCGCCGGCGTTCCTTCAGCACGACGTCCGCGGCCCGCGTCAACAGGGTGGAGGTGACACCCGTCGCGATTTCCGCAAGCGATTTCATGGAGCATGGCGCGACGATCATGCCGGCGGTTTTGAAACTGCCGCTGGAGCATGCCGCCCCCATATCGCCGATCGGATAGGTTTTGTCGGCCAGGGCGCGCAGGTCCTTGGTCGTCAGGTCGGTTTCATAGGCCAAGGTCATCTCGGCCGACTTTGAGACGATCAGATGCGTCTCCACACCCAGTTCGCGCAAGGATTCCAATAGTCTGATGCCGTACACCGCGCCCGACGCGCCGCTGATGCCGACGATGATTCTTTGATTTTTTTCCGACATGATCCCTCGACTTCCACGCTCAATGCGATACCATATCCGTTCAGGCGGGGAAATCCGCCGTAAAGGTGCCGGCAGAGTGATTCTGGCACGATTCCCGGACGGTTCGTCCGCTGGTGGGAAATCGCGGTAGCGTTGGAACACCGCAAATTGGGCGCATCGCGCGGGGTGTCGGAGATTGACCGGCAGCCGACCTACGGTCGCCTGAACGGACGCTGTGCAACGCAGCCGGATGCACCCGCTTGGAGACGGACCGGACACACGGTCTGCAGTAATTCTGCACGGGGGCGATCCCCTGGCTGTGTTTCGAAACGCCGAACGGCTCTGCCGAATGGCAGGACACGACGGCGGACCGGGGCACATGGCGCGGCAAGGACCCTGTTCCAAACCGCCGCGCTGATAAAGGGCCGGTGCTTCGCCCTCGGACATGTGGGTCCGACCCGTTTTGGCTAACCAACGGGAAGCGAAGGAGCACACCCATGAGCCTGGAAGCGCACATCGAAGCATTGAAAGAGAAGCACGCCGTCCTTGAAACGAAACTCGATCAGGAGAACAGCCGACCGATGCCCGATGACGCTCTCGTCCATACGCTTAAACGAGAGAAGCTCCACCTGAAGGATGAAATCGAGAGGCTGATGCACTAGCCGCGGCGTCATCCGCGTACGATCAGGGCGCGCCCAACCCCCTTCGCCGAAGGGGCACGGGCCGCGCCCTTTTTGTTTGCCCAGTACCGGGCGCTTGCCCTTCCCGAACGCCGACCGGGCGGCAAAGGTTTCGTGACCGGCCCTGCCGCGCGTTGCCGCGATGGGGTGAGGGGATATATACGGAGCGTGGCTTCGGGCCGGCGAGACCGCCGGTAGCCGCCGACACCCGACGGAATGGCGGCATAGTGCCCGGCCGAGCCCATAAGGAAACCGCAACCCCATGCGATCTGACGCAAGCACGAAGCCCGCCGGCGGCACGGCGCCGCCGGTCGAGGACCGCCTGAGCACCCTGGGCATCGTGCTGGGCAGTTCGGCTGCGATCTTCTGGGGGGCGTATCTCGCCATGTCGCGCGCGGGCGTCAGCCTGGGGCTCGACGGATACGACGTCGCCTTCATCCGATTCGCGGTCGGCGGCGCGTTGATGCTGCCCTGGCTGCTGTTCAACAAGCCGCTTTCGCTGGCCGGTGTGGGATGGGGGCGCGGCATCGCGCTGGCGCTGACCGGCGGGTTGCCCTTCGTGCTGCTGACCGTGACCGGCTATTTCTTCGCGCCGCTGGCGCATGGCGCGGTCATCCAGCCCTCGACCGCTATGGTCGCGACGGCGATCCTCGCGGCTTGGATGTTCGGGGAGCGTGTCGGTCCGGCCCGCACGATGGGGCTGGCCGTCGTGGTCGGCGGCCTTGCGGTCATTTCCGGCCAAGGTCTGTTCGAGGCGACGCTGGAAACACCCATCGGGGACGCCATGTTCGCGGCCGCCGGGCTGCTCTGGGCCATCTTTACCGTGCTCGGCAAGCGCTGGGGCGTCGGCCCGGTACAGGCGACGGCGGTGGTTTCCGTGCTGTCCTGCGCCGCGATCGTGCCGGCCTATCTGGCGACGGTCGGCCTCTCGAAATTCGCTGCCTTGCCGTGGGAACTGCTGTTGGCGCAGATCGTGGTTCAGGGCGCGCTCGCCGGGGTCACGGCCATGCTGTGCTACACCCGCGCCGTGCAATTGCTGGGCGCCGGCCGCGCCGCCATCTTTCCGGCCCTCGTCCCGGTCGCCGCCATCGTCGTCGGCATCCCGGTCGCCGGCGAATTTCCGACCGCCGTGCAGTTGACGGGGCTCGCCGTCGTCACCGCCGGCATGTTGATCGCGCTGGGCGTGGTGCGGGTGCCGTTGCTGCGGCAGTAGGGCGGGACGCGCCGCGGCTGTCCTTTCAGCGGCGGCGTTAGGAGATTGGTAAGCATTTCCATTCAATATTAGGCATGTTCTATCGAAGTGCCATTTCCGCCGAACCGTTCCGGGGTTTTCAGCGGCCGCCCTGTCCCAGGAGCCGCCGCCGAACCGTCTGCTCAAGGCCGTCAGGCGCGAAAAATGGCTGAAACGACTATGGGGTCGCGCGGCATGCGTTTGATGATGAGTGCAGTGGGTTTTGTCTGCATGCTCCTGCTCGCCGGGTGCGTCGAGGAGGAAACGGTGACGTGGCGGCTTCAGTCGCAGGCCGTTGAAAGTTCCATCGATTTCCAGGAACTCAAGGTCTTCGCCGAAGATATCGGCAGGATGAGCGGCGGCAGGTTCACGATTTCCATCCATCCCGGCGGCGAAATCGCCGGCGGACCGGCGATTTTCAACGCGGTGTCCGAAGGCGTGGTGGAAATGGGCAACGGCTGGCCGAACTGGTGGTCGGGCCAGCACCCGGCTTGGGCGGTGATGAATGCGGGGCCCTTCGACTTCATGAATCTCGACGCTTCGATGATCTTTTTCCTGGCCGATGAAGGGACCGCGCTGGCCAATCAACTGGCCAACCCGCGCGGCGTCTTGTGGCGGCCGGCCTGGTGGCCGGGCATGGAATTCGGACTGCTGTCCCGGAACCCGGTTGCCGGGCTCGACGACTTGCGGGGAAAGAAGGTCCGCATCGGACCGGGCCTGCCCAGCGAAGTCCTGACCGAAGCCTCCGGCGCGCTCACGATCCCGCTTGTCCCGTCTGAAATCGAACCGGCTCTGCGGGCGGGCGACCTGGACGCGGTGGAATGGACGACGGCGAACGGCGCCTGGGATCTGGGGCTTCAGGATTTGAGCCCCTATGCGATCGTCCCGGCGATCTGGCAGCCCTCGGTGCTGTCCGACTTTCTGATCAACAAGGCGGCGTATGACGCCCTGCCGGCGGACCTTCAGGCTATTCTGGAATCGGCGATGAAGGCCTTCGCCCTGACGACGACGATGAAAGCCAAAAAGGCCGACTTCCAGGCCATGCGGAAATTCTTGGACAGCGATATCACGATCAAAAGATGGTCCGACGCCGATATCGAGCGCTGGCGCACGGCGACCGACCGAATCCTGTCGGAATACAGGGCGCGCGACGAATACCTGCGCGTGTTGATCGACGCCAAGCGCCGTTTCAAGAAAACATACGACGACTATTACGAATGGTTCGGCCCGTACGACTAGCGCCCCGGTAAGCAGCCAAAAACAATGTTGGAACTCAGCAAGAGAAAACTCGTTCTGCGGTTCGTCCTGGTGACGGTGGCCGTGCTCGTCCTGTTCGTGGCGGCACAGGTGACGTTCAGCGTTCAGGAACTGCGCACGGCCTTGCAGGAAAAAGCCAGCATCGTCGCGACCCGGGTTTCAGGCTCCGCCAAGCCGACGCTATGGGGCATCTTCGAAAAATCGGTCGACCGCCACCATTCGGGCGATGTCGCCTCCGCCCTGCTGGATTCCGAGCTGTTGGACAACGCGGTCACGGCGGTGATCGTCCGCGGTAATTTCGGCCATCTGTTCATGGGCAAGGTCCGGCGCGCGGATGGCACGATCGAGTTGTACGATCAGGCCAACCCGGAGCTTGAGCAGCGCTTGCGGGAAGCGAGCGTTTCGGTCAGCACGCCGATCAAGCAGGGGGC
>CAYGKA010000075.1:0-17894 GCA_964350445.1 uncultured Flavobacteriaceae bacterium
CCGCGGATCCGCTCTCCACGATGGTCTTCGCCCTTTCGTAGGTCGCATCGCGTTCTACAGCGGTCTTGCCGCCGGTATTGTAAAAATCGCTGAGAGAAGGACCGGTCATTGAATACTCTTATTCCGCCGTTTTCCCCCAAGGCATCATCAACGCTGGCGCCGAGTAAAATCAATAGGGGAAAATTAAAAGGGTGAATGCGTCCAGGCACTGCGGCGATGGCGCCTCACGCGGCTTCTATGAAGGCCTTCAACCGGTCGATCAGCGCCGAATGCGTCGGGCTCTCGGCATCCGTCGCCGGCAAAAGATCATCCCGCGTCAAAAGGCCGGAAAGCTCTTCCGGCTGCCAAGCGATATAGACGCCCGGCAGCTTTTCGACCGCTTTCGCCGTGGCCAACTGGTGATCGTTGCGGTGCTCCCCCAGGGCGTGCCGTCTGGGCATCAAGACCAGGGGTTTTCCAAACCGCTTCGCCGACAAAATGGTTCCCACACCGGCATGGCCAACGACAAGGCGCGAACCGGTAAAGAGATGCTCAAACTCGTCGGGCGTGACATTCGCTTGTGTCTGCAGATTCGGATAGTCACCTGAATCGGGGCCGACCTGGGCGACTACCTCTTCGCCCAATTGCTGGGCCAGAGCGTCCAGCGCCTCGATCAGGCGCGGAAAAGCCAGCTGCGTTCCTACCGTCGCGAAAATCACAACACCGCCCCCGCATAGTTCGCCCCGGCGGCCTGCGCCACGTGTTCCCATTGGCTCAGCCAAAGATGGGCGAAGCGCCGCGCGAGTTTGCCCGACATCGACATTTCTTCCGCATTCGCCACGGAATCCACCCACACCGTCCTGGCACCGAACAGACGGCCGACCGCGAGTGCGATTACCCCCGGCAAGGCGCCCGTCGTGATGACCACATCGGGTCGGTGCCGAAGGATCTGCCACGTAACCGCCAGCAGAGCCATGATGGACTTCACCGGTTCGTTCCGGTTGCAATCGGGCACGATAGCCGACGGTTGCGCTCCGAATTGTTCCGGCAAACCGGGCAATGTCGTGACGAAGCGAACGTCATGCCCTTCGAACGCTCGGCGCATCAGCATCAATTGCTGCCAATGGCCCCCGCCTGACGCAACGGCCAGGATCTTCTTGCTCACGTCTCTCTTCCCCCAATGCGGCGCCTCAATGCATCTGTCACACCGGACAGCCTAGGTCCACGAGTCCGTTCCGACAATCTCACGGTCGACACCCCGCGGCGCTGACAGTCGTCACTCGCCGAAAAGCTCCTTCAAAAACACCCCGTTCAAACGGCGGTACATTTTCCCGTTCCAATGCAAGGTATCTTCGGAAAATTCAGCGGCCAACGGCGCCGATCCCGCATCGACTGCTCCGGCCAAGTCGATTAACCGCAGGTCCTTCTCAGCCGCCTGCCGCACAATCTCCCGGTTGGCGGTGCGCACCGCGTCCCAGATCGCATCAGACCAAAGGATGGTCTTGCGTATCCAATCCGGCTCAGCCGGGGGAACGATCGTCGCAACAATGGGATCGGCCCCGCCCGCCTTCGCCGCCTCGGCGATCTTCATGATGTTGGCAACCAAGTCACGCTCTATCGACGCCGCCATCTCAGGCTTCAAGGATGCCGCGACAAGGTCGTTTACACCCGTCATCACCACCACCACATCGGGCCGGAAGCGGTTCAGTTCTTCCTGAATTCTTTTCAGTCCGCCGGCCGACGTTTCCCCGCCCGCACCGCGCATGAAGAACACGGCGCCCTCCTGTTTCGGATGGTCCGCCCATCGACCGACCCTACTGTCCCCGACAATCAGGATGCGCGGCGACCCGGCCATTGACGCGTCAGATACCGGCGTCGGCCCGACGGGAAGGTCGGGCGGATCGGTCACGGCGGCGACCTTGGCATCCACGTAGTTCGCCCGAAGGACCCAGCCGAACCCAGCCGCGACCAGCACGGCCAGCAGCAGCAACGCCCCCAAGATCATTCCGAACCCACGCACACGCCCGACCTCCGACTATACTTCCAATCGATGTTTCGGCCGCACGGCCGCTAACTCGAAGGATCGTTGTAGATGGATATGATCGCGGGGGCGGAGATCGACTGCCCCGTTTGGACGAAGACCCCGATATCCACACGGTTGGTCTTGATGTCCGGCGTGTTGCCGGACGGCCGCGTCCCATGCCAGGAAACAACGATCTCAGCGACGTCACCGTTTTCCCGTGGCGTTATCTTTATCCGATCACGATCGCCCTCCAAGACGACCCAGTGAAAGCGGAGGGGAGCCCCGCCATCCACGCCAGTGCCCGAGGCGTCCACGACGATGCGCTTTCGATCATCCGCGGCGAACATCACTCTGCCCAACGCCGATGGCGTGTCAAAGACAACGCCCTTCGAATTCATTCCCGGCGGTCCGCCGGCTATGTCGCTTTCCTCCAGAACGGACAAGCTTACCATTGGCGGAACATCGCCAATCTCCAGGCTGTTCGCCAGGCGGATCATCCTCGATCTATCGATCCGCTCGCCGTCGAACACTACCGGATGCGCCTTGCCCGAAAGGTATTCCGCGTCACTGTCGACCCCTTTCAAGCCGCGCCGAAACACCATCTGCACGGTCGGCATCAGCAGCTTACGGGCAATCAAATCCTTCTTAACGTCCGGCTTGAAGGCGGCGAGGATATTGGCGACGGCATGAAGGAACGGCTTGTCCGACCGTGACTTGCCAAGGCTGACCAAGGTGTAGGGCGTATTGGCGGTGAAGGCGTCTCCCCGCTTGGCCGAATAGTCATGGACGGAGGGATAGACGTAAAGCTGGTTCGACCGATACTGCAGATACAGGATGCTGGCTTCCCGCGGGTTCCCCAAGGCCATCCGGGCCACACTGAACATTCCGTTCACGCCGACCGATGCGTTTCCGAAGGTGGGGGCGTTATAGAACAGCTTGGAATTGAACCCGTAGTCCAACCCGTTGGCCTTTGCGCCGCTGCCATATTTGACCATCGCCACTTGTGGCAGAAGGGTCTTTGACATCGGCGAATGTCCGCGATCCCTATTGTCGTACAAGTCCCCGATATTTCCCGCAGCCCGACCGTCCCGGAAAAGATCGTTCAGCAAATCGGCCGCCTTGTCTTTTCCGCCGTCGACAGTCCGCGACGCGAACAGCTTCGAATTGAACGTAAATGCGCTCTGCAGAAGGTTCAGGCGCGGATCCCAGCCGGTATTGTCTTCCTCAACCGCGGCTTCACCGTTCTGAACGGCACGCGGCGCGGTCGTCTGGGCTTCCCGTTCAACCGCGGGTGCCTTCATTTGCGCAAGCAGTGCGGCAAATCGAGGGTCGTTCCTGATCGGGTTGAACAGCGCATTTTGTTCTAGAGCGGCGGGATCGCGGAACCCATTGGCGAGGGCGGTTTCCAAGAAATCGATCGCCGTCTCTCCCTCGCCTTTTCGGGCGGCCAGAATGGCCGCCACGAAGTTGGGAAAGGGCAATGTCGGGAAGCGGTTCAGAATTTGGTCGACCAAAGGCGCCGCTTTTTCCAGATTGCCGGCGCGTACCAAGCCGGCCAGGGCCAGTTGGGCCTCTTGCGCCTTCGGCATGGCAAAAACACTGACTTTTTGCGTTCCCGTACTGCCGCTCTGGCTGTTCTGGGCCAAAACCGGCGAACAGACGCTTGCCGTAGCCCATAAAGCCGCTGCGAAAAAGCAGGATAGGATCAACCGGGCGCGGGCCTGACCGCAGTTGGCGCCGGGCGCGTCACGCCTGTGTTCGGCACTCGTCTCGACCGGCACTGCTGATACCCCTCGCTGTCCGTCGATAGGATGGGTGTCCGTCGCCGCGGAGCCCCCGCGCACCCCCTATTCGATCGAGATTACTTTATGCTGACGCCAATAGACCGAGCGCTGTTCCGGTTCCTGCTCCGCACGCGGTGGGTTGTCATAGGCGAAAATCCCGTGTTCCGCCTTGTCGCGGATGATTTCCTCGATGATGTCCAAGTCGATCGTATCAATGCCGCTTGAAAAGCCGTAGACCAACGCGGTGTCGCAAATCACGTTGATCAGCCTTGGAATGCCACCGGTCGCCTTGGCGATCCGGTCCCGCGCCGCCTTGGTGAAGATTTCACGAGGCGCACCGGCAAGCTTCAGCCGATGGTTGATATAGTCGCCCGTTTCTTCCGTATTGAAGGGGCGCAGATGGAAGTCGGATGCGACCCGCTGGGCGAACTGCACAAGTTCCGGCCGCTGCAGCAGCTGCTTCAACTGCGGCTGGCCGACCAGGATGACCTGTAAGAGTTGGTCCTTGTCGGCGTTGATGTTGGAGAGCATCCGCAGCTCTTCCAAGGTTTGCGGCCCCAAATTCTGCGCTTCATCAACGATCAGGATCGTCCGGCGCCCGGCCGCATATTCCTCGATCAGAAATTCTGTGAACTCCGCGTGCAGCGCGACGAGCGGCTTTTCCTCATAGGGCTTCCCGAACGCCATCAGGACCCAATGGAGAAGTTCGCCACGGTTCTCGTACGCATTCGAGACGAGGCCGACGGTTACTTCTTCGCCAAGGTTGTTCAGAAGATGCCGGATCAGGGTTGTCTTGCCGCTGCCGATCTCACCAGTGATGACGGTAAAACCAGCCTTGTTCATGATCCCATATTCGATCATGGCGAAGGCGAGCGAATGCGCCTTGCTCCAGAACATGTAATCCGGATCCGGCTGAATGGAGAACGGTTTCTCCTTCAGACCAAAGAATGCTTCATACATGCCCGTCACCCAACCTCTCAGTAACTGTTGGAAAAACTTAAATAACCCTATCCAACCTATCGATATTGGTACGGTTACTAAGGATTACCACCCAATCAATCCCCCGAGAAGGTCCCCACTTCTTTCCGAAGCTCTTCCAGCGCCTGCTTCACCGCGTCAATCTCCGAAAAAGGAGCTGACTCGGACAATTCGACCACTTTCTCGAATTCGCTGATCGCTGCGCTCACGTTCTTCTCTGCCCGATACGCCATGCCAAGATGGTAGCGGACCTCGGCGAGGTTCGGCAGTTGCTCCGCTGCCTCGCGAAGGTAGGGAAGCGCCCGATCGTATTGACCGCTCAAGTAATAGGCCCAGCCGATCGTGTCTTTGAATTGCGGAACGCTCGCGTTCAACAAGGGCTCCATGACTTCCAACGCCTTCTCAGCCGAAGACTTGTCGCCGCGAAGAGAGGTCAGCGTGGAAGCGTAGTTGTTGGCAACGATCGGTGAGGACGGGGCCGCTTCGTACATGACCCGGTACTGTTCGAGCGCCTTTTCCTTCTCGCCACGGCGTTCGAAGATGCCGGCCTTCAGAAGGCCCAGCGTCGCGTCGGCCGGTAGCTGTTCCAATCCCTGATCCAGAACCGCCAACGCGCCATCTTCATCCCCATTGATGGTCAAGAACCGTGAGTAAGCCGTATAGGCCATCGATGATTCCGGGTTCCTTTCGATCGCCTGAGTAAGGACTGCACGGGCATCATCCTTCCGGTCCAATTCGGAATAGAGCTGTCCCAGGAGAACATGAGCGAAGACGTTGCTTGGGCTGGTCTGAAGCACGGATTTGAGGAAACTTTCCGCCTTTTCCGGCTCACCGCTTCGATAATAGGCATCCACCAGCGAAGCCATCGGGCGGAACGCGTCCGGCGCCGATTGCTGAGATTCCTCGAAAGCCCGGATACTCTGATCGAATTTCTGCTGTCCTTGCAGTGCGATACCCTTGATCCGGTTTATAACGCTATCTTCGTCCTGCAGTTGCCGGAGCCGTTCCGCGACCTCTTCCGCGCCACCCCAATCACGCAGGTTGATGCGGATCTGAGCCAAGGCGCGATAGGCGGTGACATTGTTGGGTTCGGTCTGAACGACTTGGGCCAGCACCTGCTCGGCACGCTCCAGATTGCCGCGCCGCGCAAGGAAGTTGGCGAAGGGCAAACCGATCGAGGACGCCCCGTTCGCGACCTGGAACGCGCGCGTATACTGGTCGTCCGCCAATTCCGCCGAACCGTTGCCTTCATACGCGGAACCAAGCAGGACAAGCGCCCTCAAGGAATCCGGCTCGTCGCGCAGAACCGTCCGAAGATCGATAATCGAGTCGTCGAAATTCCGTTCCGCATTCCGAATTGCCGCCCGCGTCATCAGGGCGCCCGCGTTCTTAGAATCCTCTTTGAAAATATCCGCTAGGATTGTTTTCGCCTCGTCGAAATCACCCGCCAAACGAGCCATTTCGGCCATTTGGTTTTTCGCCGTCAGCTTGTCTTCAGCGCTTGCATCGGAGGCAAGCAGGTCATTCAGAACCTGCTTCGCCCGTTCATTGTCCTGCTGGCTGAAGTATAACTGCGCCAAGGCCATCCGGTAACGGGGCGCATTCGCGTCCGCCTTCCCGATAAGGGCGTTCAGTTCCTTGATCGCTTCTTCAGGGCCGCGCACCGTATTCATGAACCGGACGACGCCCAGGGCGGCATCGAAGTCTCCGGGATTCGCATCGGCTTTGTCGCGCATCACCGCTTCGGCGTCATCGACCTTTTCCTGACGCAGATACAAGTTGACGAGACTGGTCTTGAACGCATCGGTATCGGGATAAAGTTCGATCAGACGCTTGAGAACCACTTCGACTTCATCCACCGCGTCGAGCGACGCCAAGGCGCGGATTTTGATCAGTTGAAGCGCGACATTGCGCTCATCCTGTTGGATTCCCGTATCGAGGAGAGCGATCGCCTCCCGCATTTCGCCGGCGGCCATGCGTTCCGCGGCCAACACCGAGATTGCGTCGATATTCTTGGGGTCCAGTTGGAGCGCTTCATTAGCCGCGGCCAACGCCCCCTGGGGATCATCCAGGTTCAACAGGACCGCTGCCTTGAAAGTCAGTGACTCGATCGCTTTGGGATCGATTTCCGAAGCCTTGTTGCTGAGTTCGAGAGCACGGTCGATCTGACCGCCCAGCAACATCATCCGGCCAAGTCGGACCGTCGCCCCCAGGTGGTTTCCCTGCAGGTCGATGATTTTCTCGAGCAGGTTACGGACCGCACGCCAGTTGGCGCGCCGTTCCTCGATCTGCGACAGGGCGTATAGGGACGGAACGTGATCACCGTTGATCTGTAGAGCATTCCGGAACTCAAGCGACGCCTTGTCGAAGCTTTCCTGCTCCAGCAGTTCTATCCCGCTCTCATAATGGTTCTGAAGACGTTCTTCCGGGGAATCGCAGGCCGCGAGTGTCGCCGCCAGCAGGATTGCCGCCACGACATGAGCACTTTTGCCGGAGAAAGATCGAACGCCGGCACCAATTTGAGCCAACGGGAAAAGCAGTTCTCGAATCATCAATCCTGTCCAATATATCCGCATTCTGTGAAAATTTACGGCCCGTTCAAGAGCTTGCGAAACTTATACAATCGTATGAGGTAAGTCCAAGTAAAACCCTTGGTCCTTGGACCTCGTTCCACAGAGTGGCTATTCGCCTCCCGCAGCCTGCCAAATCATATAGCCGGCACGCCACAGCCGAATCCTAAAAAGTGTGCCGACGCCGCGAACTCTCTCGATGGTTGAGGATAATGCGGGGCTGGTCACGATTTTCGGGATGTGAGCGATTGCTGAGAGCGCAACGGCAACGGCCCGTATCGCCCATCGGATCCGCGCGGTCGCATCCGTGCCGGAAAGATGGAACCCTTCGGAGGAAAGCCGCTTCCATTTCTTGGCAAGTGCCGGCCAGTCCGACCGCGTCGGATGGCTGACCCGCAAACTGTCCTCATAGACCAGTTGGAACCCTTTTGCCCCCGCCCGAAGACACCAGTCGCGATCTTCCGAAACACCGGGGCGAAATTCCCCCGTCGCATCGAAAACCGCCCGGGTCGTGATCAAGTTGGCCGTCACGGAAAAACCCTGCCGCTCAATATAGTCACGCTGGTGGAAGGCGAAGACCGTCTCGAACGCTTCCGCCCCTGATCGTGGCGGGGTGGTTTCGTCGAACGTATCGATACGCCCCCCAATGACATCGGCATTGCCCGCCACCCGCCTGCCGGCTTCGAGCCAGTCCGGCGCGGGAACGCAATCCGCGTCCAGGAAGAACAGTATCGGTGCCGTTGTCTCGCGAACCCCGCGATTGCGCGCTTCCGCCGCGCCAGCCATTTTTTCCACGACGAACCGTACGCTCGGAAACGCGCCGCGCAATGGGCCAATGTCGTCTGTTGAGTTGTTGTCCACCACCACGACGTCCACGTCCGCGTTCCAATCCTGTGGGACGCTACCCATGCCGTCTTTGCCGACAAGAGCGGACAGGCAACGTTCCAAGCGCGCAACATCGTTGTAGTGCGGAATGATCACGGCAATGGCTGCCGATGTTCCGGATTCCAGGGATCGTTCGTCCTTATCGGTCATTGCCCGCCCCGTCAGCCTCGCCCTGTCTTGCGCCCAAACGCCAAGACGGCCGCATCGGGACCCAATTTCGCTGCGACCGCTTTCGGCGGCGGAAGCTGGTTCAGGCCGCAAAACGCCGCATAGGCTTCATCCCAAGCGCAGACTGACAGCAGCTTCGCGATCTTCAACATCGAGATTACATAAGCCACCGGCAGTGCCGCCAGCTTGAAGCGCGCCATGAACCACATGCGGTTCCGGTAGTTGAAAAAATTGGCGAAGGGTGATGCCCGTCGCTGTGTGTTTCCGGTTCCGATCGCGGTTCCGCCATGATGATAGACAACGGCGTCGGCCAGAAAATCGAGCGGTAGGGCGCCCCGGCGAAAGGCCCAGTCCACTTCCTCGTAGTAGAGGAAATAGTCCTCCTGCATCAGGCCGGCCTGATCCAGGTAATCCCGCGACGCGACAATATTCGCGCCCATGAGGAAATCCAGACTGTCCCCCGACGGCGCCACAGCGTGTTCGGGGTCCACCCCCTGATTGACGTTCCGGCAAATGCCGGACCAGCGCCCGACGCGGCCGCCATCCGATTGAATCCGGTGCGGAGGTTCGCGGTAAAGGGTCCTGCCCCCCATCAAGCCGACCTTCCCGGAAACAGCCTTTTGCGCGTAGGCAGACGCCGTCGCGGCAGTGACCTCGGTATCAGGGTTCAGCACCCAGAACAGATCGACCTCCGGGTCCTGGCGCAATATTCGCAAACCGATGTTGACCCCGCCGGCGAAGCCGACATTGGCCGGCGAGGTTACAAGAACCAGCGGCGGCAGAACCTGCCCGTTCATGCCGTCGATCGCCTTCGCCTCTACCTCCAGGAAACCGCCTTCCGCCGATCCATCCGCCTCGGCGCCACGCCGGCGCACGATATCTGCCGATGCGTCGGGCGAGGCATTGTCACAGACAACAACCTTCAGATTGCGATGCATCGACTTGGCCAGATGCTCCAGGCAGGACGGCAAGACAGGTTCCGATCCAAAAGCGACGATCACGACGCCGATCGTAATTGAATCCACATCAGTCGACATCCAAACTTACCATTTCCGCGGCCCTTGGGTCTTTGGACCAACCATCATCGTGTTCCGTTAGCGCCACCGGCCGCAAAGCGTAGATCAATGCGCCGATTTTGCGATCATGTCCCGTGTAACGGCGGCGAGGTCGTCGTGCACGCGCTTGCTTACCGCCGATTGGTAGGTGAACACCTGCCGCGCCCTCTCCCGTTGTTCCCGCAGGTCGACAATCAGGTTTGCAACCCGGCGCAGGCGCGCCAGGGAAAGGTTTTCCCAAAAGAGGTACCAGCGGTGGGCGAACATGTTGAGATACATCACTTCCTTCTTCTTGCTTCCCACCGTGTCGCTGTCATATTTCGCGCCATAGCCGAAACAAACCGCTGGAATACCGGCGGACCATGCATTCACACACACATGGTAGACGTCGGTAATGCAGATTTCGCATTCCGTGAGGTCGTCGACGATCTCGGCGACAGGCCTTGTTCGTGGATCATGCTTCCGCACCGACAACATCCGAAACAGTGTCTCGTTCCGCTTGGCCGGGAACCACTGTATCCAGGATATGTTCCATTTCTTCGCGACCCTCAGCCAGAGCATCAGAAGTACGAACAAATACTTTTCCCGGCGATGCGAACGGCCGAAGTAGAAGCCGATCTTGCCGGTTCCGGGCGTGCCCTTCCACTCGTTCGCCCAGGTGAATAGGTAGGCGGCATCCAGGCCAGCGGTCGCCGTTTTACCGGTCATTTGCGCAATACGGAACGCTGACACTGCATCCCGCATCTTGGCGGCCGCACACAGACTGAACAAACGGGTCAGGGCCTCTTCATACCGCTGATCCTCGATTGCCTCGACCCCATCGGCGATGGTTGTCCCGCCAAAGATGACGACGCGGCGCAGAATTTCATCGGGCTGACCTTCCAAGAGCACAAGCCTGAAGATCAGTTCGGTGGCTTCCTCCCGCGTCTTGACGACGTTGTGGCTCAACAGGCGCGGGATCAGGTCGGCGCTCCAATAACCCCGCGCGTGAAGAAAATCACCCCAGTAGTAGATGGCCCAGTAGTAGATGGCATCGTATGACGCGGGGAAATCGGGGTCCGATTGAAGTTCTCTATATTCCCGGTCGAGCGCTTCATCGCCCGAATCCAACCGGTCCGCGTCACCTAGCGTAAGGAAAACCGGCTCTATTTCTGGAAACTGGGAGAAGAACCGTTCAGCCGCCTTGTCGACCGTGTACATTCCCGTGTTTCTATTCGGGTTGAATGCACAGATCACGGCAACTCGCATGGTTCGTCCTTCTGAGTTTTCCATGACAACGCGCATCCGAACGAGACCGTGGCGCGGTGTATTTCACGTCGGGGGATTTCATAGCACGGGCAATTTCTTGCGGACAAGACGAGTAGGTCCATCAAAGCCCCGGGCGAAGTGCCAGCAGACGTTTGGAAACGCCTGCCTTAGAGACCCTCAAGTTCCGGCTTCCAACATCCGGATTTGACCGGTTCGCACAAGATGCAACCGTCTTTAATGGAGTGCGGACCTCGCAGGCGGCTCGCCGCCAAATTCTTCCTTGCGGTCCGCCTTGAACCTCTCAATCGCTGCATTCAACCGCGCTTCCGCCTGCCTGAATTGGACTTCGTCGCTGAGGAAGCCCTTGGCTTTGGCCAACCCTGCCAAGGTTCCCGCCGTCCGGTCGATCCGGCGCTCGTCCCAGGCGTCACCGATCAATCGTAAGAACGGTACGGCGGCCCGGTCGCGCGCACGCAGATAGTTCCGCCGGCAAAATTGCGGCCACGGCCCTTGCCTGGCGTGCAGATCCGCTCGCATCCGCTCAACAGCCCCGGGCAGCCCGCCGGACGGGTCGACGGCCCGCGGATCGGGAAAACGGGAATTGTCGTTTGCGACAAAGGGGGCCATGAAATCGTCCAGCCAGGAAAGCGATGACGGCGCGGGCAACCTTTGTGGATTGATCGGCGCGCCCACGGCCATACCCCAATCATACCATTTGAAGCTGGAGATTTCCCGGCTGCTCCAAACCGGAATCCAAGGGACACGATAGGCATCCGCGACAATGGCGGCATGGAGAGACTCCGCCAAAACAAGCTTGGAAGACGCAATCTTTGCCACGACGGCCTTAGAACTCTGCCTCGGATCGAGCAGTGCGACGCCTGCCGCCGCACATATGCGGTCCCATGGCGCCCGCATTGCGCTGTGATAATGAGGCACAAAACACACCCGGCCGTCCCGGGCCGCTCTGGGCGGCATAAGCCGAGGGATCAGAATTGCCGGAACGGCCAGGACCTTATTCTCGTCGAGACCGCAAAAGGCCGCCGTCAGAGGGCCCCGGACGCCATAGATCGTCCAAGACGGACCGCCGAAACCCGATGGCAAGGGACTATATCCGGCCCCCGCCCCCAATACGACGGTGCGGTCGGCGACGGGGAGGTCCGCCCCCAACACACTGCCGATCCCCGCGAAAAGCACATTGTCGTCGGTGCTGATCGCATCGCCCAGCATTTCCGGCCAGAACCAAGCGTTCAGGTCATCGCCGAAATTCGATTCCTCCGACTTCCAGTAGAAGATTTTCATTTGTGCGGGCAAATACCCCCCCATACTTAGAGCCGCTCTTCCCAAAAACTCCAGAAAGGCGTAACGAAACTGCGCAAAAATTTCAAACCGCCGCGTACTGATACAAACCTGCGAATAGCGCCGATTTGAACACCTTGGGCGGCATGCTTTTATGTTTCATAAACGCCCTCATTGGTCGGTATATTTGTATGTTTGCTGTAAATGCAGGAATGTCTTCCCGAAAATGACACCAAGCGACCGATCTTTGAGGTTTGCACCGGCTGCAGCAGAGACCGACACCGAAAAAGTATATCAACCCTCCCCGCCACAATGAATCCGCAAATTCGGACGTGATGCGATCCCTTTCCTCAGCCTTCAGTGAGGTGTGACATTAAACGCGAAATAGTCTCTGGAATGTTATGGGTTGGGAACGGGCAGATCGTCCGGCTCCTGGCGACCTTTGGGACCATCGCGGTACTTGCGCGGTTCCTGGGGCCGGAAGACTTTGGCGTCATCTCGGGTGTCGTGATGGTGGCCTTGATCGCGAATTTTCTTGGCGATTTCGGTCTCGGCGCGGCCGTCATTCAACGCCCGGAGGTCGATGACAAGCTGCTCAGCTGCGTCTTCTGGCTGAACATCTCGATTGCCACGGTGCTGGCGGTTCTGGTCGCCGTCTCGGCGGAACAGATATCCGCCTTGTTCCAATTGCCGGAAATGACGGACCCGTTGCGTGTCGGATCCCTGATCTTTCCCCTAACCGCCATACGCGGCGCATGGCGGGCCATACTCGAAAAATCCCTGCAGTTCCGAAAAGTCGCCCTGGCGGAAATGTTCGGGACCATTGCCGGCTCGCTTGCGGCGATCGTCAGCGTCGTGCTTGGCGCCGACATCTGGGCCCTGGTCATACAGCAATTGGTCCTGGCCGGCGGCGCGTCCTTCGCCTTCATGGTCGCCGCCCGTTGGAAGCCGATGTTTTTCTTCTCCTATTCCATGAGCAAGCCAATTCTGGGGTTTGGGGCTCACCTAACGTTCTCGCTCCTTGTCGGGCTCATGGCGAAGTTCATTGACCGGCCGATCATCTCGCGGAATCTCGGCGCCGAGGCCCTCGGCCACTATTCCGTCGCCGTCCAGCTTGTGGACTACCCCGCGCGGAACCTTGCCCAGGTGCTGCAGCGGATCATGTTTCCCGCATTGTCCATGGTGCAATCCGACAATGCCCGGCTACGGCACATGCATCGTACCGCGTTGCATGGCGTCAGCCTGATTATCTGGCCGATCATGGTCGGACTTTCGGCCGTCTCCGACCTTTTCGTGACGGTCCTGATGGGACCGAATTGGGAACTGACCGCCGTGGTTCTGTCGCTGATTGCCCCTGCGGGCGCCATCGGTGCAATCAACGGCGTCAACAACACGCTGTTCCTGGCGAAACGCCGTCCGGACCTTCAACTCTACACGACATCAGTACTCGCCGTGGTCATGATCGCCGGCCTGCTGATCGGGGTCCAATTTGGGTTGAAAGGTGTCGCGATAGCCCATTTAGTGTCTGTCATCATTGTATGGCCACTCTTGATCGTCCTCTCATTCCGGCAGATTGAGCAGCCCGTCCTCGCCACGTTGCGCTTCATTGCGCCGATCTTTTTCAGCAGCGGTTTGATGTTTGCGGCGGTGGTCTATTTGAAGACCCTGCTTTCATTCGGACCGATCATTGAATTGTCGATCTGCATTCCCGCCGGGGTGCTCGTGTTCATCGCCGGCGAAGTGCTTCTGGATCGTAAACAGTTGAAGGTCGTCCTGTCTTCGTTGGCCCGTCCGTCGGCCGGCACGACGATAACGCCGCCGCCCCGAAGCGAGGACACGTGACCGCCGTTGGAACGGCCGACGCGCCGCGGTTGTGGACAGCTTTTCAGGCAGTGGGCTAAACAGGGATCACCAAATGCAATGCCGCCAACGTCAGATCAAAGGCGACCGACCTTGAGTGATCCCGCCACCGACCCATCCCAATCTACGGCGACCCCGCCGGCAATTTCGGTCGTCATCCCGGTCTACAATCGACGGGCGACGATCCGGGAAGCGGTCGAAAGCGTTCTGCGGCAGACTTGGACCGATTTCGAGTTGATCGTGGTCGACGATTGTTCCAAGGACGATACGGTTGAAATCGTTGAAAAAATGTCAGATCCCCGCGTTCGCCTCGTCCGGCATGAGGTAAACAAGGGCGCCGGCGGTGCGCGAAATACGGGGATGGAAGCCGCCAAGGGCACTTGGATCGCGTTTCAGGACAGCGACGACGAGTGGCTACCGAGGAAGCTGGAACTCCAGATGAAAGCCTTGGAGGAGATGGGACCGGACGCCATCGGCGCCTACTGCGGGATGTTCATCCTGGGCAATGCCGACGACGACCTGGACCGGGTGGACATGGTTGAATACTGGCCGCGCCAGCGGCCGGGATTTCCGCTTCAGGGGAACCTGCACGCAACCCTGCTGCATCGCAGTTTGATAAGCACCCAGACGTTCATCGGCCGGCGCGACCAGCTTGCCGCGACAGGCCGGTTCGATACCGCTCTGCCCGCGCTGGAGGATTGGGACTTCTTCATCAGTTTTTCCAAACAGGGGCCGATTGCCTTCGTGCCCGACCCCTTGGTTATTCAGCGCTTTTCGCCCAACAGCCTGACACGCTCCCTGCCGAACCGGATCGCGGCGCAGGAAGCAATGCTGAACAAGCATATGGACGACTTGAGACAGAACCCAACGGCGTTGGTCGAACGTTTGTCGTCCCTGGCCGGCGGGTTTCGCCAACTTGGACAGGCCCGGAAGGGCCTGGGATACAGCCTGACTGCCCTGAAGATCGCGCCGACGCGCCTGCGCAGTTGGCTATCGCTTGCCAGGCTTCTGCTGTCGATGTTGCGGCCAGGGAGCCCGGCAGAATGAGGCATTCTCGGGCGGCCGGTTCACAATTGCTCTTAAGGTTGGAACCGCATAGTCTGCCGCGGTTATTTTAGCTGAACCCAAGGTTCGAAATGGCTGGCAAAGCGCCCCTTATCGTCCGGATTCGGAACTTCCTGCATCGGCATTATGTCGAGACGATCCGGCTCTATTACATCCACGTCTGGGGCATGAACATCGGCAAAGGCGTTCGGCTGTCGATGACGGCGAAGCTGGATCGTACGAATCCCAAAGGCATTACCATAGGCGACTACACTTTCCTGACCTTCCGGTCGGTGGTGCTGACGCATGATTTCGTTCACCGCCAGCACATGCCGGTGAAGATCGGCAACTATTGCTTCGTAGGGTGCGGCGCCCTGATCATGCCCGGGGTAACGATCGGCGACCATTGCATCATCGGCGCCAATGCCTTGGTGCGCGAGGACGTGCCATCCCACAGCCTTGTCGTCGGAAACCCGGGACGGGTCATTCGCAGCGATCTGGTGACCGTCGCTTGGGGTATGATCCCCCGGCCGGGCGAGAAACTGCCGGACGGTTCAGAGCCGCCAGTGCCGTCCTGACCGTGAAGCAAGGATCGCCATCCTCCATCCGTCCCGGACGGAAGACCAAGACCGCCCTCCCCGTCACAGGATTGCGACGGCGTCCCGGCGAGAAAGCGGCGCAAGAGGCGGAACCGCAAGGGGAGATGACATCTCCTTGGATCAACTATGCGAAGGCCCCCCTCCCCAAGGTCCTCGTCATTCTGCTCGCCTTGATGATCCTGGTGCCGATCGAATTGTCGTTGCGCGCGGGCACCCTCTTCGTGCCGTGGTACCGATTATTGCTTGTGGTCGTCGCCATACCGGTCGTGCTTAAGGTCATAACTGGGAAGGTCAAACTCAAAACCTTTGACTGGTTCATTGTTGCTCACTGTATTTGGTTATTCACTGCGGAAATGATCAAACGAGGCAGCAGCGGCATCCAACCCGGTTTTGTATTCCTTCTCGAAACGATGATCGCCTACTTGTTGGTTCGCTGTTACATGACCAAGCCGGGGCATTTCTCGTCTTTCGCCCGAACGTTATTCGTTCTGTTATGCATCTCAATCATCTTGGCGGTTCCTGAAGCAATTTTTCTCAAGGAACGGTATATCCACGACTTTGCTAGTCTAGTCACAGGTTATCAGTACAATTTTCAAGACGACTATCGTCTGAACATGTTACGGGCAGCGTCAACTTTTGAGCATCCAATTCTGTTTGGACTCTTCTGTTCGTGCGCTATCGGTCTTTTGTGGAGCACAGCAAATAAGAGCGGGTTGCGAAAATTAAAGACGGCAATTTTGTTCTTTGGTGTGATTTTGTCCGCTTCATCAGCTCCAATACTAACCGCAATTGTCCAAACAGTGCTGGTGATTGTGGAGCGGATTACACGCCAAATAAAGTCGCGCCTCAGAATACTAATAACATTAATTGCTGTAATATTTACGATCCTGTCAATATTCTCCAACCGTGGGCCTTTTGGAATAATAGCCACGTCGCTCGCGCTGAATCCACAATCTGGATACTATCGAATCCTGATATGGGAATACACAATTGATGATGTAATGCGGAGCCCCATTATAGGGTTTCTGCCCGAAACGTGGACGCGACCATGGTGGATGACCGATAGCCTCGACAATCATTGGCTTGCCCAAGCACTTCGAGGTGGAATACCGGCCGTTGTGCTTATTTTGTTTGGCTTTTGGCTAGTGTGGCGTGAACTTTACAAGACCAAAATAGTTCCCGAAGATTTTGCGCGAGCGCGCTTCGGCTGGAGTGTAATGGCTTTAGCTCTAGTCTTGGGTGGAGCAACGGTGGCTTTTTTTGGAAAAATGCATACTTTTAGTTTTGTGCTACTTGGGTATGGTGCCGCATTGTCGCAGACCCTATTCGCGGAAACAGCGCGTTCAGTTACCCATTCTTTACGTGAACGCCGTAAGAAAATTGAAAAAATGTAGGTGATGACATTTCCGATCACTTTTCTTTTCAAACTTTGTTTCTATGACTCTAAAGTCGCAGGATAACTGAGCACGATGCACCGTCTTGCATATATATTTCTATGGGTTTTCCGCTTTGAACTCCCCGGTTGGGGGAAATTGGCATTTCTACAAGCCCGTTTTGGTCCTTTTCACGATAAATGGAACAATTCCAAACCAAGGATCATCCGCGATAAAATACATCATCAGTATCGTGTGCTGAACATGTCAGAATGGTCTGACCGCTTGCTGTATTTTTTAGGGAGATGGTACGAACTAGAGACGGAACTGGTCATAAGGAAATTTTTAAAAGATGGCGATTCTGTGCTCGACGTTGGAGCAAATTACGGCCACTTCACACTCGCCGCAAAGAGTCTTACCGGCATAAATGGAACGGTTATCGCTATTGAACCGAACCCATATTCCTTCGGCCGACTCGCAACGCATATAGTATTGAATAATGTTAACAACGTACACATTCATAACATCGGACTCGCATCCAAAAACGGGAATTTGTTACTTAAGGTACCTCGCGTAAATACAGGAGAGGCGACATTCGGAAGATCGCAGTACCTTGACGATGAAGTCTCTACGTTTTCTTGTGATGTGAAAACAGGCGACGAAATAACGAACGGTATAGATATCAAGTTCGTTAAGATTGATGTCGAGGGATTCGAATGCGAAGTACTAAGCGGTTTGCGTGATACAATAAACAGAAGCAAGCCACATGTTTACCTTGAGTGTATAGAACGACATTTAGAAGCAGCAGGTTCTTCCGTATCCGAACTCTTGGAACTTATGCATGGTTTTGGATACAAGGGGTTTTCAACAAAGCTCTACCGAAAATCACTCCTTGGGAAACACAGGCTATCTCTGCTCCCCATTTCCAATTTTCCAAAAAGCGATAACATACTTTGGGTACATGAATCTAAGTGCTCTGACCTGAGCCCCTAAACTTCCTCCATTTTAGAGTAGAGTCCGTCACCGTGAAGG
>CAYGKA010000076.1:0-17889 GCA_964350445.1 uncultured Flavobacteriaceae bacterium
CCGTCGAATGGCTTCTCGGTGGCTCCGCTCCCGGTGGGGATGTTCCGGGTGGGGCAGGGTCCGGCGCCGTTGCGCCGAAGGCGGATGACTTGGTCATGGTCGACGGCAAGGTTCCCCATCCCTCCGACATGCCGCGCGATCTGCCGGTTCTCGGCACCGCGGCAGGGTCGCTTTCTGAGACGGAGGGCGCCGTCGTCATGGGCGGGGGGCCGATGGAATTCCTGCGACGCCCAGCGGTGCTGCAGGGCGTTCAGGACGCCTATGTCGTCTATATCGTCAATGACAGCATGGAGCCCGCCTTCCCGCATGGGGAGGCTGCCTGCGTCCATCCCCATCGGCCGGTGAAACCCGGCGACAATGTGGTGATCCAGGTGCGTGACGAAGGCGGCGATACCTATGCTTATGTGAAGGTTCTCGTCCGGCGCACGGCGACGGAAGTCGTCTGCCGACAGCACAATCCGCCGCGGGAGATCAGTTTTCCCCGTGCCGGTGTTGTCTCGATCCACAAGATCCTCTCCGTCGCCGAGCTGATCGGGTATTGATCGGAGATAATATGAGGGAAAAATACCCCAAAAATTGATTGACTGAGAGAAAGACAGTTTCTATTATCTCTCTATGGTTGCACATTTGCGGCAGAGGGGGAGACATGGAAATGATCAATCATTTGACGCCGGAGCAGGAGGCGCTGCTCCCTGCCATGCGCGACAAATGGATACGTATCGGCCTGAACACGCAGCCCGCCGATAGGGGGGCTGCAGAGCACGGGATACGGAAAGCCTACCGTCTGGCGGGGTTGAAAACGCCCAGGATCGTCTGGTGTTCCTCGCCGCTCGCCATGGCCGTGGCCCGCTCGATCGTCTCGACCGGGTTGAACCCGGCGCAGCGCGCACGGGTCGCCGGCGGCATTCGCGCCCGCATCGAAACGCGGGCCTGGACCGTCTTTTGGGACTCTGTCGAAGACAGCGCGCGGCAGGGGGAAGCCGCGGGGGCCTGCATCCGCGATAGCGTCGGGACCGCGCCTTGGGATAACGCGTGGGTGGATCTCTGGAGAAGTATCGATCTTCCTCTGCTGGAAAGCGTCGGCGCGAGGCTCGTCACGCCTGTTCGGGCCGCGGTTGGGGCAGGCGTCTGGGCGCCCGTCGGACGGGGTATCTGGAACAGCGTTCAGGCCAGCGTGGCGTCTGATTTCTGGGCCGGGTTCCGCGAAAACGTCCGCGACGCCATCCGGCTGAGCCTCTACGGCCAACACGAGGCGCCCAGGCTTGGCTTGTACGAATTCTTCCATGTTACCGGCCTCCAGGATCAAACCGATTTTCTGCGTGCGCAATATGCTTTGGCCGGTGCGGCGGGATGGTGGCTGCCCCATCGCCACACCTGTTGGGTTTCCGAACGCCCCCGGCAAATTGTGTGGGACGAGGGTGGGGCACTGCATAGCGCGTCCGGCCCGGCGCTGGTCTATCCCGACGGCTGGTCGCTCTATGCTTGGCGCGGCACGCTGGTGCCGGGCGAGTGGATCGACCGGCCGGAAACGCTCACCCCCAAACTTGCGGTGACCCATCCAAACGTCGGGCAGCGCCGCGCCGCCTGCGAGATCCTGGGCTGGGAGAAGGTGATCTCCCAACTCGGCGCGAGCACGCTGCAGCAGGATGAAGATCCCTCCATCGGGGAATTGGTCGAGGTTGATATCCCTGAGATTGGACGCGAACGGTTCCTGCGGGTGGTCTGCGGCACCGGTCGCCGCTTCGCGCTTCCTGTGCCGCCGCGCATGACCACGGCTTTGGAGGCGAATGCCTGGACCTATGGCCTTGAGGCGAATTCATACAAACCGGAAGTGAGGACGTGAGTTATGAAGCGTTTTAAATCCCAGGCCGCCCAAGGCGATTTCCTGATCACGCGGATCGGCAATCTGCCGGTCGCTGCCGAACCTGTCACTCCGGAAGACGGCGTCACGATCATCGCCCACAGCGAAACCGGGCACCACCACGTCATTGACGCCAAGGCCGCGACACTCTACCGCCTGCCGGAAGCGCTCTACGAAGCTTTCCTGGTCGTCGAAGACACGACCGTCATCGAACACCGCCGCAGTACCGACACCCACGAGCCCCTCCGCGTCGAGCCGGGCCTCTACCGTATCAACCGGCAACGGGAATATGTGCCGGAAGGGTATCGGTTGGCGGTGGACTAGGTTAAGTTGTTGATTGACGACAATCGTGGAGAAGGACCGTGCGGAAACTCGCACACGTTTTGGGACTGAGCCTCTTTGCCTTCTGTGCAAGCGCCGGCGTGGCCGCTGCGGTTGATGCGTCCGTGATTCTGAGGGCCTGGGAGGATGTCTGTCTGAAGAATGCCGCGCATCCCGACAAGCTCGCGGCGGCGGCAAAGGAAGGCGGGTGGCCGAGCGTCCTGAACCAATTTCGAAGCATCACCGCCACGGGTGAAAGTGATCTACTCGGCATTTGGGCCTATCGCGCCTCGCCCGAGCCGATCCTGCTCTGGTCCAGCCGGTCCTCCAAGGATGGTGGCGTCGAACACCAGTGCGCGTTCACCGGCGAAGTTGCAACGCCGGAGGACCTAAAGGCACTGGTAGAGAACGAATATGACGTCGAATTCCGCAAGATGTATGGCAGTTCCTTGGACGAGAACGTCTACTATCACCCCCTCCAATTCGAGGGGCGTGATCTTTCGGTGATTTTGTTCACGAGTAGGGAGAGCGGTGACGGCCTCGTCAAATTGACGGCGCTGTATTGGCTGGAAGCTAAGTAAATTGCCATCGTATTACCGGACTTAGGCTAGTGTTACGGAAATGGTTCTGGAAACATCGCATGCGGTCTTCGAAAGGATTTGAATGCTGCTCGCCATCGTCGGATCTAGAGCGTACCCGAATAGAGAGGCCGTTGAGCGTTTCGTGGAACAATTGCCGAAGGGCACAACAGTAGTCTCGGGCGGGGCAAAAGGCGCCGATAGTTGGGGAGTCGAGGCCGCGCGTCTGGCTGGGCTGGCAGCATTGGTCATAGAGGCCGACTGGGACAAGCATGGGCGTAGCGCTGGGCCGATCCGAAATTTGGAGATTGTACAGAGGTATGACGAGGTGGCTGCCTTTTGGGACGGCAGTAGTCGAGGGACGCTCAATACAGTCGCCCTTGCTGTTCGGGAGAATATCCCTGTCCATGTCTTCGGGCCTGATGGCGAGCCGCTGGATGTGGTGAAAGTGATGGAAGCCGCAACTGAAAAAGGAATTATCCGCTCTATTGAGCGGGCGTTGTCAAAGGTGGTTAAGGGTTAAATTAACTGTCACCGAAAATTAACGACCGACCACGATATGAAATCGGTCGAGGTTGAGTAGACCAATGCTGTCAGAACGAAAACAGCGGCCGAGAGCGCTGTCACGATGAGAAGCGGATAGCCGAAGAGCAAGAGGGCGCTTAGCCAGAGCAGCGCAATGTTGATGGCGAAATACATCCAATCCATCGCGCCGCCGCGACGGGCGCGCCACGCCAGGAAACCGACCACCGGGACATAGGCCAGGGCCAACTCACTCAAAACACATCTCCTTGCACGACGGGCAGTCGCCGTCTTTACCGTATTCGATTGCCTTTGCCTTACGCGCTGGGACGGTCCCCCCGGAACTGGATAATCTGCGCAATCAGAACCGGTAGTTGATACCCATGCCGGCAAAGACTTGGTTGTTGTCTCCTTGATCCTCAACGATCGGGCTGTCGGCCGCGTCCGCCAACAGAAGGGAATAGTTTACCATTCCAAAGACGCCCCAATTGCGGTTGAAGCTATAGCTGGGGCGCACCCCGATGGTGATATCCTTGAACCCGCCCTCGGCGTTGAATTGGCGCAGTCCGCTCGCGGCGCTGCCGGTTGCGTCAACACCGAAAAACGTCTGCATATAGTCGTCGCTGGCATAGATGGTGGAGATGCTGAGCCCAAGATCGGCCTGCTCGGCAATCGGTGCGCTATAATCGGCGCCGAGCTTCAAGAGCCATCCGTCATGCGCGTCTGAAACGTCGGTCTGGAAGGCGGCTTCAATACCGGCGCGGTGCCGCGTGACGTTGTTGGCGCGAAAGTTCATGCGGGCGAAAAGGCCTGCCTCAACTGCGCTGTCGATTTCACTTAGTCTAGAAACGGCATCGTTCTCAACGTCATCGTCACGACCGCCCCGATACCCCAGCAACGGTCCCAGATTGAACTGTTTCGAATCCAATACATTGACCTTAAGGCTGGGTCCGAGAAGCTGGGCGTAATAGTTGCCGTACTGAAGTTGGCCGCCAGCAATTGGAAGAACCGAATAGTCCTCGGACCCTTCATATTCCGGCGCAACGCCGCCACCGAGGATCGCGAAGCCGGACAGGTTCTTTTGACTAACCGTGTCGCTCTTCATTCCATCTGCATTTTCGTCACTGGCGACGGTTTGCGCCTGTGCGAGCGGTGCGCTGGCCAGAAGAAAAACCCCCGCGAGGGCTGCGGCGCGGACACCGCCGGCCGATATTGTGAATATGCCTGCCATGATGCCGACCCTTCGAGATGCAAGATTGAGCACACATGTAGGGTGATCGGCCCGGAATTACAATGAGAGCGATTCGCATTTAACGCGCGCGGATAGCCGGCGTACCAGCCTTCGAGTCATGTGCAGGCTTGGGGTGGATTTTCCCCGTCTTACGCCGCTTTTTGGGCTGCTTTCCGCCACAATGGCGGCGGCAGTAGTGTTCGTGCCCTAGCGGTCGTTACTCAGCCACCCGCACCGCCACTCCACTCCGCTGCCGCGTTTCCCATTCAGGGTCGATCCAGGTGGGGGCGTTGGAGGCGGGGAGGGGGTCTTTGCCGAGGATGATGTCGGCGGCTTTTTCGGCGACCATGATGGTCGGGCCGTTCAGGTTGCCGTTGGGGATGGTGGGGAAGACTGAACTGTCCACCACGCGCAGGTTGTCTATTCCCCGAACCTTGCAGTCCTTGTCCAGAACCGCCATCGGGTCGTCCTTGCCGCCGATCTTGGCGGTGCAGGAGGGGTGATAGGCGCTTTCCGTGTTCTCGCGGACCCAGGCGTCGATGGCCGCGTCCTCGGTCACGTCATGGCCGGGTTGGATTTCTGCGTCGCGGAACCGGTCGAAGGCGGGCTGGGCGATGATTTCGCGGGAAAGGCGGATGCAGGCGCGGAAGGCTTCGACGTCTTCTTCTTCCTTCATATAGTTGAACAGGATCGACGGTTTGTCCGCTGGGTCGGCATTGTTGATCAGCACGCGGCCGCGGCTTTTCGGCTTGTTCGGCCCGACATGGACCTGGAAGCCGTGGCCATCGAAGGCGGCGTTGCCGTCGTAACGCATGGCGGCGGGCAGGAAGTGGTACTGGATGTCCGGCCATTTCAAACCGGCCTTCGAGCGGATGAAGGCGCAGCTTTCGAAATGGTTGGTCGCGCCCAATCCCTTCTTGGTCAAAATCCAGCGCGCGCCGATCATGAATTTGTGAAACCAGTCCAATTGTCCGTTCAGCGTAATGGGGTCCTTGCAGCGGTACTGGAAATAGACCTCCAGATGGTCCTGAAGGTTTTGCCCCACGCCGGGCAGGTCCTGGACGACCGCGATGCCCTTGTCCTTCAAATGCTGCGCCGGGCCGATGCCCGACAGTTGCAACAGCATGGGTGAGCCGATGGAGCCGGCGGACAGAATGACCTCAGCCCGCGCGGTGGCCGTCTTCACGGTGGCACCTTGCGCGTATTCGACGCCGGTCGCTTTCTTGCCGTCCAGCAGAACACGCCTCGTCAACACGTCGGTTTCGACCGACAGATTGGGGCGCGACCGCGCAGGCTTGAGATAGGCATTTGACGTGGACCAGCGCACCCCGTCCTTGACGGTCATGTGCATCGGGCCGAAGCCTTCCTGATTGAAACCGTTATAGTCTTCCGTTTCCAGGTAGCCGGCTTCCTTGCCCGCGTCGATGAAGGCCCGGTAGAGCGGGTTTTCCATGCGGTTGCCGTTACTTGTCGACAAGGGACCGCCGCCACCACGGTATTCGTCTTCGCCCCCTTCACGCCAATTTTCCGCGCGTTTGAAATAGGGCAGGCAGTGCCGATAGCCCCAGCCTTCGGCGCCATGCTCCTCCCACTCGTCGAAATCGCAGGCATGGCCGCGCACATAGACCATGCCGTTGATCGAGGAGGACCCGCCCAGCACCTTGCCGCGCGGGCAATGCATCACCCGGTTGTTGAGATAGGGCTCCGGGTCGGATTCGAAGAACCAGTTGAATTTCGGCATGTTCATCGGGATCGACAGCGCGGTCGGCATCTGGATGAAGATCGACTTGTCCGACCCGCCCGCTTCCAGCAGCAGCACGGTCTTGGTGCCATCCGCCGTCAATCGGTTCGCCAGTACGCAGCCGGCGCTGCCCGCGCCCACGATGATATAGTCGAATTCAGCCATGACCCTGCCCGCTCCCCTGAAAATGCACCTGCCCCGGAAGGCATGAGAGAATTAGACCGGGAGGCTAGCAGCCTCAATCCCCCAGTGCTTTTCCAGAGGCGGCACGGATAGGGGCGATTACGGCGTCCTCCCTCCTTGACGGTCCGTACCCCGCAGAGGATTGTCCGGCCTTACGCTTTGAATATGAGGACGGGTGATGGATATCGACGAGTTTCGGGCGCAGGCGCACCGCATGGTGGATTGGATGGCGGATTACATGGCCGGCATCGAAAACTATCCCGTGCGCGCCCAAGTGAAACCGGGGGAAATCGCGGCCAAGCTGCCGGACGGGCCGCCCGCAGAATCGGAATCGATGGACCTGATCTTCGAAGATTTTCAGCGCGATATCGTCCCCGGCGTCACCCATTGGCAGCATCCCAGCTTCTTCGCCTATTTCACGGCGAATTCCTCGCCACCGTCGGTCCTGGCGGAAATGCTGACCGCGACCTTGGGCGCGCAATGCATGTTGTGGCAGACATCGCCCGCCGCGACGGAGATGGAAACCAAGGTGCTGGACTGGCTGCGTCAGATGACCGGTCTGCCGGAAGGGTTCCACGGCGTCATCCAGGACAGCGCGTCGGGCGCCATCCTCTGCGCCATCCTGACCGCGCGGGAACAGGCGACCGGCTGGCAGGGCAACAAGGCGGGCTTGAAAAACGTGCCGCGCCTGACGGCCTATACGTCGGGCGAGACGCATTCGGCGACCGAGAAGGGAATCAAGATCGCCGGCATGGGCGCGGACAATCTGCGCAAGCTGCCGGTCGACGAGAATTTTGCGGTGATCCCGGAAGAGCTCGAGCGGATGATCGTCGAGGACAAGAAGGCCGGCGCGGTGCCGGCGATCGTCGTCGCCTCAATTGGCGCGACCGGGGTGGGCGCGGTGGACCCACTGCGCAGGATCGGCGAGATCTGCAAGAAGCACGGCGTCTTCCTGCATGTGGACGCCGCTTGGGCCGGCAGTGCCTGGATCCTGCCGGAAACCCGCTGGATGATGGACGGGATGGAATATGCCGACAGCGTCGTCTTCAATCCGCATAAATGGATGTTCACGAATTTCGACTGTTCGGCCCATTACGTCCGCGACCCGGACGCGCTGGTCCATACGCTGACGATTTTGCCGGAATTCCTGAAATCGCGGGAACAGGGGCAGGTGATTGACTACCGTGACTGGAGCGTGCCGCTGGGCCGCCGCTTCCGGGCGTTGAAACTATGGTTCGTGATCCGTTCCTACGGTGTCGAAGGGCTGCAAGCGATGATCCGCGCCCATATCGGCTATGCGGAGGAACTAGAAGGGTGGATCGCGGCGGCGGAGGGCTTCGAACTGGTGGCCCCCCGCGTGCTGGCGCTGACCACTTTCCGCCATCACCCCAAGGGCGTCGACGATGAGGCGGAACTGGACCGGCTGAACGAGGCGCTGATCACCAAGCTGAACGACAGCGGCAAGCTCTACCTGACCCAGACCCGGGTGCGGGGCCAATATGCGATCCGATTCAATATCGGCCAGACTTGGACCGAACGCCGTCATGTGGAAGCGGCCTGGGCCGCCATCAGGGAGACCGCGGCAGGCCTTTAAGCGTTACGCCGTGCCGAAATACCCGCGTGCCTCGGCCTCGTCGATCAGGCGCTGCACCAGGGTGTGCAGTTCCGGCGACCCGTCGGCGATGACCGTCATGCGCTGGCGCACCTGATCCGGCCGCACGCCGTGCTGCTGCCACATCATGCCTTGGGTCAGGAAGTTGTGCAGGAAGGGCTGGGTGCGGTCCATGGCGCGTGCGAAACGGGCATCGGCGCTTTCATGCGCCTCGAACTCGTCCCAGAGCGCGCGGAATTCCACCGTCTGCGCTGCCGGCAGCAGGCCGAAGATACGGTCCGCCGCCATTTGTTCCTTCACCTCCTGTTGTTCGGCGGCTGCCGATGTGTCGTAGAGGAAGGTGTCACCCGCATCGATCTCCACGATGTCGTGGATCAGCAGCATGCGGATCACGCGCAGCATGTCCACTTCCCGCCCGGCATATTCGGCCAGCACGCAGGCCATCATGGCCAGGTGCCAACTATGCTCTGCGTCGTTTTCCTTGCGCGACCGGTCAAGCAGGGGTGTTTGCCGGATGATCGTCTTCAGCTTGTCGATTTCCGTGACGAATCGCAGGCGGTCGGCGAGCGCCTGCCCGCCGATTCCGGCAACGATCGTATGGAAATCGGATGGGGCGTCCGATTGGCTCATGCGCCGTCCTTAGTTTACGCGTGTCCGGGCGGGACCGCCGCTCAGGATTTCCAGCACCAGTTTCACCACCGTCTCGCCGCTGCGGCGCGCGGAATCCGAGGTCGCCGCGCCGATATGCGGGGTCGCCAGGAAATTCTTCAGCGTGAAAAGCGGATGATCGGCCGGCGGCGGTTCCACTTCGAATACATCCGTCGCTCCGGCATAGATATGGCCGGATTTCAGTGCATCGTACCACGCGTCTTCGGCGACGATGCCGCCGCGCGCGGCGTTGATCACCAAGGCGCCTTCCGGCAACAGGGCCAGCTCCCGTGCACCGACCATATGGCGGGTTTCGTCGTTCAACGGCACGTGCAGGCACAGGATGTCTGTTTCCGCCAACAGGGCCTCCAGGCTCGGCGCGCGCTTCACGCCCAGCTTTTCGAACGGTTCATCGGTGATATAGGGGTCGAAGGCGGTGACAGGGCAGTTGAAGCCGTGCAGGAAGATCGGCGCGGTGCGGCGGCCGACATTGCCCAGGCCGATAATGCCTACGCGCCGGCCGGTAATGTCGAATCCCCGCCAATTGAAGGTATCGCCGGAATGGCCGGTCCGCATGGCCGCTTCCGCCGGGCGCGTGTTGCGTGCCGCGGCCACGGCCAACATAGCCGTCAGTTCGGCGACGGATTGGGCATTGGTGCCGGGTGTGTTGATCACCGGAATACCCTTGGCGGAGGCTGCCGGGATATCGATATGATCGACCCCAATACCGTGTTTGGCGATCACTTTCAGGCGTTTTGAACGGGCGATCATATCACCTTTGATATAACTGGTCCGGGTGATGACCGCATGTGCGCGTTCCGGCCATTCGTCCATGGCGGGATCACCCTTGTCGATCACGGTGCAGGTTTTTTCCAGGGCTGCCTTCGCCTCGGGCGCAATGGAGTCGATAAGGAAAACTTCATACTTTTCGCTGGCCATGAGCGCTCTTCCTGCCTGTATTGGTGGTGAAACGTCCGAAAAAGGGGATGATAATCCGCCGTTCGGGATTAGGGCATTTTACAAAAGGGGTTTGCAAGCCAAGTGTCCTTTCGTACCCTTGCATGAAACGGAAGGAGCGGGTCCAACCGCTCGCTCCGCAAACCGAGGCGACCTGGACTAACCGGGCGTCCATAAAAATCGAACGAGAAACTGGCCGGTTGGCGGCCAAGTGATCAGGGAAGAGAAACACATGCTGAAAACGATTGTTGGGGCGGGAACCGCCCTCGCGTTGATGTTGGGTGTCGGTGTCATGAGCGCCGATAAGGCCCAAGCCAAGGTGGAAGGCGACACGATTGTGTTGGGATCCGCTATCTCCTTCACGGGGAAATATTCCACAAACGGCATCCATGCCAAGAACGGCTATGACTTGGCGGTCCAGAAGATCAACGAAGCCGGTGGCGTGAATGTCGGCGGCAAGACCTACAAGCTGGAAGTCCGGTATTACGACGATGAGTCGACGCCGGCCCGTACCGCACAGCTGTTGGAACGCCTTATCCAACAGGACGGCATCCAATACATCCTCGGCCCGTACAGCTCGGCCACCACCAAGGCCGCTGCGCCGGTGACCGAGAAGTATCAGGTCCCGATGGTTGAGGCGGAAGGCGCGTCCCGTTCGCTGTTCTCGCAGGGGTACAAGTATCTCTTCGCGGTTCTGTCCACGTCGGAACTCTACCTCGCCAGCGCCATCACGCTCGCGGCGGAAGTGGCCGAGAAGAACGGCAAGAAGCCGTCCGACGTGAAGATTGCCATGGCGTTCGAGAACGATCCGTTCTCGCTGGACGTCCGCGCCGGGGTGATCGACGACGCCAAGAAGTATGATATGAAAATTGTCATCGACGATAAACTGCCGCGCGATTTGAGCGACATGTCGGCGACTCTGACCAAGGCCAAAGCGCTCAAACCCGACCTGTTGATCGTTTCCGGTCACTCCAAGGGTGCGGCGACCGCGGCGCGTCAGATCGGCGAAATGAACATCGACATTCCGATGATCGCCATGACGCATTGTGAAGCAGCCAAGGTGCACGACAAGTTCCCGGCGGCATCCGAAGGGTTCCTGTGCTCCACGCAGTGGGCCGAAACGTTGAGCTACAAGGATAGTCTGTTCGGCACAGCCGCTGAATATGACAAGCTCTTCAAGGACACTTTCGAAGGCTACACGACGGTTCCGTATCAGTCCGCTCAGGCTTCGGCCGCGGTTCAGGTCTGGGCCGACGCCTTCGAACGGGCCGGCACGACCGATCCGCAAAAGGTCCGTGACGCTCTGTCCGCGACGGATATGCAGACCTTCTACGGCCCGATCAAGTTCTCCGAAGCGGGGAACAACATCGCCAAGCCGATGGTCCTGCGTCAGATCCAGAACGGTGCCTACAACGTGGTTGCCCCGTCCAAATGGGCGTCGCATCCGCTTGATTGGCCGCGTTCGGTTCCGTCGAACTAAGGATTAAAGCCTGTTGGCGACCTCATCCGGGTTGGGTCCCGGGTGAGGTCGCGTGTTTTTCCACGTGTCGGCCGCGCCATGCGGCGTGCCGGCCGGGGCTTACCCTTCCGCGGAGACTGCGATGTTGGACAATCTTAGCATCCTGACGACCCATGCACCGGTTTTTAACATACAGCTCTTGCTGGACGGCATTCTGATCGGTGCGGTTTTCGCGCTGGCCGCATATGGCTTGGCGTTGGTCTGGGGCGTCATGAACGTCAAGAACTTGTGCCAAGGTGAATATGTGATCATGGGCGGGTATTTCGCCTGGATGATGGGCAAGTTCGGCCTGCATCCGATCCTCGCTTTGCCGATCGCGCTGGTCATCATGTTCGGTTTCGGCTGGATTGTTTATCTGACCATCATCAAACGTGTCCTGACCAAGGATATGTTCACCTCTCTGCTGACGACATTCGGCCTCGCCATCGTCATTCAGCAGGCGTTGAACCTGGCATTCGGGCCCGAGGTCCAGGCCGTCCAATCCGATTTCCACACATTGTCGCTGTTCGATGGTTTCGTAACCGTCGCGAATATCAAATTCGTGTCCTTCGTGCTTTGCGGTCTTTTGGCGGGCGCCGTGGTGCTTTTCATGAAGCATAGCCGCATGGGCCAGGCGATCCGCGCGACGGCGCAGGATGCCCGCGCGGCCCGTGTCATGGGGATCGACACCGACAAGGTCTATGCCTTCACCTACTCGTTGAATGCCGCGATCTGCGGCGCGGCGGGGGTGCTGATCTCGATGATCTGGGTCATTCAGCCTTTCTACGGCATCACGCATTCAATCCGTTCTTTCGTCATCGTAACGGCGGCGGGGATCGGCAATTTGCCGGGCGTGATCATGGCGGCGCTGGGCATGGGGGTCGCGGAACAATATGTCGGTTTCGTAATGGGGGCCGAATTCCAGCAGGCTTCCGTCGTCGTGTTCCTGCTGCTGGTTCTGATCTGGCGGCAGATGCAGATGAGCAAACTGCGCCAGGTGGTTCAGTAACGAAGTGCCGCGGTAAGAAATGCGGCAAGACATCGGTTTCCGGTGTCGAGTAGTTTTTGATGCGTGTTCACGGTAGCCGGCGAAAAGATCGGCACATGATGGCAACACGACGAACTGGGTGAATTGTGGGGATCGGGGCATAGGGTCGAATACGCCGTGGCGTGCTGAGCGCTAGGGCATTTTCGGCCAGCCGGATCCCCGACTTATGGGGAGCGCAATGGACGCTGAACGTCGGAATATGATTGCCCAAGGCCTGCTGCTGGCCTTCGGTCTTATCGGGCCCTTCTTGTTCCCGGCCTATATCCAACAGATCACGTTGTTGTGGATCATGGTTCTGTTTGCCCTGACCTGGGACGCGATGGGTGGGCAAATGGGCTATAACAGCCTGGGCAACATCTTCTTTTTTGGTGCCGGGATGTATATCTGCGCTGTCGCGCAGATCATGGTCGCGGGCTACGATGTGGGCGAATACACATCCGCCTTTGGCGCCATTCAAGTCGACATATCCGACGGTCAGTATTTCGCGGGGCTGTTCATTGGCTTAATAGTCGCGGCGATCGGTTGCGTCTTCCTAGCCATCATATTGGGGCGGATCTTTTTCGGACTTCGTGGGCCGTACTTCGCGATCGGTACGCTGGGGATCGCACTGGCCGCCGGCGAATTGATCGGCGCTTGGGATTGGGTCGGCGGCGGCAGCGGCATCTCGCTCCCGCTCTACCCGGCAGAGGCGGACTTTTTCCCTGGTTCGGGTGATGACGAGTCGATGTTCTTCTATACGCTCGCGTTCATCTCGGCGGTTGCGACTTATATCTTCTATAAGTGGCTTTACGGCACCCGGTTCGGGTTGGCGGTGAACGCCATCCGAGATGATGAGGAAAAGGCGGAGGGCATGGGAATTCATACCCTGCGCTACAAAACCGTCGCCTGGGCCAGTTCCGCCTTTTTCATGGCGATCGCGGGGGGAATTCACGGCAACATCATTCACTTCATCGAACCGCTGGAAGTCGCGTTCCCGACGGTGACCTTCGGCATCTTCATGGTGGCGATGGCGCTGCTCGGCGGGAAGGGGACAATTTGGGGCCCGATACTCGGCGCCATCTTGTTCCATACCATCAAGGAGGTCACCTGGACGCACCTGCTGGGCTGGCAGTGGATCGCCTTGGGCATGATCATCATCGTCAACGTCGTGTTCTTCCAGCAGGGCATTCTTGGCTGGATGAAGGAAAAATGGCCTGAAGCCTTTGGCGTAACCGTGGCGGGCACTTCTGCCCAGAGTTCCAAACCGGGCGGGGGGGCAAACTGATGAGCGGCACCAAGGTCATTGAAGTCAACGGCGTCTCCAAGGCTTACGGCGGCGTGGTGGCGAATTCCAAGATTTCGCTCGAAGTCGAGGAAGGGAAGATCACCGGGCTTATCGGACCCAACGGATCAGGCAAGACGACGCTGTTCAATTCCATCGTCGGCTATCACCCGATCGACGAAGGGTCGATCAAGTTCGAAGGCAAGGAAATTTCCAAACTCCGGGTGCAGCAAATCGCCCGGCTGGGCCTGCTTCGGACGTTCCAGCAGACGCGCATCTACGGCAAGATGAATTGCGTCGACAACATGCTGATTTCCATCCCGCACCGGAAACACGGCTTTTTCGATATGTTTGGGAGCAATGGGAAGGTGGACCGGGACAAGGCGGAGCATCTGCTGGAATTCGTCGGTTTATACAGCAAGCGTTACCTGCCCAGCGGGGACCTGTCCTTCGGGCAGCAGAAGCTTCTGGAATTTGCCATGGCGCTGATGAACGAGCCGAAGGTGCTCTTGCTCGACGAACCCACGGCGGGGATCAATCCGACCCTGATCAACGGCTTGATCGACCGGTTGAAGCGCGCCAACACGGATTTCGGAATCACCCTTCTGGTGATCGAACACAACATGCGCGTGATCATGAACATGGCCGACAAGGTCTACTGTCTCGCCCATGGTGAAATGCTGGCTTCCGGCAGCCCGGACGACGTGCAGAACGACCAGCGTGTTATCGACGCCTATCTTGGCGCGCATTAATCCGGGAGGCAGAAGTAATGACTGACGAACAAGGCCGCTCTACCGGATACCATATGGGCGATGTGAAGACGGTTATCTCCGTCGATGACGTCAACGCCCAGGCCAAACAGATGGCCGAACCGGTCGAACTTTCAAAAATCGCGGCGCTCGCGAACAACGATCCCTACGTGCAGATCGATAACCTCAAGGCCGGATACGGCAAGATGCAGATCCTGCACGATTTGAACCTTCAGGTCGCCAAAGGGCAGTCGCTTTGCCTGATCGGCCCGAACGGTGCCGGCAAGTCGACCATCCTGCATTCGATCTTCGGTTTCACGAACATCTTCGGTGGTTCGATCAAGGTCGGGGACGGCCCGAACAAGAACGACGTCACCAGTCTGTCGCCCAACCAGAAGCTGAAAGAAGCGGGCATCGCCTACATTCTGCAGGACAAGTCCGTTTTCCCCGGTATGACGGTGGAAGAGAACCTGTGGATGGGCGGTTATCTGATGGACAATCAGAACGATGCCAAGGAAGCCGCGGAAAGGGTGTTTGAGAAATACGACCGGCTGGCGAAGCGACGCAAGCATCCAGCCAAGGTCCTGTCTGGCGGCGAGCGTCGGTTGCTGGAAATTTCCCGCGCCCTGGTGATGAACCCGGAAGTCCTGCTCGTCGATGAACCGTCGATCGGGTTGGAGCCGCGCTTCATCGACATGGTGTTCGAAATCTTGGACGACCTCCAGAACGGCGAGGGCAAGACCATCATCATGGTTGAGCAGAACGCCAAGAAGGGCCTGGAATTCGCCGATATCGGCTATGTCCTGGTTTCCGGAGAGCTGGCGATTGCCGGCAAGGGCGACGAGCTTCTGGAGAATCCGGAAGTTGGACGGTTGTTCCTGGGGGGATGATTGGGAAAGCGTGGGCCGGAGAATTGTCCGGCCGCACGCTGATCCTTAGGCTGGTTATTCGTGAAGAACGGTCAATCCGATCACCTTGATCGCCTGTTCGGGCGGCAGCATCGGCAGGATTTGCATCTGCACGACCGGGATGGGTTGCGGCGGTTCAATCGCAAGGCGGACCCGCCCGCCCCGTTCCAAGAAGCCCCGAATCGGGCCGAAGATCATTTCCTGTTGCTCCGGCGCATTTGACGGGAGCTGCGCCAATTTCTGTATCAAGAACTTTCGTACCGTCAACGCGCCGTCCGCCCGTTCAGGGGACGGCCACTTGGTGCCGGAATCGATTTCAAAGGCAATTTTCTCCAAAGCGATTTGCGCCGCATGCCGGCCGAGTTCCGGACTTTCCTCGGCGGCTGCCGTTATGAAGTCTTTCAGACCGCTCAGCCGCAGGTCGAATTCAGACCGCATACCGTGGACGCTGTCCGCGGATTGCGAAGTCAGCGCCATGACGCCGCTTTCCATGTCCAGATCATATCGCAATTCTCCCGACGACAGGCTTTCCGTGGGAAGGTCGATGACGACTGGCCCCATCAGTTTCGACAGTTCCGTTTCGATCATATCCTTGGGCAGAAATTGATAGTTGTCCGAGACGGTCAATGTCGCACCAACCGGAATTCCTTGGAAATACTCCAGCTCCCGCAATGAGAGATTGCCGAACTTCGTGATGCTGCCGTCCGCGCTGTCGAAGCTCACATCCTCCATATCGAACCCGCCGAAGACGAAGGCGTTGAAGACGTCCATGACTTTTGGTCGATCCGTCTTCCCGAGCTTTCGACGCTTGTCCAACTTGGCAATGGCGCCGAGATTGATCGTGTCGATCACGAAGGATCCTATTGTCGCCTTGCCCTTGTCCGATACGAAACTTGTCCCGCCGATGGCCATCCGGCCCATGATGCCGCCCGACAGTCCAGAAAGGCTGTACGTCCCGATCGTTCCCGTGTTTTTCTCCGTGCCGGTCACCGAAATTCCCTCGGCCTCAACCAAATCGACATTCAGGGATTCCAGGATGGAAGCCGCGTCCACCGCCACCGATGCATCCGGGGCGTAGCTCAGCGCCTTCACCGATAGCCGGTCGACGGACACTGCGTCGACCTTTCCATTCGCCGGCACCACCACCGCACCCTCAAGCAGGAACTCGCCAAATTCCAGGATTTGCGAGCGCGGGTTATCGGATGCGGACGGGACCCATATCAGATCGGGATCAACGCCAAATCCGTCCAGATCGGCGGTGTCGATATCGTAAATGGCGAGTTTCGTGAAGCGCACTTCTTGCTCGGCGTCCGCGAAATCCAAGCCGACGATTGTGAATTCGCCGAGTATCCCGTCATTCAGGCCGGTCATGGTCAGCCGCTCGAAAGTTGCGGTGCCATCGCTGGCGTCTGTGACAGTGCCGCCCTCCATGACCATCGACTTGAACTCTGCTGAGGACAGCGCATCGGCGAATATCACGGTTTCCAAGACGCCGGTGATGGCTTGTTGCCCCGATATATCCACACCGTTCATTTCAAACCGATCCGAGGCGATTTCCGCTCCAGTCCCGCTATCTTTGCCCGAGAAGTTTCCCGTTGTGAACGAATTGACGATCCGAACAGGGGTAAACAGCAGGAAACTCTCAACCTGCATTATCACGTCGGACATACCGGCCGTCAGTTCGGGAGTTTGCACGGAGATTTGCGAGGCCGAAACCGTAGACGTCCAGGGATCGGCCGTGAGGTCCGAGACGACGAGGGTCCTGTCCGGATATTCCTCGTTGTAGCGGTCGATCTCCGCCACAAGACGGCTTTCCACATAGGGGGGATAACCAAAAAACAGTCCCAGGGCCAACGCCAAAAGCAAGCCTGGGAAGACGAGTATGAATTTGCGCATGGAACAGTCCCCCGCTTCAAATGAAATGCCCTTTGCGCCTTCCGCCAATCAGGCAACAGTTCACTATTCTAGACACAAACACTATACAACCAAGGATTATGATCTCTATCGATCTTTGTTTCATTGGTTCGGTTGCCCCGTTGAGTATGGTAAGGATCAACAGGGTGTGAGGGGCGCAATGCGCATGGCTGATTGATGCTGACACTTTATGCGGTCGTCTTCGTCGCGCTGGTGGTCGAAACATTCTCCACGTTGATGTTCGGCATGGCGGCGGAAATGGACCGGTCTTTTGCCCGAAGGCAATCGAGATGGGACCGTGATTTGATCCGGCGGTACCTCAATCTCACCTTCCGGGTGGCGTTCCGCTTCGCCCTTGGTATTCTGCTTGCGGTACGGATCGTTCAACTGAGTGGGTAAAGAAACGCCATGACAGGAACGGAAAATTCCAGCCATCCTGCCGTCGCCACGGGCAAGACCGCTGTGGTGACGGGGGCCGCCAGTGGGATCGGATTGGCCGCCTGCCGCACCTTTGCCTCGATCGGTATGAACGTGGTAATGGCCGACCTGGATGCCGAAGACCTTGCGGATGCGTCCGAAATTGTCGCGGCGGAAGCCCGCGGTCAGGTCCATCCCGTCGCGACCGACGTTGCCGATTTCAAACAGATAGAGGTACTGCGCGATTGGGCTTTGACACGCTTCGGCAGTGTCGATTTCTTGATGAACAATGCGGTGACCCGGGCGGGTGGCGGGATCGATGCAAACTTGGATGACTGGCATCGCGCGATGGCAGTCAATTTCTGGGGCGTCGAAGGCGGCGTACGGGCCTTCCTGCCGGCGATGTTGTCGCAGGACGAACCTTCGGTAATCGTCAATGT
>CAYGKA010000077.1:0-17763 GCA_964350445.1 uncultured Flavobacteriaceae bacterium
ACCCCGACCTGGTCGGCGACAAATGGCGGGAGATCTGGCTGAAAAGGCTGGAGAACATGCCGCATTTTGCAGAAACCTGGATGGGTCACCAGCACCGAGACGACTACTGGAGGCACGGATCGATCTGCGAGGATTGGAGTGCGGTCAAGGCGCCCGTGCTGGTCGTCGGCGGGCTGGCGGACGGCTACATCAACGCCGTGATGAACATCCTGGAAAAGCTGCAGGCACCGCGGAAAGGAATCCTCGGGCCCTGGGTTCATCTCTATCCGAATTTCGGCGTGCCCGGACCGCAGATCGGCTTTCTGCAGGAAGCGCTTCGCTGGTGGGACCGCTGGCTGAAAGGGATCGACACCGGCGTCGAGAACGACCCGGATTTGCGCGTGTTCCGGCGCGAAGGAGTGAAACCCGCCGCCAAGCTGCCGATGGCCAAGGGGTCATGGGTTTCCGAACCCGAATGGCCCTCCCCCAATATCGCCGAACAGGAACTTTTCCTGGCCGGGCGCCGGCTGGTGCCGAAAGGGACGGCGGATCGACGGGAACTGGCGATCGAAATCAACTCGCCGCAGGATGTAGGCGCCTTCGGTGGTGAATATTTCGCCTGGATCGGCCCCGACCAGCCCGACGATCAGCGCAGCGACGATGCGAAATCCGTCGTCTGGGATACCGTCCCGCTGGAAGAGACACTGGATATTCTAGGCCGCCCGGTCGTCAGGCTGCGCCTGAAGGCCGATGCGCCGCAGGCCAGTCTGGCCGTGCGGCTGTGCGACGTCACCCCGGACGGACCGGTGATGCGGGTTTCCTACACGGTCTTCAACCTGTCCCAGCGGAAGGGCCCGGACACCCCGGCCCCCATGCCCGCCGGTGAGTGGGTGGCGGTGGAAATCCCGTTGGACAATACCTGTCATCGCTTCCTGCCGGGCCATCGCATCAGGCTTTCTGTTTCGACTGCCTATTGGCCCCTCATCTGGCCATCCCCCACCCCCGTCACGGTGACGGTCGACAACGGGCAATCCTCGCTGGTTCTGCCGGCACGCAAGGAGGCGGGCCAGCCCGACGTCCGCTTCCCGGAAGCGGAAATGGCGGCCCCGGTCGAGCGCACCGAACACCGCGCTTCCAGCCTGCGCCGGAACGTGACCTACGACCTGTCGGCGGGCACGTCGCATGTGGAAATCGACTACGACAATGGGGATGTGGAAGATTCCACGCATGGATTGAGGACGAGTTCCACGCACAGGGAACGTTACGACATATCGCCGGACGACCCGTTATCGGCACGGATGGAGGTCAACTGGTCGCAGAAGTCCGAACGCGATTATTGGGAAACCCGGACCGAAACCGGCGGCGTCTGCCGCGCCACCGCGGATGCCTTCGAATTGACCGCCCATATCACCGCCTACGAAGGTGACGAATTGATGTTCGAGAGGCGATGGCACCGCAGCATCCCCCGAAAACTGGTCTAGAACGCGCATGTCCTCCATACGATAGTAGTCGCCGCTCTCAGGCCTTTGCCTGTCCAGTGGCTTTCTGCTTGAATAACGCCATCACGTCCAAGGGAAACACCCGACGCGTCCCGCTGCCAATGTGGTGAGCGGACGACGAATACAACGACGTATCTGGGGTCTTGGAGCGCTAATGCGCTCGATATATTTGGGAGAACTTAAGTGACTGATCCACGCAAAAAAACTCAATTGGAAAGCCTGTTCCGCAGCGGCAAGATCGGCCGTCGCTCGTTCATGCAGGGCGTCTCTGCCCTGGGCCTGTCGGCCGCTTTCGCCAATTCCGTCATTTCCGACGTTCAGGCGGCAACGCCCAAGAAGGGCGGTACAGGACGCATCGGCCTCGGCCATGGCGGCACGACGGATTCGCTCGATCCGGCTACATTCGAAGACGGATACATGCTGACTTTGGGTTACGCCCTGCGGAACCATCTGACGGAAATCGACGAAAACGGTAAACTGATCGGCGAACTGGCGGAAAGCTGGGAAGCTTCCGACGATGCTAGCGAATGGGTCTTCAACCTGCGCCAGGGTGTCGAGTTCCACAACGGCAAGACGATGGACTCGGAAGACATTATCGCATCCATCAACCACCATCGCGGCGAAGAGACCAAGTCGGCGGCAAAGCCGATCGTGGCCCCGGTCACCGAAGTGACGGCCGACGGCAAGAACCGCGTCATCTTCAAGCTCAATGGTGGAAACGCTGACTTCCCGCTGCTTTTGAGCGACTACCACCTGGCCATCGTTCCCGCCAAGGACGGGAAGGCCGATTGGCAATCCGGTGTCGGCACGGGTGGGTACGTCCTTGAGAACCTTGAACCCGGCGTGCGCTCGGCAGCGAAACGCTTCGGCAACTATTGGAAAGAAGGCAAGGCGCATTTCGATGAAGTCGAAATCCTGTCGATCAAGGATCTGAACGCCAAGCAAAGCGCCTTGGCGACCGGCGAAATCGACATGATGGACCGTCCCGACCTGAAGACGGCCGGTCTCCTGAAGCGCAACCCGCAGATGGAACTGGAACAGGTCACGGGCACGCGCCACTACACTTTCCCGATGCGGACCGACACGAAGCCCTTTGACGACAACAACGTTCGCATGGCGCTGAAGCATGGTGTCGACCGTGAATTGCTGGTGAAGACCATTCTGAAGGGCTACGGATCCGTCGGGAACGACCATCCGATCGCGCCGTCGAACCCGTATTACGACGCCAGCTTGGAACAGCGCACGTTCGATCCGGACAAGTCCAAATACTACCTGAAACAGGCGGGCCTTTCGTCGCTTTCCGTCGATCTGAGCGCGGCCGATTCGGCCTTCTCGGGCGCGGTCGACGCCGCGGTTCTCTACAAGGAGAACGCCGCCAAGGCCGGGATCGACATCAATATCGTCCGTGAGCCGAACGACGGCTACTGGTCGAATGTCTGGATGAAGAAAGCCTGGTGCGCCTGCTACTGGGGCGGACGTCCGACGGAAGACTGGATGTTCTCGACGGCTTATGCGTCCGGGGCGGAATGGAACGATACCTTCTGGGAGCACGAGCGTTTCAACAAACTGCTCATCGAAGGCCGGTCGGAGCTTGATACCAACAAACGTGCGGAGATCTATTCCGAGATGCAGCGTATCGTCCGCGACGAAGGCGGCGTGGTCGTTCCGATGTTCGCAGCCTATGTCTGGGTTCGCGACAAGAAGGTCGCCCACGGCCCCAACATCGCGTCCAACTGGGACATGGATGGCGGCAAGGCGCTTGAGCGCTGGTGGTTCGCCTAAGCCGATAAAACTCGTCAAAAACGGTGAGATCGGCCCCGGACGAAAGTCCGGGGCCTTTTTCTTTCCGACCCCAAAAAAAACCCATAGGCCGCGAAATCCGCCGCGTTCGAAAGGGCCGCATGCCTCCGCTGGTCGCAAACGCGGTAAAAAGTGGCCGTATTTCACTTCCTTTTATGGGTCTTATCCTGTTTCATGCTTCGATAAAGAAAAGCGGCTGGCTAATACAAGCTGCAAAGAATGTCCAAAATCCGGCCGTGCCGGACGTTGGGTTGAACAGGAACAGAGGTTGAGAACGAGGGGGATTTGCCGGTGCATGGGCGCAAGCTCATGGCGATCCGGCCAAGCAAACCATGCAAGCGATCTTCACCATGATTTTTCAGCGACTCGGCCTAGGGCTGATTACGCTGTTCGCCGTTTCATTCATCATCTCTCTGGCAATCGAGTTTCTGCCGGGCGACTTGGCTCAAGAGGTTCTCGGGCAATCGGCCACACCAGAGACGGTGGCGGTTTTTCGCGCGCAACTGGGCTTGGACAGGCCATTCCACATCAGATACTTCGAATGGCTGGCCAACGTCGCCCAAGGCGACCTGGGCAACTCCCTCGCCAATGGGCGGGAGATCTCGGAACTGCTGGGTACGCGGCTCTACAACACGTTGTTCCTGGCAGCGATCGCAGCGGTAATGTCCGTGCCGATCGCCATCGGTCTCGGCGTGCTGGCTGCCTTGTACCGCAACAGCATGTACGACCGCCTGGTCAACATCTTCACACTGTCGACCATCTCGACACCAGAATTCTTCGTCGCCTATATCCTGATCCTGTGGTTCGCGGTGAATTTGGGCTGGTTCCCCAGCATTTCGAACATCGGACCTGAGCTAGGCTTCTGGGAACACGTCTACCGATCATTCCTGCCCGCCTTGACCCTGATGCTGGTCGTGGTCGCGCACATGATGCGCATGACGCGGGCGGCGATCATCAACCTGCTGGCCAGTCCGTTCATCGAAATGGCCACGTTGAAGGGCGTTCCGCGGCGCGACGTCATCGTTCATCACGCCCTGCCGAATGCCCTGGCGCCGATTATCAACGTCGTCGTCTTGAACCTTGCCTATCTGATCGTCGGTGTGGTGATCGTCGAAGTCGTCTTCGTCTATCCGGGCCTTGGGCAATTGCTTGTCGACAGCGTCTCCAAACGGGACATGCCGGTGGTTCAGGCCTGCTGCCTTGTCTTTGCCGTCACTTACATTTTGCTCAATCTCACAGCGGACATTCTTTCGATTTTGAGTAATCCGCGGCTGCTGCATCCGCGTTAATCCGGTGGGGGAAAGACTATGAACGATACGATAAAGCTTCTTAAGAAGGCCCCGCCGACCGCAATTTTCGGTATGGTGGTCATTCTAATCTACATTTTCGTCGCAATCTTCGCGCCGTTCGTCGCCCCGTTCAGTGAAACGGAAGTGGTTGGCGATCAGTTCGAACCCTGGGGCGAAACCTACATTCTGGGCACGGACAATCTGGGCCGAGACATGTGGAGCCGGATCGTCTACGGCGCGCGGAACACGGTGGGCATCGCGATCATCACGACAGCCGTCGCCTTCTTGGTCGGCAGTTTCTTCGGCCTTCTCGCCGCCACATTGGGCGGATGGGTCGATCAGCTTCTGGGCCGCATCGTCGACGTGATGATGGCCATCCCGACCCTGATCTTCTCGCTCCTTGTGCTGACCATCATCGGCACGTCGGTCATCAATCTGGTCCTTGTGATCGGGATACTTTATTCGACATCCGTGTTCCGGTTGGCGCGAGCGGTGTCGATGAACGTCGTGGTGTTGGACTTCGTCGAGGTCTCGAAACTTCGCGGCGAAGGCCTGCTCTACATCATCCGTCACGAAATCCTACCGAATATCCTGCCGCCCCTGGTGGCGGAGTTCGGTCTGCGGTTTTGCTTCGTCTTCCTGTTTATCAGCGCCCTTAGTTTCCTGGGCCTGGGCCTGCAACCGCCGACGGCGGATTGGGGCAGCATGGTGCGCGACAATGCGACACTGATCACCTTCGGGGATGTAACCCCCCTGGTTCCGGCGGGCGCCATCGCCCTGCTGACCGTGGCGGTCAACTTCGTTGTCGATTGGTTCCTGCACCTCACCAGCGGATTGAAGGATTAAGCACATGGCGGATGAAACAAATACCGAACGCGGGGCCAAGGGCGACGTTCTTCTTGAAATGAAGGGCCTGAAAATCGCTGCAAGGGTCGAGGAAGAAGAGATCGAAATTGTCCACGGCGTCGACGTCACCCTGAAGCGGGGCGAGGTGCTGGGGCTGATCGGTGAATCCGGCGCGGGCAAATCCACCATCGGGCTGGCCGCCATGGCCTATACCCGCGGCGGATGTTGGATCAGCGGCGGCACCATCAATTTCGACGGAATCGATATGCTCGGCGCTTCAACGGAGCAACTGCGGTCCTTGCGTGGCAAGCGTATCGCCTATGTGGCGCAAAGTGCGGCCGCCAATTTCAATCCGGCCCATAAGCTGATCGATCAGTTCACCGAATCGCCCATCCTGCACGGATATTCCAACCGCGCCACGGCTGAAAAGGACGCCATAGAGCTGTTCGGTCGGCTGCGTCTGCCCAATGCGGAGACGATCGGCTTCCGCTACCCGCATCAGGTTTCCGGCGGGCAGTTGCAGCGCGCGATGACGGCGATGGCCATGTCTTGCCGGCCCGATCTGATCATCTTCGACGAACCGACCACGGCCTTGGACGTGACGACGCAGATCGAGGTGCTGGCCGCGATCCGCGATGTCGTCGAACAGTTCAATACCGCGGCGATCTACGTGACACACGACCTTGCGGTCGTGGCGCAGATGGCGGACCGGATCATGGTCCTGCGCCACGGCAATCTGGTCGAGGAAGGCAATACGCGGGAAATGCTGGCCGCGCCGAAGGAAGAATATACGCGTCAGCTTCTCGCGGTTCGGACCTTCAAGAAGGAACATCAACTTGAAGTGACCGACCCCACGCCGCTGCTGCGCGTGAACAATGTCAGCGCGGCCTACGGCACGACGCCAGTCCTGTTCGGTGTGAGCTTCGACGTTCACAAGGGTCAGACAGTGGCGGTTGTCGGGGAATCCGGCAGTGGCAAAAGCACCACGGCACGCGTCATTACCGGCCTTCTACCGCCAAGCGAGGGCACCATCGAGTTCAAGGGGCAGGCCCTTCCTGCCGACTACCGCAAACGGACGAAAGACGAATTGCGGCAGGTCCAGATGATTTATCAGATGGCCGACACTGCCTTGAACCCGCGTCAGCGTATCCGGGAGGTCATCGGCCGCCCGCTATCCTTCTATCTGGGGCTGTCAGGAAAACAGCGGGAAGACAGAACCCGCGAGTTGCTGACGATGATCGAAATGAATCCGGACGAGTATATCGACCGGTACCCGACCGAACTTTCCGGCGGGCAGAAACAACGGATATGTATCGCCCGCGCCTTGGCGGCCGAGCCTGAGATGATCATCTGCGACGAGGTGACATCGGCGCTCGACCAATTGGTCGCGGAGGAAATCCTGAAACTGCTGGACCGGCTGCAAAGCGAGCTGAACCTGGCCTATATGTTCATCACGCACGACTTGGCGACGGTTCGCGCCATCGCCGACGAAGTCGTCGTGATGCTGCAGGGCGAGGTCAACGATGCTGGGCCCAAGGACGAAATGTTCGAGCCGCCGCATACTGATTACACGGACCTGCTGTTGTCATCCGTCCCCGAAATGGACCCAGACTGGCTGGACAACCTGCTGGAAGAGCGCAAGCGAATGGCGGCCGAAGGCCGTGTCCTGAAGGCGGCGGACAACTGACCGTCGATCCGGGAAATCTCTGGTAACTTGCATAAGGCCGCAATCTGCGGCCTTATTTTTCGACCCCGCCGGGCAAGACTGGGGTAAATTTCAAGAGGTGCAGCGGATGGCCTTTCTCCAGAAGCCATCGATACTCGTTGTCGGCGCCGTCGTCTTGAGCGCCATCCTGCTGCAAGGCGGCAATGGGATTCTGACGATCATCGTCCCCTTGCGGATGACGGATGCCGGCCTGCCCGCTACCGATGTCGGCTTCGTGGGCACGGGCTATGCGATCGGCTTCCTGATCGGCTGCATCGTCGCGACGAAGTTGGTCCGCACGGTGGGGCATATCCGGGCCTATGCGGCGCTTGCGGCGGTGATGGGCACCGGTATCCTGGCGCTCGCCATCGACACGAATGTCTTTCTGTATGCCGGCGTCCGGGCGGCGACCGGGTTCTGCATGGCCGGTCTGACGACCGTAATCGAAAGCTGGATCACCGAGCGCACGCCGGCCGAGAGCCGCGGGAACGTACTGTCGATCTACATGGTGGTGACCAAGGGCGCGATGGCTGTCGGCCCCCTCATGCTTGGATACGGCGACGTCAACGGGCCGGGTTTCCTGATGATCATCTGCGCCTTCTGCTCGATGTCGCTGGTCCCCATGGCGCTGACCCGAGGTCCCAGCCCGAACATCCCGTCCCTGAAACGTTTGGGGGTGGTCACACTTTACAAGATCGCGCCCGCCGCGGTGGTCGGTTGCGTGGCGATCGGTCTGGTCAACGGCGCCGTCATCAGCCTGATCCCCACCTATGCCACGTCCATAGACCTTTCACCGGCGACGATCGCCGTGATCATGGCGGGCATGCAGCTTGGCGGCCTCGCCTTCCAATGGCCGCTGGGATGGTTGTCCAACCGGATGGACCGTCGCTTGGTGATCGCTTTTTGCGCCTCGATGGTGATGGCTTTGTCGATTGCCGTCATCTTCGCTTCGGGCTTGCCGGACTTGGTCCAAGCTGCCCTGTTCTGCGTTTGGGGCGGCATCTCATTTTCGATTTATGCCATTTGCGTATCGCATGCGGCGGACCGCGCGCCGCTCGACCTGATGGTGGCCATGAGCTCAAGCCTGCTGCTCGCCTGGGCGGCCGGCGCTGTCGTCGGCCCCACAGCGGCCAGTTTCACAATGAAAGCGTTCGGGCCCAGCGGTTTGTTCTACTATTCAGCCTCGGTGATGTTCTGTCTGGTCGCCTTCGTCCTGATCCGCACCCAGATCCGGCGGGCGAATCCGCAGGAATCCAAGCAGGACTTCGTCGGCTTGCCGGCGTCCAGCCCGGTCATCGGCCAATTGGACCCGCGCATGCATGACGCCATTCACGCGTCCAGCATCTATGAGGGGCGCGCGCCCGTGCGCGGCCGGGACGACGACCTGCCCGACTATAACGACGGGGGCTACAACGATAGCCCGTCAATGGACATGAATCCCGACACGGACGATCCGGAGAAAACCTAGCGGCCGGGCCCGCAAAGGGGACCAATCGCCGCTTACTACCGACGGTGGGTTTCCAATTTTCGCGGCTGGACGCATGATAGGCCGTCGAAAACCCTATCCACTACCGGAGCAGCCATGCCGAGAGTTCGCACAATCCTGCCGGTGCGCGGTATAGACGCCCGATCCGCGCGATCCGCCCGATTGTCAGGGCTCGTCGCAGCCTGCCTGCTGTCGATGCTCGCCGTCCTGGCGCAGACCACGCCGGCCGCCGCGGAAGAGGGCACGGCCGAGCAGCTGATTTCCGCCTTTGGCTGCCTGCAATGCCACAGTGTCGACGGCACGATTCCCATCCCCGGCGTGCCGCGGCTGGCCGGCCAGAAGGAGAAGTATCTGGCCCAGCAGTTGAACCACTTCAAACTGGGCGTCGTGGTCTATGATGGGGAAGTCGTCGCGGCCCGCCGTCACGAAGTCATGAACGACCTGGGCAAGCGCTTGTCGACCCTGCAATTGCGGTCGATCGCCAAGTTCTTCTCGAGCAAGGCCTGCAAGACCAATGCAGGGGCGACGCCGCCCAGGCCCGACGGCGTGGAACGGTGCGAGGTATGCCATGGTGGGGAACGCGCGAATCCGTGGCGCGATACGCCTTACCTGAACGCGCAGGACGAAACCTATCTTAAACGGACGATCCACGACCTGTGGCGCGCGCGCAAGGGGTACGACACGGTCACAGGCCGCCACCACCGCTTGGCCGAGGTCATGTTCATCGACGCGGACGAACCGAACCTGGACGCCTATGCGGAATATTTCGCGGCGATGGCCTGCAGCCGGAAATGATCGGGCATGGATGCTATGTTTCGGCCGGGTCGATCACCATTCGCTTTCGCAGACGCCGCTGAACTGATGACACGGCGTCAAACTGACGGTAATTCAAGCCTCATGCGGTTACTTTCTTACATTCTGCGCGTCGCTTTGATCTGTACCCCTTGCTATGGGTTCAATGCAGCCTACGCGGAAGGGAATGCCAAGCAGGAGCTTGTCATAGCGTCGTTTTCCTTCCCGCCGCTGCTGCATCTGGCCGACGACAATTCATTCTCCGGCACGATGGGAGAAACCGTCAAAGCCATATGCGAAGAGGCTGAGATCGCCTGCAGTTTCAAAGTGGTCCCATTGGCGAGAGCCTATAGCGAGTTGAATCAGGGCCGCGTCGATGCGTTGGTCACCTTGGACCTGGGACAATTCAAGGACTGCTGTTTGGTCAGCGATTGGCATGCGGGATGGTCGGCGGGACTGTTTTCAACATCCGACTTCAACGACATCCCTGCCGTCGAACAGGAGATGCTCGGACGAGAGCTGATCGTGGTCAACGGCATGCGCTCTCCCTACAGCTTCCTGCCGCGTTTGGACGAAATGGCCGAAGGAGAGGAAATCAAGCTCTACAAGGCGAAAGACGTTGAAACAGCCGTGTTGATGTTTGCGAGAGACAGAGCGGGACTGTTGTGGGGTGGAGAGGACTTCCGCTGGTACCTGAATCAGGTCGCTCCCACGAAGCAATATTCATACAGACCGCTGTTCTATAAGAATGTCGTTCTATGGGTCCGGAAGCAAAAATCCAAGACCCTCGACGCGTTCAACGCCGCCTACGAACGGCTGATTGATGAAAAGGTCATTGAAGAGAACGGGTTGCTGAACCCACCTTTGATGAAACGCAGGTACAAGGAAAGCATTTTGTACTGACCGCCGAAAACCCACCCGCCAAGCGGCGGGGCCAAGACGCAGAAAGGCCGGGCAACCCATGGGCGCCCGGCCTTTGAAACTCTGCAAACCGGCAGGACTTAGCGCGAGTAGAACTCGACGACCAGGTTCGGTTCCATATGCGCCGGATAAGGCACGTCTTCCAGCTTCGGCGTCCGGTTGATCGCGGCCGTCAGCTTGTTGTGATCGGCATCGATGTAATCGGGAACATCGCGTTCGGTGCTGCTGGTCGCTTCCAGGACGAGGCCGATATTCTTGCTCTTGTCACGGATGGAGACGACATCGCCCAGCTTCAGCGCGAAGGACGGAACGTTGACGCGGACGCCGTTCACCATGACATGACCATGGTTGATGAACTGGCGCGCGGCGAAAACGGTCGGTACGAACTTGGCACGGTAGACGACGGCGTCCAGGCGGTGCTCCAGCAGACCGATGAGGTTCTCACCCGTGTCGCCTTTGCGGCGGGAGGCCTCTTCGTAATATTTGTGGAACTTCTTCTCGCCGATATTGCCGTAATAGCCCTTCAACTTCTGCTTCGCCATCAGCTGGGTGCCGAAGTCGGACGCCTTGCGGCGGCGCTGGCCATGCTGACCCGGGGGATATTCGCGGTTGTTGAAGGGGCTCTTCGGGCGACCCCAAAGGTTCACGCCCAAACGGCGGTCAATCTTATACTTCGCAGAAATGCGCTTACTCATGGTTCAATTTTCCCGTTTTAACATCGGTTGGTATTCATGTCCCGGTAGTCCGACCCTTGCCCCAAGCCATTGAAACGTAAGCTTCAAATTCACTTGGGTAAGGCGGCGTGCGGAAAGACCTTGAAAACAAGGGCAACCCGCCACATTCCCGGAAAGCGGCCGCACTATAGGGACCAGGCAGTTATTGTCAAACCTATTCCGGCCGTAAAACGCCGGAAACCCGCCCTATTCCTGGCGCCCGGCCCGCCGAAGCGCCTCGGCGATGCCGTGCAGGGTGCGCACTTCCTGGCTGGTCAGGTTGGCGCGCTGGAACATGTTGCGGATGTTCCGCACCGTCACCGGTCGCAGGTTCGGCGATTTGAAGAAGCCGCCCTTTTCCAGCGAGGCTTCCAGACGGGTCAGGAAGTTCAGCAACTCCTCTTTGCCGGCCAATTCGGAATTCCCCGCTTCAAGCCGTTCATCCGGAACATCGACCCGGTTCTGATACCATTCATAGGACACCAGCAGGACGGCCTGAGCGAGGTTCAGCGAGCGGAAGGAAGGGTTCAGCGGTGCTTCTATGATCGTGTCCGCCAGCGTGATGTCATCATTGTCCAGGCCCGCGCGCTCGCCCCCGAACAATACACCGTAGCGCTGCCCTTCCTTATAGACCTCCAGGAACTCGCCGCCGGCAACACGGGGCGTGAGTACCCGCCCCACCATGCCGCGCGGTCGCGCCGTCGTGGCGTAGACCCGCTGCAGGTCCGCGACCGCCTCCGCCGTCGTCTCAAAGACCGCCGCGTTTTCGATCACCAGGTCCGCACCGGCCGCCGCAGCGACCGCTTCCGGGTTCGGCCAACCGTCCCGCGGGGCGACCAGGCGAAGTTCCGCAAGCCCATTGTTCAGCATTGCGCGGGCGACCATGCCGATATTCTGGCCCAACTGCGGCTTCACCAGAATAATCACCGGCCCGCCGTCCGGCAGGGCGCCCAACTGTGTCGAATCCGTTCCGGCCATCCGCCGACTGGTCCCTTTCTGAAATCGGCGTCTGTTTGGCCCCAAGCCCGGCCCTTGTCAATGAAGCGCCCGAAACGCACCGATTCCCGTTTGACGGCGCAGCGTCCAGCCCGTTACCTGATTGCCTGTTCCGGAGAAGGGAGACTTGGTATGGCTAAGAAGGTCTTGGGCGTGGTCGGCGGCAGCGGTCTGTACGCGATCGACGGGCTGGAGGATGCCGCCTGGCGCACGGTAGAGGGGCCTTGGGGCAAACCGTCGGACCAAATCCTGGAAGGCCGGATCGGCGACACCAAGGTCTGCTTCCTGCCCCGGCACGGGCGCGGCCATGTGGAATCGCCCACGACGATCAATTACCGCGCCAATATCGACGCCCTGAAGCGCTGCGGTGTTACGGACATCATCTCGCTTTCCGCCGTCGGATCGCTGCGCGAGGACCTGCCGCCGGGCACCTTCGTGATTACCGACCAGTTCATTGATCGCACCTTCGCGCGGGAGAAGAGTTTCTTCGGCAAAGGCATGGTCGCTCATGTGCCACTCTCTCATCCGGTTTCAAGCTGGATCGGCGACATCGCCGAAGCAGGCATGAAGAAACTCGGCATTCCGCATCACCGGGGCGGCACCTATGTGGTGATGGAAGGCCCGCAATTCTCCACCTTGGCGGAATCGGAACTCTACCGCAGTTGGGGGGCATCGGTGATCGGCATGACCAACATGCCGGAAGCAAAATTGGCGCGGGAGGCCGAAATCCGCTACGCAACCGTTGCCATGGTGACGGATTTCGACTGCTGGCATCCGGACCATGACACGGTGGATGTCGCGCTTGTCGTGAAAACATTGCACGACAACGCGGACAAGGCCCGCGCGCTCACCAAATTCTTGGTCGAGACCATCAACGCCTGGGAAACGGAACCCACCTGCGGCACCGACACGGTGCTGGACGCAGCGCTGATCACCGCACCCGAGGCCCGCGACCCCGCCATGGCGGCGAAGCTGGACGCGGTGGCCGGTCGGGTTCTGGGCTGAGGAGCCATGCGCAGCTTGCGCGGCGCTGAGCGGGCGGCATGTGAAAATACCGTTACGCCCGCGATTTGCCGCGCACCATATAAGGCACGCACAAACCTCAAGAAGGGTAATCCCAATGCGTGCGCTTCTAGTTCCATTTGTTGCGGTCCTGGCGCTTTCCGCCACGCCGGCCATGGCCCAAGTGGTCAAAGACAAAAAGACCTGCATTCAGGCGGTCGAAGACGCAAAAAAAAAGGCCACAGCGGATGCTGCGGTCGTGCCGAAGACTCGGGCCGAGGCAGGCGACCTTGTGCGTATCTCGGAACATCTCTGCACACAGGCGAACTTCGTCTACGCCGAACGCCTGCTGGGGATCGTCCGCGGCATGACGGCTGGGGAATGACCATAGACCCTGGAACCAACCTCAAAGCGCCGCCGCCCTGCCGCCTTTCGACGACCGGTGGGGCGGCGGCCGCCGAGTTCAAATCCCCACGCTTTGGTCTTTCGCCTACCGCCGACACCTGACATCCTTTCCCTGCGATATGGGGCTGCTTCGGCAGGGGAAAGGATTGGGCATGTATAAGCTTTATTGGTGCGCACAAACGGCCGCGTTCGGGCCGCAAGCGGTGTTGGAGGAGATTGGCGTCGCGCATGAAATCGTGCCGGTAGACATCTACAAGGACGAACATCTGAAGCCGGAATACTTGGCCATGAACCCGGCCGGAAAAGTTCCAACGCTGAAGCTGGCAAATGGCCAGGCGATGCATGAATGCGCCGCGATCATGCTCTACCTGGCGGAGACCCATGGGCGCACCGACCTCGCCCCCGCCCTTGACGACCCGATCCGCGGCAAATTCCTGAGCACCTTCTTCTTCCTGACCACCACGGTGCAGAATGCGCACAAGCAATTCTACTATCCGCACCGCTTCACCGCGGACCAGGCGTCCGCCGATGCGGTGAAAGCCCAGGCGTGCATCAACATCACCGAAGAGTGGAAAGTGATCGAAAAGCGCCTGATTGAAGCCGGTCCCTTCCTGTTCGGTGACCGCTACACGCTTTGCGACATGTTCGCCGTCATGTTGATCACGTGGAATCCGGACATGAAACAACTGCTGGCCGATTTTCCCGGCCTGAACACCTGCTTCCGCGCCGCACGGGAAAAGCCGGCCATGGCGAAGGCGCTGAAGCTCAACGGCGATTAGCCGACATTTCCCGGTGGCGTGGTAACAAGCCCGTCACCCGTCGCAGATCGTGACTTGCTGCCTTTCACAGGCGGCGGTGCGGTGGATGTAGCAGTCGCGATAGGCCTCTATCTCAAACAGGGCCAACAGCGCCCGGGTGTTCGGGTAGCGCCCGATCGCGGCGATGTCCCAATCCGGCTGGTCGCCCATGAAACTGCCTTCGACCGGGCCGACGAACAAGAACTCCCCGCCGGTGCTTTGCATGGATGGCACACTGACTGACGCATACCGGTCGAACGCATCCTTGCCGGATCCGGTAAAATCAACGCCCGCCGGGTAGCGGGCCGTTTCCCGCAGTTTGAAAAAGTTGATCACCGTGATCGAGCGGTCGGCATCCCGTTCCAGAATGCGCCGCCATTCCGCCGCCGTCGGCGACGATCCATCCGCGCCGTTGCCGAACCGGCCCAATAACCTGGCCATGCAGCCTTCGATATCTTGCTTTGCCGTCATCGTGAGTTCTCCTTATCATTTGTCACGCGACAAATTAGGTATAATTTTACACATGTCAAAAAATAAAAAATCGAACCGCACCAAGTCCGAGATCCTGGATGCCGCTTGGGACCTGATGACCGAACGCGGGTCTACGGTGCCAATGGCGGAAATCGCGCAGGCCGCCGGCGTAACCCGGCAGCTCGTGCACCACTATTTCGGATCCCGGGGCACATTGCTGGTCGCCCTGGTCCGCCGTGCCGACGAACGATTTGAAATCTGGGAAGGATTCGCAGCCGGCATGGCGGAAACAGACCCGGCCGCCAGACTTCAGGCCTGTCTTGACGCTTGGCTTGCCTTCGTGCCGAAGATTCATCCGGTAGCAACGGATCTGATCCGCCTGCGCGCCACCGATTCCGATGCCGCCGATGCATGGAAGGACCGGATGGGCGAGTTGCTGGATTTTTTCGAGACGCTTACGAAGTCGCTCAAACGCGACGGCGCCCTGGCTGAAGGATGGACGCCCCGCAAGGCCGCGGAATACGTCTGGGCGTCGTGCTCGGTCCAGTACTGGGACCTGCTGGTCGGAGAATGCGGCTGGTCTCAAGCCGCCACGGCGAAGTCCATTCACCGCACCATCGCGCATACGGTCCTAAAGCCGGTTTCCTGAGAACTTAAACCGCAGTTCATCCCCGCATTGCGGAACCCGTCGGATCATAGGGCGACGCCTCGATTACCTTGGCACCCCGTTCGACACCGACGACATGGACGGAGAGCTCGGTCCCGGGTGCGGTGAGGCCCGGATCGACAAGCGCCATGGCAAGCGACTTGCCGACCGTGTGGCCGTAGCCGCCGGAGGTGACATAGCCGACGCGCCTGTCCTCCTTCCAGATCGGTTCGTAACCCGACGCATCCGCGCCATCCGCATCGACTTCCAGGGTAACCAGTTTGCTCGGCGCGGTTCCGCCTTCCTTCTCCGCCAGCGCCGCGTCGCGGCCGGTGAAATTGGCTTTGTCGAAATCGATCCAACGGTCCATGCCGGTCATGCCCGGCGTATAGGCCTGCATGAATTCGGCGTTCCATATCCCGAAGCTCTTTTCCAGGCGCAGGGAGTTCAACGCGTAGAAGCCGTATTCGCGCAAGCCGAACTCCGCGCCCGCTTCCAGCAGCATGTCGCGCAGCGCAACGTGCTCCAGCGCGTTGCAATTTATCTCATACCCCAGCTCCCCCGCCACGGAGAGGCGGCCGACCTTGGCGCGGATCAGACCGACATCCATTGTCGTACAACCCATGAATGGCAGCGCCGCATGGCCGACATCCCGATGCGTGAGTTTGCCGAGCACGTCCCGCGCCTTGGGTCCGGCGAGCGAGAATCCACAAATAGTGTCCGAGATATCGCGGACCTGCACATCGCCCTGAACATGGTCGTTGAACCAACGCATATGCCATTGCCGTAGATAATAGGACCCCATGATCCACCAACTGCCGTCACCCCAGTTGAAAAGCGTAAGGTCCCCCTTCAACTTGCCTTCGGGCGAGAGCATGGGCGCCAAGCGCGCACGGCCCGGTTTCGGCAGCCGGCCCGCCATCAGATTGTCGAGCCATTTTTCCGCATCCGGTCCCGCCACCTCGTAGCGGGAGAAACCGGTGATATCGAGCAAGCCGACGGCTTCACGCACCGCCTTGCATTCCTGCGCGACAACATCGAACGCGTTTGACCGCTTCAGTGTCGGCGTTTCCTTGAAGCCCGGCGGGCCGAACATCAGCGGAATTTCCAAACCCCAGCTGCACCCCCATTGCGCACCGGCAGCGGTCATACCGTCATAGGCAGGCGCCTTCTTCAGGGGCCGCCCGGCGGGGAGCTGCTCGTTCGGGTATGTCATCACGAAACGGCGGGAATAAAACTGACCCGTCGTCTGCTTGATGTATTCGCGGTTGGAGGTGAAAGCGCCATAGCGTGCGATATCCATCGACCAGGCATCGGCCTCCGTATCCCCGTGGATCATCCATTCCGCCAGGGTCTTGCCGACGCCACCGCCCTGCAGGAATCCCGCCATGACGCCGCAAGCGAGCCAGTAGTTTCGCATGCCCGGCACCGGGCCGACCAGTGGGTTGCCGTCGGGCGAGAAGGTGAAAGCGCCGTTCACCCAGCGCTTAACGCCGACCTCCTGAAGGCAGGGATAGCGGTTGAACCCCATCTCCAATTCCTTCTCGATCCGGTCGAAATCCTCCTGGATCAGCTCGAACCCGTACTCCCAGGGCGCGCCATCCATGTTCCAGTGCTTGTGATTGACCTCGTAGATCCCCAACAGCACGCCCTTCTGATCCTGGCGCAGATAGGTGAACCCTTCCAGGTCGACGGTCATGGGCACTTCGAAGTCGAGCGCCGCGACTTCGGGAATATCGTCGGTGACGAGATAGTGGTGTTCCAAGGGAGAGACCGGCAGGTCGAGGCCCACCATGCGGCCCACCTGCTTCGCCCAGAGCCCGCCCGCGTTGACCACGTGCTCGGCGTGGATGTTGCCTTTTTCCGTGATCACGTCCCAGGACCCGTCGGCCCGCTGCTGCAGGTCCATCACCCGGTTATGTTCGATCACTTCCGCGCCCATCATCCGCGCGGCCTTGGCATAGGCATGCACCGTACCAGTGGTGTCGAGATAACCTTCCCGATCCGCCCAAAGGCCGCCGATCACACCGGTGATGTCCATGATTGGGCATTTTTCCTTCACCTCCGCCGGGGTCATCAGATAGCAATCCTCGATCCCGATGGTCTGGAATATGCGATAGGCGGCTTGCAGCCATTCCCAACGGTTCGGGTCGGCGGCCACGGTTATGCCGCCGGTCATGTGGAGGCCGATATCCTGCCCGGATTCCTTTTCGATCTCCGACAGCAGGTCGATGGTATAGGCCTGGAGGGCGGCCATGTTGGGATCGGCGTTCAGCGCGTGCACACCGCCCGCCGCATGCCAGGAGGACCCCGCCGTCAGCACCGAGCGTTCAACGATCGCCACATCCGTCCAACCGTATTTGGCGAGGTGATACAGAACCGAGGCACCGACAACGCCCCCGCCGATCACGACGAC
>CAYGKA010000078.1:0-9915 GCA_964350445.1 uncultured Flavobacteriaceae bacterium
ACAAGCCCGACAGCCAGGACATCTGCTTCGTGCCCAACGGGTCCTATGCCAGCGTCGTCACCAAGTTCCGGCCGGACGCCGGCAAGCCCGGCGATATCGTGCATCTGGACGGCACCCTGCTCGGCCGCCACGACGGCGTCGTGAATTATACGATCGGCCAGCGCAAAGGCCTGGGTATCGGCGGCAGGAACCCGGATGGATCTTCCACCGGCGACAGCGACCCGCTTTATGTGGTTCGGATCGACCCGGCCACGAACCGCGTCCTGGTCGGGCCGCGGGACGCTTTGGCCGTCGACGAAATCAACCTGACCGCCGTCAATTGGCTGGGTTCGGAAAAGCTGACGGGAACGCCACGGCCCGTGACGGTGAAGATCCGCAACACCATGGCGCCCGTTCCGGCCACCGTGCGCGCCGACGCGCTGGGGGACGTCATCGTCCGCTTCGGCGATGCGCAATACGGCGTGTCGGCCGGTCAGGCCTGCGTCTTCTACGACGGCGACACGGTATTGGGCGGTGGCTGGATCCAGCGCCAAGACGCCGCCGTTGTCGCGGCCTAGAGGGCACGGCACATTCAGGCCTCAATGCCTCGTCCCTTGATTGTCCAGCATTCTGACCGTTAGCCATGCGGTAATCAGTGCATCCTGGATGGCGACCTGCGCCCTCCTCGATAGATCAACGTCATCCCAAACGGTTAGGCCTGCGTGTTTAGTGATGACGACAGCGTGCTGGGCGGCAGCAAATGCGGCTGATACTCTCACAACAACGGTATGCTGGCGCAAAGATGCCTGAAGGGTGCTTGGATGAAAGATAACATTGCCATAGTCGGGGTCGGACAGACGGCCCCCGTCCGATCCTCTGATCTTGGCGTTCGCGCGCTGGCCATTGAGGCAGTGCACCTGGCGTTGGAAGATGCCGGCATCGAGCCACGAGAAGTCGACGGTATCGTCACCGATGGCGTCATTATGCCGACCAGCGTCCCGCGTGAATACCTGGCAGCCCAATTCGGTATCTCCCGCCGTTTCGACGCGGGCATCTCCTACGGTGGCGCCGGCAATGTTTGCGCACCGAAATTGGCCCGTATGGCATTGCTGTCCGGACAGGCCGATGTCGTGGTCTGTTACTTCGGTGTGGATTGGGGCACCCGCACCAGCGGACCGTACGGGTTCCACGACATCTATCCTGCCAAGATGGCTTTTGAGAAGCCGGTCGGCTTCAACGGACAGCCTTCCTACTTCGCCCTGTTGGCACGGCGTTACATGCACGACTACGGCATGACCGAGGCGGATCTAGCCGCCATCGCCACGACCCAACGGGACAACGCCCGGCGCAACGGTAATGCGCAGCAGCAGAAGCCACTCAGTGTCGACGACTACTATGCCTCGCGCATGATATCCGATCCGCTGCGGGCCGCCGATTGCTGCCTGATCTCCGATGGTGCCGTCGCTTATGTCATGACACGGATGGACCGGGCCAAGGATTGCGCCAAACAGCCGGTCAAGGTTCTTGGGTGTGGCTTCGCTAGCGAACCCATCAGTGGGGACGACGTCTTCACCCAGGGCGAACAGTTGCTAACCATACCGGGCGCGGGCGAAGCATGCCGGAGGGCCTTGGCTGACGCAGATATCGGCCTGGACGCCGTCGACTTCGCCGAAGTCTATGACTGTTTCACGATATCTTGCCTGATGCAGATCGAGGATTTGGGGTTCTGCGGGAAGGGAGAAGCGGGTGCCTTCGTGCGTGAGCAAGGGACCGGCATCGACGGTCGACTTCCGGTCAACACGCATGGCGGATTGCTGGCACATTCCTACCTGCTCGGCGCCGAACATGTCGTGGAGGCGGTCCGGCAATTGCGGGGCGATGCGGGCGACGCGCAGGTCAAAGATGCCGAGGTCGGCCTGGTGGCCGGCCTTTCGGTGCCCGACTACGGCGTGTTGCTACTTGGCAGCTGAGGAGGTTCCGAAGGATGCAAACGGACATAAACCCCGAGTTCGTCGGATACTTCGAAGGCCTGAGATCCGGGAAAATCTCTTTCCCCTTTTGCAAAGCCTGCGGCCGGAGCCACTGGTATCCGATGCCGCTCTGTCCGCATTGCCTGAGTGACCGGATAACTTGGCGACCGGTCAGCGGTACCGGCAAAGTTTGGAGCTGGACCGTCGTAAGGCATGCCTTCGACAAACGCTTCACGGATAAATTGCCCTATGTGGTGGCGCTTATCACTTTCGAAGAAGCCCCCGGTATTCGGCTTGTCGCTAACCTGGAAGGCGCAACCGACAGCGACTTGCGGATCGGCTTGTCGGTCGAACTTGTTCCGCCGACCAGCAACGCTTCCACCCCACCGACGGTCTTCCGTCCCGTGGGAGCGGCATAATGTCGAAGGACGATATGACATATGTAAAACCCGACTGGAAAACCCTCGACGACGCCTTTCAGGCGGTCGCAGACGACAATCCCGCTCTACCGTGCGTCGCCATTCCGTCCTCACCCGGTCGAGACTATGCTCCCACCGGATTGGAATGGACCTATGGCGAACTTGCAGGACATGTCCAACGGGCCGCCGAGACATATAGCGCGGCGGGCTACGGCCACGGCCACCGGGTGGCACTGCTTCTGGAGAACCGGCCGGAATTCATGGTGCATTTCCTGGCCCTCAACCGGTTGGGCGTTTGTGTGGTTCCAATCAATCCTGACTATCGCTACCGCGACATGGCCCATTTGTTCACCACGTCGGAATGCGATCTTGCCGTGGTCTTGGATCAACGCGTGGCCGACACCGACGCGGTAGCGCAAAGCCAGGAACCGCCCATCCCCGTCGTAGGGCTTTCGAAATTCAGTGCCTTGTCGCGTGCACGCCATGCGGCGTCATCCGCGAGCGTCAACCGGGACAGCGAAGCCGTTCTGCTTTTTACGTCCGGCACGTCGGGGATGCCCAAGGGCTGCATGATCAGCAACGAATACCTGTTCTATGCGGGCGAGCGCTATCTTCGCGCCGGCGGCATGATGACCGTGCGCCGGGAATGCGAGCGCCTTTATAATCCGTTGCCGCTGTTCTATGCCAACAGTGTTTCAATATCGAATCCGGCCATGATCCTCAGCGGAAACTGCATGATCTTCCCGGATCGCTTCCATCCAAAAACCTTCTGGCGGGACCTTATCGAGACCCGCGCGACGATGATCCACTACCTGGGCATTATTCCTTCCGTGATGCTCGAAATGCCCCCGGACCCGGACGAGCGCGCCCATGGCGTGCGTTTCGGCATCGGTGCCGGAATTGTGCCGGCCCTGCATGAAAAATTCGAAAATCGCTTCGGCTTCCCGCTTATCGAGGTTTGGGGCATGTCCGAAATGGGGATCGCCACTGCCGCGTACCGTGAACCCCGGCATATCGATACGCGTACTATCGGCGAAGGGCTCTGGGATTTGGACATCGCGCTTGGCGGGGAACAGAGCGAGATACTGTCCGGCCCAACAACGGGCGAACTATTGATACGGCGAAAGGGCAAAGATCCGAGAAAGGGCTTTTTCCTTGGCTACAAGGGAGACCCAGAAGAAACGGAAGAAACCTGGCGCGGCGGCTGGTTCCATACCGGCGACTTCGTACAGCGGGATGAGGCTGGCGTTCTTTTTTTCGTGGACCGGAAGAAGAACATGATCCGTCGTAGCGGCCAGAACATAGCGGCCGCAGAAGTCGAGGCCTGTCTTCGGGAACTCCCGGGCGTGGCGGGCGTCGCGGTGCTGCCGGTGCAGGACGAACTGCGCGAAGAGGAAGTATTGGCCTGTGTCGTGCCGGCCCCTGGCGCGCCCCGCGATAAGGCTGCCGCGCAGGCGATCGTTGAAGAAAGCCTCAAGCAACTTGCCTATTTCAAGGTGCCCGCTTGGTTGGTTTTCATAAACCAACTGCCAACGACGGCGACCCACAAGCTTCGTAAGACAGACATTTTTCCAACTGGAGAGGATCCGCGCGAACGCGACGACGTCTTCGATTTACGCCCCTTGAAGCAGCGCAGGGCCCCGAAGGCTGAACAGGTCGCCGAAACAGGCTGACGGCGGCGACTGGAACGAGGGTCGGGACGCGGCCGCCGCGTCAGGCCAAGCCTGCCCCTATCAAGCCTGCCGATATCGTCCCGCGGTTAGTAATCCCTTCCGGGCCGCGACTTATAGGTCGGCAAGGACAGGCCCTTGCGGATCCCCAACGCCCTCAATCCAAACCCCATAATAATCCCAGCGCCCGCGGCATAAGCGACCGGCACGCCAAGCGCGACGAGGACCAGATGCGCCGTGGCGGCGAGCGCGGCGCAGGTGACGTAGACCTCCTTGCGCAGGATAAGCGGCGTTTCGTTGCAGACGACGTCCCGGATCAGCCCGCCGAAAGTGGCGGTCATCACCCCCATCACGACGGAAACCAGCATGCCCGCCCCTTCCAGCCGGGCCAGTTCCGCCCCCATGACGCCGTAGATCGCGATGCCGATCGCGTCAGCCCAAAGCAGATAGGGATAGCGCCGGTCGACGATATGGGCGGCGAAAAAGACGAGGGTGGCGATGACCAGGCAGATCACCATCGGGGTTGGATCGACGGTCCAGAATACAGGCCGGTCCAACAGGACGTCACGGAGGGTGCCGCCGCCAATCCCGGTCATGCAGGCGATCAGCCCGAAGCCGACGAGATCCATTTCCTTCCGGCTGGCCACCAGGGCGCCGGACACCGCGAATACCGCGACGGCGACCCAGTCGATCATGGTGACGAACGGGTGCATGGGCCCCTCCTCGGTTTTTTCTGATTTCCCGGCTATCGCTAATGCCTTGGACAAGGCAGTACAACAGGGCGCAATCTGGCGATAGAGGCGCTTGACAGACCGGGAGCGCGAAAATAAACAACGGCTCTCGCTCAAAGCGAGGTTGCCTATGGCGACGGCGGATTAGCTCAGTGGTTAGAGCAGAGGAATCATAATCCTTGTGTCCGGGGTTCAAATCCCTGATCCGCCACCATTTTTCCTTTAATTCATAAAATCTGCTCACACTGCGAGAATGCTCGTCTCTCGTAACGAGGCCAAGCTGGCAATGGTGCTCGGATGTTGTCTCGAATTTTCTGAAACTGCCGCCTGATTTCACTCGCACTAACGCGCGCATCAAGGTCATCTTTTCCAGGAAACGCTAATCTAGAGAATTTGGCACATGGAAATTTGGCCGGAATTTGCGTCCCGCCACGGACCGAGCCCGCTTCGGAAAACCGGGTTCTGGGCGGTGCTGATCGGTGCGTCGGCGATGGTGCTTGTATTCTTGCAAATCGTCGGTCCGGCGCTCGAGCCGCAGCCATCCGCCGCCTCGCAGATCGGCGAAATTGCCGGAGAGATCAAGCGGTCAGCCTGGCGGACATTGCTCGGTTTACCCAAACCACAGCCGATCATGAAAGCCGTTCCCATTTGGAGCTATCTGGCAGTAGCAGCCCCAATATTGGGCGCCATCGGCCTGGTCCTGTCCCTGTTCTCCGGCGTGAGGCGGGAGCACTGGCGCTACGCGGTCTACGGCGCAAGCCTCAGTGCAGCAGCAATTGTTTTCCAGTTCGTATGGTGGGTCATGTTGCTGGTGCTGGGCGCACTATTCATTATCGCCATCATCGAGAATATCGGCGACATCTTCAGTTTCTAGAGTGTTTGTGCCGTTGGACATCAAGGCCATTCTCCGGGTTCAAACATCGGACCCGAAGGTTCGCAAATGACGCGTCCTGTTTTTCGTTATTTGTCCGGGGTTCAAATCCCTGATCCGCCACCACTTTCTTCCGAATCTCACATGAACCGCTCAGAAATCAGGCGTTCCGTCGTCTCCGACGCGACGAACCTTGATACTGTCGTCATCGGCCCCGTTATCCGCGAAGACCGTCCTGACGAACAGCAGGGACAGTTCCAGGGCCTGCTCTTTATCCACGCCAGCGATCTGTTTCTCGTTCCGGAAAATGGACTCGATATGGACCGGGCAGAACCAAACGTCCGGCATGTCGTCGTGGCGTCTGGGCGGGCCAATGTTAGCAACGAGTTCGCCCGCACCACTGTCGGCGCGAACGACCCATTGCGTTTTCCATGACTTTGCTATGGCCAACCCCCTGTGTCCAATGGTGGTGGAGCATCAATCGACGCAGACGGGTCGATTGCGCATCGCACAGGATAAATAATCGCAACCTCACTGCCTCCCTCACCGTTTTCGGGAGGCTGATTTCGGTATTTCAAGGGATCTAGACTGTTCCGCCAACTGGGATCTCCACCAAAATCCGGTGTCAATGGCCCAACCACTCGGATTCGGTTTGAATGCTGTCGCTGACGCGAAGATGGAGGTCCCTTCGTTTCGATTTTTTCTTTTTCATTCTGATTGACGCCAAGCTGTTTTCTGAAGGCTACGTTACCAAAATCGGACTTAGGCATAGCTCTCTCTTCTCAGCAGATTCAAAGCGAGAATATACTCTATACCTTCCAAAAATTAAAGAACAAAACAAGAACAGAAATCTCGCATTGACTGCCGCACGAATGTTTCCAGTATGCGGTTGCGGTCTTTACCTGGAAATCAAGCTAGCACTACGACCGAACCTCCAGGCCGACAATTCGCAGCCTGTATGTCCGGGATTCAAACCCCTGGTCCGCCACCAATTCCCCAAGACAAACATATGATTGACCGGGATAGGATGTAGTCCTCTACTCTTGGCCATGGACTATGTTGACGAATTTTTCGGTTCAGCCGACCAGATAAACATGATGCGTCGTGCCGAGACTCTTTGGCCTTTGGTAAAGCATCATCCATATCTTGGCACGCATGGACGCGCGGTGGCAGTAGCCCCCCATGCACCCGATGCACTCGCCATGGTGGTTGCGTTGACCAAGCTTGTCGGCGTCAGCGCCTGTGACGGTGTCGCCGGCGACGAAGTCGCTGATTGGGAAGCAAAGTTGGCCGCTGAAGGTCTGAAAGTTGACAGTTACGCCAAGTGGCAAAGCGCGCCAGACACGCTGGAGTGCGCCACGAAAATCCAACACATCCAGAAACTTCCTGACGGCATGCACTGCGTTGTCGTCGATCGGGAAACACCGGCGGAAAGCCTCGTCGCACTATCGAATATGATGATGGATGAGGCCGGCGTTCTGCTGCCCAACGGTCGGGTGATGCGGGGAATTGACAGTGAATCCATATGCCTGATGGCGCATGACGCAAACCACAGGCCCGTTGCAAGTGCGGGCAGCGTCGCGCTGTTCGAGAAAACCAACGCGGAGGGCAGTGCCGCCTGGTGGGGCCTTTTAGCCACAGCCAGCAAACATCGTGGAAAAGGGCTGGCGTTACGGCTCGGCGCGGAGGCGATGCTCAAGATGAACGAAAAATACGGCACCACGTTGTTTTTCACGGGTATCCGCGATGGCAACAAGCCTTCGGAGAAACTGTGTTCAAAGCTTGGCATGACCAATACGGGGGTCAGGATCATCATCGCTATTGATCCAAACGCATTTTCGAATTCCCAGGTCACAAAATAGGGCGCGCGGCCGAGTTTGCGCTCAACCCGCCCGGCTCGTTATTTGAACCCAGCCGGTCCGGCGTCAGATTTGTCCCGAACGGAAGCCCGGCTTGCCGTTGAAATTTGCTATCGGGCCACATCACGCCATGATAGGCACGTTCGGACACATCGCCCGACCATCCGCCGTAAATTGAGAAATTGTTGGACCACGGAATGTTCGTCCCTAAGGAGAGGCTTACGGAGAAGGAGCTTTCGCTTCTCCAATTTTGGAACGGGCGCCGCGCCGGGCGCGCGATGCCGGAACGGTCGGATTTTCGACCGGAAGACCTGTTTTCTTGGATCGGATATCTTCACCTGCTGGAGCCGATAGACGGCGGCCGGGACTTCCGGTACGCCGTATTCACAACGCGCACGTTGGTCGGTGAGGATCAGGACATGAACGGGAAGCGCGTCAGCGATTGGGGTGACGAGCGCGTTGAATATGCTCTGCGGCTCTACGGGGCCGTCATTGAGCAGGCCCGTCCAATCTACAACATGGTCCCCGAGCGGCACAAAGATGATTGGATCGTCTATTCCAGGCTTTGCCTGCCGCTCGGCACAAAAGATGGAATCACCCATATCGTTGCCATGCTGACACAGGTTAAAGGCGAATTTTCCGATCCAATTTACCCGACGGCCATCGAAATTTGAGCGAGCCGGCATCCCGCGCCGAAGCCATTGGAAAACCGAGCCAGCCGCCTTCGGCACAGGTCGATTGTGCAAATGATCAGACCATATGCGCCCCGCGCCATACAAGGGTAAGTGTTGAGGCGCGCCGCATGTCCGGGCCGGACGCAAATTACTGTAAGCCCCTTTCCTGTCATGATAGGTCTGTTCAAACATGCCGTCCGACAGTGAGCGGTGGAAAGAGAGCCTATTTGGAACACGAAATGCTGGTCGCCAAGGAGAGGCTTACGGAGAAGGAGCTGTCCCTTCTCCAGTTCTGGAACACGCGCCGCGCTGAACGCGCGATGCCGGAGCGATCGGATATTCGACCGGAAGACCTGTTCCCATGGATTGGTTTTCTTCATCTGCTCGAGCCGGTCGATGGCGGCCGGAATTTCCGATACGCGGTTTTCACGACACGGACTCTGCTGAGCCGAGACAGAGATTTGAATCGTAAATGCGTCAGCGATTGGGGTGACGAGCGTGTCGGTTTCGCAATGCGGCTGTACGGAACCGTCCTGAAACATGCGCGCCCCGTCTACAGCGCACTTCCCGAGCGTCATGAAGAGGATTGGTACGTTTATTCGAGAATTTGCCTACCCTTGGGTACGGGGGACACTGTCACCCATATCCTGTCGATGCTGACGCCCCGCGAGGATGAAGTCATCGACTCCGTCCTCCCGACGGTCGTCGAACTTTGAGGTCTCGCACCCTTCCTTGGTCCATCCGCCGTGAAACGGCGCCTGCTCCACCGCCGCGTTTTCCTGAATTCAGAATAGGTGTTTCCGCCTTTACCATATCGGGCTAACATCACTACCGCGGATGGTTTTGTTGGGGGCGAAGCAACTTGTCGGCGATCCAGCAGAGTTGAAGCAGTTTCTGCGAAGGACTGCGCTGAGGCGAGAGATATAACCGTGACCGACCTGTCATTGCTCCATCACGCGAAAAGCAAATACGGGCAGGAGTTTTTCCTGCTGGCCGCGTTTTTCTTCGCCAATGATATCGGCTTCATCTGGCTGAACCACATTCCTGAATATTTCTACTACTTCCATACAATCCAATTGATGGTCATCGCCTTCTTCGTCGCGATGATCAGCCGGCCCGACCGCGGCGCCTTCAAGATTCCCGGTGAAGCCGTGACCGCCAAGCGAATGCTTGCCTACACAATTGGCGCGTTTCTGGCCGGAATTGCATGCCATTATGTGATCGAATACCCGTTGGCCGAGCTGGATGGATTCAAGGGGCGGTTCTCCGTCCAGAAAATCACCGACCCGGATTCCGCTTTCTATGACCTGACCTTCCTGCTCGCCCTAACGGCGACGATCGAGGAAGTGGTGTTTCGGCGCATGGCCGTCCAATGGCTGGAAACGCTGACCCAGAATGCCTGGCTGCTGGTTTCTGTTCCTGCGGCAATTTTCGGATTGTCCCATTGGGGCGCAGGGTTCGCCGCGATGCTCGGCGCCTTCGGCGTCGGGATCGTCTTCTCCCTAATCTACGCCAGGACGCGCCGCCTTTGGCCGCTCATCATCGCCCATTATGGGATGAGCATCGTATTGTTAGGCCCGGATTCCTACAGGGACATCCGCCTGCCCTTCTAGTTCTCGTCAAAACCCACAAATCCAACCTTCCGGCCACCAGTGGACCAGAGGGTTTTTCACACCCATCAACGGATAATCGGTTTGACAGTGGCGAAGCCAAGGCCCGTACTCTGACGAAGCGCCGCCCTT
>CAYGKA010000078.1:10015-16321 GCA_964350445.1 uncultured Flavobacteriaceae bacterium
AATCGGTTTGACAGTGGCGAAGCCAAGGCCCGTACTCTGACGAAGCGCCGCCCTTATGAGGTTTCAACGTGTCTTTAGACAATCTGAACAGCTGGCTGCAGGAACGCCCGGAAATCGAAACCGTGTTTGCCTGCGTCTGCGATCTGAATGGCACCATGCGGGGCAAGCGCCTGCCGGTGGAACAGGCTGCCAAGATTCTCGGCGGCGGTTTGCGCATGCCGCTCTCCATTTTGAGTGTCGACGTTTGGGGCGAGGATGTCGAAGGCAGTGAATTGGTCTTCGAAACCGGCGACTCGGATGGGATTTGCGACTTCACCGGCCGGCCGATCGTCCTGATCAACTGGACCAACCGGCCATCGGCACTGGCGATGCTGTGGATGCTGGAGGAGAACGGAACGCCGTTTTCCGGCGATCCGCGCCGGGCGCTGGCCAATGTCGTCGATAACTACAAGAGCCGCGGCCTGACCCCCGTGGTCGCCACCGAATTGGAGTTTTATCTCTACGACCCGAGCGGCACCCAACCGCAGCCGCCCTGCTCCCCGATTACGGAGAAGCGGCTCGGCTCCGACGGCGCATTGTCGCTGGATGAATTGCAGCATTTCGACGAATTTCTGGATGATGTCTACGATGCCTGCGCCGAACAGAACATTCCGGCCGACGCCGCCATTTCGGAGAACGGCGCCGGCCAGTTCGAAATCAACATGGTGCATGTCGCCGACGCCCTGAAGGCCGCGGACGACGCGGTTCTGTTCAAAAGACTGGTGCGCGGCATCGCCCGCAAGCACGGCCTTGCCGCAACTTTCATGGCCAAGCCCTATGGCGAGCGTTCGGGCAGTGGCTTCCACGTCCATTTCTCGCTGGAGGATGAGTCCGGCCGGAACCTGTTCGACAATGGCGGTGAGGAGGGATCCGCCCTCTTGCTGAACGCAGTCGCGGGCCTTTTGGCGACGATGCAGGAAAATACGCTGACCTTCGCACCGCATGAGAATTCGTACCGTCGACTTCTGCCCGGCGCCCATGCGCCGACCAGCATCGCCTGGGGCTATGAAAACCGCACGGCGGCTATCCGCATTCCGGGCGGCAACCCGAAGGCGCGACGGATCGAGCATCGCGTGGCCGGCGCGGACGCCAACCCGTATCTGGTGCTGGCCAGCATTCTGGGCGGCGCGTTGATCGGCATAGAGGCGGGAATGGAACCGGCCGACCCGATCAGCGGTGACGCCTATAACATGAAACTGGATCACCTTCCCCTCGACTGGGCGACGGCCATCGAAGCTTTCCGCCGCGGCGGGTTCGTGCAGAAGGTCTATTCGAAACGCCTGCAAACCATGCTCGTCGAAAGCAAGATGCAGGAGTTGAAGCGCTTCGCCCGCCAGGTTACCGATTTCGAATACGACACTTATCTAGAGGTCGTATGATGAACGGCCCGGATAGCGCCCGCGCGGGCGTTTCCGCGCATATCGACAGCTACTACGCCGCAAGCGCGAATCCGTCCCCAAGCCGCCTGCCGCTCAAAGGCGACATCGTCACCGACATCCTGATCGTCGGCGCCGGGTACAGCGGGCTGTCTACCGGTCTGCATCTGGTCGAAAAGGGTTACACGGTCACGATCGTCGAAGCAGCCCAGGTCGGTTGGGGCGCGTCGGGCCGCAACGGCGGTCAGATCGTCAACGGCCTGAACGCCAGCCTGCAAACGATAAAGAAGCGCTATGGCGCCGATACAGCCAATTTCGTCGCCGGACTGGTGCAGGAGGGCGGAGAGATCATCCGCGAACACATCAGCACCTATGATATCGAATGCGATCTGAAGGACGGCAACATCTTCACCGCCTATACCGGTGCGCATATGCGCGAACTGGAGGATCGGCTGAAGCTCTGGGCAGGCTACGGAATCAAGAACCAGGAAATGCTCGACAAGGAGCAACTGCGCCAGCACGTGAATTCGGACGTCTATGCCGGCGGCGTCATCGACCGTTCGGGTGGTCACATGCACCCGCTGAATCTCGCGCTGGGCGAGGCTGCGGCTTTCGAAAAACTGGGCGGGGTGATCTTTGAACAAACGCCCGCCCTTCATGTCGATACGGCAGCCGCGAAACCCGTCGTCAAGACGCGGAACGGCTCGATCACCTGCAACACGCTCGTACTCTGCGGCAACGCCTATCTCGGCCACGTGGTGCCGACGCTTGCGTCGCGGGTCATGCCGGTATCCACCCAGATCATCGCGACCGAACCCTTGGGCGACGACCGGGCACATGACTTGATGCCGACGGACATCTGCATCGAGGATGTGCGCTATATCCTCGACTACTATCGCCTGTCGGCCGACAAGCGCATGCTGTTCGGCGGCGGGCTGGTATACGGCGGCACCGACCCCAGCGATATAAAGGCCAAACTGCTGCCGAACATGACCAAGGTTTTTCCGCAGTTGAAGGATGTTAAGGTCGACTTCGCCTGGAGCGGCAATTTCGCGCTCTCCTTCAGTCGGGTTCCACAAATGGGCCGGATCGGCGACAGCACCTATTTCGCCCATGGCTACAGCGGGCACGGCGTCACCGGCTCTCATACTTTCGGCCGTATCCTTTCGGAAGCCATCGATGGCGATCGGTCGCGGTTCGACGTCTTCGAGAAGGTGCCTTGGTTCCCCTTCCCCGGCGGCCGGATGTTCCGGGTGCCTTATTCGATGGCCGGATCCTGGTGGTACGCATTGCGGGACAAGCTGGGCATATAACCGCCATCCACCCGCTGCCAACCGGACCGCTCCGGGATGGCTATCTTTAATTGGATTACACGGTTAGGCAGGCCGCTCTCTACGTGCAATTCAGCTGTTGAAGTACGCCGTATTTAAGGTTTTACTGAAACGACAGCCTTATGGCGTCTCGTAAGAGGCGTGAGGAGGAGGGTAGACGATGAGCGAACGCAGTTCGATCAACCGATATGAAGATGCCTCCCTGCCGGTCGATAGCGAATGGTTCATGAAGAGCCTTCTTCGAGAATTGACAGGCGTCCTTCAAGATATCGTCGGCCTTGAAAACGCGCGTGGATATATTGCCATCGTGGGCGCCAGGATTGGCGATGTCTTTAACGATTTCTACCGCAGAGCTTCGAACAAAAGTCTGCTCGATGAGCGGGAGATCGCGGATGCAATGGTCGACCTCAAGAGTCGAATTGGCGGAGATTTCAGTATCGTCTCGGTCGATGAGGACGAAATTCACCTCACAAATAAGCGCTGCCCTTTCGGATCATCGGTGACGGGCCGGCCATCGCTATGCATGATGACGTCCAATGTTTTCGGGCGCTTGGCGGCCGAGAACCTTGGCTATGGTCGTGTCGCACTGGACGAAACAATCGCACAGGGCGATGGGCGCTGCGTCGTGAGAATTAGTTTGAATCGGAACACGGCGAGTGAAAGCCCGAACGCACGCGAGTATTACCGCACAGAGCCGAAAAAAAGCTGAACCTCTTGATGAAGCACCAAATCATGGATGGTTCCGAACCCGCCTCCCTCCCTGGACAGATAGTCCTGGATCTCGACGGCAGGATACTCACCGTCAGTGACGACGCTCGATCATTGCTTGACGGCGTAGCGGCGCTTCAAACCGGCGCTTTGATTGAGGATGTGATCGACGCCAGTTCCAGTTTCAGTTTGCGGGAGTCCATCGGCACCGGCGGGAAGATTCTCATCCGGCTCGATTTCACGGACGAAACCGGCGGCCGGATCGCCCTCCACGCTTCGTCAAGGAGAACAAGCCAGGATTCCCGCGACGTCGTCGTCATTCAGCTCGACCCTAGCGACGACAATCAGGGTCGCTTTACGGAATTGACCCGGATTATCGACGAACTCCATCAAGAATGCGAGAACCGCCGGCGCGTAGAAGGCGATCTACGTAAACTTCTTGGAGAACTGAATAACGCCAACCTCGTCCGGGATAGGATCCTCACAACAGTCAGTCACGACCTTAGGACCCCCTTGAACGCAATCATCGGCCTGACGGAGTTCATGCAAAGCAAACCATTCGGAGAAATGAACGACCGGTACAGTGAATACATAAACGACATTCACACAAGCGGGCGAACTTTGCTGGAGACCGTCGAGCGCGTGCTGTCAATCTACTCCGATCAGGCCACGAACCAGGAAGCCTCAAATGTACTTTTCTCGTTAGGCGAATGCCTGTCGAACTGCGTTCGCATCGTCGAACCCCTCGCAAAGAGGAAGAACTTATCTGTCATCATCCCAGATGAAATGACATTGCCAAAGCTTCGCTCGGATCAAACACTGGTCAAACAGATCTTTCTCAATCTCATCGGCAATGCCGTAAAATACGCCGAAGAGGGTGGGGAAATTCAAGTCTCGGCCAGACCGCTGGAGGACGGTGGCTACCAAGTACATGTTGCCGACAACGGTCCGGGGATTGATGAGGAAAAGGTGCGTCAGGAATCCTTAACTGGAAGAATCGATCCCTATGTCGCCGGAAACGATAGCGCGGGCATAGGGCTTTTCCTGACCCGCCGAGCGATTGCGGCCATCGGTGGAGAATTTGATATCCGGAACATGCCGACCCGCGGCACGTTGGCGGAAGTGAATCTTCCTTCAAGCATAGTCTACTGATTTCGTAGAAATTGTTCCGTCCTGTCCCGGCTATGGTTCAAGGCCTCAAGCGCAGTCGAGCATATAGGGCCAAAGGCCGGTGTGTAAGGCACGCGAAATCTGCAAAAATTTCGACTTAACCTTCTCCAAATGACCGGTTCCTAGTAATACTAGGCATCACGTTTGCTCCGCCACGCAATCGGCGAAGTAATGTATCTGGCCGTCGTCCCCGACTTCCTGCACAAGGCCATGGATATCAGTTTCAAATCCCGGGCATTCGCGCGCGAATTCGCGGTTGAACTTCAGATATTCCACGATCTTCTTGTTAAACACTTCGCCCGGAATCAACAGCGGGATGCCCGGTGGGTAGGGCGTGACCAGGCTGGTGGTGATGCGCCCCTCCAACTCATCAATCGGCACGCGCTGGGTCGTCCGGCGCGCAATGTGGGAGAACGCTTCGCTGGGCGTCATCGCCGGTGTCAGGTCGCTGAGGTACATGTCGGTGGACAGGATTGCCACGCCGTACTTGGAATAGAGCGCGTGAACATGCTGACACAGATCACGCAGCCCCATGCGCTCGTAGCGCGGTTGCTTCGCGCAGAACTCGGGCATGGCCCGCCACATCGGCTGGTTCTTGCCGAAGTCGTCCTTGAACTGCTGCAGCGCGGTCAACAGCGTGTTCCAACGTCCCTTGGTGATACCGATCGTGAACATGATGAAGAAGCTGTAGAGTCCGGTCTTCTCAACCACCACGCCATGTTCGGCCAGATACTTGGTCACGATGGATGCCGGAATTCCCCAGTCCTGAAACCGGCCGTCCATGTTCAGGCCGGGCGTGACGATCGTGGCCTTGATCGGGTCGAGCAAATTGAAGCCCGGCGCCATATCGCCGAAACCGTGCCAGGATTCTTCGCCGTCGGAAGCCTGGACGCCGTCCGCGTCGGTCTTCTTAAGCACCCAGTCCGCGGTTCTACCGATACCTTCATCGACGAGTTCTTCCGGTCCCCAGACCTGGAACCACCAGTCATCCGCACCGAATTCTTCATCCACCTTGCGCATTGCACGGCGGAAATTGAGCGCCTCGGCGATGCTTTCCTCCACCAGGGCGGTGCCGCCCGGCGGCTCCATCATGGCGGCGGCGACATCGCAGCTCGCAATGATGCTGTATTGGGGGCTGGTGCTGGTATGCATCAGATAGGCCTCGTTGAAGAGGTGCCGGTCGAGCTTGGTCTCCAGCGAGTCCTGTACCAGCACATGGCTCGCCTGACTGATCCCGGCCAGCAGCTTGTGAACCGACTGCGTGGCGTAGACGACGGAATGCTTGGTCCGTTCCCGTTTCCGCCCCATAGAGTGATAGGTGCCGTAGAACGGGTGAAACGCGGCATGCGGTAACCATGCTTCGTCGAAATGCAGATTGTCGACATAGCTGTCGAGCATGCCTTTGATGGTCTCAGTGTTGTAGAGCACGCCGTCATAGGTCGATTGCGTCAGTGTCATGATCCGAGGCTTCACCGCATCGGCGTCTACGCCTTGCAACAGGGGGTTCGCGCGGATCTTGGCTTTGATCGCGTCGACCTCGAACTCGGACTGGGGGATCGGGCCGATGATGCCGTGATGGTTTCGCGTCGGCTTCAAGAAGACCGGGATGGCGCCGGTCATGATGATGGAATGCAGGATCGACTTGTGGCAATTGCGGTCCACCACGACAACGTCGCCCGGCG
>CAYGKA010000078.1:16421-17531 GCA_964350445.1 uncultured Flavobacteriaceae bacterium
GAATGCAGGATCGACTTGTGGCAATTGCGGTCCACCACGACAACGTCGCCCGGCGCGACGGTGTGGTGCCAGACCATCTTGTTGGACGTCGACGTGCCGTTGGTCACGAAAAAGCAGTGATCGGCGTTGAAGATGCGTGCGGCATTGCGCTCGGACGCGCCGATTGCGCCATCATGATCCAATAGCTGGCCCAATTCCTCCACGGCGTTGCAGACGTCGGCGCGCAGCATGTTCTCGCCATAGAACTGGTGGTACATCTGACCGATCGGACTTTTCAGGAAGGCGACGCCGCCTGAATGCCCCGGACAGTGCCAGGAGTAGGAACCATCCTCGGCATAGTCGAGGAGCGCCTTGAAGAACGGCGGCTGGATGCTCTCCAGGTAGCTTTTCGCCTCGCGCACGATATGGCGGGCGACAAATTCCGGCGTATCCTCGAACATGTGGATGAAGCCGTGCAGTTCGCGCAGGATATCGTTCGGGATATGACGGCTGGTCTTGGTCTCGCCATAGATGTAGATCGGCACGTCGGCGTTCTTCCAACGCACTTCCTCAATGAAATTGCGCAGATTGAGCACCGCCGGGTCGAGGTCGGGCCCCGGGGTGAATTCCTCGTCGTCGATGGAAAGCACGAAAGCGCTGGCCCGCGACTGCTGCTGCGCGAATTGCGACAGATCGCCGTAGCTGGTCGCTCCAAGAACCTCAAATTCTTCATTTTCAATGGCTTGCGCGATCGCACGTATGCCGAGACCGGAAGAATTTTCGGACCGGAAATCTTCATCGATAATGACGATTGGAAAGCGGAACTTCATGAATATGTCCTAGCGGGATGAATTGTGGATGGGGAAGGCATTCGCTGTACTGTTTCAGCCTTCACCTTGATTTTGCGATGCGTGTCTTCTGGCGCGTCCGTATCGGCCAATTCGACCGCGGCGGCATTGGTGCCTGCCGAACCGTGCTTCTTCGCCCGAGGTTATAATACGAGCGGGCGAGAAAGCGATCACTTTTCGCGAGAGCGGCGCGTGGAATGCGTCTCCGTCAGGCGATGGTGATACGCGTTTCACCGATGACGGGTTTCGGCGAATAGCCGCCGGGCATCCGGCGAGGGTAATG
>CAYGKA010000079.1:0-16774 GCA_964350445.1 uncultured Flavobacteriaceae bacterium
AATGGTGCCGATGTTGCAGTGCGGCTTATTGCGCTCAAATTTCTCTTTCGCCATCGCTCGACTTCCTTGTCATTTTTCGCCGGTCCGCGGGCTAACCCGGTTGGCGATACCTGCGTGTCGTTAAGACCTAGGTCCCAAAAATTCCTTGTGGTTACGCAAGCTTCGCGCGGACTTCATCCGCGACTGCCTGCGGCACCGCTTCGTAGTGATCGAACTGCATGCTGTACTGGGCACGTCCCTGACTCAGCGAGCGCAGCGTGTTCACGTAACCGAACATGTTCGCCAGCGGCACCATGGCGGTCACGACACGGGCTATCCCGCGCTGATCCATGCTGCTGACCTGACCCCGGCGGCTGTTCAAGTCACCGATGATGTCGCCCATGTACTCTTCCGGCGTCACAACTTCGACTTCCATAACCGGCTCAAGCAGTTTCGGGCCGGCTTTTTCCATGGCTTCGCGGAACGCAGCACGCGCCGCGATTTCGAAGGCCATGACCGAGGAGTCAACGTCATGGTACGCGCCATCGACCAACTCGACCTTGAAGTCGATAACCGGGAAACCGGCGAGAATACCGTTGTCCATCTGGGTTTCGATACCCTTCTGAACGCCCGGAATATATTCGCGCGGAACCGAACCACCGACGATCTTGCTTTCGAAGGAGAACCCGCCGCCGGCTTCCACCGGTTCGAAGTTCAGGATGATACGGGCATACTGACCCGAACCACCGGTCTGCTTCTTATGGGTATAGTCGACCCGGGTCGGCTTGGAGATCGTTTCACGATAGGCAACCTGCGGCGCGCCGATATTCGCGTCCACTTTGAACTCACGGCGCATACGATCGACGATGATGTCGAGGTGCAGTTCGCCCATGCCTTTAATGATCGTCTGTCCGCTTTCTTCGTCGGTCGCGACACGGAAGCTAGGATCTTCCGCCGCAAGACGCTGCAGAGCAGTCGACATCTTTTCCTGGTCGCTTTTGGTCTTCGGCTCGACCGCGATCTCGATGACCGGATCCGGAAATTCCATACGCTCCAGGATGATCGGCTTCTGACGGTCGCACAGCGTGTCACCGGTGGTGGTATCTTTCATACCGACCAGCGCGACGATGTCGCCCGCATTTGCCTCATCAATTTCTTCGCGGTTGTTCGAATGCATCAACAACATGCGGCCGATGCGCTCGGTCTTGTCCTTTACCGAGTTCTGAACCGAGATGCCCTTGCTGAGCGTGCCGGAATAGATACGGATGAAGGTCAGGGAACCGACGAACGGGTCGTTCATGATCTTGAAAGCCAGCGCGGAGAACGGCGCTGCATCTTCCGGCGGGCGGCTATCGGGCTGAGGATCGTCGCCGAGCGTAACGCCACGGACATTGCCGACATCCAAAGGAGACGGCATGAAATCGACGACGGCGTCCAGCAGCGGCTGCACACCTTTGTTCTTGAAGGCGGTGCCGTTCAGGACCGGGACGAAAGCGCCGGCAATCGTACCCTTGCGGATACAGGCCTTGAGCGTCGCTTCGTCCGGCTCGGTGCCTTCCAAATAGGCTTCCATGGCGGCGTCGTCCTGCTCAACCGCAAGCTCAACGAGCTTTTCACGGTATTCAGCAGCCTGATCGGCCAACTCGGCAGGAATGTCGACGAGGTCGTATTTGGCGCCCAGTTCTTCACCGGTCCATTTGACGTGCTTCATCTTGATCAGATCGATGAGGCCGTCGTATTCGGCTTCGGAACCGACCGGAAGCTGCAGGACCATCGGGGTCGCGCCGAGGCGATCGACCATCATGTCGACGCAACGGAAGAAATCAGCACCGGTTCGGTCCATCTTGTTGACGAAACACATCCGCGGCACGCCGTATTTGTCGGCCTGGCGCCAAACGGTTTCAGACTGCGGCTCAACACCGGCGACGGAGTCGAAAACAGCGACCGCACCGTCAAGGACACGCAGCGAACGTTCGACTTCAATCGTGAAGTCGACGTGGCCGGGGGTGTCGATGATGTTGATGCGGTGATCGTCCCAGAAACAGGTGGTGGCAGCGGACGTAATCGTGATTCCGCGCTCCTGCTCCTGCTCCATCCAGTCCATCGTCGCGGCGCCGTCATGGACTTCGCCGATCTTATAGGACTTGCCGGTGTAATACAGGATGCGCTCAGTCGTCGTCGTCTTACCGGCATCGATGTGAGCCATGATGCCGATATTACGATATTTTTCTGTAGGGTGGTTCCGCGCCATGGGGAATCTCCTGGGAGTCCGATCGAGTTACCAGCGGTAGTGCGAGAACGCGCGGTTGGCATCAGCCATCCGGTGCGTATCTTCACGCTTCTTGACCGCTGCACCACGGTTGTTGGAGGCATCCAATAGCTCTCCGCCCAGACGTTCGGTCATGGTGTTTTCCGAACGTTTGCGGGACATGTCGATGATCCAGCGGAAGGCCAAGGCCTGAGCACGCTCGGACCGGACTTCTACGGGAACCTGATAGGTTGCGCCGCCGACACGACGGGAACGCACTTCCAGGTGCGGCCGGACATTTTCCAGCGCTTCATGGAAGACACGAACCGGGTCGTTACCCGTACGGGACTGCATCGTGTCGAAGGCACCATAGACAATGGCTTCAGCGACAGACTTCTTGCCGTCGATCATCACATTGTTGATGAACTTCGTGATAACGGTATCGCCGTACTTTGCGTCCGGCAGGATTTCCCGTTTTTCTGCTTTATGGCGTCGAGACATCTCTCAAGCTCTCCTGGTACCGACCGATTACTTCGGCCGCTTCACGCCGTATTTCGAACGACGCTGGCGACGGTCTTTCACACCCTGGGTATCGAGCGTGCCGCGAATTGTGTGATAACGAACACCCGGCAGATCCTTCACACGGCCGCCACGGATCATGACAACAGAGTGTTCCTGCAGGTTATGGCCGACACCGGGAATATAGCTCGTCACTTCGTAGCCATTCGTCAGGCGCACACGCGCCACCTTACGAAGGGCCGAGTTCGGCTTCTTCGGCGTCGTCGTATAGACGCGGGTGCAAACTCCACGTTTCTGCGGGCAGGCTTCCAGCGCCGGCACCTTGTCACGCTTCGGTTTGTCGGTCCGCGGCTTGCGGATCAGCTGATTAATCGTAGGCATGTATTTTCCGTCGCCTTCGTTTTCGTTCAACCGCCAGCTTGAGCAGAATGCCAAAGCCAATGATCGTCGCGGTCCGCTCATGCGGCCCGCCAATTTTACCCCTGGCCCAACCCGAACCCAGCCCCAACAGGGCTTGGCCCAAACCGAACCGCGCGAACACAACGCATTTTGGCAAAGACGCTAAGCATCCGCCAAACGCGTATATGAGTCCCAAGTTTTCGGCGCCGAAACGCCATATTTACTTCAAGGCTTCCTCGAGGCTTCGTTTAGGTTCGTTCCGTTGCCGGCGTCGTTTCGCCGGGCACAACGTCCAATCTGACCTTCCGTTTCCGGCTGACCGATTGAATTGGACCTACTGCAAGCCCCCGCTTGAGGTGGCCGGAACCTATACGCCGACCCCTACCCCGTCAAGCGCTATCTTACGGAAAAACAAGGCGTTGGCGGTGCTGCCTGAATCGTTCTCAAAGCCTGCCCATTCCGCAATAAAATTACCCCAAGATGTAGTGGCACGCCAATTTCCGCACCCCAATTTCGCCGGTCCGGCACCCATTTTCCGCTCTCGTTCCAGGATATCCCCGACATATTACCGATTCCCGTTTTCTGCGGAGAAAAGGAAAAGGGCCGCGTGTAACGCGGCCCTCTCCGGATCACTAAATGAGAAGCTTTGTCCCACCGTTTACTCGGCGGCAGGCGCCTCTTCGTCTTCACTCGCTGCTTCCGCTTCGGCAGCCATCGCCGCCTCGGCTTGCAAAGCATCCATCGCGGCCTGACGTTCGTCCTGAATGACCTTGTCGCGTTCCGTGGCGACCTGGCGCAGGCGTTTCATCACCGCACCGGTACCCGCGGGGATCAAACGGCCGACGATGACGTTCTCTTTCAAGCCTTCCAACGTGTCCTGCTTGCCGTTTACGGCAGCTTCGGTCAGCACACGCGTGGTTTCCTGGAAGGACGCAGCGGAGATGAAGGACTTCGTCTGCAAGCTCGCCTTGGTGATGCCCTGCAGGACCGGCTTGACGTTCGCCGCGTCCTTGCCCTCGGCAATCGCCTTCCGGTTCGCCTCTTCCGCCTCTTCCCGGTCGATCTGCTCGCCGACCAGCAGGATCGTCCCGCCGGCGTCGATTACTTCGACCTTCTGCAGCATCTGGCGGACGATCACTTCAATATGCTTGTCGTTGATCTTCACACCCTGCAGGCGATAGACGTCCTGAATTTCCTTTACAAGGTAATCGGCCAGCGCTTCGACACCCATGACATCGAGGATGTCATGCGGCACCGGACTGCCATCCATCAGCATTTCGCCCTTGCGGATAAACTCGCCTTCCTGAACGGCGATGTGCTTGCCCTTCGGGATCAGGTATTCCGAATTTTCCGCGTTCTCGTCGCTTGCGCGAATGATGATCCGGCGTTTGGTCTTGTAGTCCTTGCCGAATTCCACATACCCGTCCTGGTCTGCGATGATCGCGTATTCCTTCGGCTTCCGGGCTTCGAACAGTTCCGCAACACGGGGCAGACCCCCGGTAATGTCGCGGGTTTTCGACCCTTCGCGCGGGATACGGGCGAGCACGTCGCCGGCCCGGACATCCTGACCATTGGTGACCGAGAGAATGGCGTCCACCGACATGAAGTAACGGGCTTCCATACCGTTGGGCAGGTTGACGACTTCACCGTCGGAATCGCGCAGCGTGACACGGGGCTTCAAGTCTTCACCGCGCTTCTGCTGCTTCCAGTCGATGACGACCTTGCTGGAAATACCGGTCGCTTCGTCAACGACGTCACGGATCGAGATCCCTTCGACCAGGTCGACGTAATGGGCGACACCTTCCTTCTCGGTGATGATCGGGATGGTGTAGGGGTCCCATTCGGCAATGGTCTGGCCACGGACGACGCCGTCACCGTCATCGACCTTCAACTTCGCGCCATACGGCAGACGGTGATGGGCGCGATCACGGCCCTGCTCGTCAACGAGCATGATTTCCGTGTTACGGCCCATGACCACGGGACGCCCGTCGGAGTCGATAACGACGTTCCGGTTCACGATCTTGACCGTACCGTCGAGCGAAGACTCGATGGAGTTCTGTTCCGCGCCACGCTGGGCCGCGCCGCCGATGTGGAACGTCCGCATCGTCAACTGCGTTCCCGGCTCACCGATCGACTGCGCGGCGATAACGCCGACAGCTTCTCCGATGTTGACCTCCGTACCACGGGCCAGATCGCGACCGTAACAGTTGCCGCAGACGCCGTGTCGGGATTCGCAGGTCAGGACCGAGCGGATCTTGACCGCATCGATGCCGGCGGTTTCGACGGCATCGGCAAGCGGTTCGTCGATCAGTTGTGCAGCCTTCACGATGACCTCACCCGACAGCGGATCCTTCACATCTTCCGCCGCACAGCGGCCGAGGATGCGTTCCGCCAGACCTTCGATGACATCACCGCCGTCAATGACGGGGCGCATCGTCAGGCCTTGCGTCGTGCCGCAATCCACCTGGGTGATGATGCAATCCTGAGCAACGTCAACGAGGCGACGCGTCAGGTACCCGGAGTTCGCGGTCTTCAACGCCGTATCCGCCAGTCCCTTACGGGCACCGTGGGTGGAGTTGAAGTATTCGAGGACGGTCAGCCCCTCCTTGAAGTTGGAGATGATCGGCGTCTCGATGATCTCACCCGACGGCTTCGCCATCAGGCCGCGCATCCCGGCCAGCTGCTTGATCTGTGCCGCGGAACCACGGGCGCCGGAATGGGCCATCATGTAAACCGAGTTCAGGCCGCTGCCCTCACCGGCGGACATGCCCTTCATCATCTCGTCAGCAACCTTGTCGGTGCAGGACGACCAGACGTCGACGACCTTGTTGTACTTCTCACCCTGGGTGATCAGACCGTCTTGGTACTGCTGTTCGTATTCCTTCACCTTTTCCTGAGCTTCACCGATCAGCTTGCCCTTCGCCGGCGGAATGATCAGGTCGTTCTTACCGAAGGAAATACCGGCCCGCGCTGCCCAGCCGAAGCCAAGCGACATCAGGCGGTCACAGAAGATCACCGTCTCTTTCTGACCCGTGTGGCGATACACGATATCGATCAGGTTGGTGATTTCCTTCTTGGTCAGGACGCGGTTGATCAAGGTGAACGGAACATGCGGATGCTTGGGCAGAATCTGGCTCAGCATCATCCGGCCCGGAGTCGAGACCACTTTCTCGATAACCGGTTCGCCTTCTTCGTTCACCGTCTCGTGGAACATCTTGATGCGCTGATGCAGGCTGAGCTGCTTTTCGTCCAGCGCATGCTCGATTTCCGCCATATTGGCGAACAACGGAATCCGGTGAGCGGTCAGTTCGCCGGACTTCAGGCGTTTGAACGCTTCCTTCGGCTCGGTGAGGAGAACCGGGCTGTCCGGATTCTTCTCGTCCCGCAGTTGAATTTCGCTGCGCTCCAGCGCCGCGGTCATCTGTTCCATACTATCGATCGACACCAGCGGGCCGAACTGATCGGTCCGCGCATGAGTGATGTAGTACAGGCCCAGAATGATATCCTGGGACGGCACGATGATCGGCTTGCCGTTGGCGGGCGACAGGATGTTGTTCGTGGACATCATCAAGACGCGCGCTTCCAACTGGGCTTCCAGGCTGAGCGGCACGTGCACCGCCATCTGGTCCCCGTCGAAGTCGGCGTTGAAGGCCGCGCATACCAGCGGATGAAGCTGGATCGCCTTGCCTTCGATGAGCTTCGGCTCGAACGCCTGGATGCCGAGGCGGTGCAAAGTCGGTGCGCGGTTCAGCAGCACCGGATGCTCGCGGATCACCTCTTCCAGGATGTCCCAAACTTCGGGGCGTTCCTTTTCGACCATACGCTTGGCCGCCTTGATGGTCGTGGCCAACCCGTAAAGTTCGAGCTTCGAATAGATGAACGGCTTGAACAGTTCGAGCGCCATCTTCTTCGGCAACCCGCACTGATGCAGCAGCAATTCCGGACCGACGACGATGACCGAACGGCCGGAATAGTCGACGCGCTTACCGAGCAGGTTCTGACGGAACCGACCCTGCTTGCCTTTCAGCATGTCGCTGAGCGACTTCAGCGGGCGCTTGTTCGCACCGGTGATGACGCGGCCGCGGCGGCCGTTATCGAAGAGCGCATCCACGGATTCCTGCAGCATCCGCTTTTCGTTCCGGACAATGATGTCGGGCGCGCGCAACTCGATGAGGCGGCGCAGACGGTTGTTCCGGTTGATGACGCGGCGATACAGGTCGTTCAGGTCCGACGTGGCGAAACGGCCGCCGTCGAGCGGCACCAGCGGGCGCAGTTCCGGCGGAATAACCGGCACGACGTCGAGAACCATCCATTCCGGACGGGTTCCCGATTCCTGGAAGGCTTCGAGCAGCTTCAGGCGTTTGACCAGCTTCTTACGCTTCGCTTCCGAACCGGTTTCCTGAAGATCCACGCGGGTGGTCTCAAGTTCCTCGTCCAGAACGATCGCGGCCAACATTTCCTTCAGGGCTTCGGCGCCGATCTTCGCGGTGAAGTTTTCGTCGCCATACTCGTCCTGCGCGTCGAGGTATTCGTCCTCGGTCAGAAGCTGCTTGTATTTCAGCGGCGTCAGGCCCGGTTCGGTAACCACGAAGGATTCGAAATACAGAACCTTTTCCAGGTCCTTCAGCGTCATGTCCATGAGCAAGCCGATACGGCTCGGCAGGGACTTGAGGAACCAGATATGAGCGACCGGCGAGGCCAGTTCGATATGGCCCATCCGCTCGCGCCGCACCTTGCTCAGCGTGACTTCGACACCGCATTTTTCGCAGACGATGCCTTTGTACTTCATCCGCTTGTACTTGCCGCACAAGCATTCGTAATCCTTGATCGGACCAAAAATCCGGGCGCAGAACAGGCCGTCGCGCTCTGGCTTGAAGGTCCGGTAATTGATGGTTTCCGGCTTTTTGATTTCCCCGAAGGACCAGGACCGAATGCGGTCCGGCGATGCGATCGAAATCTTGATCCCGTCAAAGCTTTGCGGGCCCTGCGGCTGACCGAAAATCTGCATCAATTCGTTCATGTGGGCTCTCCCATTTGGGCTGCTCCCGATCTGCCGGCTGGCTCTTCACCCGCCGGCTGGACCGGAAATGCGGCACTTGCACGCCGCGTCGTAGGTATCACGCTCGAAAGAACTTCCATACCCGACGAACGGGTAGGTCGGTCTTCCGGTTACGTCTCTTCCTGCTCAAGTTCGACATTCAGACCAAGAGACCGAAGTTCCTTGACCAGAACATTGAAGCTTTCCGGAATGCCGGCTTCGAAATTGTCGTCGCCGCGAACGATGGCCTCGTAGACCTTCGTACGGCCGGAGACGTCGTCCGACTTCACGGTCAGCATTTCCTGCAGCGTATAGGCGGAACCGTAGGCTTCCAGCGCCCACACTTCCATTTCCCCGAAACGCTGTCCGCCGAACTGCGCCTTCCCGCCCAGCGGCTGCTGGGTGACCAGGCTGTACGGTCCGATCGAACGGGCGTGGATCTTGTCGTCGACCAAGTGATGCAGCTTCAGCATGTAAATGTAGCCAACCGTCACCTGGCGATCGAACGGTTCGCCCGTCCGGCCGTCATGCAGGGTCATCTGACCCGAAGAAGCCAATCCGGCCCGTTCCAGCATCGCGTTGATATCATCTTCGCGGGCGCCGTCGAAGACCGGCGTGGCGATCGGCAGACCCTTGGAGATGTTCTTGGCCAACTCGACCGTCTCGTCGTCCTTCAGTTCCTTGATTTCCTTGGCGATGCCTTCGTCATCATAGATATCGCCCAAGGTCTTCTTGAAGTCCGCGGCCTTGGTCTGACCGGCCTGATAGGCCTGCAACGCCGCGCTCACCTGCCGGCCGAGACCCGCAGAAGCCCATCCGAGATGCGTTTCAAGAATCTGCCCGACATTCATACGGCTCGGCACGCCCAACGGGTTCAGCACGACATCGACCGGCGTACCGTCTTCCAGGTACGGCATGTCTTCGGCGGGGACGATCCTGGAGATCACACCCTTGTTGCCGTGACGGCCGGCCATCTTGTCGCCCGGCTGCAGCTTGCGCTTCACCGCGACGAAGACCTTGATCATCTTCATCACGCCCGGGGGCAATTCGTCGCCTGCCTGGACCTTCTCGACCTTGTCGTCGAAACGGGCCGTCAGCGCGGCGACACTGTCATCCAACACCTTGCGCAGGGAGTCGAGACCGTCATTCGTGGCTTCGTCGTCGACAACGATCTGGCGAAGCTGACCGGTGGTCAGGTCGTCCATCGTCTCCGATGTGGCAACGTCGATCTTGATGCCCTTGGGACCGGTAACGACCTTCCGGCCATTGACCATTTCCATGAACCGGGCACGGAAGGAGTTCTCGAGGATCGCCTTTTCATCGTCGCGGTCCTTGGCGAGCTTCTCGATTTCCGCCCGTTCAATGGCGAGTGCGCGTTCGTCCTTGTCGATACCGCGGCGGGAGAAGACACGGACTTCAACCACAGTGCCCTTGTCGCCCGGCGGAACCCGCAGGGAGGTGTCGCGGACATCGGAAGCCTTTTCACCGAAGATCGCGCGCAGAAGCTTCTCTTCCGGCGTCATCGGGCTTTCGCCCTTCGGCGTCACCTTACCAACCAGGATATCGCCTGCCTCGACTTCGGCGCCGATATATACGATGCCGGCTTCGTCGAGGTTTTTCAGGGCTTCTTCACCGACGTTCGGAATGTCGCGGGTGATTTCTTCCTGACCCAGCTTGGTGTCACGGGCCATCACTTCGAATTCCTCGATATGGATCGAGGTGAAGACGTCGTCCTGAACGATCCGTTCGGAAATCAGAATCGAGTCTTCGAAGTTGTAGCCGTTCCAGGGCATGAACGCGACGAGGGCGTTGCGGCCCAGCGCCAATTCGCCCAGTTCCGTCGACGGACCATCGGCGATGATATCGCCCTTGTTGATCCGGTCACCAACCTTCACCAGCGGGCGCTGGGTGATGCAGGTGTTCTGGTTCGAACGCTGGAACTTCAGCAGGTTGTAGATGTCGACACCGGACTCGCTGGCGCCGGTATCTTCGGTCGTGCGAACGACGATACGGGTGGCGTCCACCTGATCGATCACGCCGGTACGCTTCGCAACGATGGCGACGCCGGAGTCCTTCGCGACCTTGGCTTCCATGCCGGTCCCGATAAGCGGTGCATCCGCCTGCAGCAGCGGCACCGCCTGGCGTTGCATGTTCGAACCCATCAATGCGCGGTTCGCGTCATCGTTTTCCAGGAACGGGATCAGCGCCGCGGCGACGGAAACGACCTGCTTCGGCGAAACGTCGATCAGATCGATATCGTCCGGACGTGCGACGATGTAGTCACCGCCCCTCCTGCAACTGACGAGATCTTCCTCGAAACGGCCTTTCGCATTGAGCGGCGCGTTTGCCTGCGCAACCGTGAAGCGGCCTTCGTCCATGGCGGACATATAGATCACTTCTTCCGTCACGCAGCCCTTTTCGACCTTGCGGTACGGCGTTTCGATGAAACCGTACTGGTTCACCCGCGCGTAGGTCGCGAGCGAGTTGATAAGACCGATGTTCGGGCCTTCCGGCGTTTCAATCGGGCAGATACGGCCGTAATGCGTCGGATGGACGTCGCGGACTTCGAAGCCGGCGCGTTCGCGCGTCAGACCGCCCGGGCCAAGCGCCGAAAGACGACGCTTATGGGTGATTTCACCCAGCGGGTTGGTCTGATCCATGAACTGGCTGAGCTGCGAGGATCCGAAGAACTCGCGAACGGCCGCGGCGGCCGGCTTCGCATTGATCAGATCATGCGGCATGACGCTGTCGATTTCGACCGAGCTCATACGCTCGCGGATCGCGCGCTCCATGCGCAACAGGCCGACACGGTACTGGTTTTCCATCAATTCGCCGACCGACCGGACACGGCGGTTGCCGAGATGGTCGATATCGTCGATTTCGCCCCTGCCGTCCTTCAGATCCACCAGGACCTTGATGATGGCCAGGATGTCTTCCTTGCGCAGCGTGCGGAGGGTATCCGGCGCGTCGTCCAAGGTGAATCCCAGACGGGAGTTCATCTTCACACGGCCGACCGCGCTCAGATCATAGCGTTCCGAGTCGAAGAACAGGCTCTTGAACAGCTGCTCCGCCGTTTCCATCGTCGGCGGCTCGCCCGGGCGCATGACACGGTAGATGTCAATCAGCGCGTCTTCACGGTTTACGTTCTTGTCCGCGTTCAAAGTATTGCGAATATAGGCGCCGACATTGACGTCATCGATGAACAGCGTGGGCAGTTCCTTGACGCCGGCTTCCATCAGCATCGACAGAAGCTCCTCGGTGATTTCCTCACCCGCTTCCGCGTAGACCAGCCCCGTCTCTTCGTTGACGATGTCCTGGCCGACAAAACGATCGATGATGTCGCTGGTTTGCGCCAGGACTTCCTTCAATCCGTCATCCGCCAGCTTGCGGGCGAGACGCGGCGTAATCTTTGTTTCCGCCGGAGCGACGACTTCGCCGGTCTTGGCGTTCACCAGATCGACCGTCAGCTTGGAACCACGCAGACGCTCGGCATTGAACGCCGTCTTCCAGCCTTTTTTCGTATAGGTGAAGGTAACGAGATCGTAGAAATAGTTCAGGATCTCGTCCTTGTTCATGCCCTGGGTCTTCAACGGATCCAGGTCACGGCCTTCGATCTCGGCCTGCGCGCGTTCCGTCGCGGTCCGGTCACCGTCCAGGGCCATCATCAGCGTCGTCGCCGGCAGTTTGCGACGGCGATCGATACGGACGTAGACCATGTCCTTCGCATCGAATTCGAAGTCCAGCCAGGAGCCGCGATACGGAATTACGCGGGCGGCGAAAAGATACTTCCCGCTGGAATGGGTCTTGCCGCGGTCATGATCGAAAAAGACACCCGGCGACCGGTGCATCTGAGAGACGATGACGCGTTCGGTCCCGTTGATGATGAAGGTACCGTGATCGGTCATCAGCGGCAGGTCGCCCATATAGACGTCCTGTTCCTTGATGTCGCGGATCGACTTGGCGCCGGTCTCTTCGTCAACATCCCAAACGACAAGGCGCAAGGTCACCTTCAGCGGCGCGGAATAGGTGATCCCGCGCTGGCGGCATTCCTCGACGTCGTATTTCGGCTTTTCGAGTTCGTAGCGGACGAATTCAAGCTGGCTGCGTTCCGAGAAATCGCGGATCGGGAACACGCTCATGAAAACTTCCTGCAGCCCGACGCGCTGCCGGTCCTGCCAGTTCGCACCGACCTGAAGGAAGGCGTCGTACGAGGTTTTCTGAACCTCGATCAGGTTCGGCATCGGAGCCACCTCAGGGAGGCGACCGAAGCTCTTACGAAATTTCTTCCTGCCGGTGAAGGAACTGGCCATGATATTCCTCGTTTCGATCCGCGTTTTGATCCGCTTCGACTTGGTCCGGCGCCCATCCTTGCGAACAGTCGCCCATACAAGCCTGTTAAATATCGCCCGGTTTTCGCACCATCCGTCTACCGGCCTGATTTTCTTTAGGAAAATCCGCCGATCGTCCGGTTTCCGGCACCCGCATCGGGCCGATGCGGTAAACTTTTCACGGGTGGCTTTTTAAGCCCTCCGCTAAACGCACGAGAGGGGCCGCACCGCAAAACTACGGTGCACCCCTTCCCGCACAGCAAAAATTCGGTTCGCGGCAGCGCTGCCTGAAATCGGGCGATGACCGCCGCGAACCGGAACCTTACTTGAGCTCAACGGTCGCGCCAGCTTCCTCGAGCTTCTTCTTAAGTTCCTCGGCTTCCGCCTTGGCAACGCCTTCCTTGACGGGCTTAGGCGCACCTTCGACGAGGTCCTTGGCTTCTTTGAGGCCGAGACCGGTGATGGCCCGGACTTCCTTGATGACGTTGATTTTCTTTTCGCCAGCGGCGGCAAGAACGACATCAAAGGTGTCTTTTTCCTCAACGGCGGCGGCATCGCCACCACCAGCACCCGGAGCGGCTGCAACCGCGACCGGCGCGGCGGCGGAAACGCCCCATTTTTCTTCGAGCATCTTAGAAAGCTCGGCCGCCTCAATAACGGTGAGGGCGGAGAGCTCTTCAGCAAGCTTTTCCAAGTCAGCCATTGTCTTATTCTCCTATGGCGTCAGGTTGTCGGCTTATAACCGATTGCACCAAATTCGTTAAATCTACTCAGCAGTAGCAGCGTACGCGCCGAAGACGCGTGCGAGCTGAGCACCGGGAGCAGCCAAAGTACCCACGACCTTACCGGCCGGAGCCTGCAGCAGCCCGACGATCTTGCCGCGTAGCTCGTCGAGGGACGGCAAGCTGGCGAGGTTTTTGACACCCGCCGCATCGATTGCCTTCTCGTCGAGGCCACCTGCAACGATCGTGAACTTTTCCTTCGCGGTCTTTTCGAACTCCGCCGCCACCTTGGCAGCAGCGATCGGATCCACGGAGAAAGCCACAGCCGTCGGACCAGTGAACTGGTCCTTCAGGTACTCGAATTTGGTCCCTTCGAGCGCGATTTTCGCGAGCGTATTCTTGGTCACCTTATAACCGGCGCCTTGCTCACGCATCTTTGCACGAAGGTCAGAGACTTCTTTCACCGTTAGGCCTGTTTGGTGCGTGAGCACCACCAGGCTTACGGTTTCGAATGTCTCGTGCAATTCGGCGACAAGCGCTTCCTTTTTTGCACGGTCCATTTAAGGTCTCCGTTGCTTCTGGCCGTCGCCCCACAATTCGGACTACCCGAAACGGGGAACCGGGCCGGTTCACGAAAGCACCTCCTCCAGTCCCTTTCGGAACCAAAAGCGATGCCAATGCACCTGCCCGACTTGAAAGTCCGGATCGTGGAGCGGGCCGGTTACCCGGCCTTTTCGACAACCCTTCCTTACCCATCTCATGGAGGCCGTTTCACCCTTCCGGCAAAAACCGTCGGGTTCCGCGTTTAAAACCGAAGGGCGCACTAGGTCCCGCCGGTCACCGCCAATCTCGGACAGGCAGCGATGCTTTCGGTTGTTCGGGTTTTCACCCGGCCTTCCTAGGCACCGCGCCATCCGCCGTCCGGCCTTACGTCCGGACGACGAAATCTCACATGCGCGCTGCGGGCAGCACCGACGACGGCTCGACCTTCAGGCCGGGTCCCATCGTGGAGGTGACCGAAATGCGCTTCACGTACGTACCCTTTGCGCCCGACGGCTTCGCAGCCGTGATCGCGCCGACAAAGGTACGAATATTTTCGACCAGGGCGTCTTCCGTGAAGCTCGCCTTGCCGACACCGGCATGAACGATGCCGGCCTTTTCGGCGCGGAACTGCACTTCACCGCCCTTTGCCGCGGCAACCGCGTCCGCCACGTTCGGCGTGACGGTTCCGAGCTTCGGGTTCGGCATCAGGCCGCGGGGGCCAAGCACCTTACCGAGACGCCCGACGATCGCCATCATGTCCGGGGACGCGATGCAGCGATCGAAATCCATCATGCCGCCCTGGATCTGTTCCATCAGATCCTCGGCGCCCACGTAATCCGCACCGGCGGCCGTGGCTTCCTCGGCCTTGTCGCCACGGGCGAAAACCGCCACGCGAAGCGACTTGCCGGTGCCGTTCGGCAGCTGAACCGCGCCACGGACCTGCTGGTCGGCATGACGGGGATCGATACCCAGGTTCATCGACACTTCGACGGTTTCGTCGAATTTCGTACCCGCAGCGGCGGCCTTGATTGCCTTAACGGCGTCTTCGATCGCCACCAATGCCGTGCGATCCAGACCTTCATAGGCCTTCTTCAAACGTTTTCCGAGCTTCGCCATCGTGCTTACTCCACAACCTCAATGCCCATCGAACGCGCGGTGCCAGCGATGGAGACCATCGCGGCGTCGACGTCATTGGCGTTCATATCCTGCAACTTGGTTTCGGCGATCTCGCGGATCTGCGCTTTCGTCACCTTGCCAACCTTGTCGCGGTTCGGAACCGCAGAACCCTTCGCTACGCCCGCCGCCTTTTTCAGGAAGTAGGACGCCGGAGAGGTTTTGGTCACGAACGTGAAGCTACGATCTTCGAACGCGGTGATAACCACCGGCGTCGGCGTGCCCGGCTCGATATTCTGCGTGGCGGCGTTGAAAGCCTTGCAGAATTCCATGATGTTCAGACCGCGCTGCCCGAGCGCCGGCCCGACCGGCGGCGACGGATTCGCCTGACCGGCCTTAATTTCGAGCTTAATGTAGCCCGCAATCTTCTTAGCCATTTCACTAACCTTTGTTGCAGACCCGTTTGCCGTCGGATCCGTATTTAGTCAGTGTCCGCGGTGCGGCCCCCGATCGAGCCCGGCCGGAATTTCCGGTCCGGACCGCCGGAACCCCAGGACTTTGGGGTTTCAGCCTCCCGCGCAACATTTTCGACCGTCGCTCGGCCCAAGCCGTCCCTGTGCGGGACTTGGAAACCGCAGGTCGCCCTACAGTTTCTCGACCTGGGAGTATTCGAGCTCCACCGGTGTCGCCCGGCCAAAAATCGACACCGTGACTTTGAGGCGCGCCTTTTCCTCGTCGACTTCTTCCACCACGCCGTTGAACGACGTGAAGGGGCCGTCGCTGACGCGGATCTGCTCGCCGATATCGAAGGTGACGGAGGGCTTCGGCCGCTCCACGCCTTCCTTCACCTGAACGAGGATCCGTTCCGCCTCTTTGTCGCTGATCGGCGACGGGCGCTTACCCGTCCCGAGGAAACCCGTCACCTTCGGCGTATTGCTGACCAGGTGCCAGGTCACATCATTCATGTCCATGTGGGCGAGAATGTAGCCCGGGAAGAATTTGCGCTCTGCGTTGACCTTGCGGCCGCGGCGCATTTCGACGACTTCCTCGGTCGGAACCAGGACATCGTCGATCAAATCTTCCAGGTCCGACACCTTGGCTTGCTCACGGATCGATTCGGCGACCCGCTTTTCGAAGCCGGAATAGACGTGGACTACATACCAACGCTTTGCCACCGCAAACAATCTCCAACCAAACTGGGGCGCTAGCCCGTACCGTAGGCTCCGCCCTTCTAATCCATCTTTCTTCGGTCCGCCCCGACAAGCAGGGCCGAACCATACCGCCACCGCGCTGATCTAAAGCGCAATCAAGCGGCAATCCGCCGATCAGGTCCCCAGGATCAACTGGATTCCGAAGGCGATAATTTCATCGACCACCAGGAAGAACAGCGACATGATCGTCACCATCACGAAGACCATGATGGTCGCAATTCCGGTTTCCCGTCGCGTCGGCCAAGTCACCTTGTTGGCTTCTTGCCGAACCTGCCGGACAAACTGTGCAGGGTTCGTCTTCGCCATCGCGCTCACTTTCAACCCGATATTATATCGCAATACTAGGCTGTTCACGGACACTCGTCCGGGCGCAAGCCGAGCAGGGCTTTTAGTTGTCCAAAGCCTCGCTGGCAAGACGCAAATCCGCCTGGTCGCGAAAAATTCAACACAAAGACCGACACGGCCCGACGGATCGGGCCGTTATTCGGCGCCTATTCTTGGCAGGGGCACTAGGATTCGAACCCAGGGCCTACGGTTTTGGAGACCGTCGCTCTACCAACTGAGCTATACCCCTACACCCGCCGGGTGGACCCTGTCCACCCGAACGGAAACTTCTTACTTACTCGATGATGCCCGCGACGACGCCGGCACCAACGGTGCGGCCGCCTTCACGG
>CAYGKA010000080.1:0-8669 GCA_964350445.1 uncultured Flavobacteriaceae bacterium
GGCGCGGCATCAAGCGCGTTCGCGACGTGCACTGGATCGACGAATTGGGGATCGCACAGGCCATGTGGGTTCTGGAGGTCGAGAAATTCGGCCCGCTTCTGGTTGATGGCGACGCCCAGGGAAACAGCCTGTTCGAACGCAATAACCGTGAGATCAATGCCGGGCTCGACAAACTCTATGAGGGCCTCAAGAAGCCCGCGCTCTCCCGCTTCGGGGAAACCGACGAGCGGGACCACGAATTGATCTGACGGGACCGCCGGAATCTCCAGCTATAGGCCCGAATACAGGCGCGGACATGCGGGGGCCAGGAAACGGGGCCAGGAAAACCCCACCCAAGCGTCATGCCGCCTTCCTGGGGCTATTTACGCATCCACGCGGGACATGATCCGCCCCAGCCGCACGGATTTCGCGTACAGGCCGTCATTGGCCACGGCGACCGCGTCCAGCGTCCGGTGATAACCCGTCATATTCGCTTTGAGGTCGGACAGTTCGTCCTGGAGTCTTTTGATGTTCAATCGGAGCAGCGTGACTTCGACGGATTGTTCGTCGAGAGCGTCCATCACCCTGTGCAGTGCAGTCCTACAGGCCGTATTGATGGTGTCCATCTTCGTGCCTCCTGATCCATATCCCAGGCGAGGGATATTAGGTTCCATGAATATATTATAGGAACCTGAGATCCGGAAACGTTTTCGACGATAACGCAAAAAAAAGCGCGGAAACCTGTTGTTCAGCCCAAGCGTTCGGAAAGCCGGTCCACGATCCTGGGGGAGACAAATTCCGAGACGTCCCCGCCCAATGAAGCGATTTCCTTCACCAATCGGCTGGAGATGAATTGATTACGCTCCGAAGACATCAGAAAGACTGTTTCGATATGCTTGTTCAGGCGGGCATTCATGCCGACCATCTGAAATTCGTATTCGAAATCGGATATGGCCCGCAACCCGCGAACGATCATGGTTGCCCCGACTTCCTGGGCGTAATGGATCAACAAGCTGTCGAAACTGCGTACTTCGATTTTGGTCGCGACCCCGCCATTGGTAAGCGCGTCGATCTCCGCCTGCACCATTTGGGTGCGCTCTTCCAGGGAGAATAGCGGCCCCTTCCCTGCATTGACGGCGACCGATACGATCAGCCGGTCGCACATATGCCGCGCGGCGCGCGTGATGATGTCCATATGACCGTTGGTGATGGGGTCGAATGTCCCCGGATAGATGGCAACCCGCTCGGTGCTCATATAGTCCTCTCCTCAAACCTTTCAGAGGTTCTTGGCCAAGGCCGGTTCCGGCCGCCTTTCGCGGTCGTCCGACTAACGGAAACACGGCCCCGGCTGGAAACCGAAAACCCGGCCGCCGACCTTTTCCGCCGGAGACCGGGCCTATCTACACCCTCCCGCCCGAAATTGGTAGACCGCGCTTATGAATGAGCGGCCATTACCTTTTGTCATTTAGAAGGCCTTTTGCCGGAGCCCGCGGCTCGATCACGGGACCGGACGTTGCCAAGCCCTTCTTCAGCCCGGACCGCCATCAATTTCGACCCCGAAAATCCACGAAATCCGGCCCTGGACGTTCCAATACCGAAGGGTCGCAAAAAAGTTTGCAAAATCCTGCCAAACAACCCGGAATTTTCTGCCATTCTTTAGCCGCGGATGACCCTCACCCCAGTCGAGGTCCGGCCCGAAAAGACGCGCACGCCCGGTACGGGGAAGCGGCCGCCGGTTCGTTATGATTTTTCCGGCGTCACCTGTTTCTCGATTGTCAGAAAAATCCGGCAATCGGCGTAGCTTCGGGCCTTCTCAATCGGCCCCGCTGCAATCGACTCATTCAGCGCGAACAGCCGCTTTCCACGGCTGGTCAAGCTTCCTTCGAGCCGTCCATCCGGGGTCACGGTCGCCTCCATTATCATGCGTAGCCCACCGCCGCTTACACTTTCGGTCTTGGTGGCGCCATCTTTGACGACAAAGGTGGCGTCCAGACTGTCCTTGGACGAATTGAAAGGCGCACAGAACGGAAAGTTGGTTTGGTTGCTCATCGACTTTCCGCCCTTTATCACCACCCGATAGGTTCCATCCATTGGATGAGCGGCGGATGAGGGCGCCAACGCGGCAACCTTCTGCTGTTCGCTGATCCCAGCAATACGCGCGACGGCGATATCCGCATAATTTCCGTCTGGGAAACGGTCCAGGTAAACCTGAAGCTCGGCAACCGATACAGCGTTCTTAACTTCGTTCCATAACGCACGGTCCGGGTCATTCTGAACGGCCGTCGTCGATCGGTTGTGTGTGGTTTGTTGCGTGCGGCGCTCGATCGCCGCAATCCTTGCCTGCGCGAGCGAGGCGAATGTGCCGTCTGGATATTGCTCCAAATAGGCTTCGAAATCCCCCTTGTTTTGGGAATTCTGAATGGTCTGAAAGAAAGCCGTGTCGGACTGGCGCTGGAACGTCGCAGTCTGTTTCTGAATAGCGGCGATTTTGGCCTTGGCAAGCGGAGCGAACAACCCGTCTGGATACTGGCTGAGGTAGGCCTCGAACAGACCGGCATCCGTCGCTTCCTTGATCGCGTCCCAATAGGCAAGCTCGACGGTATTGTCCTGTCCAACCGGAGCGGCCGGAGCGGCCTCGGGCGCCGGTGCGGCCTCAGGCGCTTCATCCACGAAGAAGAAGTCACCGGTGAGCGATGAACTTTCCCATGGTACTTGGGCGTCGTTGGTGCGGTCCATCACCGCGACACGGACAGACTTGAAGATGTCTTCGACTTTGGCGCCCGGCGTCGTGATGCTGCGCGCAAGTGCGCGGGTGTAGGGGCTGTTGTTGCCCCGGCCATCGGCAGCAACCTTGCCGGGGGCCGTGGAATAGGCGATCAGCGTGCCGGATGGCGCGTCCATACGAGCGAGGCCGGAGCCGCTGGACCGTGTCGCAGCCTTGTAGGGATTGTTACGGCAGGCATCCATGACGACGATATTGAGACGATTACCTGCATTCTGCAGCACGCTGAGAAGGGTGGAAGCTGGGAAGCCTTCCAACTCAACATCGATCGCTTCTTCGATCCGGGCGTCCACGGGGATCATAAAATTCTCGCCCTGCGCCTGGATCCCATGTCCGGCATAATAGACGAAACCAACCGCGTCGCTTCCGGCTGCACTTAGCGACCGACTGAACGTGTGGACCGCCTTTTTCATAGCGCGGCCATCGGCATCTATGACCTCGACGACCTCGAAGCCGACCGTCCGCAGAGTCTTGGCCATCAATGTCGCATCGTTGGCGGGGTTGGAAAGCGGCTGGTTGCCGTAAGCGCCGTTGCCTATGACAAGCGCAATGCGTTTCTCTGCAAGAGCGCCCTGCAGGGTGGAAACCGCAAAAGCGAATACGAAAAATACCAATACAATCAGGCGCATAAATTCCTCCCGGTCACCTCCGGAATAGAAAACGTTTACCCGCTGATTATACCTAACCAAACACTAAAGAACACCTGAACTGGGTACCGCACTGCGACTAGTCTGCAATTGTTAGCCACGGATATTTCAACACGAGGCCTATTCCTCGGCCGGCGTGTCGTCCGGGGTGTCTTCAGCCGTGCTGGCCGTCGCTTCTGCGCCGGTTTCGTCGCCTGTGTCCTCGGGATCATCGCCTTCCACGGGTTCGCCGTCGTCGCCGCCATCCGCATCACGCAGACGGGCGACCGACACGACCTTTTGGCCTTCCTCGATGTCGAAGATGCGCACGCCCATGCTGCCGCGTCGTTTGGCAGAGATTTCATTGGCGTGGGCACGGATGATCTGGCCGCCTGAACTGACCAGGACCAATTCGTCCGTTTCCGGCACCAGACGGAAGGAGGCGACAATGCGGCTGTCGTCCCCACGGCCCAGATTCATATTGCCGATGCCCTTGCCGCCACGGCCGGTGATCCGATAATCGTACGAAGAACAGAGTTGACCGTATCCGGCGTCGGAGACGGTGATGATCAATTCTTCCGTTTCCCGCATCGCCGCGAACTGCTCGTTCGTTTCAAGCTGCTGGGCAAGGCTTTCGTCATTCGCGCGGCGTTCCGCGTCGTCGCCGTAATCGGCGGATTCCAAACGGCGATAGGCGGCCACGGCGCGCAGATAATCGTCGCGTTCCTCGGAACTGGCACGGCTGTGGATCATCAGCGAGAGCGATACGACCTCATCCCCCTGCGCGAGGCGGATGCCCCTCACCCCGGTCGAAGTGCGGCCCGAAAAGACGCGCACGTCCGGTACGGGGAAGCGAATGCACACGCCTTGCGCGGTGGAGAGGAAGACGTCTTCGTCTTCCGAACAGGTGCGCACGCCGATCAGGCGGTCGCCCTCGTCCAGCTTCATGGCGATCTTGCCGTTCGACTTGATATTGGTGAAGTCGCCGAGCTGATTGCGCCGGACATTCCCGGATGCCGTCGCGAAGACGGCGTAGAGATCGCTCCAGCTTTCCTCGTCTTCCGGCAGCGGCATGATGGTCGAGATCTGCTCCCCTTCCGAAAGCGGCAGCAGGTTGACCAACGCCTTGCCGCGCGCCGTCGGACTGCCGAGCGGAAGGCGGTAGACCTTCATCTGATAGACCATGCCGAACGAGGAGAAGAACAGAACCGGCGTGTGCGTCGAGGTGACGAAAACGTTCACGACCGCGTCGTCATCCTTCATCGACATGCCCGACCGGCCCTTGCCGCCGCGGCGCTGCGCCCGATATGTCGACAGCGGCACGCGCTTGATGTAGCCGCCCTGCGTGACCGTGACGACCATGTCCTCGCGCTGGATCAGGTCTTCGATATCGTGTTCGAACTCGTTTTCTTCCAAGGTCGTCCGGCGCGGCGTGCCGAATTGGTCGCGAACCTCCACCAACTCGTCGCGCATCACCTGAAGGCGGCGCGGACGGGATTGCAGAATTTCCAGGAAATCGCGGATCTTGTCGGCAAGCTCGGCCGTCTCGTTCGCCAGCTTGTCGCGTTCCATACCCGTCAGGCGCTGCAGGCGCAGTTCCAGGATGGCGCGCGCCTGGGCTTCGGACAGACGGTATTTGCCGTCGATGACCTCGTGGCCCGGATCGTCGATCAGCGCGATGAAGGGGGCGACGTCGCCGGCCTCCCAATCGCGGGACATCAACGCCTGCCGCGCGGTCGCGGGGTCGGATGCGGCCCGGATCAGTTCGATCACCGGGTCCAGATTGCTGATCGCGACCAGCAGACCGGCCAAGATATGCGCGCGTTCCCGAGCCTTGCGCAGTTCGTATGCCGTCCGGCGGTTGACCACTTCCTCGCGGTAATCGACGAAGGCGACGACGATTTCCCGCAGGTTCAACATTTCCGGCCGGCCGCCGTTCAGCGCCAGCATGTTGACCCCGAAGCTCGTCTGCATGGCGGTGAATCTGTACAATTGCGCAAGGACGACCTCGTAAACAGCGTCCCGCTTTAATTCGATCACCACGCGCACGCCGTCACGGTCGGATTCGTCGCGCAGATCGGCGATCCCCTCGACCAGCTTTTCGCGCACCACTTCCGCGATGCGTTCCAACATGCGGGATTTGTTCACCTGATAGGGAATCTCGGTCGCGATGATCGCCTCGCGCCCGCGGATTTCTTCCATATGGGTACGGGCCCGCATGATGACGGAACCACGTCCCGTCAGATGTGCGTTCCGAATCCCGGTTCGGCCCAGAATGATCCCGCCGGTCGGGAAATCCGGCCCCGGCACGATTTCCATCAACTGCTCGATGGTGACGTCCGGATCGTCGATGAAGGCGATGCAGGCATTCACGACTTCGATCAGGTTATGCGGCGGTATGTTGGTCGCCATGCCGACGGCGATACCGCCGCCGCCATTGACCAGCAGGTTCGGATAGCGCGCCGGCAAAACCACGGGCTCGCTTGAGGAATCGTCATAGTTGTTCTGGAAATCGACGGTATCCTTGTCGATATCGTCCAGCAGCGTCTCTGCCGCCTTGGACAGCCGCGCTTCCGTGTACCGCATAGCGGCCGCCGGATCGCCGTCCATGGAGCCGAAATTGCCTTGTCCGTCGATCAACGGCAGGCGCATGGAGAAATCCTGCGCCATCCGGACCATCGCGTCGTAGATCGCCGAATCGCCATGCGGGTGGTACTTACCCATGACGTCACCGACGATACGCGCCGATTTACGGTACGGTTTCGACGAATCGTACCCGTTTTCCTTCATCGCGTAGAGAATGCGGCGATGCACCGGCTTTAAGCCGTCGCGCACATCGGGAAGCGCACGGCTGACGATCACGCTCATGGCGTAATCGAGATACGAACGCTTCATCTCCTCTTCGATGGAGACGGGACTTACGTCGAAACCCGGGCTACCGGGCGGCGGCGGAGATACTGGATCGGACAAATCGGAACCTGCAGTCTAGACCAAGGAAAAAACCGACCTTTTCGGCGCCTGGGAGGCGCTGTTCCGGGACGGCCGGGGGCAGGAAGATGACCGGACCGGCGAAAACCGCGCCACTGTCATAATTCTGTCCCCTGGAAACCCTATATCTAGCATAACGCGACCCCAACTAACAACGAAATACGGGATTTTCCCCGCCAAACCGTTGGGCGTATCCTGGTCTTCAATTCGTCCCGATTTCCACCCGATCCGCCCTTTGCGGGCCAGCAGCTGTGATCAAGTTCATTCACCCGGCCGGCGGGCGCGAGAGGCCGTCAAGGAAGAGCCTCTAAACGGCTTTTCCCGGCGCTCTTTTGCGGCGCAGACGCAGCATGCCCATCCCGGCCATCCCCGCGACCAGCATGGCGATGCTGGGCGGCAGGGGAACGACCGCCGGCGGGGGTGTGATGGGATCCGTCAGGAACGGGTCGTCTTCCGACTGGAACTTGAACCCGTCCGGCAGATCGAGGGCCAGGATACCCCCGTTCAAGCCGTTCAAGCTGGCGATATGTCCCGCTGCGCCAGACGAAATTGCCGACATATCGGCTGAAAAGATCATCCGGTCGCCGGCCCGTGCGGTGAACAGGATCTCGATCACGCCCTCCAAGACGCTATCGCTGACGCGGGAGAGCGATATCCGGATGTCACCATCGTTGAGGACATTGTTTCCGCCGACATCGTCCCGGAAGACGCTCGTGGATCTGATATTCGGTGCAACCGGCGTTGCGCTTTGCACCGCGCCCGTTGGCGACGCGACGAAAGAATGCTCGGAGCCGTATTGCAGGCCCGCCCGGGCCGACGCGAACCTGTCGATCGGCACGCCCCCCTGAAAATCGGTGAAGAAGGTCCCGACTTCCGCATTCACATCGAACAGCGCCGATGCAGTCCCGCCGGCCGGGGCGGCCGTTCGTCCGGTCAATGTGTCCGCGGCCGCCTGAAAGCTGTACAGGAACCGCGCTTGGACCGGGCCGCTTGCCGGTCCGGTGATCGTGCCGATGGCCGAGACCCGCGCCAAGGCGGCGGCATCATTGCTGAGCCGGGACGGGTCGAGGTCCCCGCCGGCATCGGCGAAGACGCTGAGAAGACCTCTGGCGGAATCCGCTTCGCCGCTGACGGTGTTGAGAAACAGATCGTTCGGACCGCTCGATACATTCCTGAATTCCAAACTGGGATGAGGGATTCCGGCACGACCGACGGGAATGTCGCCAAGCGGCGAGAGTTCGACCGATGCGGCATGCAATTGGCCGGAGGCGAGGATGAGGACCAAACCCGCACAGACCGTTAGAACCTGGTTACGCATTACATTCTCCTGCGATTGGATGCTCGCCCCTGCCAGGCCATCAGCGACGGCCGACGGCGATACATCGTCATTCCTTGATTTGTGTACAGAGCTGTGCCGATGGGGGCACAAGGCGGGAATGCCACTCTGGCGCCCCGCCCTGTTTGGACGGGAAAGCGCCACTCCCGCGCTCCCGCGAAGGGCCCGCTCTAGGCGGATTTCGTTGCGCGCCCAGGCGACCCGTTCCAGCGTTTGCGCAGCAAGCCCATACCGGCCAAACCGGCCAGAAGCATCGCCACGCTCGGCGGCAGCGGCACCGCCGTGAGGGCGGCCTGCTGGGTCAGGAACGAACCGTCATCCGGCAGGAAACCGAATCCTTCCGGCAGCCGCACGGCCATGGTCCCGGTGTTCAACGCGTTCATGCCGGCAATATGACCCGGGGCGGCATTGGCCAAGGCCGTCATATCCGCCATGAAACGCATCCGGTCCCCGACCTGGGCCGTGAAGAGGATCTCGATCACGCCTTCGATGATGAAGTCGGTCGCCCGGGCCACGGAAATCGTGATGTCGTTATCGCTCAGCACGTTGTTCAAGCTGGGGCTGTTCCGGAAAATGCTGCTTGCCCGCACCCCCGACCGCGACACAGTGCTTGAGATAGTGCTGGGGGAGGAAGCCCCGAAGATATGTTCCGACACGTATTGCAGGCCGGCTTGCGCGGAGGTGAACCCCGTGGCACCCGTCTGGAAGATGTTGAAGAACGTGCCGACATCCGCGTTCACTTGAAAAGAGGCGAATGAAATCCCGCCGACAGGGGCGCCCGTCTGGCCCGTCAATGTGTCGGCCGCCGCATGGAAGTTATAGATGAAACTGCCTTGGACCGGCCCCGTAATCGGTCCGGTGATCGTCCCGGTTCCCGACACGATGGCCTTGGCGGAGGCTTGTGACGGGAAAGTCGTCCCGACATCCCCGCCATGGTTCGCGAAGGTCCTCAAGACGC
>CAYGKA010000080.1:8769-16740 GCA_964350445.1 uncultured Flavobacteriaceae bacterium
GACGGGAAAGTCGTCCCGACATCCCCGCCATGGTTCGCGAAGGTCCTCAAGACGCCGCGGGACTCGTCGGCCTCCGCCGAGACTGTCGCGCCGAATACATCCGTGGGACTGCTGAAAACGTTCGCGATGGACTGGGCGACCCCGCCGGGCGCGCTGATCACGGTCGGCACATCGCCGATCGGCGAAAGATGGATGGTCCCCGCCTGCAAAGGGCCGGTTACGACGGACAGGAGCAGTCCTGCACAGACGCCAAGAAATTGATTACGCATTTGATTCTCCTACCACGAGGGTTTCAATTCGCCCCTACGCCATTCCCGACGGCATACGGTAAATCTGTATGGAGAGCGCATTGCGCGATATGACGTTTCGAGTACCGGCTATCCGTTTCTTACAGGTATTTTCCAGCGGCCTAGAGCACGCCTGGAGCGCGCCCAGAACACGCCCAGAACACGGCCCGGAGCGCGGCCGTGTGGCACCCTTCCGGCGCCAATTACCTATTGGGAACAATCCGAAGCGGCGATGATATTGGCGGGGATCGTCAGCGCGGACGTTTGGACAACGTCTTCGACGGCGTCTCACCGAATGCCTTGGAATAGGCCGCCGAAAGCCGTCCCATATGGCTGAAGCCGTATTTCAGGGCGCAATCGGTCACCGAACCCACCTCCCCGTCCAGCAGCGCTTGCCGCACGGCGATCAAACGCGCCTGCCGCAGATAGGACATCGGCGACGCCCCCGTGAAGGCGCGGAAGTTCTTGTTCAGACTGCTTTGGGACACGCCCCCGATCCGAACCAGATCCTCAAGCTTGACCGGCGCATCGAGATGCTTGTCGATATAGTCGATGACCGCCCGCACATCCCTACTCGCCGGCATGTTGCGTTGATGCCGCAGTTGGTCCTGATGACTATGCGGGTGATAGAGCAAGAGCGAGGAGAGAACCGTTTCCTCGAAATGGGCCAGGCGCCAGGGGTCGGACAGCGTAACGGCGCCGGCATCGATCTCTTCGACGATCAACTTGACCGCTTGCAAGACCATGCTTCCCGCGCCGGTGCGCAGGTCGAGGGAAGGCACGAACAAAATCTCTTCCATCGCCGGGGCGCCTGTCAGAGCGGAAAACCGCTTTCGAACGGCGGATACCGAAAACGAGATGAACAGAAGCGTCTCGCCTTTTTCCATCCACATCCGGTGCGGCGCCCCCGGAGAGATGAGGGTCGTCCTGTCTTCCGTACAGGTGTTCATGTCACCGGCCAGTTCCAAGAACATCCGTCCGCGGAGCGGCACGGGCAATCGGTAACGGTAGCAGTCTTCTGAAAAATCCACATAAAGATCAGCGCCCGATTTGGCATAGGCCAAGCGGAAATCATCGGTCTCGAAAATGTTGATTTCCGCACGGAAGGGCGGCCCTTCGCTGCGGTTTCCGGCTGAGACGTTGAGGGCCATGTCCCTGGCGGCGAGGAATTTCTTCGTCTCCTCGGGATCCTCGCTCAGTAATTTTCGATACCCGTCTAACATCGCGCTCCCCCTGCAGATCGGCAACCGTCTCCGCCCCCCGAGATCTGAAGAGCAATTATAGTACCAAATTGAAAAATCCTGGGGGATGACCGCCGCCCGGATCACGGGTTTGTGATCTGGGTTCCGAACGATCGCGGAGGGTTCCGACCTGCCGGAAAGATCTGAAAATGGTCATTGCCCAGCGGCGGCCCGGGCGGATCGTCACGGCGGCTCAATTGTGACGCGACGGACGATAAACCGCGCGCCAATGCCCTAGGCGGAAAGCGGCACGCCCTCGACGGTGATCCGGTGCATCAGGCGGCGGTAACCGTGGTAGTCGTTGATCGCCTTGTGCCAGGTGGCCCGGTTGTCCCACATGCCCAATGATTTGGGCTGCCAGCGCACGCGGCAGGTGAATTCGGGTTTCACGCAATGGTCATAGATCTGGTTCAGAAGCGGTTCGGATTCTTCCGCCGTCCATCCGTCGATATGCGTGGTGAAGACGCTGTTCACATAAAGGCACGGCTTGCCCGACAGCGGATGGGATATCACCATCGGATGCACCGCATCCTGGGTCGCCGCATCCGCGTTTCCGACGCGGTCCGTGTCGGCGCTTTTGGAGCGGTCCGCGTCCCTGCCGAAAACATGCCGGGAGGAATGCCAGGCCTTCAATTGCCCAAGCATCCGGCGAAACTCATCCGATAACCCCAGGTAAGCCGCGTTCATGGAGGCAAATGCCGTATCACCGCCGACCGCGGGTGTTTCGATGGCGTAGAGCATCGAACAGGCCGCCGGCACCGCATCATAGGAATGGTCGGTGTGCCAATTCACACCGATCGCGGCCTTTTGGTCCGGTTCCTTCAGAACCGTCGCGATTTCGGGATACCCATCCACCGCCTTGAAAAAGCGATTCACGTTGATGTCGCCCCAGCGCCGCGCGAAGGCGATATGTTCCTCCGGCGTCAGGTCCACATCCCTGATCACGATCACGGAATGATCGATGAATGCCTGACGGATGGCGTCGAAATGATCGTCGCGGGAAAGGTCCGCGCCGAAAATTTCCGCACCGACGGCGGTCGTCAATGGTCTGATTTCCAACATGGCGGGATCAACCTAATCCGGTTTCGGGTTGCAAGGCAAAACGGAAACACACCGCCGCCCTCGCCGCACCATGCTTTCATAAGACATAGGATCAGCATAGCTAACCGGCCTGTTCGCCAATGACGGGTTGACCGAGACCTTGCGCGTTGGACCGCCGAAACCCTGCGCGCCAGCGGCGGCAAGTTCTTCGCTATAAAAATTGTTGGCCAGCTAACAAATTTTTGGTACTTTATGCCCTGAAAACAGACGACCGTATCGACAAACGGCAGGGAGCTAAGCCATGAACAACACAACCACGGGGGCCGCGACGGGCCCCATTTCCGGAATTGGACGCCGCGCCTTCTTGAAACAAGCAACGGCATTGAGCATCGCCGGCGCGGCAGGAATGTCCCTGCCCCGGCAATCCCAAGCAGCGGCCCGCAAGGGCGGCCATATGCGGTTCGGGATCGGCCATGGCGGGACGACCGACGTGCTGGATCCCGGCAAGGTCCTGAACGGTTTCCTATCCGCCACCCATTACGCGATCACGAACACCCTGACCGAAGTGGACGGTTCGGGAAATCTGGTGCCCAAACTGGCGGAAAGCTGGGAAGCCTCCGCCGATGCAAAGCAATGGGTCTTCAAGATCCGAAAGGGTGTGGAATTCCACGACGGCAAGTCTTTGACGCCGGAAGACGTCATCGCCTCCATCAACCATCACCGGGGCGAAAAGTCGGAATCCTCGGCGAAAACCATGGTCGCGCCGATCGATGCCATCAAGGCCGACGGCGACACTGTCGTCGTCACCCTGTCGGGTGGGGACGCGGACTTCCCCTTCAAGCTGAGCAGCTTCAACTTCCCGATCTATCAAGCCAACGGCGACGGTTCCTTGAACTGGCAAAGCGGCATAGGCGTCGGCGCCTATGTTCTGAAGAGCTTCGACCCGGGCGTGCGCGCAACCTATGAGAAGAACCCGAACCACTGGCAGGACGACCGCGGGCATTTCGCCAGCGGCGAGTTGATATCGATCACCGATACCACGGCGCGCCAGAACGCCTTGATCAGCGGCGAGGTCGACGGCATCGACCGCCTCGACTTCAAGACCGCCGACAGGATGGGCCAAAGGCCGGGAATCGCTGTCAAGGAAGTCGCCGGGAAAACGCACTATACCTTCCCGATGCGGACGGACACCGCCCCCTTCGACGACAACAACGTCCGCTTGGCGCTGAAATACGCCATCGACAGGGAACAATTGCTGAGCACCATCCTGCACGGCCATGGGTCGATCGGGAACGATCAACCGATCAGTTCCGCCTATCCCTTCTTCAACGCCGACCTTCCGCAGCACGCTTACGATCCGGACAAGGCGAAGTTCCATTTGAAGAAGGCCGGCCACGCGGCTCTGAACATCGACCTGAGTGCGTCCGACGCGGCATTCTCCGGCGCCGTCGATTCCGCGGTCCTGATCGCGGAACAGGCCAAGAAGGCAGGCATCGCGGTCAATATCGTCCGCGAACCGAAAGACGGTTACTGGTCGAATGTTTGGATGAAGAAGGCGTTCTGTGCCTGCTATTGGCCCGGCTATCCCACGCCCGACAGCATCCTGACGCAGGCTTACGCGAAAGGCGCGTCCTGGAACGACACTTACTGGGACAACAGCCGGTTCAACACCTTGCTGGTATCCGCCCGCTCCGAACTCGACAACGCCTTGCGGTCGGAAATGTACGGGGAAATGCAGCAGATCCTGTGGGAACAGGGCGGCGTGCTGCTGCCCTTCTTCGCCAACGATGTCTTCGCCGTGACCGACAAGATCGGCCACGGAACACTGTCGGCGAATTACGATGTAGATGGACGGATGTTCTTCGAACGCTGGTGGTTCAAGGACGCCTGACGGGCGGGGCGCGCCGGCGGTCCCAGGGCCCCTCCACAAGAGGGAAAGTGGGGTCCGCCGGTTAGCCTGCTTCGGGCCCTCCCCGCGGCCTGCGACGGCGTCCGAAAGGGGCGCTCTATTGACCTCAATGGTCGAATCCGACCATCCGGCCATCATACGACGGTTGCAACATTGAGGGCCGCCCGCCAGACCGATGACAGATTCTTCACGCCGCGCCGCCGCGAAACGGCCGCGAACCCATGCGGAAATAAACGAGTTTCGGCGCATCGGCCTGATGGAGGGAACCATTTCCTCCATGGCCGAATTCGGCGTCGCGGGAACGACGCTGAAGACCATCTGCGACGCCGCCGGTGTTTCCCGCGGTTTGACCGGGCATTATTTCGCAAGCAAGGAATCGCTGGTCGCGGAAGCGTTCAAGCATCTGTTCAACAGCCTGACCGAACAGGTCCAGAAGGAAGCGGCCAAGATGGGCCCGCTGTCCAAGGCGGACAGGCTGCGCGCAATGCCGGCCATCCTGTTTTCGGACAAGGTTTTCACCAGCCGGCACCGCGGCGCTTTCTTGAGCTTCTGGCACGAGGTCCGCTTCAACCCGCTGGTCAAGAAGGCGAACCGGGAACTCTACGCGGATTATGTAAAACGCGTTGAGAGCTATTTCGAGGAAGCCGCCGGTGAGGCCGGCGCGAAGATCGACGCGCGCAATGCTGCCTTGGGACTGATTTCCTTGATGGACGGGTTATGGCTCGGCCTGTCGATCCACGACCAGGTCCTGTCGCGCAAGCAGGCGACAAGCCTGTGTCAATTGTTCATCGACGACATACTGCCCCGGTAAGATGCCCCGGTAAGATGCCCCGGTAAGATGTCCCGGTAATATGCTGGCCCGGAAATGTAGGCTGGCCCGGTGGGCGCCGGGCCGTGTGCCGCCTACTCCGCCGCCGCGACGGCGCGCCCATAAACCGTTTCGTTCACTTCCGGATCGCCGGTGACGCCCGGTTCCTTCTCGTAGACGAAGACGCCCATGATCCGCATACGGTCCCCTTCCACCGGGGATACGCGGTGAAGCGAGTTGCAGCCGCGGAAAATGCACAGGGCGCCCTCCTCCCGCGCGACTTCGACCAGGCCCGTATGATCGCCCAGGACCGCCTGCCGGACACGATCGATGCTTTCGTCCTCATCGCTGCGGGTATTCGGGATGATCTCGAAACGCCCGCCGGATTCCGGCGCCTGGAGCATCAGGGTCATGGTGAAGGCGTTGACCGAGTCGAAATGCCAGGCGGATTGATCGCCGTTCTTGTAGCACAGCGCGTTCACCGGCTGCATCGGGTCTTCATTGGCATACAGTTTCTCTGTCCCAACGATCCTTCCGATGAACTCGATCATGTTTTCCCAGTAGTACATGGTCTTCAACGGATTTTCCGCGGGAAGCCTGTCGGCGGCCAACATCCACGTGCTCGCGTCGAACAACACGTTGCGGGGATGATCGTCCGGCAAGGCAGGGTCCTTGCGGCGCTGCAAATAGCAGTTTCGGGTAGAGGCGTTGTGATTGGCATTCGGCAGCACGGCCTCGATCTGTGCGATCGCCGCATCACGGGCCGCCGGACGGATGAAATCGGGCAGGACGACATATTGCTTGGCGTCCAATTCCGCCTTGGCCCGCGCGGCGATATCCGCGAAAGCGGGGCTTTCGATATCCTGCAAGGGATAGGCGTCGAGATTGATCACCTGTTCCGGTTTCAGGTTTTCCGGCTTTGGGTTATTTGGGGTCATGACGGCGTCGCCTCCTTGGTCGCGATAAGGTCTTATCGTTCTACTTCCCTTATCCTTACCATATTCTTTGTTGATCGTTCAACAAATTTAGAAGGTCCGGCTGCCTTCACAAAATAAACGGCGGGCTGACAATTCAATGCCGCCCGCCGCGTTGCACCCGACCACTCCCGAAACGCTGTCGCGGCGTTGAGCCGCAAGGATACCCTGTTTCGGCGACCGCCTAAACGATCCCCTCGACACGGTGCAGGAAATCGTCGACCACCTTCCGCAGTTTTTCCGACTGCTCCGACAATTCGGACGCGGCCTGGTGTACTTCCGACGCGGACTCACCCGTCTGCTTCGCGGCTTCGCTCACCGTCCCGATGCTGGACGACATTTCGGCCGTGCCTTGGGACACCTGCGCAATGTTGCGGGCGATCTCCCTGGTCGCGGCGGCTTGTTCCTCGACCGCGGCGGACACGCCGGTATTGCCCTGGGTGACCAGATCCACCTGACCACCGATTTCCCGGATCTTGCTTACCGTTTCCCCGGTCGCTTTCTGGATCCCGTCAATGTATCCGGATATCTGGTTCGTCGCCGACGCGGTTTGAGTGGCCAAGGCTTTCACTTCATTGGCCACCACCGCGAAACCCTTGCCGGCCTCACCCGCCCGGGCCGCCTCGATGGTCGCATTCAAAGCCAGCAAATTGGTCTGGTTGGCAATGTCGGTGATCAATTCCAAGGCTGTTGCGATATCCTGCGTGGCCCGTTCAAGAGTATCGACGGTGGTCGCTGCCTCCACCGCCAAACCGGCGGCTTTCCCGGCGGCTTGCGTGGCGATGGATACCTGGTCGCTGATTTCGGTGATGGAGGACGATAATTCCTCCGAGGCGGCAGCCACGGTTTCGACGTTGGAAGACGACACTTCCGCTGCGGCGGAGACGATACCGGCCTTCTCGTTCGTCGTGGCGGAAATCTGCTGCATGGATTCGGAAGACGCCGACAATTCGGTAGAGGCCGATGCGACGGTATCCACAACCGACGCGATGCTGCCGCGAAAATCGTGAATGACCCCGGAAAACTGCTCTACCCGGCCTTCCATCGACGATAATGCGGCATTGACCTTCCTTGACGCCGCCAGGAAATCGCCCTGCATGCTGGTTTCGATAATCTTGCGCCAATACATGCTGCCGTTGACATGCTCCATGCACGCAGCGGATTCCCGAACATACGCATCGCAGCGGTCGATCAGGTCATTGACCAGATGCAGCAGTTCGGCTGTTTCCCCGGAACTCGAAATATCCGTAAGGCGCAGATCGAAATTTCCACCGGCGATTTCACGCATGACCGGCAAGGCAGTGGAAATGTCTTTATTGGATGTTCTCGAAAATCCGATCATTGCTCAAACTCCCAAGGAAAACATGAATTGGTTGAAGCTCATCGACCGTTCCCGCAGTAGGGAGTCGATGATCTTCTCGCCGTCGGCCAAGGCATCCTTCGGCGATGAAGCGGACCGTTCGGCCTGTATGAGGCGCTGGTACAGGGGAACAATGTGCGCGTCGAGAACCTGACGATTGGGCATGCGCCGATTGCTGTGATAACCGATAATCTTGCCGCCGGTGTCGCGGCTTGGCGTGACATGGGCAAGAACCCAATAGTTGTCGCCGTTCTTGGACCGGTTGTTGACGTAAGCGAAAATCTCGTTACCCGCCGCGATTGTATCCCACAACAGCTTGAACACGGTCCGCGGCATGTCCGGGTGGCGAAT
>CAYGKA010000081.1:0-16146 GCA_964350445.1 uncultured Flavobacteriaceae bacterium
CAAGGAACAAAGAACGGCGCATCACTTCCCCCAGATTAAACAGGGGCGCAGTATAAACCGCGCCGCGCCCAATGAAAGGGACGGAGTGCTCCGGCAACCATTCCGATTGGCTTCGCCCCGCAAAATTCGGCATAGTGTCGAACCACACCAATAACGCGCAATAGCTGCATGTTCTACAGATCCACTCTATTCGCCGTGCCGGTCTCATTCGTGATCGCTTGGATCGGCATCCAGATCGGCAATGCCGTCATCTCGGCAATCATGCTGGCCGCAGGGATACTGGTCGAGGTGCGTTTGCTTTCAGTGGACGCACTCGACGTCGTACGGAGAGTCCCCTCCGCGACGGCGCTGTTCGCGCTCATAGGTTTTGTGAGTGGATATCTCGCCATCTTTGGAACGTCCAATCTGATCCGCCGCGCAAACCAGAGAGTGGTCGCTGTGTCCCTGTCAATCGGCGGACTCCTTCTCACCCTAGGCGGGGGTGGGTTCGCGCTACTGATGAATGCAAATCTGCAAGCCCTGGCCCCGGATGCAGCATGGCTGGCAGCCTTTCTCATCGCCATCGTGATCGCCCCGCGATACGAACGGCCCGACGTTATCGACGACGCCGATGACGATTTCGACCCAGCCAAATACACGGAACCTGAAACGTGAGACCGGTCCTGGCACTCTTCAGAAACCGGCTATGCGCCATTGCCGCTTTCTGCTTTCTGACCGTCCAACCCATCCAGGGAATTGCTTGGTCTGCGGACGGCCGGCCTTCCGACAAGGCGGAGGCTGTTCAGGTTCTCGACAGCCTCCTCGACGCATATCGGGAGACCGGCACTATTCCCGCGCTGAGTTCCGACGATGGCTGGCACGACTACCTATCGGGTTTTGCCTTGCTCGCCATGGACGACCCATTGAGCAATGAGGGCCTCTCCCCAGCCGAAAAGCGGGCCCATGCTATCATCAAGGCAGCTATCTTCGAAAAGCGTTCCCTGGCGGCAGCAACGGCATTCTTCGAGATGCTTGTCGGCGAAATGTACGACGACACCCACGCGCCGAAAGCGCGTGCGCTGTTGCGCATGGCCCTTCCGGACCTGTCGGCCATTGCGGCGGAAGCAAACTCGCCACGGAAGGACGTGTTCGATGCTTTCCTAAAATTCGTGAACTGGGGTTCCGACACTGGCCCACCGGATCACCGGGCCCTGCGCGAACTTCTTGCCACGACGGAAGAGTATCCCGATCCATATCTGGATTCAGCAATGGCGAACCTTCTTGCGAATCTGCCGGATGACGAGTTCCGAAACTTAAACTTGGGCGATGGGATGGAAGCGCTGCGGGCAGGTCTTTACGCAGGCGATCCCCATAATCTGATCCTGTTTTTCCGCAAAGGATTCAGCAGCGATCTCGCGAAGGCCGTCGGCCTCCGGTTCGACTACATGTATTGGAAGACATTAGGGAACATCGTCAACGACCCGTCCTCGCTGCTGCTCCAAGCGGACCGAAAAGGGTATGCACACCGTGAGGAACACATCGGCCGTACATCCAGTGGTATGTACGACTGGTGTTTCCAAGGTCATGTTCGAGATACCGTTACCTGCACGGCCACTGCGTTCTATCAGCACTTTCCATGCTTACCGCTCGATCGGAACGGCGTGCGCGTCAATGTGACCGGCACGCGCTTCTACAACGCGTGCCGGTCCAAGATCCACCACGGGATGAAACAAAAATTACAACGCCTTAGGCAAGCTGAGCCTTGAAAAACGCCACCGTGCGGTCCCAGGCGATCTTGGCCTGTTCCTCATTGAAACGCGGTGTGGAGTTGTTGTGGAAGCCGTGTTTCGTGCCGGGATAGACATGGCTTTCGAAGCTCTTGCCGTTGGCTTTCAGCGCCGCCTCGTAGCCATCGCGCATGGCGTTGATGCGCGCGTCGTCCTCGGCATATTGGATCATCAGCGGCGCTTGGATTTTCGGCACGTCCTCCGTCTTCGCCGCCGCGCCATAGAAGGGCACGCCCGCGTTCAGGTCGGCGCCCATTTCCACCGCCAGCGCATTGACCACCCCGCCGCCGTAGCAAAAGCCCGTCGCGCCCAGCTTGCCGGTGGACAGTGCATGCGATTTCACGAATTTCGCGCCGTTCAGAAGATCGGTGAACAATGCGCCCTTGTCCAGGCCGGCCTGCATCGCCTTGCCGTCCTCGTCATTGCCGGGATAGCCGCCGATGGGATAGAGCCCGTCCGGCGCGAAGGCCAGGAAACCGTCCACCGCCGCGCGGCGGGCCACATCCTCGATATGCGGGTTCAGGCCCCGGTTCTCGTGGATCACGACGACAGCGGGAAACGGTCCCTCGCCGGTCGGCTGGACCAGATAGCCGCGCATCTTGCCGGATGTACCGCCGGGGCTGTCATATTCCACATAGGTCGGTTTGATGCGCGGGTCGGTGAACTTGACCATCGCCGCCTGGGCATAGCGCGGCAGCAGAGAGGTCGCCATCGCCACCCCGCCGACGATCCCCAACGCCGCGGCGCGGGACAGGAAGGTGCGCCGATCCATCGACGTATGGCAGAACTCATCATACAGGTCGTAAATGCGGGGATCGATCTGGTCGGAAGAAAATGTCTGTTCGGAAACGTCGTTGGAACGCTCAAGAGTAAGGGTCATCGCGTAAGCCTCCTGTCTGGCCGGAACCGGTTGTCTTTTCATCTCCGGTGTATACGGCGAGCGTATCACGGCGGTTCTCGGCGCGGATCTTCACGAAGTAGTTACCCAATCTCCTCGACAAACCGGGGTGCGGGGGCTACTGCACCGGCACCGAGATGCATTCTGTCCGAAGGACCGTCATGAGCGACCTGCCCGAACTGCCCCCCTGCCCGCAATGCCAGTCCGCCTTCGCCTATGAAGACGGCGCACTGCTGGTCTGCCCCGAATGCGGCCATGAATGGTCGCTGACGGCCGGCGCGGCGGACGGCCCCGTCTTCAAGGACGCCAACGGCAACCTGCTGCAGGACGGCGACACGGTGACGGTGATCAAGGATTTGAAGGTCAAGGGATCGTCCCTGGTGGTGAAGGTCGGCACCAAGGTGAAAAACATCCGCCTTTCGGAAGGGGACCACGACATCGACTGCAGGATCGACGGTATCGGCCCGATGCAGTTGAAATCGGAATTCGTGAAGAAGATCTAGCCCCGGTCTACCGGACCTCCGCGATCAGGCTATCCATGTCCGTGACCCGCGCGTATTCCCCATCCAGGATCGCCAGAGTCAGGTCGTGGACCGTCCGCGCCTCCCAGCGCCTCCCAGCGCCTTCCGTCCCTCGCCGTAACCGGCACCGCCGTCGTCGCGTCGGCCGGCAGCAGAATGGTGTAGCCCAAGGCTTTGCCCGCCCGCACGGTGGCATCCATGCTGTTGTGGATGACGACGCCCGTCAGCACGAAGGATTCCGTACCCAGCCCCTTCAAGACTGCATCCAGTTCTGTGTTTATAAAGGCGCAGTTCTGCTGCTTGACCACGACCGGTTCACCGGGGATCGGCGCGACCTCGGCCTTGATCCCGTTCCAGGGGCCGTGGGTGTGATAGGTGGAGGTCGGGGCCGCTTCGTCATGTTTGACATGGACGACCGGCCAGCCCTTATCCCGCCAAAGATTCAGTAGGCGCCGGATTGAGGCCAGATAGTCCGGATTGCTCTTGTCTACCCAGACCGGTTGGTCAATGGCGTCCTGAACATCCAGAACGACAAGCGGCACCGGGCCCGCCGATGCGGCCATGGAAATGTCCTCTATCGATGGAAGCCCCCCTCACTCCGCCGCCGCGAACCGCGTCGGGGCGTCGATGAAGGTCACATAGGCCGGGTCTTCATGCATCCGCACATAGGCCGCCATCACTTGCGCTGTCACCGGGCCTGGCGCGCCCGCCTCAATTTTGCGTCCGCCGATCTGCGCGATCGGCATGATGCCGCCGGCGGTGGTGCACAGGAAGACCTCGTCCGCGTTTTCCAACGCGTCGCGCGGCAAATCGCCGGCGCGGCAGGGAATGCCTTCCATGCCGCAGATGTCGATCACCGATTGCCGCGTGATGCCGTGCAGGCAGCCGCGTTCGGGCGTCACCAGCCCACCGTCGATCACGGCGAAAACGTTGAAGCCGGGTCCCTCCGTCACCATGCCGCGCGCGTCGCACAAAACCGCCGTATCGAAGCCCGCATCATGCGCGTCGAACAGGCCCGAGGTCAGGTCCGACCATTGATAATTCTTCACGGTCGGATCCACAGCCTCATCCGCCACGCGCAGATGATCCGACACCATCAGGGTCGCGCCGCGTTTCTGAACTTCAAGCGGGATGACGTCGATCCAGGGCAGCGCATAGGCGACCAGGTGATTGGCGCAATCGGCGGGTTTGCGCGAACCCTTCACTTGGGGCCGCCCCCGGCTTGCCACCATGGCGACATAACTGTCGGTCAGGCCGGCCAGACGCACACAATGGACCAGAATTTCCTTTAACTCGTCCCGGCTTTCCGAAATTGCGATCCGCCGCCGCGCCATGGAGGTTTCGAACCGCGCCAGGTGGTCGTCCAGCCGGAAAAACCGACCGTCCCTGACATGGACGACGTCATAGACCGCGTCGGACCGTGTGAAGCCCCAATCCAGCACTGAAATCTTTGCGTCCGCGACCGGAACGAACGCGCCCCCGAGATAGGCGGCGCCGTCTTGATAAAGTGTGGCGGTTTGCATGGTGTGGCCTCCTTGGCTTAATCGCGTTCTATGGCATAGCGTATACCGACATGGCCGCACAGTACCACCGGACAAACACAATTCGCGAGGATGCCCGCCGATGACCGACGTAACGCGTAGGAGACCACTGAAATTCCTGGCCATCATCGGTTTCGCCGGCCTTCTTGCAATCGGCCCCGGCACGGCACGGGCGCAGGACGCGTCTTCCGATGAGTGCTGGGACAAAGCGGCGACGCAACGCGACCTTACCGGCTGCGCCGCCCGCGACATGGACGCGGCGGAAGCACAAATGAACACCCTTTACGCCATCGTGCTGGACAAGTTCAGGGGCGATCCCGAAACCTTGAGAAAAGTGCGCGCCGCTCAGCAAGCCTGGCTGGACTTCCGCGAGGCGCATGTGGCCGCCCTATACCCGAAAGCCGACACGCCCGACGCGCAATATGAATACGGCAGCAGCCTCTCCATGTGTCTGCGGTTGGAAAACGCCGCTCTGACCGGCCCGCGCATCGCCCAATTGCGCCAATGGGCCGACGGGATTGAGGAAGGCGATGTCTGCGCGGGGTCGCGGGGGTTTACCGGGAACTGACCCATCCGGCGCTTCACCAGACTGTTGCCGGAAAAGGGGCTGCACCACGCGCCACATTCCGGCCCATTGCGCTAGACTGACGGCGACCGGGCACAGGCGTGAGTGAGGAACAATGAACGACGGCAACACCGCTTTCGCGGTCAATCTGTACTCCTACATTTTCTCGCATCGCACCGCAGAGGCGGTGCGCCATTTGTCGGATCAAGGCTTTTCCGCCTTCGAGTTGATGATGTTTCCCGGCCACCTCTGGCACGGCGCGGAGAGTGCCCCGCTGCGCAAGGAATTGGCCTCGGCCCGTGTCGATACAGGCGCCCGTTTTCTGACCGCCAATATGCCGAATATCGATGTGAACATCGCCGCCGGCGACCCTGACATGCGGACCTATTCACTCGCCCTGCTGGACAACCCACAGTCCTTCCAGTACTCCGCGTCCAGTACGGTCAGCGCCGTGCCCCTGCCGATGGCCCTGCCGCTGTTCGCCGCCGGACTCGCGGGATTGGGGATCGCTGCGCGTCGCCGGAAGAAGGCCGCCTAATTCATCCGCCATTTCCCGCGCTTTGCCGGTCTTGCAGCCCACACGCGCGCGCCTCAATGGTCACTTTTTGAACGCCTCGCCGCCCCCCAGTGGCGAGACAGGATTTCGTGACGTTCGGAAAAGCCACTTTCAATGGTTCGGGGCATGACTCCGTCTACTTTTACAAATGCCATATTTATCAGAGACCTATCGCATCACCTCCCCATGCTTTAGGGTTGCCTTATTGAACCGGAGACACGGTTTCCCTCGAGTCATCAGGCCAACCCTTGGAAAAGACCTTTGCCGCCACGAGCCTGCGATTTCGGATTGCCTTGTCGGCCGCGCTTCTTGTCGCCGCAACGGCACTGGCGATCGGGTATTTGGTTGCCTCAGAGATCGGCGCCAAGCTGCGCGATGAAGTCGGGGCCGAACTGGCGGAAACCGCGTATCAGATGAGCGACAAGCTCGACCGTGAAATGGCGTCCCGAGCCAACGAAGTCGAAATGTTGACGACGCTCGATGCTTTTCGGCGGAACGACCTGTCCGAAGCCCGGCGGTTGATCGACACTTTGCACCGGACAATCCCGGCATTCTCCTGGATCGGCCTGCTGGATACGGCGGGTACTGTGATCGCGGCCTCGGACGAAATTCTGTTGGGCGAGAATATCGCGCACCGCCCGGTTTTCATCGAAGGCTCCAAAGGCGTCTTCATCGGCGACGTTCATGACGCCGTGCTCCTTGCGTCCCTGCTTCCCAACCCTTCCGGCGAACCGATGAAGTTCGTCGATATCGCGTATTCGATCCCGGATGGGGATGACGCCGGGGCGCGGGTCTTGGCGACGCATTTGAGTTGGACATGGGCGGAGGAAGTGCAACGGTCGATCCTGCGCGAGGCCTACCTTCACCGTGGGGTCTCCCTGTATGTTGCGTCGGCCGGCGGCGACGTCCTCCTTACCCGTGAAGCCGAAATGCTGGGACAGGGGCTGAACCTGGAGGCGATGCAACGCGCCCGGAACGGCGAGGAAATCGGCTGGACCGTTGAGGATTGGCCGGATGGAAAAAGATATCTGACCGGGTTTGCGCGCGCCGACGGACATTTGGACTATCCAGGCCTGGGCTGAGTCGTATTCGCACGGGAACCTGTGGAAACGGCCTTCGCGCCGATCGCCGAGTTCTGGCGTTATACCGCAGTCGTCAGTGGCGGATTGGTCTTGGCCATCGCCGCATTGGGATGGTTCGCATTGGGCGGATTGACGAACCGGCTGGCGCATATCGCCGATGTTGCGCGCAAGATCCGGGCCGGCGCACAGATCGATATCCCCGTCTACGACAGTCCCCGGGAGGTTGCGGATCTAAGCCATGCCTTGCGGAACCTGATCGCCGAATTGACCAATACCGAGCAAGCCTTGGACCGGATGGCCGAGGTCGCGCATCGGGACAGACTGACCAGCCTGCCCAATCGTTTGGGCTTGGGCAGTTTCTTCGATATCGCCGTCAAACGGGCGGAACGCGAAAAACTCTCGCTCGTGGTTTTCTTTATCGACCTGGACGGGTTCAAGGCCGTGAACGATACGATGGGCCATGGCGCGGGGGATTCCGCCCTGAAAGAGGTCGCCGAACGCCTCAAGTCCTGTGTCCGCGGCGGTGAAATCGCCGTTCGGTTGGGCGGTGACGAATTCGTCGCCATTATCTTCGCCGAACAAACCGGCTGGGAGAATACCGCGGGTCAAGTCGCGACACGTATACTCGAGTCCCTTTCAGCGCCCTACGACCTGCCGGAAGGCAACGCCGAGATGGCGGCCAGCATCGGGGTCGCGCATTACCCGAGCGACGACACGTCCCTGGAAACGCTGCTGGCGAAGAGCGACAAGGCGCTGTATGCCGCGAAGCAAGCCGGAAAAAACAGGGCCGTCTTCGCCTCCGGTCAAAAAACGATTACCCTTAAATCGACACAAGGTAACACCAAACAGGCAGGAGCCGCCGGCACTGGCCCGGGAAGCGCCTGATAAAGTCGCCCCCTATTTTCAACAGGCATTTTTTGGCGGCCCCGTTGTCAGGCAGCTTGGTCGGCGACCGTCGGTGCCTCGCAGGCGACCGTGGTGCGGTGCATGTCGCGCGCCTTGGTGTGATCGTAACGCCGGGCGCGGTGCATCGTGACCCGGTTGTCCCACATCACCAGGTCCCACTGCCGCCATTCATGCGCGTAGACGAATTGCCGCTGGGTCGCGTGCTCGGTCAGGTCCAGCAGGAACATCCGTGCTTCCGGCACCGGCCAGCCGACAATCCCGCCGGCATGGGAAGCCAGATAGAGCGACAGCCGCCCTGTGCGCGGATGGGTGCGCACCAGCCTTTGCAGGACCGGCGCCCATTTGATGCGCTCCTCCTCGGTGAATTCGTCAAAGCCAAGCTTGCCCCGTGAGTAGAGCTGGCTGTGTTCGCAGATCAAGTCCCGGCATTCCACCTGAAGCGCCGGGTCCAGCGTGTCCCAGGCCGCGCGCATATCGGCGAATTCGGTATTGCCGCCCTCCCCCGGGATCACCCGCGCCGAAAGCAGCGAGAATTTCGACGGCACGCGTTTGAAGGAACTGTCCGAATGCCACAGCATATTGCCCAGGCCGAACAGCCGGCTGCGGTCGTCGCGCGCCACCACCTTGCCGTCCCGGTCCAGGTTGGAGATGTCGTTGACGGTCATCGGCAAGCGGCGCTGGTCCTGGCGGATGATGTCGCCGGTGGCCATCTCCATCTCCCCGAAGTGCTGGGAGAAGGTGTATTGGCTGTCGTCGTCCAACACCTGATCGCGGAACACCAGCACGCCATGAATGTCGATCGCGTCCTCGATCTCCGCAGCCACCTCGGCCGAGACCCCGGCGGCGATATCCACGCCCTCGACCAGGGCGCCGAATGTCGGGCGCGCCGCATCCATCGCCGTCACGGTAATGGGCATGAGCATTTCCTCCTTGGCGGGGCTGTCCTGCAAACCCGGTTTTCCCGGCAGCCCCGCTCGTTGACGGAATTCTGGCCGGGCCTCTGTTTCAACGCAATGGATAAGTCGGTGCGTGAAAGGAGAAGGTGCTGTTCCCGCAGGGTGAGGTTCCGCCCCGCGCTTGCGCGCTTGAACCGGCCCCGGCCCTCCGCCGAAGGAAATATTGTGTACAGACTCGGCAATCGGTCTCTGCAATCCTGTCACCGCCGCTACCTCATTGCCGCATATTTCAGGGAGACGTCTCATGCCAACTGAACACGCACCGCCCGCGACCATGACCGCTGTGTTGTTGACGGGTCATGGCGGGCCGGAGGTATTGCAGGTGCGCCACGATGTGCCGGTTCCGTCTCCGGCGCCGGGACAAGCGCTGGTGCGGGTTACGGCGGCCGGCGTCAACAATACCGACATCAACACGCGGATCGGCTGGTATTCGAAAAGCGTGACCGGGGCGACCGAGGGTGTTCCCGAAGATACCGGCATCGACGACGGCGGCTGGGGCGGATCGCTCGCCTTCCCCCGCATCCAGGGCGCGGACCTGTGCGGCACTGTCGTCGCCCTGGGCCGGGACGCAGCAGGCCCGCCTGTCGGCGCGCGGGTCACCTGCGCGACCAACCAGCCGATCGCGACCGGGACCGAGCCTACCAAGTTCATGGCCATCGGTTCGGAATATGACGGCGCCTTTGCGCAATATTGCGCGGTGCCCGCGGCACAATTGTTCGACGTTACACCCTCCCCCCTGTCCGACGTGGAAATCGCGGCGATGCCTTGTGCCTACGGCACCGCGTTGAACCTTGTCAGCCGCGCCGGCGTCGGTCCCGGCGACCGGGTATTGGTCTCCGGCGCATCCGGCGGGGTGGGACTTGCCGCGGTGACGCTCGCCACACTGCGCGGGGCGGTGGTGACGGGGATTGCCGGCAGGGCAAAGCACGATGCCGTGCGCAAGGCCGGCGCCGCCGATGTTCTGGACCGCGGCGAGACCCCGCCGGCAGGCGCCTATACGGTCGCCATCGACCTGGTCGGCGGCCCGGGCTGGGCCGGCGTTGTCGACGGTTTAGCGGCGGGCGGGCGCTATGCGGTCTCAGGCGCCATCGCCGGACCGATCGTAGAGGTGGATCTGCGCACGCTCTATCTCAACGACCTGACGATTTTCGGCTGCACCTTCACGCCGAAATCGGTGTTCGCGGAATTGGTCGACCTGATGAACCGGGGCGCCCTCCGACCGCCGATCGCCAAGACCTATCCGCTGGCCGAAATCGCCCGGGCGCAGGAAGACTTCCAGGCCAAGACGACCGCGGGGAAACTGGTCCTCATTCCGCCGGACTGACCGCGGGGAAGCACCCGCGCTCACGTGGCGCCGCGTTCCCGCCATATGATGAAGATTCCGCTGGCGATGATGATACCCGCGCCCAGGAAGGCGGATGCGTCGGGGATTTCATTCCAGAACGCCCAGCCCAGCAAAGTCGCCCAAAGCAGACCGGTATAGTCGAATGGCGCGACGATCGAGGCCGGCGCCAGGCGGAAGGCCTGCGTCATCAGGGTCATGCCCGCGGTGCCGAACAACGCGATGGCGGCGAAGAACCACAGATCCTCCGGCCGGACCGGAATCCAGACGAAAGGCACGACGAAGGCGCTCAACAAGGCGCTGGCGCCGGTCAGATAGAGCAGCATCGTCCAGGCGCTTTCGCGCGGATCGACCCAGCGCGCGCTCAACATCAGCAAGGCGTAGATGAAGGCGGTCAATACCGGCAGCAGGGAGACCAACTGAAACGCAGCCGACCCCGGGCGGATGACCACCAGCACACCGGCGAATCCGGCCAGCACCGCGGTCCAGCGGCGCCAGCCCACCTTCTCCTTCAGGAAAGCCGCCGATATCGCGGTGATGAACAAAGGGGCGACGAAAATCAGCGCCGTCGCTTCGGCGAGGTCGAGATAGGCGAAGCTGGTGAAGAACAAAATCGTCGCCACGATCCACAGAAACCCGCGCAGCAGATGCGCCGCGGGCCGGCCGGAGCGCAGCGCCGGAAGCCCGCCCAGCCGCACCGTTATGGCAAAGGCGAAGGGCAAGGCGATCACGTTGCGCAGGAACAGGATCTGCAGCGGCGAATAGTCCGCGATCAGAAACTTGGCGATCGCGTCGTTGACGCTGAGGCACGCGATGCCCGCGCACATCATCGCAATCCCCACCGCCACCGTGTCCCCGGATTGCGCCGATGCGCCTGACACGCTGTCCCTCCCTGAATGCGGCCCGCCGCAATGCACCCTGCCGTTTGACGGCCTTGTTCTTTCCAGGCTTGCCCCAGCGCGCCCCGCGAACAACCCTCATTTTCGACCGAGTACTTGTGAAAAAGAGGACGCCGCGCTTTGCGTTCGGGACGTCAGGATCCGGTCACGCCGACTGCGGCGAGGGCATGGGCTCGTCAGGCAGTTGACCAAGCTGGCGCAACAGGCCGAGCGTATCCTCGTTGTACCAGAAATCCGTGATCCGCCCGTCGCGGATGCGCACGATGTCGATCCCAGTGATCCTGATCCTGCGCCCCGTCGGCGCGATGCCGAAGAACGGCCCCTGATGCGTACCGGTCAACACGAAACGGCCGGAGACCATGTCGCCCTCGGCGAGGATCATGTCGACATCCTCATGCATATCCGGAAAGCCGGTGCGCCATTCACGGACAAGCTGCTTCAACCCCTCCGGCCCCGGTTGCCAGCCCGGCGGCAGTTGATGATCGGTGAAGTCCGGCGCGACCAGTTCGTCCACCGCATCGGGATTTCCATTACACCAGAACTCTTCATAGAAGCGGCGCATCACCGCCTTGTTCGCGTCGACCGTCATTTGCCGTTCCCTTCACGTGCCGCAAGCGCGCCTGTTCGTGCTCTGTCAGAAGATTTACGGGTTGAAGTGCTGAATATTGCCGAAGGCGTCAAAGGGTTCGTCACGGCGCCGCTCAAGCAATCAGGCGGACGCCGCCATGAGAGGAGGTTCGATAGAGCCTTCGCACCCGTTCGCGACAAGATACATTTCATCAGGCAGGACAGTCGTGTCCATCGTCAGAATCTTACCATCGGGCAGACCGGTCTTCCGCATATCCTCCAGCACCGATTCCGCGGCATGGTGCGGAAGGATGACATGCAGAAGATGGGAATTTCGCATCACATTCTCGGTCGACCGGGTTTCACATTTGTAATCCATGAAACTCGTGAACTGGGTTAGATGTTCTCTTTGCAGAAATCTATTAATATTCAATTTCTCAAAGTCGACACCATAGGCCTTCAAGGAGTCTATGGTTTCATACGGGACCGTGTTCGCGACGACGATCGGTTTCCCCGACGCCGCAATCGACTGCAATTCCAAAATGAACTTGGTGAAGGATTCCGCCATCCCGCCGATTGGGAGCAATGAAATGAGGAGGCGCTTGTAACAACTCCCGCAATAGAACTTCAATGGCGGAACAAACCGGGCCCGCGCCGACCAATCGCTGATATCCCGTTTGGGCAGAGGAAAAACATAGTCCTGTTCTTCTTCGCAATGCGGACAGGTACATTGAACGCTGTAGGGAACCCGGGTGGCAAAAAACGCCGACTTGAATTTTTCATTGGTATCAATGCCGATCCGGACGTTTTCGGCAAATTTCGCGCCAGCCAGCTTGTCGTCGATGATCGGGTCAACAGCCTTGTAGAACTCCCGGTCGCTCATTTCCGTCATGTTGTATCGGGGACGGAGGTGCAAGGTTTCGCAATACGCGATGTTCGATTCTATCAACCCCTTGCTCTTTGCGTGGTCGAAGATCGGACTGCCGGGATAAGGCATGATGTAGTCGGTGTGAATGATATGATTCATTCCGTGCTTTTTGTAGAAATGGATCGTTTTTTCGACGGATTCCTTGGTTTCCTTCGGGTCGCCGAATATGAAATTGGCCTGAACGCCGATACCGGCCTGTTCCGACAACTCTATCGCATTTTGGATTTGGCTGGCGGTAATGCGCTTGTTCATGCTTTTGAGCACGCCGTCATCCGCGCTCTCGAAACCATAGCCGATATGGATGCACCCCGCGTCCTTCATCGCTTTCAACAAATCGAGCGTCACGTCGCCGACACGCATTGACGCATTCCAATCGATCTTGATCTTCGACTGCTTGAGCAGATCGCAAAACTCAAAGATCCGATCCGACTTCACCGAAAACAGGTCGTCATAGATCTTGAGAATATTGATCTCGTATTTGCTGTGAAAATACGTGATCTCGTCGACCACGCTCTGCATCGACCTGCCCCGGTATTTCCGCCGGGATCCATCCAGCGTCGAATATTGGCAGAACGTGCATTTGAACGGACAGGAACGCCCGGCGCTCAGGGGAAGAACGCGCGGGTACTTCTGTGTTATGACGTGAAAATAGTTGTCGAACTGATTGCTGATCTGAAAATATTTTTCAATTTCCAGCACGTCGTAATCAGGCAGCGGCAATTCGTCCAAACCATAATTCGCATTGCGCAGCTTGTTGTAGACGGGTTTGCCGTCCCGCCAATAGGAGACATTTTCAATCGTCTCCACCGAGCCGCCGGTTTCCAAGGCGTGCAGCAGCTCTTTGATCGGCATTTCCCCCTCATCCATGATACCGAAATCCGGACGAAGGGTTTCAAACAGGCTTCGGTCGTTGGTCAGGATGCTGCCACCCAACAAAATCGGCGTATTCGGCGCAACCGCGCGGGCAATTTCTATCGAATCCCGAACAAAAAGGTACTCGGCGACCATGCCGCCGATGGCGATCAACTGCGGCTCGAATTCGTGAACATTCTCTTTGATGGAGCGCGCCAGGGCTTCCTGCGCGGTCTCGTCGCTCAGGATCCAACTCGTGTTGACCCCCCGAACCGCATGCCCCTGCGCGATCATCATCCCGGAGATGTAGGCCGGTCCCTGCGGAATCATATCCAGGCTAGGGCCTTTCGCCGGATAATTCCCTTGGGGGTTTATCAGGAGAACCCGCATTCGCTCCGTCCCTTCGCCACTATTTCCTTTGGATCTTGTCCACGACTCTGAACCAGCAAGAATAATGCCTAACCCAGATTGCCCTGCCCGGCCATTTCTTTTGCGTCGACCTGGCCGGACCGTGCGATTTGCACATTAATGTCAGTTGAATATTAGAGCCCCGCCGGACCTAAGTCGAGCCGGGAGGCCGCGAAAGAACCGATACACGGGTTTGGCGGCTCCGTGGCAAGGGCCGGTATTCGGTCACGGGACCTTTCCCCAAAACCGACGTCACACCGGCTTGGCCGCGCTGCCCGACTTGTGATGTGATGGTGCCGAAACCGATACCAAACAAACCGACACTCTTCAGAAGGAAACGGCGCGATGGGACATGTGGGGGCGGAGGTGACGCTGGATAACCCGGCACTGGTGCATGACAGCGCCTATCTCTACGGCAAGGTCTATATCGGCCCGGGGGCCTCGATCTGGCCGAATGTGGTGACGCGGGCGGAGTTTCATGAAATCCGCATCGGCGCGCGCACCAATATCCAGGATTTCGTGATGATCCATGTCGGCGCGATGACGCCGACCATCGTGGGCGAAGATTGCTCGATCACCCATCACGTCACGCTGCATGGCTGCGAGATCGGCGACCGCTGCCTGATCGGCATCAACGCGACGGTGATGGATGGCGCGAAGATCGGCGCGAATTCCATCGTCGCCGGCCATACGATCATCCGCGAGAACGCGGTCTTCCCCGAAAACTCGATCATCGCCGGCGTCCCCGGCAAACGCGTGGCGGAACGCGACAACAGCGCGGCAAACATCGGCAATGCGCGCTTCTATCACATGAACGCGCTCAACTACGCAGAAGGCCGCGACCGGTTGAGCGAGGAACAATTGGCGGAAGTGAAGGAGATGTTCGGGGGGTGACGGTTGAGGTGCGGGGCTTTGGGCGCTCAGAGCCGTTTTGCGGCGACGAACAGCCGGACCATCGCGGGCCGAACTTTCAGGAAGGCGCGGTAGGCGACTTCCAGGACCGGTTCGACGCCCGGCAACGCCGCCAATCGGGCCAACCAGCGCCAGCCGCGCAACGCCCGCCAGACTTCGATGAACGCCGCCGCGCCGGACAGCACCTGCCCGTTCGCGGCAATGACATGGAAGCGCGCCATCGCCGCCTCCCTGTCGAGCCCTTGGGGAAGCGCGGCGTTCGGGGCGGAGACATCGACGAGGCACAATCGGCCGTCAGTGTCGCGGTCCCGATACAGGCCGATCTCGGCTTTGCACAGCGGACAGGACCCGTCGAAAAGAACGGTCGTCCCTGCTCCACCTGCGGCGCTTTCTTGCATATCCAATTGCTTCCCCGCGCCGGCAGCGCGGCACCCTGTTCGACCATTTGATGCAAAGGATACGCTTGGGCTGAACCGGCGGATCAATCAGCGCGGCGGCCGAGAACCAAGACCGGAGCCAGGAAGGAAGGCAGACCCGCCGAACGGGGTGCATTTGCCATGCGACTCTGTCAGACACCCTGACTCTCACTATCCCGTTTGCTGTCAGATAAAATGCTTGGAAAACGATGCAGCGACACTTGATTGAATTGCTCCAGAACCATGTTCCGGCCGACGAGATGGAAGAGGAACATCGGGAAAATACGCTCGGTTTCGTACGCCGCACACCCAACTGCGCAAGCAGGGAGACTCTGGAGGGCCATGTCACCGCCTCAGCCTGGATACTCTCCCCCGACCTGAACGCCGTCCTGCTCACCCACCACAAGAAACTCGGCCGCTGGTTCCAGCTCGGCGGTCACGTGGAAGACGACAGTTCAATACAAGCCGCCGCGCTTCGGGAAGCACGGGAAGAAAGCGGCATTTCCAAAATGGACCTCCTCGACGAGACCCTGTTCGATATCGATGTTCATCTCATTCCGGAGAGGAAGGGCACACCCGCCCACTACCATTACGATTTCAGGTTTTTGATCCTGGCCGGCGACAGGGATTTCATAGTCAGCCCGGAATCGAACGATCTGGCCTGGCTCGCCCTAACGGAGATTCCGGAAAACCATGCGGATGACTCCATCCTTAGAATGCAATTGAAGACCATGGCCGCGTTAAAAAGATTTAGTAATCCACAGTGACGATTTAATAGCGGTATTAGCCAGCTTCTCAATTAAGTAAACTGTCACCGTAATATCCGATCGTGTACTCTAGAGGCTCAGGCATGAGCACAACCTCTCTCAATGTTCTTGTTATACTGCAATTTAATACTAGTTATTGTGGTCAAGGAATTTATGGAAAATTGCAGGCTATGTATCGTACAACTTCTACGCACCTTAGCTCCAAACTCAACGTCAAACGCTACGGCTACAACACGGTAGTAGCATGAATATCCGCCAATTTTT
>CAYGKA010000082.1:0-16059 GCA_964350445.1 uncultured Flavobacteriaceae bacterium
ACCCCGGTCGAGTTGTTATCCCTGCGCCGAAACAGTTTTGCCGCACAGGACAGGTCTTCCAGGTTCCAAAAGCCCGTTGTCTCGCCTAACGTTTCGTCCAACGGGCCGGAGAAAATCCGGGCAAACAGGTCCCCCGGAAACAGTGCGGGGTCTTAGGTGAGGGACGTTCGTGGATAGATTCGACTATGTCATCGTCGGCGCCGGGTCCGCCGGCTGCGTGCTGGCCAACCGGTTGAGCGAGGACGGCAAGCATACCGTCTGCCTGCTGGAAGCGGGCCCGCCGGATTGGAACCCCTATATCCACCTACCCGTCGGCTTCATGAAGCTGATGGACCACAAGACATTGAACTGGCGCTACGAGACCCAGCCGTCCGAATGGACCGGCGGACGCGCCATCCCCGTGCCGCGCGGCAAGACCTTGGGCGGGTCCAGCTCGATCAACGGCAATGTCTACACACGCGGCAACCGGGAGGACTACAATCACTGGGCCCAATTCGGAAACAAGGGCTGGGGCTATGCCGACGTGCTGCCCTATTTCAAGCGCGCGGAAACCAAGCTGAACGGCGACGGCACGGAATTCCGGGGCGAAAAGACCTTTCGCGGCGATAACGGCCCACTGGTCGTCACCGACACGGATTGGAAGCACAAACTGTGCGACGCCTTCATCGAAGGCTGCGGGGCGGTCGGCATTCCAAAGACCGACGACTACAACGGCCGCCAGCAGGAAGGCGTCAGCTATACGCAACGCACGATCCACAAGCGCCGCCGCATGTCGACGGCCCGCGCCTTTCTGAAACCGGCAAAGGCGCGCCCGAACCTGACCGTCATCACCGAAGCGCATGCGACCTCGCTGATCCTGGAAGGCCGGAAGGTCACCGGCGTCAACTATTCAAAGGGCGGCCGGGGCGGCAGCGCCAGGCAGGTCATGGCGGCGAAGGAAGTGATCCTCTCGGGCGGGGTCATCAATTCCCCCCAGCTGATGCTGCTCAGCGGCATCGGCGATCCCGACCACCTCAAGGAAATGGGCATCCCGCTGGCCCACGCCCTGCCGTCGGTCGGCATGAACCTGCGCGACCATTACGCACCGCGTTTCAGCGCCAAGGTGAAGAACGCCCGCACCTTCAACGAGGACGCCCAGGGCATCGGCCTCATTCCCCAAATAGCGCGATGGGTGCTGGGCAAACCCGGCGTGCTGTCGGTTCCCGCCACCCAGGTCTATGCCTTCTGGCGCTCCGACCCCAAGATCGCGAATAGCGACCTGCAACTGACCTTCGCGCCCGCCAGCTATGCGATGGGACGGCAGGCGACACTGGACAAGTTCCCCGGCATGTCCATCGCCACATGGCAGCAGCGGCCCAACAGTTCCGGCTTCGTGAAGCTGAAAACCGCCGATCCGTTCGACAAGCCGATCATCCAGCCGAACTATCTGGCCGAGGAATCCGACCGGCGCGTCCTGCTGGCCGGCATGAAGCTGGCGCGGCAGATCTACCGTTCGAAACCGATGGAACCCTATTTCCTTGAGGAAATGTTCCCCGGCGACGGCGTCGTCACGGATGACGAACTGCTCGAATCCGTAAAAGGCCGCGGCACCACCACCTTCCACCCGGCGGGCACCTGCCGGATGGGTCCGGCGGAAAACAAGACGACCGTCGTCGACGATCAGTTGCGGGTTCACGGCCTGGACGGGTTACGCGTCGTCGACGCCTCCATCATGCCGATGATGGTCAGCGCCAATTTGAACGCCGGCGTCATCATGACCGCCGAGAAGGCCTCCGACCTGATCCTGGGCCGTCCCGCCCCGGAAGCGATCGTGCTGCCGGAGTAAAACAGCCGCAACAACGGTCTTCCGTGACAATTTGTCCGGCAAGCCCATCGGTCCGGTGGTGCATCGCGTCCGTATACTGGGCATGGTCGCTGTAGGATCAGCGGATAACGGCCGAAGACCGCCCAATTTGGCGATTGGGGTTGCGGGTAAGAGCAGCGCGGCCAACCTGTTACCGTGTAGGATACAGCGACCGGGCACACGTCATCGCAATTGGGATAGGCATATGAAAAGAATTCTTGGCACGTTCCGGCGCCGCTTTCTTGCAACCGTCTGCCTTGCGGCGACCCTGGCGGCGGCCGGTTGCGCGACATCGACGGTTCCCGATGCACAGGCGGCTGCCGCATCCTGTGCCACGGTCGGTCAATGGGTCGACCCCGCGACCAAGCGCCTCCTGAACGCCCGGACCTTGCTCACCGACCTGGCCGGGAAAGACGTCGTGCTGCTTGGCGAGCAGCACACCGCGAAGGATCATCATGTCTGGCAGGCCCAGACGATCGCTGCCCTGCAGGCCCTGAACCCGGATATCGTCCTGGGGTTCGAGATGTTCCCACGATCCGTGCAGCCCGCTTTGGATGCCTGGACATCGGGCAGGACATCCCCGAAGGAATTCCTGGAGCAAAGCCGCTGGGCCGACGTTTGGGGTTATGATTCCCAACTCTACATGCCGATGTTCGAACAGGCCCGCCTGAACGGAAACCCGATGGTCGCCTTGAACGTCGCGCGCACCATGATTTCCCAAGTGGGCCGCGAAGGTTGGGCCTCGGTGGCGGAGGAAGAGCGCGAGGGCGTGACGGACCCCGCCCCGGCGAGCGCCGCCTATCGCGAGTCTCTCGCCCAGGTATTTCTCGCCAAACTGCAGCACGGCGGCAGCCGGCACGGCAGCGGCAACGGGGCCACCTCGGAAAACCCGGAACCCACCCTGGACTCGATCATGGCGTCCGAACCCTTCGCGAATTTCGTTCAGGCGCAACTCACCTGGGACCGCGCCATGGCGGAAGCGCTGGCGACGGCCAAGAAGGACAATCCGCAGGCATTGATCGTCGGCGTGATCGGACGCGGGCATATCGAGAACCGCCACGGCGTTCCGCATCAGCTTTCCGATCTCGGCATCGACGATGTCGCCGTTCTCATCCCCTTGGGGGCCGGCGAAGACTGTGCCGCCGCGCAACCCGGCCTGGCCGACGCCGTCTTTACCGTCGGTCCGCCGCCCCCCGCCGACGTGGAAAGACCCAAGCCCCGCCTCGGCGTCATGATCGAGCCGGTCGACCAGGGTATCCGTATCGTGAAAGTGACGCCGAACAGCATCGCCGAGGCGGCCGGCTTGTCCGCAGACGACATCATCGTCGCGGCCGCCGGCGTGCAGGTTCGGCAAACCCGGGACCTGGTGGCGATCATCCAGCGGCAGGCGCCCGGCACATGGCTGCCCCTGGAAATCCGGCGCGGCGCCGAAACACGGTCGATGGTCGCCAAGTTCCCACCGCTCGCCGGGACCGATCAATGACCGGCAACCGCGCCTTCGGCCTCGTCTGCGCGCTGCTCTGCTTGTTTATCGGGCTGCCGGCCCACGCGGCCTCCCCGGCGGACTCGCCATCGGCGCATCACGATATCCAGGTCGTCTTCGATCAGGAAACCCGCCGGCTCGCCGTCATTGACCGCCTCACGATAACACCGGCAGCATCCGTCACCGTCGCCCTGGCGGGTTGGCTGGAAATCGAACGCGCTGAATCCGACGGCGTTCCGTTATCCGTCGACCGTGTCGGCCGCCATTGGCGTATATCAAGTGCCAACGGACCGATAGACACCCTTACGATCCATGCCCGCGGCGCGGTCCCCACCATGCCCCCCGAAGATCAGCGGCGCGGTGCAGCGGGCGCCGTCGCGGACCCGTTGGAAGGCAGCTATCTGCCGGGCTATGCGGCCTGGATTCCGGATACGGGCGCGGACCACGTCACATACCGTCTGAACGTTCGCATCGACGGGCCCCACCACGCGGTCGCGACCGGGCGGATCCTGTCCGAGACGGAGGCGGACGGAAGCTTCGAAGCGGTCTTCGCCGCGGATTACCCGTCGGAGCCGCCGTCGCTATTCATCGGCCCCTATGCGGTCGCGGAGCGTGTCGTGGACGGCACGCGCATTAGAACCTATTTCCACGAAGACATCGCCGGGTCGGCCGATCACTACATTGAACAGTCCGCCGCCTATATCCGACTGTTCGCCGATACGATCGGCCCCTACCCGTTCGATGATTTCCACATCGTTTCCGCCCCGCTGCCCGTCGGCATCGGCTTCCCGAACCTGACCTATATCGGTCGAACCATCGTGCCGCTTCCCTTCATGCGCGGCCGCTCTCTGGCGCATGAAGTGCTGCACAACTGGTGGGGCAATGGGGTGGGGATCGACTATGCGACCGGGAACTGGTCCGAAGGCCTGACCACCTTTTTTGCCGATTACGGACTGGCCGAACAGCAGGGCCCGGACGCGGCGCGGGAAATGCGCCTGGGCTGGCTGCGCGACTATGCCGCCCTACCCGCGTCGGACGATACGCCCGTCTCCGCCTTCACATCGAAGACGCATCAGGCCTCCCAGGTCATCGGCTACAACAAGGTCGCTCATATCTTCCACATGCTGCGCCTGGAGATCGGCGCGAGCGCATTTGAACAGGGGATACGCGCCTTCTGGAACACTCATCGGTTCAAGAGTGCAGGATGGAAGGACATTCAGCACGCATTTGAAACCGCCTCCACCCGCGATCTCGACTGGTTCTTCGCCCAATGGGTCAGGAAACCAGGCGCGCCGGAACTCGCCCTTGCAGCGGCACGGGTTGAGGACACGAACGGAAAACACACACTCACCATATCCTTCCGTCAGACCGCGCCGGCCTATCGCCTGACGATACCGGTCATCGTCGAGACCGAAGGTGGAGAGATACGCGAACAGGTCCGCCTATCGGCTTCGGAGGAGACCGTCTCCATCGCCCTGGAAAGCGCCCCCATCCGTGTTCGGGTCGATCCGGATTTCGACGTTTTCCGTCGTCTGCTGCCCGGCGAAAGCCCGCCGATCCTGCGCGACATCACGCTGGCGCGGAAAGTCGACGTCATCCTGCTCGGCACCGATGAGGATTTCACCGCCGCCGCCCGCGCGCTCACCGGCCGCTTGTCGGGAAACCCGACCTTTGTGCCGAAGGGTCACCCGACCGGCCCGGCGATCGTCATCGGAAACAGCGCGGATATCACGTCCTATGTCAGGGACACTCTGGCATCCGACATGCCGGAACCTGTCGCAAACAGCGCCGCTGCCGCATGGGCGTTGCGAAGCCCGGACGGCCATCCCGTGTTGTTGATCCGCGCAACCGACACGGAGGGTATCGAGAGCATGATGCGGCCCTTGCCGCATTACGGCAGCCGAAGCTATGTCACCTTCGACGGCGGCCGCGCCCGCGACAAGGGCGTCTGGAAGACGAACGACAGCCCGCTTTCAAGGGAGCTCTCTGCAACGGCTCAATAGGGCGGAAAGGCGACGGACAAGCGCCATGTTATCCTGGTTCGATCCCCTCAAAATTTAGGTAACTGTCACCGTAACCGTAACGTCACCGTAACCCCGTCACCGTAACCACCGTAACGTCCACCGTAACCGGCGTCATTATGATCGCCGAAAAGGCCGCCGACCTCATCCTGGGCCGCCCGGCCCCGGAAGCGACCGTCCTGCCGGACTAGGGTCCCCGCCAAACCGACCGCCGCGAGCGCCTTTGCGTCGGAACGCCGTCCGGTTGAAAATTTCCGGGACCTGAGGCTAAATATTAGAACTTTCCTGCGTAATCAGAACGGCTGGCCGGAATGCCCTTTCCGCCTTGTTTCCGCAAAACGGCCTGTCGTTCCCCATTGCCGTGGAAATGTTGCCCAGGAGATACCGTTTGGCGAACACCCCCAAGTCCCCACAGTACTCCAGATACACCCAGGAAATCGTCGAGATCATTGACGACTTAACGGAAGCGATCGCGATCTATGATCCGCACGACAGATTGATTTTCTTCAATCGCGCATTCCTGAAAATCAACCCGAAGGCCGAGGAATTTGTCGCGAAAGGCCTAACCTATGAAGACGGGCTGCGCATGAATGTGGAACTGGGCAAGGTCCTCGAGGCTAAAGGGCGGGAAGAGGAGTTCATTCGGCAAAGGGTGCACGCCCACCAGAACCCCACCTCGGCGATAACGGTGCGGGACTACGCCGACGGCCGCCGCCTGCTGATCAAGGAAGCAAAGACCGGAAACGGCGGCATTGTCTTATGCATCACGGTAGCCACCGATCTTCGCAAGACGGAAGAAAAACTCCGGGACCGAGAAAAGGAATTGGTCGCGGCCAGAAAGGCGGCCGAAGTCGCCTTGCGGGAGAATACCTGCCTCACATTGGCTCTCGCCGAGAAAGTGAAGCAGTTGGAAATCCTCGCGACACAGGACAGCCTCACGAAATTGTTCAATCGCTCCAAGATCGACGAGGTCTTGTCCCAGGAAGTCCGGCGGTCCTCGCGGTACGAGCACGGCTTTGGGGTGATCTTGCTGGACATCGATCATTTCAAGCAGATCAACGATCGCCATGGTCATCAAACCGGAGACCGCGTATTGGTCGAATTTGGGCGGATACTGGCGGACTGTTGCCGCGCGACCGACATGGTCGGCCGATGGGGTGGCGAGGAGTTTCTCATCATATGCCCCGAAACGAACGCAGAGGGCCTAGCCGTTCTGGCGGAAAATCTTCGCAAGGCCGTTGAAACGCATGAATTTCCGGATGTGGGCCCGCAAACCGCCAGTTTCGGCATTGCCTCAATTCGCGCGGGTGAAGACGCCATGGCCCTGATGGGCCGCGCCGATTCCGCCCTGTATCGCGCGAAAGAGTCCGGCCGCAACAAGGTCGTCGTATCCAACTGACCCTCCCAGGTTGGAAGACGGACACCTGACGGACGCGGAATCCGGTGCGTTCCGTTCCATTTGGCGACAGAAGAACCGGCGGGCAACCCAAACGCATGCGAATGGCCCGACAAGCCACGGAAACAGCGTTCCGGCCCGGCGATTGTGTTTGGGCAATTCGCGGTTACGCTGGCGGTGAGCTCTACCGACTGACGTGAGAGGACAATCTTGGCCGAAGAATCCAATCTCCACCGCACCGTCCGGCTGCTCTATACCGGCAGCAGTGAGCGCGCGCGGCAGTTCCGGTATGGGTTGATTGCTTTCGACGCGGTCAGCATCGTCTATTTCGTGATCATCTCCGCCCTGCCGGAAGACCCGGTCTATACGGTGATCAATTTCGCGCTGGGTCTTGTGATCCTGCTGGACCTGGCCGCGCGGCTCTGGGTTTCGGACAAGCGGCGTAAGGAACTGACGCGAATCCACACCATCGCGGATGTGGTTGTGGTCGCCTCCATCTTTCTCGCCCCGTTCTTCGCCGAAAATCTGGGCTTCGTCCGCATCCTGCGCGGGCTGAGGCTGATCCGCGCCTATCACCTGCTGCGGGACCTGCGCCAGGAAAGCCGGTTCTTCCGGCTGCATGAGGACGCGATCCTGGCGGCGGTGAACCTGCTGGTTTTCGTCTTCTTCACCACATCCTGCGTCTTCGTCCTGGCTTTCGATGGGCATGCGGGGGTGTCGGGTTATGTGGACGCGCTCTACTTCACCGTCGCGACGCTGACCACAACGGGCTTCGGCGACATCACGATGGAGACGACCGGCGGCAAGCTGCTGTCGGTGGTGATCATGGTGGTGGGTGTCTCCCTTTTCCTGCAATTGCTGCGCGCCATTTTTCAGCCGTCCAAGGTCAAATATACCTGCCCCGAATGCGGATTGAACCGGCACGAGCCGGACGCGGTCCACTGCAAGCATTGCGGCGAGCCGGTGAAGATCGAGACATCCGGCAGCAACGGCGGCTGATCGGCGGCCGTCACGGCGTAAACGCCGCAAAAGAAAAGGGCCGCAAAAAGCAGCCCCCTTCCCCGAATTGCCGTGCCGTCCCTATTTCACGGTGTCGTCCACGACGTCCCAGCGGTCGGGATTCGGCTCGTCATAGATCGTCGCCTCGAAAGCGCGCAGGCGTTTATAGACCGACATCAACTCGACGATGATCGTCCAGCTGTGGACCAGGAACTGGAACGAGCTTTCGACCCGGCCGAAGGCGCGGACGATTTGTTGCATGACGCCCAGCGTGATGGCGCCGGAAACGATGGTCGGCGCCAGCGCGACATAGGGGACCAGCACACCGAATTGCAGGTAGGACCATTTCGCGACATCGAAATACATGTAGTGAAAGAACAGGCGGAAATAGTTGCGGCGGACATTGTTGAACAATTCCAGCACGGTCGGCGGGGTGGCGCGGTCCTCATGGTCCTCGCCATAGACCAGTTCCTTGCGATAGGCCGCCTCGACCTTCTGGTTGTTGAACTCCAGCCCCGGCAGCTTGATGCCGACCGCCGCCAGAACGACCGTTCCGAAAAGGGCGAAGATGATCGCGACATAGACCAGGGCGTGTTCAAGCTCGCCGATAATCGGTATCACCGTCACCTGTTTCGACAGGGTCCAGAGGATCGGCAGGAAGGCAACCAGCGTCATCAGGGAGTCAAGCAGCCGGCTGCCCAGCGACTCCATGATATTCGCGAAACGGCGGGTGTCTTCCTGAACGCGCTGGCTGGCCCCTTCTATGTGGCGCAGCTTTTCCCAATGCGAGGTGTAGAAATCGTTCATCGCGTTCCGCCAGCGGAAGGTCCAGTGCTTGGTGAAGAAACCAAGAAACACGGCGACGACAATATAGGTGCCGGCGATCTGCCCGAATGTCAGCAGGAACCCGTAGAATTCCGGAAGGGTTATGCTGCCCGGTTCACCCAGCGCCTTCTGCACGAGGTCATAGAACCCGCCGAACCATTCGTTGATTTTGACATCCAACTGAACCTGATACCAGGTGCCGCCGAAGATGATGGCCATGCCGCCCCAGGCCCAAAGGGCCCATTCCCGGGACAGGAAAAAGGATCTGAACATCTCGCCTCGCTCTTATGGTTCGTTCCGATGGGTCGGCCCGGCGCCGGACTGCACCGCCCTAAACTGTGTCGCTCTGTCCGTAGAGCAAGCCTGCCCGTTGGTCCAGTGGCCGCAACGGAGTTGGCCCTATCCCCTCGCCCCCGGCAGCTTGGGGCAAAAAATTAGGTCAAATCCATTCCCAATTTCAGTGAATTCACCGATCCCCCATTTTTTGATACGGAACGGTACGGAAACACCGCAAATATCCGAATTTGCTGCATATTCGGATAGGGAGGGGTTGGCAATCGAAGGGTGAAGCTGTTATCAGGCGCGCCATACACCGATATGCCTTTTGAACAAAAATGATTGATATGAACAAAAATTTGGCCGGCGGAACCGATCGTCCCGCCCGTGAGGTATTGCCGTCCGCGGCGGACCACAGGCTGTCCACGTTTCTCGACGCGTGGCGGGCATCCCGGTCCGACGCGCTGGTGCCGAACAAGCGCGCCTTCAATCCGCTCGATGTTCCGTCCCTGCTGCGTTTCACCTGGCTGTACCGATACGACCCGGCCGCCGGCGATTTCGTCTGTCAGCTCGCGGGCGAGGACGTGAACCGCGCCTGGGGCGGCCCGATCAAGAGCAAGACGCTGCGGCAGGTCATCGGTGAGGACGATCACCGCATCGTTTCCCCCCGTTGGCATGCCATAATCGACACGCCGCTCGTCCAATACGGGGCGCGGAACGAGAAACTGTCGAGCCAGGACCTGTGGCGGGCGGAGCGGCTGTTGCTGCCGTTGACCTCCACCGGGGACAAACCCGATCACGTCATCGGCGTCAGCCTGTACCGCCTCGCCGGGCGGGAAACGGCCCATGCGCCCCTCAATGTGGAAGACATCCGCCAGGTGCATTGCGCGGATATCTAAGGCGATATCCGGCTGCCCCCTTCCCAGTCCCCCTCTGTCCCGCGCCTAGGTCCTACACCTACAGCCGGGCCGAATAGGACCGGGCGGCCTCGACCAGCGCCGCGAACAGGCGGCGGTGCGCACGCCGGTAGAACAGGAATTCCGGGTGCCATTGCACGCCGACCCGGAACAGCGGGCCTTTGTGCTCCGTCGCTTGGACGATCCCGAATTCGTCCCGCGCCGCTACCGTGAAACCGTCGCCCAGCCGGTCCACCGATTGGTGATGCAGCGCGTTCACCGTCACCGTACCGGCCCCGATGACCCTCTCCAGCCGGGTTCCCGGCTCCAAGGTCACATGTTTGCGCGGCAAGGGCGTGTGGATCCGCGGTACTTCCTGGAAGGCCGTATAGATGTCCTGGTGCAGGTTGCCGCCGGCGAAAATGTTCAACATCTGCGACCCGCGGCAAATGCCCAGAATGGGAATGGGCGTGTCCCACAGGACTTCCAGGGCGGACAGTTCCAGCGCGTCGCGCGCGGGGTCCAGGCGCACGTCCGGCGTCGGTTCGGCGCCGTAGATCGTCGCCCCGATATCGTCCCCGCCGCCGATCACCAGCCCGTCGAGGCCGGCCACCGCCGCCGGATCGAACGGCGCGTGCTGGGAGTCCCGGGGCGCGGTGATGCGCACGGCCCGCGCGCCGTGCAGGCGCAGCGAAAAGGCCGCGCACAGCCAGGAAATGCGGCCGCGATCACGGCCGCCCGTCACGCCGATGACCGGGCGGGTCACAACCGGCCCCGTAATTCGCGCGACTGCACCGTCCAGTCATTGGGGATCAGCCGGGCATGGTTCTCCCGCCACAGGGCTGCGTAGCGTTCGATCAGGTCCGGCCGTTCGGCCAATTGCTCGACCGCCAGCCAGCGTTCCCATTCCAGCGCAAGGGACCAGTCCGGCGAGTCGATCAACGTGTTCGGCAGGCGGTAGTGGTAGGTCGGCCGCTTGTTGATCTTCTGTCCCGGCACCGCCGCGCGCACACGCGGCTCGTCGAGGAAGGCCATGAAGGGCAGCATGTCCAGTTCCCGGTACCGGGTCGCATTGTGAATCAGATACCCGTCGATCAACCCCTGCATGTCCGGCCGGTAGCCGGGCTCCAGGATCATGTCGCACCAATCGCCGGGAAAGGAAGCCGCGAAGAAGGTCAGGCGCCGGCTGGCGTCGACCTGGATCTCGTCCCGCAGCCAGTCGCGCAGCAGCACGAAGGACCGCAGCATGGACAGCAGGTAAGCGCCGTCATGCGACGGCAGTTCAGGGTTCAGCTGCGCGCCGAGCGCATAGAAGGGATTGGCCAGCGTCCCCAGCGCGCCGGCGCGGCGCAGGGCATCGCGCAACTCGTCGATGGCCGAGGCCTCGTCGTAGCGGATCGGCGGACAGGCGATTTCCATCGGAATGACGGCGGCGCCCAGATCGGCCGCCAGCATGCGCAGCGGATTCTTGGGATCGCCCTCGTGAACCAATTGCAGGTCCAGCTCCACCAGGAAATCCCCGAACCGTGTGCCGCGCACATTGACCCGGTGCTGGCTGGCGGTTTCCAACTCGCCGCCGAACAGCGACCGCACGATTTCGGCGCTCGTCATCGCGTCGAGATCAACGAATTCCAACTCGATGCCGACGCGCCTGATCTCGCCATCCGGCGTCGTCGTCCTCGGCGGTGATGTCCAAACGGCGCTGATGCCGGTCTCCTTTCATGATCGGGTGGCGGGCCGGAACGGCCCCACAGGCTTACCTAAGGGAAGGCGGCCGGATTTCAAGGAACTTGCTTTCGGGCCCCCCCGCGCCCGGCCTAGCGCTTCTTCATTTCATAAAGCGGGCGCGAGGATTGCACCTTCAAACGCGGCCGGTCGGGGTCGAATTCGGTCAGCGGTTCGACCTGCCTCATGGTTTCGGCGCAGCGCCCGACAAGGGTCTGATAGTCCTTCGTCCCCTCGCCTTTCCAGGCGATTTCCTCATCCGTCACCGCGCGGACCCGCCGCGCCGGCATGCCGACGATCAGCGAGCGCGGTTCATAGATCTGCCCGGCGCGGACGAAAGCCATGGCGGCGACGATCGATTCCTCGCCGATCACCGCGCCGTCCATCACCACGCTGTTCATGCCGACCAGCGCGTTGCGCTTGATGACGCAGCCATGCAGCACCGCGCCGTGGCCGATATGGCCGTCCTCCTCGATCACCGTGTCGGAGGCGGGAAAGCCGTGCATGATGCAATTGTCCTGCAGGTTCGATCCCCGCTGCATGATCAGCCGGCCGAAATCGCCGCGCATGCTGGCCCCGGGTCCGACATAGCAATTGGGCCCGACAATGGCGTCGCCGATCAGCACCGCGGTCGGATGCACATAGGCGGTCGGGTCCACCACCGGGCGCACCCCGTCGATTTCGTAAACAAAGCCCATGCTCATCCTTTCCGGTGAAATTTTTTACGCCGCGTTGACGATTTTCCGGGCGAAACGTGATACCAAAATTGAAAATTCAAGTCCAATAGCGTATCACGTTTTTCAAGATCACAAACAACCGGGCCGACCCGGTCCGACGCTTGGGGGAAACCAACCGCATGTCCGCGACGACCGCATTTGAAACCATTCTTTTCGACATCGCCGAGGGCGTCGCGACCGTGACGCTGAACCGGCCGGACAAGCTTAACAGCTTCACCGCCCAGATGCGCCGCGATTTGAGCGACGCCTTGAAGCGGATCGAAACCGACCCCGCGGTCCGGGCGATGGTGCTGACCGGCGCCGGACGGGGTTTCTGCGCCGGGCAGGACCTGAACGACCGCGCCGTAAAACCCGGCGACGCCCCGCCCGATACCGGCGCGACCCTGGACAAGGAATACAACCCGCTGATCCGCCGGCTGCGCGCGCTGGAACTGCCGGTCATCGCCGCGGTCAACGGCGTGGCCGCGGGTGCCGGGGCCAACCTGGCGCTGAATTGCGACATCGTCATCGCCGGCAAATCCGCCAAGTTCATCCAGGCCTTCTGCAAGATCGGCCTGATCCCCGATTGCGGCGGGACCTGGGTTCTGCCGCGCCTGATCGGACATCAGCGCGCGCTGGGCCTGGCGCTGCTGGGCGACACGCTGCCGGCGGAAAAGGCGCTGGAATGGGGCATGATCTGGGATTGCGTCGAGGACGACGCCCTGGCCCGGACCGCCGGCGACATGGCCCGCCATCTGGCGACCCAGCCGACGCGCGGTCTTGCCTACATAAAACAGGCCTTCAACCAGTCACCCGACAACACGCTGAACCAGCAACTGGACCTGGAACGCGACCTGCAGCGGATGGCCGGCAAGACCGAGGATTTCCGCGAAGGCGTCACCGCCTTTCTGGAAAAGCGCAAACCCGCCTTCAAGGGGGCCTGATCATGGCGCCATCGGATGCAACCGCCCCCGGCATGACGCCGGAGCATATCGCCACGGAAACCGCCCGCCACATGCTGGCGGAAGACGCGGCGAGCACGATGCTGGGCATGACGGTCGAGGAAGTGCGCCCCGGCTATTCCCGGATGTCGATGAAAATCCGCGCCGACATGCTGAACGGCTTCAAGATGATGCATGGCGGGTTCACCTTCACGCTGGCCGACAGCGCCTTCGCCTTTGCCTGCAACAGCTACAACAAGCTGACCGTGGCGCAGAGCTGCGATGTCGATTTCACCAATTCCGCCAAGGAAGGCGATGTCCTGACCGCGGAATGCACCGAAGCGCTGCGGCGCGGCCGGTCCGGGATCTACGACGTCACCGTGACCAATCAGGACGGCATCGTCATCGCCCTGTTCCGCGGCAAGTCCCGGACGCTGGGACAACCCGTGAACCCTTCCCTTCCCCAAGCGGATGTCTAGAGCGCCATGACCGTTACGAAACACAACCCCGACGACCTCGACCCGATCGAAATCGCCAGCCGCGACGAAATCACCGCCGTCCAGGTCGGCCGCATGAAGCGGGCCCTGACCCGCGCCTACGAGAATGTCCCGCACTACCGCGCGAAATTCGACGCGCACGGCGTCCATCCCGACGATTTCCGGTCGCTGGACGATCTGCGGAAATTCCCCTTCAGCACCAAGGAAGACCTGCGCGTCACCTATCCCTATGGGCTCTTCGCCAGCCCGATGCGCGACATCGTCCGCCTGCACGCCTCCAGCGGCACCACCGGCAAGCCGACCGTGGTGGCCTATACCAAGGGCGATATCGACGTCTGGGCCCAGGTCATGGCGCGGTCGATCCGCGCCGCCGGCGGCACGCGCGACGACATGGTTCATATCTCCTACGGCTACGGGTTGTTCACCGGGGGCTTGGGCGCCCATTACGGGGCCGAGCGCCTGGGCGCGACGGTCATCCCGATATCCGGCGGCCAGACCGAAAAGCAGGTTCAACTGATCCGCGACTTCCGCCCGACCATCATCATGGTGACGCCCAGCTACATGCTGGCCCTGGCCGACGAGATGGAACGCACCGGCCTGACGAAGGCGGAATGCTCGCTGGAAGTCGGCATTTTCGGGGCCGAGCCCTGGACGGAGGAGATGCGCACGACCATCGAGGAACGCGTCGGCATCCAGGCGATCGACATCTACGGCCTGTCGGAAATCGTCGGGCCGGGCGTGTCGGTGGAATGTATCGAGACCAAGGACGGGCTGCATATCTGGGAAGACCATTTCTATCCGGAAATCATCAACCCGGATACCGGCGCGCCCGTCGCCGACGGCGAATTGGGGGAACTGGTCTTCACCACGCTGTCGAAAGAAGCGCAGCCGATCATCCGCTACCGCACCCGCGACCTGACCCGCCTGTTGCCGGGCACCGCGCGCAGCATGCGGCGGATGGAAAAGGTGACCGGCCGGACGGACGACATGCTGATCATCCGCGGCGTCAACGTCTTCCCCTCGCAGATCGAGGAGTTGATCCTGAAGGACGACCGTTTCGCCCCGCACTACCAGCTGGAAGTCCACAAGGAAGGCCCGCTCGACACGCTGACCGTCAATGTGGAAAGCCGCGCCCCATCGGTCGGCGGCATGGCGGAGGGCGGCATGGCGGACGCGAGCGTCGCGGCGGCCATGTCCAAGGATTTGACGCATCACATCAAAAGCATGATCGGCATCAGCGCCAAGGTCGTCATTCAGCCCGAAGGCGCGGTCGAACGTTCCATGGGCAAGGCGAAGCGCGTGGTCGATCACCGCTAGAAACCACGGACGGATCACCATGCCAGACACCGATCTCCAAACCAGTCCGAAACGGGTCTACGACAGCGGCGCCGACCCCGTCGTCGCCCGCCTTCTGTCGGAAATGGATATCCGCGGCAAATCGATGATCGTGACCGTCTTCGGGGACGCCATCGTCCCCCATGGCGGGGCGATCTGGCTGGCCGACCTGATCCGCCTGATGGAGCCGCTGGGGATCGGCGATCGTGTCGTCCGCACGGCGGTCTATCGGTTGAGCCAGGATGCCTATTTCGTCACCACGAAGGAAGGACGGCGCAGCTTCTATGCCCTGACCCAGCCGGCCCACCTGATGTTCCAGGCGGCGGAAAACCGGATCTATGCCGGCGACGCGGTGCCGTGGCACGAGCAATGGATGGTGCTGGTCCTGACCGGCGCCTTGAGCCGCGCCGAGCGGGCGGCGGCCGTCAAGCAGTTGGGCTGGCAGGGTTTCGCCCAGGCCGGCCCCAACCTGTTGGTGAACGCGGTCCCCTCCCCGCGCGCCGTTCAGCAAACGCTGGACAGTTTGGGCATCGCCGACAAGGTGGTGGAATGGCAGGCCCGCGGATTTCCCGGCAAAAAGAAGGACGCCCTGCTGCAGATGGTCCGCGACGCCTGGCCGGTTGAGGCGTTACAGGCCAAGTACCGGCGCTTCCTGTCCCTCTTCGGCACGGCGGCCCAAGGCATCGACGCCAGCCGGCCGCAGTCGCCGGAGCGCGACGCGGAACGCGCCTTCGTCCTGCGCAGCCTGCTCGTCCATGCCTGGCGGCGGATTATTCTGAACAGCCCCTCCCTGCCGCTTGAAATCCATCCCGATCCCGGCTTGGCGATCGAAGCGACGGAGCTTTATCAGGACCTCTATCTGAACCTCGCCGACGCGGCGGACGCCCATGTCGCGGCGGTGATGGCCAAGGGGGATTATGTCACCCCCGACAAAGACCATGTCGCCGCCCCCGCCGTGTCAAAACGGTTCGGCGGCTTGCTCGACATTCAGCGCGAAAAGCTCAAGGACCTCCGCGTCCGCAAGAACAGCAATGACGGATTGGACTACTGGCAGCCGGGGTGAGGTCTTACTGGAAAAAAAAATTAAGTAAACTGTCACCGTTTTT
>CAYGKA010000083.1:0-14929 GCA_964350445.1 uncultured Flavobacteriaceae bacterium
CATAGTCGGCGTCATCGCGGGTTTCGCGGGCTGCTATGCGGCAATCAGCGATGTCCCGCCCTTCCCGCCCACATCCTCGGTTCAGAAAGTGTTCTACGCCCCGATCCTGGCCGGTGCGGTCCTGATCCTGGTCTACTACGGCCGCGGCGACCGTATCGGCGCCGAAGGATGGCTTTTGCCGCTCGCCGGGGCCATCGCCGGATCCGCCTGGATTTTGGAGCGGCTCATTCCCCGGTTCGACGGTGTCGAGTGGGCTTTGGCGGCCGCCTTCCTGGTGGGCTTGTTCTTCGTCGCCGGAACGACATTGGCGCGGTCCACGGAAACGTCTCTGTCGCGTGTCGCCCATGGGGCGGCGGCGACCGGCCTAGGCCTCGTGCTGATCTTTGGGGGAACGGCGACAACGGGGTTCTTCGCCATCGCGCTTGCCGTCGCGGTCGGCGCCACCATCCTGGCGGAGCCGATCGCCATGCGCGCAAAGCTGGGACCGGCGCTCGCCGCCGGGGCCCTGGTGGTCCTGGCGCCGCTGTCGGCGCAAGCGCTGTTCCTGACCGATGTCTCGCCTTGGGCCTTGCTGCCGCTGCCCTTGTGTTATGTCGCGGTGCCGCTGGCGCACCGCTTGGGTTGGCATGGCGACGACACATTGACTGGAACCATCATCTTCAGCCTAAAGGTCGCGGTATTGGCCTTCCCCCCCGCCATCGCGGCGGCCGCGATCAGTTTCGCCATGGGCGGCGGGTCGCCCTACTAGCATCCAGCACAGCGTGCTCCGTCATACCCGGAACCGGTCCAGATGCCCACTCAAGACCAGGGGATGACCGGCTTGTTCGGCCGCATTCAGCGCGCTGTCTCAGCCCGCTCAGGCCGCTTGAAACATTGAAAACCCGTTGTGTTCCAGTCAGATCCGGACTGGCACGCGGGTCAGCTTTTCCGGTGGCTGACATGGTTAGGGCGCCATGCGGTTTCAACACTTGGCGCCCTGGAACGAGTCTCAAAAATCAGCTTAGGAGCCAACCGCCGTCGACGTCGATGGTCGTGCCCGTGACGAAATCGTTCTTGATCACAAACATGATCCCTTCGGCCACTTCCTCGGCGGTTCCCGCGCGCGGGACCAGGTTGTTCTGGGTCAGCTTGTCATAGAACGCTTTCCGTTCGGCGCCCTGTAAGGAAACCATGGGCGTATCGATCGTGCCGGGCGAAACAACGTTGATACGGATACGCGGTGCCACTTCGCGCGCCGCAGCCCGCACCATGGCCTCTACCGCGCCGCCGACGGAGGAAAGCGCAATCTGTCCCGGCCGGCAGTTGCGCGCCGGCGCGCCGGAAACAAGGGTGATCGACCCGCCGTCCGTGACGTGCTTGGCGCCATATCTGACAACGTTGGCATAGCCCCAAAGTTTGTCGAAGGATGCCTTGTAGCCGTCCATGCTCATCTCGAGAAACGGCCCGATGGCGCGGCTGCCGCCGGTGGCGGCGCTGACGAGAATATCGAACGGGGCGAGATCATTCATCAGCGCTTCGACAGCCGCCTGATCCATGACATCGCAGGATTGGGTCGTCACGTTGGCGGGCATGGGACCCGCTTTGGATGGGTCGCGGCTGATGGCCACGACCGTCGCGCCGCCTTCGGCAAGCATCTTTGTCGTCGCCAAACCGATGCCCGATGTGCCGCCAAAGACGACGGCTTTTTTGCCAGATACGTTCATGTCGCATTCCTCTCGTTGTTTGTAACCGGAAGATTAAGCGTTCGAGGCCCCCGAAACGTCTCTTCCCAGTGCCGGTACTTATGGTGGTCGGGTCTAAGCTATCGAATGAACTGCTTCACATAATCGGCGCCAAGGCCGACTTTCTCGAAATGTGCGCGGCACATATCGATTTTGGTGAAGACATCCTCGTACCCCAAATGTTTCCCGTGGGGATCAACGTAGTACATCACGCCGTTGACCTGAAAGTAGGTGATCATCTCGTCCACGTCGTCGGGCACCACAAGCGTATGCGTTTCGCCGGGCGGTTCATAGACATAGCCACCTTCCTCGGCGACCCAATCATGTTCCAGATAATGCCAGTGGCCCTTCAGCACGAAACCATGCACCGCATTCGGGTGGCGATGGCGCGACAGCACGCCCGATTTCGTGACCTTCAGCAGGTTCATCCAATAACCCTGCGAAACGTTCAGGCAGAGTGGTCGAAAGAACACATTTTCCGCCTGCTTCACCCACATGCGGTCGTCATTGGCGGAAAGCGCGTCCGGCACGACGATTTCAGGCAATGCATCGGGGGGCATCGGCAATTGATACGGAATACGCGGGTTTTCATCGACTTCGACAACTGGCATCGGAAAATCCTCTCGGTTCACATTACGGCGTAGCCGCCATCAACATTCAGAATGGTTCCGGTAACGAACCCGGCTTCAGGACTTGCAAGGAAACGCGCCGGCCCGATCAGGTCCTCCGGCGTTCCCCAGCGGGCCATGGGTGTGCGCCCAAGGATGGCGTCCGAACGGGCGGGGTCATTGCGCAAGCCTTCGGTCAATGGCGTCGCGATCCAACCTGGTGCCAGGGCATTGACCCTGATGCCATCCGGCGCATAGGCAATGGCCAGCGATTTTGTCAGCTGTGCGACGCCGCCCTTCGATGCCGAGTATCCGGGCACCAGTCCACCGCCGAAATAGCTGAGCATCGAGGCGATGTTGATGATCGATCCGTTGTTTGCGGCCAGGGCTTGGCGCGCGGCGGCGCAGACCCGCATCGTGCCGTTCAGGTTAATGTCGATGACCTGCTGAAAGACCTCTGGGTCGTGTTCGGCTTCACGCCGAATGATGCCGGCCGCGTTGACGACGACGCAAAGAGCCTTCAGCGGTTTTACCAGGGCGTTCACCGCTTCGTTGTCCTGCACGTCGAGCGCTGCATAGGTCAGGTTTCCCTCGGCATTCGGGATCGCGCCGACGCCGACGGCTAAAACCGTATGGCCAGCCTCTTCGAAACCGCGGGCAATCGCCTGACCGATACCGCTTGTCGCCCCTGTCACCAAGACGGTTGGAGAAGATGTGGAAACCATCGAGACTCTTTCTTGGCTTGAATTTGTCTATATTATGGACTATCGTCCACTTTATGAACGCTATATAGCGATGTCCAACCTGTCAATCGCCGTGACGGAGGGAGTATCGGGTCGATGTCATCGTCGGTACAGGGTGCCCAGAGCTTTGCGCGCAGCATTGGCGTGTTGCAAATGATCGCCGATGCCGGTGAGGCGGTGAGCCGCGCGACCCTTGCGTCACAATGCGGTCTGACCCGCCCTACTCTATACCGCATCATCGCCTCGCTTGAAGCGGAAGGATTAATCGAAACCACGGCCCAAAACCGGTACCGCATTGGTGGGCGTGTGATCAGTTTGGCGCGCACGGCCCTGGAACAAAACGATGTCCGCCGCGAAGCGGAACCCTTCCTGACCCGTTTGCGGAATGAAACCGGTGAAACCGTTCATCTGGCGATCCGAAGCGGCGACGAATTGGTCTATATCGATAAAATCGAAAGCCGGGAGGCGGTGCGGATGGCGTCGACGATCGGCACACGGGTCAACTTCCACTCCACTGCCGTGGGCAAAGCATTCCTCAGCGCGATGCCGGCGGATAGAGCCAATGAGTTGATCGACCGTATTGATCTACCTGAACTTACCAAATTCACCACAACCGACCGCGCCGCATTGCGGGCAAAAGTGCAGCACGCCGCGAAACAAGGCTTTGTCCGCGACGACCAGGAAAACGAAATCGGGATTGTTTGTTTTGGCGCCGCAATTTGCGACAGCGTCGAATGTCCGGTCGCCAGCGTCAGCGTTTCGGTCCCACTGTTCAGACTGCAGGACGCACGGCGCTACGCAGTTCCCTTGATGGAGGCGGTCACCGCAATCTCCAGCCGTCTAGGGTATACAAAGCGCGGTTGACCGACGTCTTGGCACACACGCACCGCTCAGGAGCCGCTTTCCAGTGTCAAAGTCAGCTGGAAATGGATCTCCGACCCTATTGGCGGATTGCTTCGAATTCGATGATCATTTCGACATCGTCGCCGACCCAGCCGTTGTCGACCCCGTACATCATGCCGAAATCGCTACGCTTGAAGCTGCCGCGGGCGGAAATGCCGATGGCGTAGTTGTCATTGAACGGATACTCGCCGGCCTTGTTGAAGGTGACGTCGAGCACAATCGGTTTTTTCAGCCCGATCATTTCCAACTCGCCATGCACCTTACCGGCCGTGTCGGAGATCTTTTCCGCCTTGGTCACGGTAAAGACCATTTCCGGGAACTCGCGCGCATTCAGGAAATCCGGGCTGCGCAGATGCTGGTCCCGCTTCTCGTGAGCGGTGAACACGCTTTCCGTCTCGACAATGATCTCAACGTCGGAAAGCGTCTGCGTTTTTTCGTCATAGGTGAACGATCCGCCGCTTTCCAGGAACAGGCCCAGCACCTTGGCATAGCCAACATGGCCGACCAGGAAACCAATGGAGGTGTGGGCCGGATCAAGCTTGTATTCGTGGGGCTCCGCATATGCCGCATTGATGACACCCATGACCGGCATGGCGATGACCGCCATCGTCGCAAGTAGCTTACGCATTCTCATCTCCTGGGTTCGTATGGCGTGGAGGACGGGTTCGCGACCCTGCGCTAGAATCCGACCTTGCCCACGGGAAAAGACGCGATCTTTGCGTCTTCGCTCATCTCCCCTTGCTCATCCGCGCCGCGCATATCAGCCGCCTCGCCGAAATGTCCGCCCTTCTCGACCTTGGCGCGCAAATATTGCGCATTGAACCGCGTCAGACCGCCTGTCAGCGGGACACGGTCAACCACGTCGATCCCTTCCGCGCGCAGGCTATCGACCTTGCGCGGATTGTTGGTCAGAAGGCGCACCGAGTTGACGCCCATATCCGCCAGGATCAAGCCGGCAATATCGAAACGGCGCTCGTCCGGTTCAAAGCCCAGATGCGCGTTGGCGTCATATGTATCCGCCCCCGCATCCTGCAATTCATAGGCGCGCAGCTTGTTGGTAAGGCCGATGCCGCGCCCTTCCTGCGCCAGATAGAGAACGATACCGCCCCCCATCGCCGTCAGTTTCCGGATTGTGGCATCCAGCTGTTCACCGCAATCGCAGCGCAGGCTGCCGAAGACATCACCGGTCAGACAGGCGGAGTGGATACGCATGGGAACGGGCTTGGACATATCCGGATTGCCGATCACGACCGCAACCTGTTCATCGGAAGGCATCGGCCCGCGGAACGCGATGAAACGCGTTTCCACCCCGTCCAGCAGCGGCACGCGCGCGGCGCTGACGCGCCGGATGCGCGGTGTCTGCCCATCGGCTTTCACGATTTCCATGGCATCGACGGTCAAGACATCGCCGGTGGAGAGGCTCGCTTCAAGATCCGCCGTCGTCGTACCGCTGACTTCTGCAATCATCAGGGCCGGCGCCAATTGCGCCAACCGCGCCAGCACCATGGCGGCGTCCGCAAGCCGGTCGCCGTCTAAGATCTCCAATTCGGGATGGGTCAATTCCTGGGCCCGTGCGCCGTAGGCGAGTTCCTGAGCGCTCGCCAACCCATCGTCTGGAGCTGACAGGGTCAGCGACACCAGCGCGCCGTCCCCGGCGGTTGCGCCCAGCACTTCCGCCCGGCGCCAGTTTAACAGCATGACGAAGCGGTCGGAGGCCTGTGCCTTGATGGCCGCGCAGACGGTTTCGTCCAGCGCCTCCAACCCACCGACGAGCAAAGCACGGTCGCCGTCGCGCACCAGAACGGCGCGGCCATGCCGCAATTCGCCGCGCGCGCGATCGACCGCCGCTGCGGTTCTATCCCCGTTTATTAGTTTCGGAGGTTGGGTCATCGGGTTTGGGCGCACCGTTGCTTGTCTAAAAAAATATACCGAGCGGCAGCCCCCCTTACCGCGCAGGACCGCTGCTTATCCCATTTACATAGGGCTGGCAAACTCCGTTTCCGAGAGTTTTATGCTCTACGAAAAGGCATTAACGCCTTGATCGACCACGATACCCGCGAAACGGAAAGTCCACCAGCATAGCTCATACGCACAACTTCATGCCTTGGGAACATCACGGTGTCGTTACCCGTGCCCAGGTCCTCATGGATACATGTAGGAAGCACGCTGGCGATTGGCAATTTTTTCCACCGGATTGCGCCGCCATCGTTGCCCAAATGCAACCGCCGCGCCCCGTAACCGGGCGCGCGGCGGTGCAGGAAAATCGTCAGACCGATGGGAGGATCAGTGGATGCTGACGTATTCGTAATCGACGGCCTGACTGTTGATGCCGCGGTCCGGCGGGGCGATCCAACCGGCCATCTTGCCCGGATCGGTCACCTGAACCATCAGCGACTTCACATAGGCCCGGTCGCCGTCGGACGGCAGCCAGCTGCCGACCTTGGCGTTGAATTCCTCCTCGGAAATGATCTTGCCTTCCGGCGTCGTCTTCACGGTCGACCACGGACCGATGCTGCGGCGGAAATGCGTCGACGGCAGGGTCAGTTCCACATCGTAGCCGGCCTTCTTGATCAGGCGGTTCCAACGGATCAGTCCGATCTTGCAATCCTCGACATAGGCGCAACGAACGATTTCGTTCATCGCGTTCCGGGTCGGGATCTCGTCGATACGGGTTCCCGTGCCGTCCGGAACTTCCAGGTCGTACGCCGTGTCGATGCAGATATGATCCTCATACTTGGTTTCGTCCGCCCGCCCCTTCAGGCCGTTGGCGAAATAGGTAGCCGCGTTGGACGAGCTTTCGGACCCGAACAGGTCGAGGCAGCTGGAGAACCAGAAATTGATGTAGCGCTGCAGCAGCGGAAGATCGATACCGCCCGCCTTGCGGATGGTCTCCGGATCGTCGGTGCCGGTCTGCTTCATCAGGTCCAGCGTGCGTTTCACGATACGGCCGATGCCGGTTTCGCCCACGAACATGTGGTGCGCTTCTTCGGTCAGCATGAACTGGCAGGTGCGCGCCAGCGGGTCGAAGGCGCTTTCCGCCAAGCTCTTCAGCTGGAACTTGCCGTCTCGATCAGTGAAGTAGGTGAACATGAAGAAGCTCAGCCAATCGTCAATCGGCTCGTTGAACGTGCCCAGGATGCGGGGATTGTCCGGATCGCCGGAATGGCGGTGCAGCAGTTCTTCCGCTTGCTCGCGGCCGTCACGGCCGAAATGGGCGTGCAGCAGGTAGACCATGGCCCAAAGATGCCGGCCTTCCTCCACATTCACCTGGAACAAGTTGCGCAGGTCGTAAAGCGACGGACAAGTCAGGCCCAGAAGGCGCTGCTGTTCGACCGATGCCGGTTCGGTATCGCCCTGCGTCACGATCAGGTTCCGCAACGGCGCGCGGAACTCACCGGGGACTTCCTGCCACGCCGCTTCACCGAAATGGTCGCCGAAGCCGATCTTCCGCTGCGGGTCGCGATCGGCCAGGAAAATGCCCCAACGGTAGTCGGGCATTTTCACCTTGCCGAACTGGGCCCAGCCCTTGGCGTCGACGCTGACCGCCGTGCGCAGATAGACGTCGGAGTTCATGAACCCTTCCGGACCCAGGTCCTTCCACCAATCGATGAAGTGCGGCTGCCAATGTTCCAAGGCGCGCTGCAGACGGCGGTCGTCCGCCAAGCCCACGTTGTTGGGGATCTTTTCCTGGTAGTTGATGCTCATGGCCTACACTTCCTCGGTTGCTGCATTGTTATGCGTTGTTCAGGTGGACACTCAGACCCGACGGCGGTCGAAATCGGCCTTTGAACCGGTCCCGAACAGCTTGAGCGCGCCTTTCTCCCCGACCGCGTTGGGACGGATGAATATCCAGTTCTGCCAAGCGGAAAGCCGCCCGAAAATCTTGGTCAGCATGTTTTCACGGCCGCCGAAACGCAGATTGGCCTCCAGGCCCGTCAGGGCGTCCGGCGACAGGCTGGTGCGTTCCTCGACGGCGATGCGGATTTCGTCGTCCCAGTCGATATCGTCCGGAATGAAGGTGACGAGGCCGCGTTCATCGGCTTCCGGGGCTGCGAACGGTACGCCCACATCCGCCTTCAAGGCGTCGAGCACCGCATTGTCCTCGTTGAACCGCACGGCGAGCCGGCTGATCCCGATGATGGTGTCATAGGCGCCAAAGTTCATCGGTGACATCATGATGGACGGGGCCGCGTCGGGATCGTCCGGCAGGTCCAGCATATAGATCCGGTCCGCCGCCAGGGCGAGTTCCAGCAAGGTGCCCGCGAAGCAGGACCCCTCGTCAACGATGCCGAACAGCGAACGCGACGAGACGTCCAGCCGCGCCAGCGTCCGGCGCAGCATGCCGATGACTTCCTTCACGAACCAGTTGTTCTCATGCTCGGCCAGGACGGCATCGGCGGCCATGACTTTGGCGGCGTCGCCACGGGTTTTCAGCAGCCAGACACCGATTTCCTCATTATTCGTGCGCAGCATGAGGATCGCATCATCCAGTTCCCGCGCCATGGCGAACGGCCACCAATCGGCACCGGCCGCAAGAATGGCGTCTGGATCGGACGCAATGTCCCCTTCCGGGGCCTTCACCGTGATGGTCGCGACCCGCGCGTCGCCGTCGATTTCGACATCGACATGCGGGTAGTGATAACCCGTGTCGTCCATCCTGCGGGCAACCGGCGGCAGGGCGACACCGACCGCATCATCCGGGCGGAAGCTTTGCGCCCGCAGCGCGGCGACCCGTTCGGCGACCTTTTCGTCCCAGTTCCGGCTGGTCGCGACATGATCGACTAGCCCCCAATCCAGCGCCTTCTTACCGCGCACGCCTTCTTCGGAGGTGCAGAACACATCGGCCAGATCGCGGCGCACTTTGCGCTTGTCGGTCACGCGGGTCAGACCGCCCGTCCCTGGCAACACGCCGAGCAGCGGCACTTCCGGCAGGCTGACGGCGCTGGCCCGATCGTCGATCAAAAGGATCTCGTCACAAGCGAGCGCGACTTCATAGCCGCCGCCGGCGGTCACACCGTTGCAGGCGGCCAGGAATTTCAGCCCTTCCTTCTCGCTGGAATCTTCCAACCCGTTGCGGGTCTCGTTGGTGAATTTGCAGAAGTTGACCTTCCAGCCGTGACTGGACGTGCCCAACATGTAGATATTCGCGCCGGCGCAAAACATCCGGTCCAACCCGCTGGTCAACACCACGACTTTCACGGTCGGATGTTCGAAGCGGATGCGCTGCACCGCATCGTGCAGTTCCATATCGACGCCGAGGTCGTAGGAATTCAGTTTCAGCTTGTAACCCGGCCGCAACCCGCCGTCCTCGTCGACCTTCAGGGTCAGGGTCGCCACGTCGCCGTCGACGTCCAGCGTCCAATGCCGATAGCTGTCCGGGGTCCGGTCATAGGTGACGATATTGTCATAAGCCGTGCCGGCAGCCTCGGCCTCGCGTTCCGCTACGTTCATTTCGCCTCTTCCATTTTGTTGGGGCTTCGCCACCCTCACGTCCCGGTTCTCCGCCGCCGCCAAAGCCCAGGGCAGTCGGAAACCGAAAACTGCATCATAATGCATTTTTTATGGGATCGTACCTGTCGATCGACCTGCATTATAATGCATATTGCCTGAATTTCAAGACGGAATCGATCTTCCCAATCACAGATGCGCGATCCCGTCGGACCGTGATATACTACCAATAAGCGAAAATGGGCGGAGCCGGACCATGCCGAACAAATTTGCCGACGAAGACTGGGCCAAGATCAACACCTTGCTGCAAACCGACGGCGCCCGGTTCGGATTGCCCGAAGGCGGCCGGGAGGCATCCCTGGTGCTCGCCTCCTTCAATATCCGGAAACTGGGCGGCAAGAAGTTTTCCGATGGCACCTCCCGCGCCACTGAGATCGAATTCATGGCGCGTTTCTGCGCGCGATGCGATCTGGTCGCGATCCAGGAGGTTCAGGACTCATTGGACGGCCTGGAATACCTGAAAGAACGGGTGGAAGCGCAAATCGCCGGGGAAGGCGAATACCGCCTGCTGGTATCCGATGTGACCGGCAAACATCCCGGCGAGGCGGGTATGGGCGAAAGACTGGCATTTCTGTACCGGAAACATCGCATACGCCGGTTGGACCTTGCCTCCGACATCTCGATCGACCGCACCGGCGTGATGACGCGGATGGCCTTGAACAACAAGGCGCTTCAAAAAAGCCTGGCCGACTATGCCGCCGACATTGCGGAATACGAGCGCAGGAAGGCGGAGGGGTTGCGCGCTTCGAAACCCAAGCTTGACCCGACCGAATTCTATACGTTCGCAAGGGCGCCCCATGTGGCGGCCTTCGAGGCCCCCGCCGCCAATGACGAAAAGCCGCTTCAATTCATGGCCGTGAACGCACATCTGCTCTACGGCAAACTGGCGCAGCGGAAGGCGGAGTTCCGGGAACTCGCCCGTTGGATCTATAGCCGCCTGAAACAAGGCAAACGAATGTTCGCCCCCAACGCCATCCTGTTGGGCGACCTGAACATGGATTTCGACGATCCCGACGCGGACCGGCAAGAAATCAACGATTACATGAAGTCGCTGAACAGCACGATCTTCCGCAGTTCGACGACCGAGCGGGTCTATCTGCCCTTCATCGACCCGCATCCGGCCACGGGCGGCGTCCTCAGATCGAACGCCCGGCTGACCGAAACCTATGACCAGATCATCTTCTTCCGCAGCGGCCGGGAAGACCGGATGCCGCATGTCGGCTGGAAGCCGATCGTTCCCGCCGGGCCGGTCATCGACCCGGACGGGTTCAATTTCGGGGTTTTCAATTTCGTGGAACTGTTTTCCCAGGCGGTACATGGCCGGTCCTATGCCGACATCGCCGCGGATGATGACGCGCGGGACGCTTTCCTGGGTCAGTTCGACAATTCGGTCAGCGACCATATGCCGATCTGGGTCCGTCTGCCGCGGCCCGGATTCGCCCCGCCCCCTGTCTGACGCGCGGTCGAATCCGGCCGGATTTTGACACGTCCGGCAATCCGGCGTTGATGCGCCCGGGTGAATCGCGGACCCATGCCCGCATGTCAGACTTGGCCCCTCAACCGCAAGCGCGCGTCAGCGACGTTCTGCACGATGTGTTCGGATTCTCCGGACTGCGCCCGGGACAGGATCGTGCCATCGGCGCATTGCTGGCCGGCGATAACGTCTTGGCCGTGATGCCGACCGGGGCTGGAAAATCGCTGTGTTTCCAGATCCCCGCCCTGGTGATGGACGGATTGTGTATCGTCGTGTCACCGCTGGTCGCCCTGATGCGGAACCAGGTGGATGCGTTGAAGCTGAACGGCGTCGCCGCGGACGCGATCCATTCCGACCGCACGCGCGAAGACAATGTCGCCATCTGGCGCGCGGCCCAGCGCGGCGATCTGAAACTGCTCTACATGTCCCCGGAACGGCTGATGACCGACCGGATGCTGGCGGCGCTTTCAAGGCTTCCAATTTCCCTGATCGCCATAGATGAGGCGCATTGCATATCGCAATGGGGCCCCGCCTTTCGTCCCGAATACGACATGCTGTGCGACCTGCCGCGCCTTTTCCCGGGGGTGCCGATCGCCGCCCTGACCGCGACCGCCGACCCGTCGACCAGCCAGGACATCTGCGAAAAGCTCTTCTCCAACGACGTGACGCAGGTGATGACCGGCTTCGACCGGCCGAACCTGTCGCTTTCGGTCTCCCTGAAATCCACCTGGAAGAAACAGGTCGTCGACTATGCGGACGCGCGCCGGGGCAAATGCGGCATCGTCTATTGCCTGTCCCGCCGCAAGACCGAGGAAGTGGCCCAACTGCTGCGCGGCGAAGGCCACAATGCCTATGCCTTTCACGCCGGCATGGAAGCCGGCGACAAAGCGGATCTGCAAAACCGCTTCATGACGGAAGAAGGCGTCGTCATGGCCGCGACCGTCGCTTTCGGCATGGGCATCGACAAGCCCGATATCCGCTATGTGCTGCATACGGACCTGCCGGCCAGTTTCGAGGCCTACTACCAGGAAATCGGCCGTGCCGGCCGCGACGGCGCACCGGCCGAGGCGATGATGCTGTACGGGCTTGAGGATATCCGCCTTCGCCGCACCTTCATCGAGCAGGAAGACGCCGGCCCCGACCGCAAGCGCCGGGAACACAAGCGTATGGACTCCCTGCTGGTCTATTGCGAGGCGCCGGACTGCCGTCGACAGGTGCTGCTGCGCTATTTCGGCGAAAATTCAGAGCCTTGCGGCAATTGCGACACCTGCCTGAACCCGGTCGAAACGCGCGACGGCGGCGAAGCCGCCCGGCAGGTTCTGGGCGCGGTCCAAGGCAGCGGCAACCGCTACGGCGCCGCCCATATCGTCAGCATCCTGCGCGGTTCGAGTTCGGAGAAGATAGAGAGCATGGGACATGACCGGATGCCGCAATTCGGCGTCGGGTCCGCGCGCTCCATCGCGGAATGGCAGGGGTTGATCCGACAGATGGTGGCCAATGGATTGCTGGAAATCGACATCCAGGGCTATGGCGGCATGCGTGTCGGCCCCAAGGCGGCAGCCTTGATGCGGGGGGAAGCCGACTTCCGCTATCGCCCCGACCGCGTCGCGCATACGGCAAAAACCGCCAAGGCGCGCGGGAAGCGGACGGAAACGCTGGACGGTATTCTGGACGAACAGGGGCGCGCCCTGCTCGTCCGCCTCAAGGAATTGCGCATGGCGTTGGCCAAGGAACGCAATGCGCCGGCCTATGTCATCTTTTCGGACAAGAGCCTGATCGACATGGCCCATACCCGCCCGCGCAACAGGGCGGAATTTTCCAAAGTCTTCGGCGTCGGCCAGGCAAAGCTGGACGAGTTTGCCGAAACCTTCCTGGCAGAGATCGCAGACGGTCTTTAAGGCCGAAATCCGGACTTCTTCTCAAATCCGAATATCGCCGTATTCACGGCGGCCGTGATTTCCTCCGGCAAGATTGCACTTCGAATATTCACATTCTCTAAAATTATGGGTTACAAACAGGAATTAGTACTATTTCAACCCTTTCGGAATAGTACTGCCGCATAAGCCGAGAGGATCGCATGACAAAATCCATTCTTGAACTGCGGACCATGCCCAGTTTTTCGGAGCGCTGCCTGATCCTGGATGACAGCGTGATCGAGAGCGACATCCGGTTCACCCGGATCGGCCGGATTTCGACCTGGTGGCACGCGGCGAGCGAAAAGCCGCCGAAGCGCCGGGATATGGATCCGTTCTCCTTCGGCGGCGCGTTGGTCGAATATCTCGTCCTGCTCGACGTCATCGAGAATGGTGAGGATTTCCAATGGCGGATTTTTGGAGGTCGTCACGCTCAGGAATTCGGCGCTGACCTGACGCACATGACGATTTCGCAATTGATGCAAGATCATCCGGCCGCCGTGGAACTAAGGGAAGTCATGCGCACCGTCGCCGATCGCCGACGTCCCGTTCCCTTTGAGATCCGCTATATGAGCGACCATCACCTGCTTCGCGAGGCGGTCGGGATTTTCGCCCCGCTCGCGGACGCGAATGGGGATATCACCTTCATCTTCGGCGCCGCCGATTGGATTGTGGCCAAGTAAGCGGCGCGACGTTCCCACCCTCGCAGGCCGTTCGCCGGGCAGCCACCCCCACCCCATACAGACTGCATCCGCGGGCAAAACCCGCGCCGTGCATTATAATCGATTTTCGATGAGGAAGGATGGTGCCCAGAGGAGGATTCGAACCACCGACACTGCGATTTTCAGTCGCATGCTCTACCAACTGAGCTATCTGGGCCCATTGCGCCGCTGGGAACCAGCGGCCCGAAGGAGATGGTTGAATAATGAAATCGGGGGGGAGTGTCCAGAGCCGAGTTGCTGAAATGTGAAAGATTTTTTTCCCGCATTCCGCGGCGGCATCCCTTTACCATTCCGGCCCCAGGGACGGCTTCAGGCCGGTTCACGCGTCGGGCGGCGGCTCATCCCCGTCGGTCGGTTCGTCGGTCGGAATCCGGTATTGCTCACCAAGCCAGCGATTGAGATCGACGTCGGCGCAGCGCTTGGAGCAAAAGGGCCGATAGTCCGGCGCCGCCGGCCGGTTACAGACCGCGCAGGGCCGCTCGTCACTCAATCCCGACAGGTCGGCCTTGCCGCCCTTCCCTTTCGCCGTCATCGGCGCGTCTCCATCACGATCTCGGGCGCGCGCCCGTCCCGCTCGACGAGGTCGAGGGACTGGCCGAGCCGCGTTTCCGTTTCCGCGAGCGCGTCGGCGAATCGCGACCGCATCGCTTCCAGCAAGGGTTTCGGCGCATAGACGGTCGGTCGTCCCCCGCCGGTCAGGCGGATCGCCCGACGCAACAGCGCACAGGTCTGGCTGTCCAGGCTCAACGGCCGGGTCGCGGCCGCAGGCGCCAGCACCTGTTCGGTCAGGCTGGGCCCGGTCCGTTGGCGCGTCACTTCCACAAGCCCCGCCGCCGTCATGCCCAGTACATCGGCCAAGCTTCCCCCGGGACCGACCGGCCCTTTCAGGCCGCGCCGCAGGGCTTCGATGACGCGCTTGCCGTCGCTTCGCTGTTTCATCTTCACGAAATCGATCACGATCAGGCCAGCCAGGTTGCGCAACACGATTTGCCGGCCCGCCGCTTCCGCCGCGCGCACGTTCAGGCGTACCGCCGCATCTCCGCCCGACAGCGCCGCGGCCCCGTCGGCCAGGTTGACGTCGATGACGACCATCGCTTCGGTTTCGTCGATCACCAGTTCACCGCCGCCCGGCAAGGAAACGTGGCGGGAAATCGCCTCTTCGATCTGGTCCTCCACCCCGGTCGCCTCGAACAGGCCCTCCCGTTCATTGTGGAAGAGCAACCCTTCAAGCAAATCCGGATAGTTGGCTTCCGCCTTCTTCTTGATCGCCGCGTGCAGCGCGCGGTCGTCGGTGGCGACACGCCCATTCCCCGGTGCGTCACACACCAGTGTGTCCC
>CAYGKA010000084.1:0-14180 GCA_964350445.1 uncultured Flavobacteriaceae bacterium
CCCCCGATACCAACAGCGCCCCAGAGTCGAACGGCTAAACCGCCCAATCCCGGCCCGCCCTCCTTACCGGAGGGTTGGTCGGGCACTGCCTGTCTTCGCAGCGTGCCCACACAATCGAGGGGCCGTATCGCGATAGGCCGCGCTTGGGCAGGGCCTTTCGAGGAAGACTGATATGACATCAACCAAAAAAACGCAGCTCAGGCGCATACGCTTCAGCCTATGGATCCTCGTGGCCGCTGCTGTGCTGGCGCTCGGCGGCGCTTACTTTGTCCGGACGATCGGCATCCGCGAGCCGCCGCCGGTCACCGTCGGCGAAGCCGCTATTCGCTCCGAGTTTTCGTTGATCGACTACAACGGAAATCGCGTAACCGAGGCCGACTTCCTCGGGCGCTGGCAACTCGTGTTCTTCGGATTCACCCACTGTCCGGACGTCTGTCCTACCACGCTCGCCTACATGGCGAATGTGCTGGATCGGCTTGGCGGCGAGGTAGAGCGTGTCGCACCGATCTTTATCACCGTCGATCCGTCCCGCGACACGCCGGAGGTGATGGCGGAATATATCCAGGCCTTCCACCCGAAACTGACCGGCCTTACTGGCTCGGAAGCCGAGGTCGCCGCGGCGGCCCAATCCTTCCGCGTCTACTACAAGAGAATGGAAGAGGAAGCGGCGCCCGACGGCTACCTGATGGCGCACTCCGGGCACATCTACGTGATGACTCCGGAGGGCCGCTTTGAGGATGTCTTCCGCGAAGGTGACCAGTCCGCGGAAGAGATGGCCGCCGATGTCCTTGCAAGTATGAATGGGAAACAATGATGAGAAAACTGATTGCAATAGTGGTGGTGGCCTGGGCGGTCGCATCGCCGGCACTCGCGCAGGAGAGTGTCCGCGTCTTCGATACGTGGGCGCGCGCGACCATCCTCGCGTCCCGTCCCGGCGCGGCTTATCTCACGATCGAGAGCACCTCGAAAGATCGGCTCGACGGCGTGACCTCGCCCGTCGCTGGCCACGTCATGATTCACGCCGTCGAAAAGGACGGCGACATAAGCCGCATGAAACACATCGAAACGCTTGAGTTGCCGGCGGGCCAGCGGGTCACGCTTGCGCCCGGCGGCATGCACCTGATGCTGATGGGACTGCAAGACAAACTCAGCGAGGGCACGGCGTTTCCGATCACGCTCAACTTCGAAAAGGCCGGAGAAATCACGGTGGACGTCTCCGTGCTCGGTATAGCGGCCGAGGGGCCACGGGAGGCCGCTGAATGAAGCGTTTCCTGATTCTAGCCTTCCTGCTGGTCGCACAGCCGGCATTTGCAAACCATCCCGGTGAGCGCATCGACGAGGTGATGACCGATCGCGAACCGGCCTTCGAGGTGGCGGATCGCCCTTCCACGCCCGAACTCAACCTCGAAGAACCGGACGGTGACGTCCTGCGCCTCAGTGATCTCCATGATCAGATCGTCGTGCTGGGCTTTGTGCCAACGGGCTGTGGCGGTCCATGCGTTGAACAGCAGGCTGTTCTCGCAAGCGTGCAAGGACAGGTGAATGTTTCACCCATGAAGGAAATGGTCACGTTCGTAACCGTTCACGACGCAGATGCCTCGATCGAGGCTCCGTGGGACGAGGCGAACTGGCGGCTCGTGATCCCATCGGACGACGAGACAACTGCCGCCGCAGATCGTTTTGCTGCGCTGAGTAGCCGCGGCCAGGAGTTGCCGTTGGCGCACATCATCGACCGCAACGGACGGCATGCCGGAATCTTTCATGGTTCCGATTTCAGCACGACAAATTTGACTCTCTACATCAACCAGCTCATCAACAACGCGCATGCGCCAAAGTCGCATACCGAAAAGGGGTGGTGGGAATGGTTGACAGGCTGGTTCTGAAAGTCGGGAGAACATAAACATGAATCATTTGAATACCACGGGGCGGCTTATTGGCTTTCTCCTCCTACCCCTGCTGCTCGTCGTTGCTGCAGGCGCCTGGTATCTGCTCGATCCCGGGTTTAGGGCAGCCGGGCAGTCCTCGACCGAGTCGTATCCCCTACCACAGGGCACGTTCGAGCGGCGGGTTCGCGATTATCTTGTCGCCAACCCGGAGGTCATCGTCGAGGCCATGCAAAACCTCGAACGGAAGCAACGGGTGGCAGAACAGACAGAATCTCAGGCAGCCCTTACCGAGCACCGTGAAGAACTGCTCAACAGTCCCGAAAGCCCGGTTGGTGGCAATCCGCAAGGTGACATCACGATGGTCGAGTTCTTCGACTATAATTGCTCCTACTGCCGGCAAGTCGCGCCCACGATGGCGGCGGCCGAAGCGGCCGATCCCCAATTGCGGATCGTCTATAAGGAGTTTCCAATTCTGGGGCCGAATTCCGTGTTCGCGGCAAGGGCAGGGCTCGCCGCCCGCAGGCAAAACCTCTACCCTCAGTTCCACACGGCGATGATGCAAGTATCGGGCTCCGCCGACAAAGCGCAAGTCATCGCTGTCGCCGAGGAAATCGGCCTCGATGCCGAGCAACTCCGGACCGACATGCAGGATCCCGCGATCGATGCTGAGATCGAGCGCAATCTTGCGCTCGCCCGGGCGTTGCGAATCAATGGCACGCCGGGCTTCGTTATCGGAGACGAAATTTTGCGCGGCGCCTCTGACTTGAAGACCATGCAGCGGCTGATCGAGCAAGCTAGGAAGGATCAGAGTCGATGAAACCGGCGCCACCATTGGAGGTTTATCCAAATGGCTGAACTCTCCAATATTGGAATCGTCAGTGCCTTTCTGGCCGGCGTTATTTCGTTCCTGTCGCCTTGCGTGCTGCCGTTGGTGCCAGGATATGTTTCCTATGTCGCCGGCCGGTCGACCATTGCTTCGCCGTCCGGCGCGGTCGCTGTGGGCCGACGCGAGACGCTCGGTCTGAGCCTCTGCTTCGTACTCGGTTTTACCACTGTCTTCGTAATCCTCGGAGCCAGTGCTTCGGCGCTTGGCCAATTGCTGCTCAGTTACCGGTTCGAGTTGAACATCGTCGGGGGCGGGATCGTCACACTGTTCGGGCTGTTCATGCTCGGAACGATCCGGCCGGCATGGATGATGCGGGAGGCCCGTTTCCACATCGATCTACCCGGTGGACGAATCGTCTCGGCATATATCCTCGGCCTGGCCTTCGCCTTTGGCTGGACACCGTGCATCGGTCCCATCCTCGGCGCCATTCTGACGGTCGGTGCCGCCTCGGCGACGCTTGCCAACGGTATTACACTGCTTACGATCTATTCGCTCGGTCTTGGCGTGCCGTTCCTGCTTGCCGCGTTCTTTACCGACACGTTGTCCAACAAGTTGAAGACATTCCGGCGCATGGGACGCAGTCTGCAGATGCTGGCCGGAATGATCATGATCGCCATGGGCGTCGCCATGATGACTGGATACCTTTCCGTGTTCGCGTTCTGGCTCCTGGAGACGTTTCCGGTGCTGTCGTCGATCGGCTGAGGCCCATAGCTCGTTGAAGAAACCGTGAATTGACTTTCCCGGTACTGGAAGCCGCAAGTTTACCCTCTATAGGCTTCAAGGAGACAGCTGCCATGATCTCGGAAACCGAAGTATTGGAGCGGGATATCCTACGCGTATTCATACATGCCTGCCGGCAGAACCGGCCGGATATCGCCGATTTCATGCTCACAGCACTGGAGAAACTAGATAGCGAACACGCGAACACTGCCACACACAATCGTCCACTGATCGACGCCTATCAAAACTTGGCCGGATCGTGCGAGCCGCGGAAGTCATAAATTCGACCGAACGGCTACATTACCTATCAATAAGGATTCTACTCATCAAAAGGATCGTCGGCCCCAGAGAATGATTGCAGCGCCGACCAGACCAAGTGTTGCGCCTGTCACGTCCCGACGGTCCGGCAGTTGGGATTCCGCCACCCAAAGCCAGAACAGCGATGCCGTGATGTAGATGCCGCTGTAGGCCCCAAGGCTCGACCAGCGAAATCGCTGTCGATGCGGGTCAGCAGCCAGGCGAATAGTGCGAGGCTGGCAATGCCCGGCACGAGCCAGAGCGGAGAACGGTCCAGGCGCAGCCAGGCCCAAAAAGCAAAGCAGCCGGCGATTTCTGCCAGTGCCTCCAGCACGTCATTACCAGAGCATTGCGCGGCGGTCGCGGACAGTATCTTCTCGATCCCCTTGAGGTCTGCGATCTTGGCGCGCACGTCCGCGAGGTGCAGCTCGGTCCGTTCCTTCACCTCGGCGCAGGTCTGCGTGCCACCATCGACAAGATTGAGCAAGCCTCGGATATCCTCCATGGGAAAGCCGAGGACGAAGCAAAGGCTGAGCCAAGTGAGATGCCACCGGTCAACCGGAGCGTCATCAGCCGTTGTCGGTCTCGCGATTTAAGACATGTAGCCCGGCACCAGTGGCAGAGCGCAAGGCAAAGCGAAGGAAGCGCCCAGCGCGCAGGGCCGCGCTCACTCCAAGAAACGACAGGTCAGTCATGCGTCACGTCCACAGACCCGCGCCGCCACGGCCGGATTCCAGTGGCCCAGCAGTAACCGACGACCGGGATAACGATCCATTGTAGAATTGGGCTTAGCCCCGCGTCGATCAACGGGATCACCGGCATCATCTCGCGATACGCCCAGGCCTCGCGCAACTCAATGTTCAGCCACTCGCTGAATATCGTATAGGCGACACCGAATATCACCGCGCCCCCGAGCACGCGGCCCCCGCGAGTGCTAGGCCACTCCGAGCTGCCGAATACGCAGAGGGACAGCATGATCGTGCTGAGCGTGATCAGTATATCGCCACCAGTGCAGTGGACCGCGGCGAAGACGAGTTCGCCGGGCGTGCCTGTGAGCCAGATGGTATATAGCGGTAGATGCGCGAACTCCCAGACCAGATGGGCAATGGCGGCGAAGGCGAAGTATCTGCGCAGCGCACCCAGCCAATTTTGTCCCAGCGCGCCATGCTTACCCAGCCCCGCCGTCATCGGAATGCTCCAAACAGTCGGTCCAGCGGTCCGGGTTCAGGCAGTCCCGTGATGCGCGCTACATCCCAGCTAGTCATGCTCGCGCCTCCTGTTCCGCCGGCGCCGGTTGGGCCACGTGCGTAGTATTTGAAGTTCCAGCGCGCGCCCCCTCGTTCATCGCCGGGCGCAACCGGCGCAGACGCAGCGCGTTCGACAGCACAAAGACCGAGCTGAGCGCCATCGCCCCCGCCGCTAGAACCGGCGACAGCAGCTGCCCAAAACCCGGGTAAAGCACACCAGCCGCCACGGGAATGAGCGCGGTATTGTAGCCGAAGGCCCAGAACAGGTTCTGCCGGATATTTCGCATCGTGTGGCGGGAAACTTGAAACGCATTCACGACGCCGCGCAGGTCGCCAGACATCAGCACGACATCGGCAGATTCGATAGCTACGTCGGTCCCGGTGCCAATCGCGATGCCGACGTCCGCATGGGCCAGCGCGGGCGCATCGTTGATCCCGTCGCCTACGAAGGCCACCTGGGAACCACCCTCGCGCAGTTTGTCGAGCGCCGCGACTTTGCCGTCCGGCAACACGCCCGCAACAATCGTGTCGATGCCCACCTCGCGGGCGATGGCCGTGGCCGTCTCGTGCTTGTCACCGGTGATCATCGCCACGCGCAAACCCGCCGCATGCAGGGCGTGGATCGCTTCAGCGCTTGCTGATTTGATCGGATCGGCGACGGCGATGACAGCAACGACGCGCCCGTCGATCGCAGCGTAAAGCGCGGTGCGGCCCTTTGCAGCAAGGTCGGCCTCCGCCTTGGAAAGGGAGCCAGGGTCCAGCCCTTCGCGTGCCATTAAGCGGTCCGCCCCGACCAGCACGTCATACCCCGACACGCGGGCACGAACACCGTAGCCGGTAACGGACTCGAACTGGTCCACTTCGACACGGGCCGCCCCTTCCGCCTGCGCCGCGCGGGTAATTGCCTCGGCAACGGGATGCTCCGATTGGCTCTCGACCGCAGCGATTAACGACAAGACCTTCGCCCGTTCGAACCCGTCGGCCAGCACCAGATCAGTCAGCTCCGGGCGCCCTTCGGTGACCGTTCCGGTCTTGTCGAGCGCAACCACATCGACGGAGGCCAAGGCCTGCAACGCGTCGCCCTTGCGGAACAGCACACCCATTTCCGCCGCACGCCCGGTACCCACCATGATCGAGGTGGGCGTCGCCAGCCCCATGGCGCAGGGGCAGGCAATAATGAGAACCGACACGCCGGCGACAAGCGCCAACGTCACGGCTGGGGCTGGCCCGACCGCCAGCCATATCGTCACAGTTAGCACGGCCACGGCCATGACAACAGGGACGAACCATAGCGTGATCCGGTCAACCAGCCCCTGAATGGGCAGTTTAGCTCCCTGTGCGTCCTCAACCATGCGAATGATCTGCGCCAGCGTTGTATCTGCGCCCACCCGCGTCGCGCGAACGTGCAGACTGCCCGCGCCGTTGACCGTGCCACCCGTCACCGTGTCGCCCTCGGCTTTGGCCACCGGCACGGGCTCACCGGTGATCATGCTCTCGTCCACATAGGCCTCACCGCTCAAAACCTCGCCATCAAGGGCGATGCGTTCGCCGGGACGCACTAACAGGATGTCACCGACTCGGATATCGTCAATATCTAGATCCTCCGCCACACCTTCGCGGATAACGCGCGCCGTGCGGGCCTGCAGTCCAAGCAGTCGTTCGATCGCCGCCCCGGTCCGGCCCTTGGCACGCGCCTCCAGCCAGCGGCCCAGAAGGATCAGAACGACGATTACGGCGGCAGCCTCGAAATAGACCGTGCGCACCGCGTCGGGCAGAAGCCCAGGCAGGAAGGTCGCCACCACCGAGTACGCCCAGGCCGCACCAGTCCCCACCGCAACAAGACTGTTCATATCCGGCACACCACGCAGCAGCGCAGGAAAGCCCTTGGCATAGAACACCCGTCCTGGCCCCACGAGTATGATCGTCGTGAGCACGAACTGGAGATACCAGTTCATCTGCTGCCCAATCGTCCCAGTTATCAGCTCATGCACCCCAGGGATCAGATGACTACCCATTTCAATCACGAAAACAGGAAGCGCCAGCAGAGCAGCGAACACGGTATTGCGGGCGATCAGACGAGCGTCTTCTTCCTTGCGGACCGCTGCCGAGAGGCCCTCACTCGTCTCTGCAAGCTCCGCTGGATAGCCAGCCGCGCGCGATGCAGTCACAAGCTGCTGTGGGGTCACTGCGCCCTCGGCAATTGTCACCGCTGCACTTTCAGATGCGAGGTTCACGTTGACGTCCAGAACACCTGGCAGCGCGCCGAGCGCGCGATCTACTCGGCCTACGCAAGTGGCACAGGACATCGACGTCAGGGTCAGTTTCACGGTCCGGGTACGCAGCGGATAACCAATACCCTCAAGCGCCGCAGCGACCTGATTGAAATCGACATCCTCCGCGATATCCAGTTGCGCGGTCTCACTGGCAAGATTGACCGAGACATCCATCACCCCGTTCACATCTGCCAACGTTCTTTCAACGCGACGCACGCAAGACGCGCAAGTCATTCCCTCAATGGCTATTTTGATGTGCTGCGTATTCATGATCACGACCTTCCATCTCGCGAGGTTCTCTCACACATGGGACTTCCAGTAACTGGAAGGTCAAGGTGGCGTAGAAAGAAATCCCAATTTCTTGGCCGGCATTGTTGCGGAAGCCCCTGCTGCCCAAATCTTTTTTGAGTAATCGATACCCTTCTTGGTGATGGTTCGTGAACCTCCCTTACCCAGAACAGCAGAACAGTTTCAAAACATCCTTATCAAAGGTCTGCGCGGCGGGTTTCAGGCCTTCCACCGTGTTGAGGTAGGGAAAGATCGTCCCGCCGATCGCTTTCGTCGTCATCCCGATGTGGCATTACTCTTAAATCCGAATCGCGACCTGATCAGCGACCTTTTCCCTTCATTAGGTTCTGCCTCAATCTTTCCGGTGCACCGGGCCCCCTTCTTTAAATCGCCGGGAGTTAGAGTTTTCCAGCAGTTTGCACCGTTCCCAGACGGGAAATTGTGGTAAACGTCCCTCAACTTTCAAAGCCAGCACTCAAGGGTAGCGTCGCATATGATAGGGACTGCATCGCTTGCCATGGACGGAACGCTGTTGGTACAGACGAAGGCCCACATTTGGTAGATAAGATTTACGAATCCAATCACCACAGCGATCGTGCCCACTATCTTGCAGTGGATAACGGCGTGCGCGCCTATCGTTGGCTTTTTGGCAATATGCCGCGAATCGAAAACGGTTCTGAAAAAGACATTACGTCTACCGTTGTATATATTCACGAGTTGCAACGGGCGAATGGCATTTTTGAATGCGCATAAATCCAATTTTATCATCCGAAACTTGATGCTGTGAAATGAGCAAACGCGCACTCCTCAACTTAACTATCGCGGCCACCATTGGTTTTGTAACAATAGCTGGTTTCCGAGCGATCGTGTCGTTTCAAAGCTCATTCGACTTCGAGCCCGGACCCATAGAAGGATTGAGAACAATAGTTGGCGGCAAAGTGTCGACAGGCTTTTCGCCGCTAGTCGGAGTCTCGGCAAACTCAGACACTCGCCTTGGCGAAGTTCCGGAGAACCTATGTCTTGCGCTTTTCAGGAAGGAATCTTGGACCTCGGACATGGGTGTCCCGGTCGCATCCTTTTCCGATTACAACTGCCCATACTGCCGTATACAAACTATGGAAATTGCGGAGCTCTCTAGGTTCTCCTCACCACACTTCGTCATAACATGGCACGAACTGGCACTGCTAGGGGAGATGTCCGAACTAGCGGCGAAGGCAGCTCTCGCCGCTGATCGCCAAGATGCTTATGTTGCGTTTCAGAGGAAGTTAATGACAAGTGCGCTCTTGCCAACACCGGCATACTTACAGGAAATCGCGAGCAGTATCGGTATTGACGGAAAACGACTGCTATCAGATATGCAAGACCCTCAAATTCTTGCGATGCTTCAGAGCACGAAGGATCTATCCAAACATCTCCGGTTTATAGGAACACCGGGGCTCGTCATCGGGCGAACCGTAATTCTGGGTTACATGACAATCGACCGAATTGAGGAACTAATTGAATTGGAAGCCAGGTTAGGAGTTCCTGAATTCTGCCAAACATAAAGCCCCTTGCAGTAACGACAGACCGTTGGTTTATTTTTACGTAATGGGCTTGACCTTCCAGTAGGTGGAAGCGTTATCTTTCTCTTATGATTCGTTTGGCCAAAGTGCTTTTATGCTTGTGCACAATCAATGTCGCGGCACTGTCCGTGGCACACGCTGCTGTTTTCCCGATCGACGAAATGCCGCCCGCTACGGAAGTTGAGCAAGCTCATACGAACAAACATTCCGATCACAAACACCAACAAGCAGATTTCTGCGACATGGCCGTTGGGCACTGTGGCGCATACACGGTGCCACATAACAATCCCGCGGACGAAGCACTATATAATGAAACACTCTCAATCTTGCTGATCAATGAACAAGCAAGATCGAAATTCCATCCGGAACTAGAACTACGCCCTCCGAGAGTCTGATTTGGTTGAACTTATAACCGAGTGATCGCTCGGTACTTTAAGAAAATCCAAATTAGACACTAGGAGTCTTCTCATGAAGATTAAATCCGTTGCATTCGCGGCCGCGCTTGCCGCATCCCTTCCCTTATCCGCTTTCAGCATTCCTGCTTTCGCTGCAGGCGAACACGGTGGAGGCCACGGAGCCGGCCCCCATGGCGCGCCCGGCAACCTTGGCGAGGTTTCGCGGACAATCAAGATTATCATGCACGACAACTACTATGAGCCGGAGTCAATTGAAGTTGAGGAAGGGCAAACCGTTCGTTTCGAAGTCACAAATGCCGGCGAATTCGTCCATGAGTTCAACATTGCAACCGCCGAAATGCACAAAGCACACGCACCGGAAATGATGATGATGATGGAACACGGCGTCATCGAAGCCGATCGCATCAACCTGGAAGCAGCAAAGCAAATGCAGGCGACTATGGGCCACGGCATGCATGAGGAAGGAAATAGTGTCCTCCTTGAGCCAGGTAAAACCGGAGAGATTATCTGGAAATTCCCAGAACACGCGGCAATTGAATTCGCCTGCAACGTTCCGGGACACTACGATTCCGGTATGGTCGGCAAAATCAAGCTAGTGCACTAGACGCGGAGCAATCACGATATGAAAAAATGGACCTTGGCCCGAGCGGTAACGCTCGGGTTGGGTCTCGCGACCGCGGTGGCGAACGTCGCCCTGGCCGAGACCTACGACCTGACCGTAGACGAAGTAACCATAAACACCGGTGCATTCAAGAAAACTGGTATCGGATACAACGGCGCCTCCCCCGGCCCCGTTCTGCGTTTCAAGGAGGGGGAAGACGTCGTCATCAACGTGACGAACAATCTCTCCGAAACCACGTCGATCCATTGGCACGGATTGATCCTGCCCTATGATCAGGACGGCGTGCCGAAGATCAGCTATCCCGGCATCGAACCCGGCGAGACCTTTACCTACCGCTTCCCCATCGTTCAGTCTGGCACCTATTGGTTTCACAGCCATAGCGGCTTTCAGGAACCGGACGGCGCCTACGGGGCGATCATCATTGAGCCTAAGGGACGTGAGCCGTTCAAGTACGACCGAGAATATGTCGTGCAACTGACTGACGCCCACCCCCATTCGGGTGACCGCGTTATGCGGAACCTGAAAAATTCCCCAGACTACTACAATCGTAAGCAAAGAACCCTTGGCGACTTTTTGTCGGATGTCACCGAAATGGGATTCGACGCGGCGCTCGCCGATAGAAAGGCCTGGGGCGAAATGCGGATGATGCCGACCGACATCGAAGACGTTCATGGCTTCACTCCCCTGATCAACGGCAAGGGACCCGGTCAGAACTGGACCGGTCTGTTTAAGCCGGGTGAGCGCGTCCGGCTCCGGTTCATCAACTCCTCCGCCATGACGTATTTCGATATCCGGATTCCCGGGCTCAAAATGACGGTCGTCCAGGCGGACGGAAACAACGTTTTGCCCGTCACCGTAGACGAGTTCCGTATTGCGGTCGCAGAGACCTACGACGTGATCGTGCGTCCTGAAGAGGACAAGGCTTTTACGGTCTTTGCGGAGTCCATGGGCAGAACTGCCTTTGCGCGGGGTACGCTTGCGCCCCGGCAAGGCATGGAGGGTGAAATACCCGCCTTGCGCCAGGACCCTTTGTTAACCATGGCCGATATGGGCATGGCCCATGGTGAAATGCAGGGAATGGATCATAGCCAGATGGGATCCGGCGTTCACACGATGGCCGATGGCTCCAAGATGCCCGGAATGGACCACAGCCAGATGGGGTCAGGCACCCATACTATGGCTAATGGCTCGAAGATGGCGGGAATGGATCATTCCGCCCATGGCGCGATGAAAATGTCGGAGGCAGATCCTTTCTACGCACCGGGCAGCGGATTGGCCCCCACGGCGGCTAACGGCGGCAAGTTCCTGTCTTATGCCGACTTGAAGGCCCAGAAACCGCTCTATGAACATCGCGACGCGACGCGGGAAATCGAATTGCGCCTAACTGGCAACATGGAGCGCTACATCTGGTCCATCAACGGCGTGAAGTACAAGGACGCGGAGCCAATCCGACTTCAATACGGTGAACGTGTCCGTTTCAAGTTTGTCAATGAAACGATGATGACACATCCGATGCACCTGCATGGCATGTGGTCAATCATCGACAATGGCAGCGGCAAGAGAAACCCAGTTAAGCATGTGGTCAGCGTTGCCCCCGGTACGACGGTCTATATGGAAACCGAGGTCGATGCGCCTGGTCAATGGGCGTTCCACTGCCACCTGTCCTACCACGCCGATAGCGGCATGTTCCGCAAGGTAATCGTCGAAGGTGGACCTAAGCAGGCTGCCAAGAATCAAACTTTGCCGTTGGGGGGCTGATTACATGCGAAAACTTCTTGGTGCATTGGCCGGGACGGCGATTCCGATGTTGCTCACCTTTTCTCACGCTCACGCAGAACAGCTGATCTGGGGTTTTCAGGCAGAGCAGTTCGAATACCGCATCAGCAATGATGCGGAGGTCGCTGCATGGGATGTAGATGGTATGATTGGAACTGACGAGTTCAAGCTCCGCTATATCGGCGAGGGCGAGTACGTTGACGATACAGAAGACACGTTGGAGGTCTTCGAAAACCGTCTAGTCGGTCAGATTCCCATATCAGACTTCTTTGATGCGAAAGCGGGCGTAAGGCTTGACGCACCTGACGGACCAGACCGCTGGTACGGTGTATTGGGTATCCAGGGGCTTGCGCAACAATGGTTCGAAATCGACCTGGACCTGTTTGTCAGCGAAAAGGCGGATACTAGCGTTCGCCTGGATGCTGAATACGAGGCATTGCTGACAAACTACATCACTATAGTACCCAGTATCGAACTTGATCTTCCCTTCAGTGAGGACAAGGAGATCGGGGTCGGCGCTTTTGGTCCAAAACTAGAGATCGGTGCGCGATTGAGCTACGACCTCGTCGACAGGACGATATCGCCCTATATCGGCGTTCACTACGAGCGTGTGTTCGGCAAGACAGCCGATTTCAAGACCGAGGAAGGCGAAGACAAGGACGAGTTGTATTTCGTCATCGGTTCCCGGTTCATGTTCTGACCGACTTGGGGCCAACCGGGTAGCGGTTGGCCCCATTTTTCTACCCACGGCTTTTCGGGATCCGCTCATGTTCTTTGAGCAACACAATCTCTGCGTTTGTTAGAAAACACCATGCATCACCCCTATCACAATTTAGTTCATTGGATAGCCAGCCTACTTGGGCAGTACCTAACCGATCAAACACCGCAATGGGTCCACCCGTTTCTTCATGCCGCCCTTTTCTGGGGTCCCGCGCTTTTGATCATATTGGCCGTATTTCGTATTGCGCAGCTAGTTTGGACGCGCAAACGAAAGGTTATCGATTTACAAAAGCCTCTACAGCAACCGCATTTTCCGGAATTCCATCAGAGCGTTCTAAGATTCATACTGAAGAATTCGTACAAGGACCAACTGGCTTTGGCGGGGCTCGGCCTGCTTGCAATGCCGGTTCTGTATTTCACACTGGAGTTGCCCAAGATCATCGTCAATGAGGCAATTGACTCAACTCATTTTCCACATGAGCGGTTTGGCCTCTCTTTCGAACAGGAAGAGTTTCTATTTTTTGCATCCGCTTTGTTCCTGGTCGCTATTTTCGCGAACGGCACACTCAAATACATTCTTAACGTATACAAAGGACGCGTTGGCGAGCGAGAGCTGCGCAGGATTCGGCTGTATATATATCGGCGCTGGCACCGTGGCGCCGGTAGCGAACGGCGGGTCGAGGTAATTCCCATTGTTGCTCAAGAAGTTGAACCAGTTGGCGGGTTTGCCTCGGACGCCTTCGCTCTCCCAATTTTCCAGGGCGGCACATTCGTCACGATCCTGTTTTTTATGTTTATGCAAGACCCGGTTCTTGGGTTCGCGGCACTAATTCTATTGCCTGTGCAACTAGCCTTGATTCCCAGGCTTCAACGGCGAATCAACGCCTTGGCACGGGAAAGGGCAATTGAGGTGCGATCCCTCAGCGGCGCGCTTGGTGATGAAGTTTCACATGAACCCCCTGGAACTAAAACGACCCGCACGGTCGGACGCAAACTTCGCGATATCGAGAATATTCGCCGACAAATCCACCAAACGAAATTCCTGATGAAAGCCCTCAACAATTTTCTAACAGCCCTAACCCCATTTTTTTTCTATTCGGTTGGTGGATACCTCGTGATCGAGGGCTCACTGACGCTTGGGGCGTTAATAGCGGTTCTTGCTGCTTACAAGGACTTCTCCGCACCGCTGCGTGAGTTGTTCCGGTACTATCAGTCTTACGAAGACGTTCGGATCAGGTATCAAGGCGTTTTGGACTACATCAGCAGCGAAGGGAGCAACCCCATGTATCACCTCGCCAGAGCAAAGCCGCCCGAAATGGCTAGTTCTCAAGCTGCTGAATAGTCTAGAGACGTAATACTGTAAGCGCCTGTTCTCTCCGCCCTAACGTTCGAGCTTGAAGTGGTCCAAGTGGCCATGATCGATATTCGAGACTATAGGCACTCGATGGGCAAGCAGAAGAAGGAAAGCGGAGAATTGTCGGCAGACT
>CAYGKA010000085.1:0-4034 GCA_964350445.1 uncultured Flavobacteriaceae bacterium
TCTCCGCCCGCTGCACCAACCCAACAGGCTGCGCCTACGCCTCCAACCGCATCTTCTCCGTCGCCGCCGGCGCAGCAGTCCACACCACCTGCACCCGCCGCACCACCGCAACAGGCTGCGCCGCCCGCCCCCACAGCGCCAGCGCCGACACAACAACCCGCGCTGCCTCCGCCCGCCGCGCCAACGCCCGCAGCGCCAACGACTGCCGCCCCGCCACCGACTGCCCAGGCACCCATACCCCAAGGACAAGCCGCTCCAAGCCCTGCGGTTCCCGCGCCTTCAGGCCAACCGAGCGCCGCGCCCGTTGCCAAACCACAGCAGCCGATCTCCGTTCCCGTGTTGACTGTTTCTCCCACGCTGAGCCGTGTGTTGACCGCCGGACAAACGGTGAAGGGCACCGTCGTGCCGAATGCCTCTCTCGCGACGACCCAAGCGCCCCCCGGACAAGCAGGTAGCGTGGCGCAATCAGGAAACCTGGGGGCGGCGGGAAGTGTCACCGTCCAGACGACCTTCGGCGCGATCACCCTGCGCCTCCCCTTCCCGGTGCCGTTAGGCGCGGCCCTCACGCTTTCCGCAACAGGCAAAGGGCCGTTGCAGACAGTTCAGGTTGTCTTGCAGGCCCCAGCCGCCGGGACCGGCACCGCCCTCCCTTCCGGCCCAGCCGGCGCGTCACCCGTGGGGACGGCGGGGGGCTCGGCACAATTCGTGACGGGCCAGTCAGCCGCGGCGCAGGGCGGCGCTGTTTCGGCGAGTCCGAACACGGCGGGACAGGTCGCGGCGGGATCCACCGTTGCCATCCGTCTCGCCACCATTTCGCCCCCCGGCACAACGCCGCCCTCCCCGGTGGGATTGACGAATACGACAGCGCCCGGACTGCCGGTCGTCATCGGTACCGTCATCGGTGAAACGGCGTCCGGCGCGGCGCTGGTGCGAACGCCCCTTGGCCATTTCAGCGTTCCGGTCGGATCGCGACCGGTTCCGGCGGGCACCTCTCTGGTCCTGGAGTTTTTGGCCCAGCCCAGCCCGCCCGCGGCAGGCGGTTCATCTGCTGCGGCGCAAGCCGGCGCGCAGACGCCGTCCGGCTCCCCGTTCCGGGCCTTGCAGGAAGCGATCGCTTTGATGCAGCAGGCCGATCCCGCCGCCGCTCGGCAAATCGCCCAATCCCTTATCCCCACGGTCGGGCCGCAATTGGGCTCGGCCTTGCTGTTCCTGCTGCAAGCGGTTCAATTCGGCGGGGCGCCGCGTTGGCTGGGCGGCGATGCGGTAAGAACGCTGGAGCGCGCCCGCCGTGGCACCGTGGACCGCTTGAGCCGTGACTTAGGCGCCCTGCGTGGACGGGCCGTCGACAGTGCCGGCGGCGAGTGGCGCAGCTATCAGCTTCCGATCTCCGTCGGGGGAGAGATCGAAGCCTTGAAACTCTATTTGAAGGACCGCGAAAACCAGGCGCAGGATGAGGGCAAGGAAAAACCCAAGACCGGCCAACGGTTCATCATCGAGGTGAATTTTACCCGGCTCGGACCCTTCCAATTCGACAACATCGTCGACAGGAAACATATCGACCTGATGATCCGAACGCACAGCGCCCTGCCAGGCGACATGCGACGGGAAATCCAGATACTGTTCGCAGATACCATCACCGCCTTGGGCCTGACAGGCAGTGTCGGCTATCATGTGGTGAAGAGCTTCGATTTGAAAACCGTGGACGGCGCCGCCGGAACCGATGGAACGCATGAGGACCTGAGCATATGACCGGCACCCCACCCGGCACCTCACTCGGAGACGATATCCCCCCGATGACCGAGGATGAGCGCGTCTTGCGCCAATCCAGCATCGCGACCACGCCCAACCCGATCCCGCAAACCGACTATCTGTGTCATCTCTCGGGCAAACTGACCACGTCCGCTGGGCAGTCGATTACGGTCGACTTGCGCTATGTGCCGGACAAATGGATTTTGCTCCCCGCCGCGCTTGCGGAATACCTCCATGCCCTGAACATTCCCGCCCAGGAAGCGTTGGAACTGACGGCCCAGCTTCTGCTTGACGACCTCAACAACCAACTCGTCGCGCGCTGGCTTCAGATCGTGCTGACGGGCCCGCCCGAGCCCGCAACGGACATCGCCGCCCACCGGATCCTGCTAGAGGACCGGCAGCCGCAATGGGACAATCCCGCTCTGCTGCAACGCATCACCGGATTTTGACACCCGCCTTCCACAAATCAGCGATTTATCCGTAAGTCGAAAGTGTGAATTACCTAAGTTTTACTGCCCAAGACGTGGAAATACAGTAACGGTGCGGCAGTTTTCAAATATTGACACGGAAATGTCATGGTTCTTGCCTTAAAGTGACTTCAAGATGCTGCTAATGTACCATGTAGCGTAGCAGCAATTTCACCCTGGCAACGTACCGAGGCACCAAACCATGTACGCGATCGCGCCGGAATATGCGGGCGACCCCAACCGGTTCGCCGACCGGTTGCTCGCCTGGCTGGCCGAAGCCGGGGAGGATATCGCCACGGAGCATGGTCAGTCACTGCTAGATCACAGCCTTCAGACCGCGGAACTCGCGCTTGCCGAACGCGCGCCCAACCATGAAGTCGTGACCGCCCTGTTGCACGATGCGGGCAAGATCCTGTTGCAGCACCAGGGGCCCGACGGCGCGGCCGCCGCCAATCGCTGCAGCGAAAAGATCGGCGCCGCTTGGCTGGCCCGGTATTTTCCGCCCGCGATCTCGGAACCCGTCCGGCTGCATCAGATCGCCAAGCGCTGGCTCTTCGCGCTGGACAAAGGGTATCGCGACGCGCTCAACGACGAAGCCTTCCGGGCGCTCGCCGAATTGGGCGGGCCGATGGTGGAAACGGAACGCAAACAGTTCGAGCGCCATGAAAGTTGGGCCGCCGCGGTGGCCCTCGCCCGGCGCGACGATTTGAGCCGGCAGCCATTGGACCGGAAGACCAATATCAGCGACTACAAAATCGCCGTCGCAGATTGCTTGTCGCCGCAGGTTTCCACCCAGCTCAACAGCCGGGTCGCCTGAGCTTTCTCCTATCCTCAGCCAACCTGCCAAACCGTCGGGTAATTTTCGCCCCGATATCGCTCCCCATGGGCGAAACCGGGATCGGCCGTGGGGATCGCTACTTCGCCGTCCCGCTTGAACACGCGTGCGTCGTCCCCCAGCCAGCGGGTGGCCAAGGCGCGCCTGCGCCCCGTGTGGGGATTGCCCGGCGCACCATGGACGATCATGGCCTGGAAGACGAGGCAATCGCCGGGCTCCAGCGCGAAACTGAGGATGCGGTGATCGTCCCGGTGCGCTTCGATATCCGGCAGCGGCGGCAGGTCTGTGCCCTGATACGGGCTGCCATCGGAGAAATGATAGGGGTTGTGGGCGCCCCAAAGATGGCTGCCGGCGACGTATTCGACCGACACGTCTTTCGGGACAGGGTCGAACGGCACCCAGAGGGAGGCGACTTGTCGGCCGGATACCGCCCAATAGGGTTGGTCTTGATGCCAGGGCGTGCGTTCCGGTGTGCCGCCTTCCTTCACCAGAAGCTGGTCGTAGAAAAAGGTCGATGTTTGCGACTGCATGATGCGCCCCGCGAGTTCCGCGGCCGGACTCTCGAGGACAAAACGCCGGACCATCGGCTGACGCCGCCAAACGTCCAGATCGCCGAAGAACCGCCCGCCGCTCGCCGGGTCCGCGTATTCCTCCGCGAAGGGGCCCGGATCAGCCATTGCGTCTTCCACCGCCGCCCGCATCGCGTCGATCCAATCGGGGCCGAAAACGCCCCGCAGGCAGACGACGCCGTCCCGCTCATAGTCCGCGATTTCCGCCTCTCCGATCTCAACCGAAATTCCCAATTCGAAAGCCTCCCCTTTTCGGCCCGAAACTGTCTCACGCTTCCCGCACGAATGAAAAGCGGCGCGCAGATCGTCTTGCCCGTCCGGGCCCTTCTGCCTAGGTTACCCGCAATTATTTCGTCTGTGGGAGGACATCAAAATGGCGTCTGGTGCATCGGGAAACCGCCGCTCGGTCGGGAC
>CAYGKA010000085.1:4134-12632 GCA_964350445.1 uncultured Flavobacteriaceae bacterium
ATGCGCGGCCAGGCGCGCGACTACGACCAATGGCGCCAGATGGGCAATACCGGCTGGGGCTGGTCTGACGTGCTGCCCTATTTCAAGCAGGCAGAAGATTTCCAGCACGGCGCGGACGACATGCACGGAAAGGACGGCGAAATCCCCGTCCAGGACGGGCGCAGCCATGTGGAGGTTCTGGATGCCTTCATGGAAGCAGCCATCGAACACGGCATCCCCCGCACGGAAGATTTCAACCGCGGCACGAATGAAGGTGTGGGTTATTTTCACGTCACCCAGCGGAAGGGATTGCGCTGGAGTGCGGCGAAGGCCTTCCTGCATCCGATCAAGCACCGATCGAACCTGACCCTGCAGATCAAGGCGCAGGCGGAAAAGGTTCTGTTCAAGGACAAGCGCGCCGTTGGCCTCGACTTCTCCATCAAGGGCGAACCGGTCACGGCGGAAGCGACGGGCGAGGTCATCCTGGCGACCGGTTCGGTCGGCTCGCCGCAACTGCTGCAGTTGTCCGGCATCGGTCCCGGCGGGGTGCTGCAGGAGCACGGGATCGAGGTCCTGCACGATTCCGCAGGCGTCGGCGCGAACCTGCAGGACCATTTGCAGATCCGCACCGTCTACAAGGTGAAGAACACCAAGACGCTGAACGAGCGGGTCAATTCGAATTTCCAGAAGATGCTGATGGGCCTGGAGTTCATGCTGTTCCGAACCGGGCCGCTGACCAGCGCGCCAAGCCATCTGGGCTGTTTCGCGAAGTCCGACCCGTCGCTGGAGACGCCGAACCTGGAATACCATATCCAGCCGATCAGCACGGACAAGCTGGGCGATCCGCTTCACCCCTTCCCCGCCTTTACGGCCAGCGTCTGCAACCTGCGCCCGGAAAGCCGCGGCAGCATCAACATCAAGTCGCCCGACTTCCGGGATCAGCCGGCGATCAAGCTGAACTACCTCTCCACGCCGGGCGACCGCAAGGTCGCCGCCGACGCGCTGAAACTGACGCGCAAGATCGTGCTGGAAACCGACCGAATGAAACGGCATGAACCGGAAGAACTGATGCCCGGCCCGGAATTGCAGACCGAAGAGGAATTGGCCGCGGCCGCCGGCAGGATCGGCACGACCATCTTTCATCCCGTCGGCACCTGCCGCATGGGGAGCGACCCTAGCGCAGTCGTGGACGAGAACCTGCGGGTTCGGGGTGTGGAGGGTCTGCGCGTGGTGGACGCATCGGTCATGCCGACCATCACCTCGGGCAACACCGCCGCGCCGACCATGATGATCGCGGAAAAGGCTTCCGCGATGATCCTGGAAGCGGCGAGAGGCTGATTCACACCTCACACGGAATTGTCGCCTTCGACCAATTGGGGTTTTGACCGGCATCGCAGGATCGCTTAGCGTCCGGCCGAAATCGGACCCCGCCTAATAGGAAAGGTCAGTCACATGAAAGCCGACGAGTTGCGCGCCCTGCAGGCGCCGATCAAGGACAAATACCGCGAAGACCCGAACGCCGCCCGTGTGGTGCTGAAAGCCGAAGGGCGTTTGGGCGAGGGCATCGCCTGCCGGATCGAGACGGGCAAGGCCATCGCGGAAGCCGGCCTGCATCCCGCGACCGGCGGTGACGGATCGCAGCTCTGCTCCGGCGACATGCTGCTGGAAGCGCTCGTTGCCTGCGCCGGTGTCACCTTAAAAGCGGTGGCGACGGCATTGGATATTCCGGTCCGCGACGGCACCGTCACGGCCAGCGGCATCTTCGATGCGCGCGGCACGCTGGGCGTGGACAGGGAAGCGCCGGTCGGCCTCGATTCGATCGAGCTCAGTTTCAAACTGGATGCAGATGCGACGGAAGAACAACTGGCCAGCCTGCACAAATTGACCGAACGCTACTGCGTGGTGCTGCAAACCATCCGCGGCAACGTGCCCGTCGCGTCGTCCATTTCGCTGCGGTAATCGCACGATACGGGAAGGTCAGTTCTGCGTGAACCAGACCTTCGCGTCATTCACCATGTAGAGCTTGCAGTTATTCGGTTCGCGCCCGTCGCTGTCGCGCTTGCATTGGGAAAGCGCCTTTGACGTCGCAAGCTTCTTGGTACCCCGGCCGACGGAATAGCCGTAGCCGATCAATTCCTTGGTCGAGAGACGATAGTTGACGGCAAAGGCGCGGAACTTTTCGGGCGCGTCCGCTTCCTTGTAAATCTTGAAGTCCCTGATCGCGCGGCCATACAGGACGGGCTCCGACCCATCCAACTTCACATCCCCCTGCACATGGTTCTTCAGAAAATCGCCCGGATTTTCCCAAACCACGTCGCGCCCTTTCGCGAACATCAGACACGGTACGCCGTTCGAGTCTTCCTCACACCGCGAAATGACTTTGGTATCCGGCGTTCCCTGGCATTTGACCGCGTTCCAAGCGCAGTAGAAGTAGGTCGAATTCTGACCATCCTCTGAAACAGCGAATTTCGCGGGATAGTCCTGGCTAAGATAGTGCTGATAAACCGCCGCCGTCGTCTCGGAAAACACGATGGGACCTTTGCCGCCCAATGTCTGGCACGCATTTAAGAACAGACCGATCACGGCAAGTAGAATTAGTCGCTGCATCACATCCCCAACCAAAAAATTGATTGCCAGTATGAGCAGTAAATCCTTAGCGATCAACAATCTGATCTAGTTGCGGATCTGTCCCCAGAGGTCGTAGTCGCCGGCCTCGTCGATTTCGACCTTCACCATGTCGCCGGGCTTTACCTCGCCCGGTTCATCTATGAAGACATTGCCGTCGATTTCGGGCGCGTCCGCGTAGGAGCGCCCGACGGCCCCTTCCCCATCGACACTGTCGATCAGGACATCGAGCGTTTGGCCGACGCGTGCGGCGAGGCGCTTTTCGCTGATCCCCTGCTGATGCGCCATGAAGCGGTCCCAGCGTTCCTGCTTCACTTCGTCCGGCACATGGCCGTCGAGTATCTTGGCTGCCGCCCCGTCCACATTCTCGTATTTGAAGCAACCGACGCGGTCCAACTGGGCTTCGGTCATCCAGTCCAGCAGATACTGGAAATCCTCTTCCGTCTCCCCCGGGAAACCGACAATGAAGGTCGATCGCAGGACAAGTTCCGGACAGTCACGCCGCCAGGCGTGGATGTTGTCGAGCGTGCGTTCCACATTGCCCGGCCGGCGCATGCGTTTCAGAACCGCGGGGCTGGCATGCTGATAAGGGATGTCCAGATAAGGCAGAACCTTCCCCTCCGCCATCAGTGGAATGACCTGGTCCACATGCGGATAGGGATAGACGTAATGCATCCGCACCCAAACGCCGAGGTCCCCCAAAGCTTCGGCGAGGTCATAGAACTTCGCCTTCACGGGTCGGCCGTTCCAGTTACTCTGCGCATATTTCAGATCGACGCCATAGGCGCTGGTATCCTGGGAGATGACGAGCAGTTCCTTTACGCCCGCCTTCACGAGGCGTTCCGCCTCATACATCACCTTGGCGGCCGGGCGGCTGGCCAGCTTGCCGCGCATCGAGGGGATGATGCAGAAGCTGCAAGTATTGTTACAGCCTTCCGAAATCTTCAGATACGCATAGTGCCGCGGCGTCAGGCGCAGCCCTTCCGGCGGGACGAGATGTTCGAACGGGTTATGCGCAGGCGGCACCGCGTCATGGACCGCGCCGACGACCTGTTCGTATTGCTGCGGGCCGGTGACGGCCAACACGTTCGGAAACTGTGAGCGGATCAATGCCTCATCGACACCCATACAGCCGGTAACGATGACCCGGCCGTTCTCGTCCATCGCCTCACCGATCGCCTCCAGGCTTTCCGCCTTGGCGCTGTCCAGGAAGCCGCAGGTGTTGACGATGACGACATCCGCGCCCTGGTAGTCGGGGGAAAGCTCATAGCCTTCCGACCGCAGCTTGGTGATGATCCGTTCGGAATCAACCAGCGCCTTGGGGCAGCCCAGGCTGACAAGGCCTACTTTGGCCGGGGCAACGAGCGCCGGCGCGGAATTTTCATGTGTTGTGCTCATGGCGCGGGAAATAGGCCCAAACGCGGCGTTTGCCAATGTTTTTTAGGAAGCCCTTTACGGCTGCGCACGCACCGCAAGCAGTTCTTCTTCGAACGCTTCGGGATCGTCGGCCGCAACGAGCGTCATATAGCTCTCGAAATTGACCACGGCGCCGTCTCCGACAATCTTCATGGTCATGTCGGGCTGCAGGGTCATATAGACCGGCCCCGAGATCGTCACATCGTAGGCGGCGTATGAGCCTGCCTTCTCCCGTTTCAGGCTGTGCCCGGTGATCTTGCCGGGTGACACCGAGGTCACCGGCAGCAAATGATAGCCGTCGACGGTATAAAGCCGGCCCCGGTCGATCCGGAACCGCGTACCGCCGGTGATATCCAAACGCCAAACCCCGTCGATCGGCGTCGCCGCCGTCACCGGGACCTTGTCGACCGTATCCAGCGCGTCGGGGAACAGAAAACCCGATGGGCCCGGCAGCGGGTCGGCCATGGCCAGGTCGATATCCCCGCTGATGATGGAGGGGCGGCTCGGCGCGGGTTCAACCGGTAGCGGCGTGACGGGTTGAACCGGTTGAAGAACCGGCGTTTCCCCGGCGACCGGCGGCCCCGCAAAATAGAAATCCCCGATGAGGGAGGAGGATTCCCAGGGCACCTGGCGCTTGCTCGTGCGTTCCAGCACCTCGATCCGAACGCGCTTGAAAACGTCTTCCACCTTCATGCCCGGAATCTGCATCGACCGGACCAGCGCACGCGTGTAGGGGCTGTTGCTGCCCTCCCCGTCCTCGGCGACGCGACCGGGAGCGGTGGAGAAGGCCACCAGCGTACCCGTGGGCGCATCCATGCGGGCCAGACCGCCCCCGCCCGAGCGTGTTCCGCCTTCGAAGGGGTTGTTGCGGCAGGCATCCAGCACGACGATGTTGAGGCCTTCGTAGCGGTTGAGCGTTTCCAGAACTGTTGAGGCCTGAACCCCTTCGATCTTCACATCCAGCGGATCGGAAATCTCCGCATCCACCGGGATCAGATAGTTTTCCCCATCGATGCGGATGCCGTGACCGGCGTAGAAGATAAGCGCCACGGAACCTTTCGGCGCCTCTTCCAGGCTTTGTCCGAAGTCGACGATCGCGCGCCGCATGTCGCGGCGGGTCAGGTCCTTGTGGAGTTTGACCTGGAAACCCAGACCGGCCAGCGTTTCGGCCATCAGGTTCGCGTCGTTCACCGGGTTGGGCAAAGGGGCCGTCGCATAGGCGGAGTTGCCGATGACCAGGGCGAAACGCTCGGTCGCGAAAGCCGTCGAAACCGCGCCCAGAATGAAGACGGTAGCCAGTACGGCAGCAGAAAACAGGTTCCTCATCATACCGCACGCTACCCTAATTTCTCGCCGTGGAAAACTCGTCCTGCCCGCAAATCCTTCGACGAAGCAGCCTGTGCGGATGAAGAGGACAAACCAAGACGGTTTTGCAGAAAGCCGCAAAAAACCTTACACTTGCCTGGGTATTGGGGGGCGGAGCGTGATGTCGAAACGGTCGGAAGACCTGTTCCAGAGAGTCTATGAAGCCAAGACGTCCAAGGAACAGGCGGAAGCCTATGCGGAATGGGCGAATTCCTATGATCAGACCATGGCGGAAAGCGGTTATGTCTCGCCGCCGCAATTGGCAGCCTTGCTGGCGGAGTATTGCAAGCCCGCCGAAGCCTCGGTTCTGGATGTCGGCTGCGGCACTGGGCTGAGCGGTATAGCTTTGCAGAATGCAGGCTTCGCGGCGATAGACGGAGTCGATATCTCCGACGCCATGCTGGCGGAAGCGGCCAAAAAAGAAATCTACCGAAAGCTGACCGTCGTCGACCTCATGGCGGGGATTCCGGAGCCCGACGGCACCTATGACGGCGCGTTTTCGACCGGCACCTTCACCTTGGGCCATGTCGGGCCGGAGGCCATACCGGAGGTGATCCGCGTCTTGAAGCCGGGCGGCGCCTTCTGCCTGACGGTCAGCGACAAGTCCTGGGACGATCAGGGGTATCAGGCCAAACTAACGGCCTTGGCCGAGGGACGTTTCGAGGTCGTCGCCAACCAAATGCACGACCATGTGGTCAGCCACAACATGCAGGCCCATTTCCTGGCATTGCGGAAATTGGCCTGACTGCACGTTTCCGTCCCGCTAAACGGTCGGCTTGGGCAGGTCGTAATAATCGCCGGCGAATTCGGTATAGATGTTCTCGCGCAATTTCAGCCCGGTGGGCAGGTCAAGCGTACCGGCGGTTATGGAAATCGCATCCCCGCCGGTCGGCTTCCAAAAGAGATTGCCGCCGCAGCGGTCACAGAAGCCCCGTTCGGCTGTCTCGGATGACCGGAACCATTTCAGCGTTTCCGACGTGTCCAACCTTAGATTCGCGATCGGCAGCCGGGTCATCGCTACATGGAAGCCGGACGTCTTCTGACATTGCCGGCAATGACAGGCGATGACGTCGTCCAAGGGGCCGACGGCGGTGTATTGAACACCGCCGCACAGGCATGACCCCTTATATTCCCTGCGTGCTTCATATTCCCTGTGTGCTTCGGTCATTTTTCCCGATCCCGTCAGGAATTGAAGAAGGCGAAGGTCCGAACCTCCATACTCACCCGCGGCGCCGCGCCTTCCGGCGTGTTGGGGTCTTCGAACGCCGTGTGCGGGGACAATCGTGCCCGCCCGTCGCGCGCGCTGTCAAAGCCCTTGATCAGGATGATCTCGTCCAGGGTCATCCGCGGGAAATAGAACCAACGCTGGCCCAGATTGTGAATGAGTTCATAGATCTGCCCCTGCCGGTCGCCGTAGTCCAACGTGGTTTCGACCAGATCCTTCTCGCGCACGCTGCGTGCGTCGGCGAGGGCCAACGGAAGGGCTTCCACGACATGCTCGAACGGCCGCCAGGCATTGACCTGGATATATCGGCCCTGGAGGCGTTTTCGGCCCTCCTCCTCGCCCAGAAGATCGATGATCCGTTGCGGCGCGGAAGCCTCCGTATAGTCGTTGTGGACATGGTGGACCGGTTTCCGGCCCGCCGTGTCATCTCGGCCGCTCCGGATCGTATGGTCGAAAATAACCACCTCGTCCGCCCCGGTCTTTTCCCGGACCAGCGCCTCGACCTCAGGATAATAGACAGTCTTGATCGCATCCTCGTCCTCAAGGCCGGTCAGGGCCGTCGGGGCCGAGTAGAGCGAAAACCCTTCCCAATCCAAGGCCGGTCCACGCGGGACCTGCCGCCCGTTGACGATCGGAACGCTGCGTGGGTCATATTCATAGTTCCGGCCATGATCCCAGCCGATGCCGGCGACATCGATCTTGGGGTTAGGCGTTGCCGGATCGATGAAATTCAGCACCGCGCTGACATGCGTGTGGTTGGACGGCAAAAGGCCGACCGGTGCGTGGTTTAATTGCGGCGAAATACTATTCATGACAAATTCCTCGAACAGGGGTTCTTCAAGTTTTTCTACATATTATATTTCACTGAAACCTCTCTTCATTGGCTGCAGTCCTTGTAATTTCGTCACAAAAACCCCAATCGACAAACGATCATTTCTTTGCATATTCAATAGTTTTACTTAATAATCAATCATGACAGACTTACCGCCCCTCAACAGCCTCCGAACCTTCGAGGCCGCCGCCCGCCACTTGAGTTTCACAAAGGCGGCGCAGGAACTTCACGTCACGCCTGCCGCCGTCAGTCAGCAGATCAGGCAGTTGGAGGACTATTACGGCCTACCGCTGTTCCGCCGGACGACACGGTCGCTGATCCTGACCGAGGCGGCGCAACTGGCTTTGCCGGAGATAAAGGAAGCGTTCGAACGGCTGGGGGAAGCGAACCGGCGGCTCACGTCAGACCGGCACGGAAACATTCTGACCGTCAGTTCCAGCCCCTCCATGGGCGAACGCTGGCTGCTTCCCAGGTTGGAGAGGTTTCGCGTGCAATATCCCGATATCGATATTCGCATCGATACGACGGACAGGCTGGCGGATTTCGTCAACGACCGAGTGGATATCGCGATACGCTACGGGCGCGGCAACTATGTTGGGCTGGAGTCGGATGTCCTGATGCAGGACGTCGCCTATCCGGTCTGCAGCCCGGCGCTGCTGGACGGCGACAAGCCGCTGAAGGAGCCGCAGGACCTGCATCACCACACGCTGCTGCATCCCGAATGGCGGCAGGAACGCGACGCCCAGCCAAGCTGGCAGATGTGGCTCCGGGCCGCCGGGGTAACGGGCGTCGACGTCACGCGCGGCCTTCGGTTCAGCAGCGACACGATGTTGGCCCATGCCGCGGCCGACGGGTTGGGCGTGGCGCTCGCCTTAAGCTCGATGATCCAACGGGAACTGGCGGACGGAAAACTGGTCCGCCCCTTCGGCGACAAGGGCTCGGAAATCACGACGAGCTTCCGGCCCTACCTCGTCTACCCGAAGCGAAACCTCGCCCTCCCCCGCGTCACCGCCTTCCGCGACTGGGCGCTGAAGGAAGCGGCGACGCCACGGTTGT
>CAYGKA010000086.1:0-12084 GCA_964350445.1 uncultured Flavobacteriaceae bacterium
AATTCTTAGATCCCGCTTGCGAGGCCTGCCGAGCGTTCCACCCAATAGTTAAAGATATAATGGCGAAATATCCCGATAAAGTTCGCGTGGTGATACGGTACGCAGCTTTTCATCCGACATCTGCGGAAGCAGTCCGCATCCTCGAAGCAGCCCGTTTACAGGACAAGTTCGTAACAGTCCTCGAACGGCTTTTCGAGACCCAGCCGCAATGGGCACCACATGGACGCCCGGCCGACAGCGCTTGGACGGTCCTCGATGGCACGGGGCTGTATATCGCGAAAGCCAAGTTGGACGCGAAATCTCCAGACGTCGTGGGCACCATGAATTTGGATGCCGCTGACGTAAAAGCGGCTAACGTTACCAAGACACCTACTTTCTTCGTCAACGGAAAACCACTTTCCAAGTTCGGCGCTCAGCAACTTTACGATTTGGTCGAGGATGAGGTTGCGGCGAATTGACTACCGTTCGATCAATTCTATGGGTCGCGGTTGCTGTTGCACTGGCGGTCTTCATCTGGCTCAACGTGTGGCTGGACAGCGGGCAACATGCCATAGATGACTCCTCGAACGGGCCGACATCCGCCGTTAGTCCCACTTTCTCGCTGACCGATCAACTAGGGAATTTCGTTACGGAACAAGCCTATCGGGGCGAATGGCTTCTAGTGTTTTTCGGGTTCACCAACTGCCCTGACATCTGCCCAACGACACTTGCTGAACTCGCACAAGTGATGGAGGGGCTTGGTACGAACGCTGAATCGGTAACGCCGTTGTTTATCTCAATTGATCCGAGTCGCGACCGACCAAAGACCATGGCGGAATACGTCGCCGCCTTTCATTCCACCATTGTTGGGTTGACGGGAACTGCGGCCCAAATCTCTGCGGCAGTAGGATCGTTCAAGGCGTATTTTGAGAAACGGCCACTGGCATCCGCGCCGGACGGATACACCATGGGCCATACTTCCGCAGTGTATCTTATTTCTCCCACTGGGGCGTTCGTTCGTACTTACAGTTATGGAACGCCCGCGGAAGAAATTGTCACAGACCTTCAACAAAGATTATGAGGACCGCTTTGATCCGTGTTCTACCACGAATACTCGTTTCCTTCGTCTTCCTTATCGCGGCAACCACTGCCTCCGCCGAGCAGGTCAGGGGCGGTGACTTGGTTGTTGAAATGCCGTGGGCCCGCGCGTCAATCGGAACGTCACGTCCTGCCGCTGCTTACCTAACCATCAAGAACGAGGGGTTGTCCGCTGACACCCTTTTGGGCGTTAAGACGGACGCTGCAGCCACGCCGGAAGTCCACAAGATGGAAATGAGGGACGGCATCGCCAACATGGGTCCGGCGGGCCCGGTCGAAGTACCAGCTCAAGGTATCGTCACACTGGCTCCTGGCGGGATGCATGTCATGCTCAGGAATCTGAACCATCCACTTAAGAAAGGCGAATACTTCTCGATGACTTTAATTTTCGAGAAAGAGGGGCAAATTAATATTGTTGTGCCCATCTACAGTATCGGGGCGTCCGGACCCGACGAATGAACAGCCTTGGAATCTTGGGACTCGTCGGTATTGGGGTTGCGGGTGTCGGATCGGCGATAATGCTTTTCGCCAGTTCTCTAACAGGGCATGCCGACCTCAAGCAATCGAATGAAGCAGCGACTCTCCTGAATAGTCGGACGAGCGAGCTAAATGTCGTGACTCAAAAAAAGATTGTCCAGCGAACGGCCGAGGATCTACGAGTCAACCTAACGCTCAACAAAGGCGATACTCTATTAAGCATTCTTGCCGATGTCGGTGTTTCAAATGGCGATGCGTATGCGGCCAGGGATAGCCTGAAGGAGATGATAGATCTTCGCTCGCTCAAGGTTGGCCAGCGGATTAGTCTAGGTTTTCGAACAGTCAGAGAAGCACCGGCCGACCGACGTCTTGAAAATCTAGCGATGATCCCGGAAACGGATCGGCTTGTCGTGGTCAAACGGATTGCAGATCAAAGCTTCGACGCAATTTCTCGACCAATCAAACATGAGGTCGACCTAATTCCGGCATCTGGCAGGATTACAACCAGCCTTTACGAGGCTGCAAGGGTTCAAGGTGTACCGATGTCGGTGCTTCTACAAACATACGGCGTTCTTGGACATGCGGTTGACTTTCAGCGAGATATTCGCAGTGGCGATCGCTTTGATATCGGCTATGAAAGCTTCGATGATGGCGCCCTCGGCGGGAAGCATTCGGGAAAGCTCGTTTATATCTCCCTCAGGCTTGGTGATCGCACGCAAAGCTACTTCCGTCACAAAACCAAGGATGGATTTACTGGATTCTTCGATATAAGTGGCAACAGCGTCCAGACTAGTCTTCTAAAGACACCGGTTGACGGTGGACGGCTCTCGTCACTTTTCGGCAAACGTAAGCATCCCATCCTCGGTTATACCCGAATGCACAAGGGCCTCGACTTCGCTGCCCCATTGGGCACGCCAGTGTTAGCAGCGGGTGACGGGGTTATTACTGCACGAGAACTTAAGGGCAGCTTTGGAAAGTACGTCAGCATTCGACATGACAATCAATATTCCACCTCGTATGCCCATCTCAGCGAATACGAAGACAGTATCAAGCCAGGCCGTCTTGTTCGACAGGGCGATGTGATTGGATATGTTGGCTCAACCGGTCTGGCAACCGGCCCAAACCTGCACTATGAGGTTCAACGGGACGGGAAGTCAGTGAATCCAATTGCAATCGATCTACCGTCGCAACGGGTTCTGACTAACAATGAATTGACGCGATTTCGGCAGGCGGCCAAACAGCTTTTGTCGAAACTGGATATCAGTATCTCCAAATTCGAAGCGCTGAATGAGACCTCTCTCCAAGAAACGGGGTCGGGTAGTGGGTAGAGACCACACAACAAAGAAACGCGTTCGGACGTACGTCTGGGCATTGGTATCCGCCGGGCTGTTGTCGGTAGTGGACCTCTCGGCTAAATGGGTCATGGTCACAATCGTGATGGACCCACCGCGTAGCATCCCCGTCCTGCCTTTCTTCGATCTTGTGCTCGTTTTCAACCGGGGGGTCAGCTTTGGCATGCTGAGTGATTTGGGTGCCTGGGGTCCGAGTTTACTCTCCGGAGTTGCCATGGGAATTGTCAGCATGATGTGCGTCTGGCTTTGGCATGCTCCACGTAGAATCGACGTAGTGGCAATCACGTTGATCATAGGCGGTGCCATAGGCAATCTTATTGACCGCCTTCATGACGAAGCGGTGACAGACTTTTTGAGTCTGTATGCCGGCCCCTATCATTGGCCGGCATTCAACGGAGCGGATGTTTTCATCGTAACCGGGGTATCCTTTCTGCTCTTATCCAACCTTCGAAGCGATCCGGCACCACCGCGCGAATCCCTCCAAACAATGAAAATGGACCAATCGAAAAAGGAGAACTAAAGACGTGACCATCTCCCGACGCGATGTGGCGTTAGCTCTCGCTGGCACAATCTGTGCCCTTGGCGGAACATTACTGTTCGGCTGGTGGCAGGTAGACGGTCCTGGAGCGTCTCGACAACCAGCACGTTCCAATAACTTACCTCTTCATTTTTATAAGATGGACTTCTCGTTAATCGACCATTCCGGTAGAGTGGTCAGGCCGATTGATTGGATCGGTCGTCCCACCCTTGTGTTCTTCGGATTCACATATTGCCCTGATGTATGTCCGACGACCCTCAGCAATATAACAGGCTGGTTGGAGGAGCTCGGTGACGAGGCAGTTCGCTTGCGTGCGGCATTCATCACAGTGGACCCCGAACGGGACAACGTTCAGTCAATGGCTGATTATGTCAGTTACTTCCATCCGTCCATCATCGGCTATACCGGCGGTCCCGATCAGATTGCTGAAGCGGCCAGGATGTTCCGGGTTAAGTACGAAAAAGTATTCACGAAGGACGACTACACAATGAACCATACCGCCAGTGTATTCGTATACGATAAGCTGGGCGAATTCGTTAGCATCATTGATTACCATGAGCCGCAAGAATACGCGGTCCCAAAGATTCGAAGGGCGTTATCATAGCCTTTGTCCAGGATATTAGTAAGCGATGTTCTGGCCAGACCTTCCATCTGAGGAAACTACCCGAGAGTCCCAGCGTGGTCTTGCTATGTAGGAATTTTCTCCGCGGGGCACTCAACGGGGTTTGTCACAAAAATTGATTTAGTAGTTGGATCCGCGACGAGGAAAATTAATAAATGGACAACTTCATGGCTCTGTTGGAGGAGTATGGGCTTCTGCTTTACCTGCTCCTCTTTTTATATTGCAGCTTAAAAAGTGGGATCTTGCCACTTTTCGCGGGATTCGCTGCATACGAGGGCGCGTTGGACGTCGACGTCGTTTTGGTGGCGACATTCGCGGGCGGATATCTGGGAGACGAATTGCGTTTCGCCGTAGCGAGGCGATACGGACCGAGTGTAGCCGCGCGTTGGCCGCGGCTTCAAAAAGCCATACGCCAAGCGCGCATTCTCATGGCACGGTATGGCGCACTGTATGTTTTCATTTATCGCTATCCAAAGGGAATGCGCACAATCGGTGCCATTCCTGTAGGACTCGGCGAAATGCCGTGGATCATGTTCACGTGCTTGAATGCGGCTTCGGCGGCGCTCTGGACGAGTGTTCTTGTTCTAGGTGGTTACTTTTTTGGCTACTTGATTTCTTCGTCCTCGGAGAGGGGCTGGTTGGTTTTGAGTATTCTTTTCCTGGCAGTTTTTTTAACCGCGGCCTACGCGGCTTGGCGACGGGTTTCCCAGCCTTCTTACGAAGAAGGTTCCTGACCACGAATCGAGTGAGGTCATAGGGCTATTTGAATCGACAAAATCCTGCTCAGCTTTTCACTCAGGACCATCCGAAACTGAACCTATTTGGCCGCGGATGGAAACGCTCGCCGGAAGAACGCGAATGGGGACTCGTCGGTGAACATAAAATTTATTGTCGGCCGGCATTTGGATCTTTTGTGCAAAAATTTGCGAACCCTGCACGTATCGCTTACCTCAATAATAGCTGATTGCCGTCGCATCGGGTCACGATCACGTGACGCTGAAAAACACGACTTGCCTTTCAGCCGAAACCGTAATTTACATAGGAGTTACTGATTATTGATCCGTAATCGGATCTTCGTAGCCAGTGGACGCACTAGGCAAAAACGGTGCAAGGGCACTCGGTACAGCATGACGCGATTTTGCCGCATTTTTATGATCGTGATCCTTGCCGCATTCGCGGCGGGAACGGTCGCGAATGCGGCCAATGCTGCTACGATGAGTTTGAAGATGTCGCTTGCGGGAGTCGATGGCGCGGATTTGGATATCTGCCCGGATTGCTCTGATGGCAAAGCTGACATGCCTTCGTGCGACAATGTCTGCGTATCGCCGATCCTTGCTGTCATGCCCTCTGGCCAGCCAAGTATGCCGGCGGCTCAGACATCATCCGAAAGTGCTTTACTCCAAAGTATCGTCGGACCGACAGGACCGCCGGACCCATACCCTCCAAAATCCATTATCCTGAGCTGACACCGCCCGGACTCCGTTCCGGCAGCGCGGTGCATGATGTCATGCGCGGCCCGTCTTACCGCCCATGATCCTGCTTTGGGTCGTGCCTATCGCACGGCGCGAACTCAGCACCTTATTAGGATGGTGGACAACATGGTCCTGTATCTGTCGACGCCGACGCGTCGCACCTTTCTCACATCCGCGGCAGCTCTTGCGGCCGGCGCGTTACTTCCGGCTTCAGTGCTCGGGGCTGCTTCCGTCAAGGCGTTCGGGCTGAGGTCGGCACCGGGACGGAAACATCTCGTTCCGGAGCCTTACGGAGAAACAACGGTCTGGGTCTACAACGATGCGCTGCCCGGCCCGGAAATCCGTGTCCGCCAGGGCGACCGCCTACGCGTTGTTGTCGAGAACGGCCTCGATGAAGAAACCACGGTTCACTGGCACGGCGTGCGTACGCCCAACGCCATGGACGGCGTGCCGCATCTGACGCAGGCGCCGATCGCTCCGGGCGAGAGCTTCACCTACGAGTTTGACGCCGTCGATGCCGGCACTTTTTGGTACCACCCGCACCAAAACAGTACGGTGCAGGTGGGCCGCGGCCTCTATGGCCCACTGATCATAGAGGAAGCCGAACCCATTCGCGTCGACCGCGAATTGACCTGGGTTCTGGACGATTGGCGGCTGACCAAAGCCGCTGCAATCAGTGACGATTTCAACAACCGGCACGACTTGATGCACAACGGCCGCGTCGGCAACACGGTCACCATCAATGGCCGAGTACCGGAGAGCATCGCGGTACGCGCTGGCGAACGGATCCGGCTGCGCCTGGTCAATGCCGCCAATGCCCGCATCTTTGCGCTGGATTTTGCTGATTTAGAGCCAATCGTGATCGCTCTCGACGGGCAACCGGTCGCGCCCTATGCGCCGTCAGATGGCCTCGTCACGCTCGGGCCGGCCATGCGGATGGACCTGATCCTCGACATGACCGATCAGCCAGGAAGCCGGACCACAGTGGTGGATCGGTTTTACCAAGGGCTGGAGTACCGGTTGCTCGATCTCGCCTATGCGGAAACAGCGCTGAGGGAAGGAGCTCCGGACTGGCCGGTGGACCTACCGGCCAATCCTCTTCCCGAACCAGACTTGAGCGACGCGATCCGCCACGAAGTCACGTTCAACGGGGGAATGATGGGCCAAATGGTCATGGCCAAAATGGGTGGCAGCATGGGGGACGGAGCGACCGGCGGCATGATGAACATGATGCATGGCGAGGGCATTTGGTTCATCAACGGCAAGGCTGCCACCGGCCATGTCATGGAACCGCTGCTGACGCTCCCGCGCGACCGCACTTGCATTCTGACAATGACCAATGCGACTGCTTGGCATCACCCTATCCACCTGCACGGGCATTCCTTCCGAGTTCTGTCGCGGGACGGCCAGCCGACGGCGCACCGCGAGTGGCAGGACACCGTGCTGATGGCGCCGCGCGAGAAGGTCGAGATAGCCTTCGTCGCCGACAATCCAGGAGACTGGATGTTCCACTGTCACATCCTCGAGCACCAGGCCGCCGGGATGATGGGCGTGATCCGCGTTACCGGAAAGGAAGAGCGGATATGAGCCGCTTTGTTCTTTTCCTTGCCGCACTGGCCGGCCTTTCGGTCAGCTCGGCCGCGCTCGCAGGCGGGGACGCACGGCGTGGTGGACAAGTCTATCGCGCCTGCACCGCCTGCCATGCCCTCGAACCCGGCCTGCATCTGAGCGGCCCAAGCCTCGACGGCTTTATGGGACGCATTGCGGGTACCGGGGAGGGGTTCGAGCGCTATTCGACCGGATTGCGAGACGCTGACTTTTCCTGGAACGCGGCCGCACTCGACGATTGGTTGTCAGACCCGGCAGGGATGATCCCCGACACCTACATGACGTTCCCGGGGATCGACGACCCCCAAGCACGCGCAGATCTCGTTGCCTTCCTCGAAATCGCCGGCCAGCCCGGCGGCGGCAGGAAGGCTATCGACGAAGGTTTCATCCCAGCCGCATGGCTGAGGGCAGGAGCTCCAGAACCGATCGACAACGCACCACCCGTAATGCGTGTCACAGCAATCCGCCATTGCGGCGACAGCTATTTCATCACCACCGACGACGGCCGGGAAGCCCCGTACTGGGAGAAGAACATCAGACTCAAGATCGACAGCGTTGAGACAGGCCCTCCAGCGGGCGTTGCCGTGATCCTCGGAGCCGGCATGGGAGGCGACCGCTTTTCTGTGATCTTCCGGAGCCTTGCCGACCTGGAAAATCTCATCTCGGAGCGCTGTGAGACGCGCTGAACATGAAAGACTACAACATGACAACCACGCGCAAATTTTCCACTCGACTTTCCAGACGTGTCTTCCTTGGCGCCATGGGGGCCAGCGTTGGGTTTAGCGGCCTGCCGTTCAACCTTCGCGCGGCACCCAAATCACCCGGTCGAGCGATCGCTTTCGATAGTGATGCCTTGATCCTGGCGGACAGCACTCTGTCACGAAACGATGGTGACTGGTCGCCGTTGCCCGTTCCAACCCCGGGGGACATCCTCTCACTTGCGACGCACCCGGGTCGGCCCGGCCGGATTTTGGCCGGTCTCACGAGCGGCGGCGTCGCCCTCTCTGAAGACGGAGGGTACGGTTGGGAGGCGAAAAGCAAGGGCTTGCCCGACGCCCCGGCAACAGCAGTGACCGTCGCAGCGGCCGAGCCGGATACATTCTATGCCGCCATTCTCGGCGACGGCCTATGGAAAAGTGACGATGCCGGTCAGTCTTGGGCCCTCGCAATGGACCGGCCATGGCTCGCAAAGGCCGAACGTGACCTGACCGCATTGGCCTCTGTCGATCTGGCAACGGGGATGGGCGGCATATGGATCTATGCCGGGACCGAACTGGGGCTCACCCGTGTACCAGATTGCTTCTGCCGCTGGCAGGACGTGCAGCCAGGTGATGCGATGGACGCGCTTGTCTCGGGGGAACCAACACCAATGGAGGCGCCCCTTCCTGGAGGCGAGACGATCAAGGCGTTGGTGAGCGCACCTTCGCTGCCCACCCGGCTTTTCGCCGCGCTGCCATCAGGAATCTGGGATTCGCAGGATGCAGGTGTCCGATGGTCACAAAAGTTGAACACGCGTGCGCTGGGCGTCGCTGTCCATCCCAACAATGCCGATTTTGTCGTCGCCATCACCGGTGACGGCCTCATTGAGAGCCGCAATGGCGGCATGAACTGGACCGCGCTCGCGCGCGTTTAACGGAGAATGTCATGAACAAGAAGTTATTTAGCGTAGGCGCCATAGCAGTGATTGCGGCCGCAGGGATCGCCTTTTGGGCTCTAGGTTCGTCAAGCGGGCTCCTGCAAGGATCATCCGTTGCAGCGGCTTCGGAAAAAAAGGCGATTACCATCTGGCGCGATCCAGGCTGCGGGTGCTGCGATACCTATGCGGACTATCTGGAGAACAACGGCTACGTGGTGACGCGTGTCGATGACCCTAACTTCGATCGGCGTTCGATCGACGCCGGAGTCCCCGAGAAGGGACTTGGCTGCCACCTTGCCGAGATCGACGGCTATGTCGTGAGCGGCCTCGTGCCGGTTGAGATCATTGAGCGGCTGCTTGAGGAACGTCCCGACGTCACCGGCATCACCTTGCCGGGCATGCCCAACAATGCCCCAGGCATGGCGCAGACAAAAACCGGCACGCTGCGCACTTATTCCTTTGGATCTAACGGCATAAAGGTCTATTCCGATGAATGACTCTGTAGCCAATTCGCAAACGACCTTGGGTTCCGCCTTCACGGGTGCCATCCAAACACTGTTCACACTGCCTGGCATTGTCACCATGTTGTTGGCTGGCGCGTGCGCAACCGTCGCCTTTGACTTCTTCGGGCAGAGCCTGAGTCCGATCCTGGGTTTCGCCAACCTAGCGCCGGTTCCGCTGGCCAACAATGTGATCCAGACACTGTTTGGCACAACATACAGACCAGGCGCGGAATTTTTGCACTATTTCGCAGGCATGGTCGCCTATCCGCTCGGTTGGATGGTCGTCGCACGGCCGATCGCCCGCACCTTGGCGCCAAGTCTCAGCTGGGTCGTTCCCGCCAGCCTCTACGGCGTTCTGCTTTGGGTCTTTGCGCTCTACGTCATGGCGCATCTCGTTGCGGGTAATCCGGCTTTCCTCAATTTCACCGGGATCACTTGGGTGGCGCTCGTCGGCCATGTCCTCTTCGCACTAGTTGCCGCCTGGGTAGTGGCCTGGCGGGATGACGGGAAGGAGGCAGGCTGATGGGCGACTGCATGAGCCAGATGATGGACGGGCCCATGATGGGCATGATGTTGGGCGGTGGACTGGTCCTCCTGCTGCTGATTGCGGTGCTGGTCCTCGCGGCGGCGGCGCTGATCAAGTATCTGCGGAGGGCTGGATGACTCGGCGGGGCTGGGGCGCAGCTGCTGCTCTTGTGGCCGTGATCGGCGCGGCAGGTTGGATAGCGGCGGCTCAACAAGCGCCGGACGAGGAGAGCCTGACCTTTCTCGGCGAGCCGGTCACCATAGCGCAGCTTGAGTTGGGTCAGGAGGTCTACGCCGCCAATTGCGCCTCCTGCCACGGTGAGACCCTAAAAGGCCAGCCCGACTGGCGCAGACGGAACGAGAATGGCCGCATGCCCGCGCCGCCGCACGATGCCAGCGGCCATACCTGGCACCATGCCGACCGCCAGTTGTTCACAATCACCAAGCTCGGTGTGAGCGCCATCGTGCCCGGCTATGAAAGCGACATGCCCGCCTTCGAGGGTATCCTGTCTGATCACGAAATCGCCGCGGTTCTGGCCTTTATCAAGAGCACTTGGCCCGAACGGGAGCGGGGCTTCCAGGCCCGCATAACGGCCAAAGAAGGGGGTGGATCATGAGAAGCGCCGATGAATACCCCATGCCTCCGATGCGCCGCCGCACTATCCTGGCCTTCCTGCCTCTTGCTGTAGCGACCGTGCTCGGCGTGGTGCTGGCCTGGGGGCTCACGCGTGATCCAAGCACCCTGCCGTCTACGCTTATCGGCAAGGCCGTGCCCGAGTTCACGCTGCCACCGGTCAAGGGCCGGACGCTTGGCCTGTCGAGCACCGATCTCATGGGCGAAGTCTCCTTGGTCAATGTTTTCGCCTCCTGGTGCGTTGCTTGCCGCGATGAGCATCCCCTGTTCATGAAGCTCGCGGCGCAAGGAATCGTGCCGCTACACGGTCTCAACTATAAGGATCAGCCGGACGATGCGGCGAAGTGGCTGGACAGCCTTGGCGATCCCTACACACGCACCGGGGCCGACATCAGCGGACGCGTGGCCATCGATTGGGGTGTCTATGGGGTGCCCGAGACATTCGTCATCGGCGCCGACGGGCGTGTTGCCTACAAGCACATAGGCCCTGTGAACGAAGAAGCACTCACCGGCATCATCCTACCGCTCGTGGAGGAACTGCGCCGTCAGGCGAAGGGCGATAGCGCACTAGGAGACGGCCAATGAGCATCCTCCTGCATGGACAGCGCACGATCGTATTTCTGGCGGCAGGAACTCTCGCATTGGCTGGGACCGCGATCGTTGGTGCTATTTATTTCAGTGGGGACACGCCAACGCGTGCACCGCAAGGCGACGCGCAGGTTGAGACGGCCTCGGCCCGATCCTTCGTGATGCACGAGGCGCCGCGGTCACTTCTCGAAATCAAGTTTGAGGACGGGAACGGTGAGTCTCTTGCACTGGCCGATTTGCGAGGCAAGACCGTACTCCTCAACATCTGGGCGACCTGGTGTGTGCCCTGCCGCGAGGAAATGCCGACACTCGACGCGCTTGAAGCAAAACTCGGAGGCCCGGCCTTTGAAGTCGTGCCGCTTTCAATCGATCGGGCTGGATCGGAGGTGGTTCGGAAATTCTACGCCGAGACCGATATCGAACATCTTGGCCTCTACATCGACACCTCAATGCGGGTCTCGATTGACCTGCAGGCGCCAGGACTACCGACGACGCTTCTCATCGACAGCAAAGGTCGCGAATTGGGAAGGCTTGTCGGGCCGACTGAGTGGGATGCGCCCGCGATGATCGCATTCCTCAAAACCCATCTGACCTCGAACTGAAAAGGAACCTCCATGGCCACCACACGACGATCACAATCTGAAGACGGGTCGCTCGGTCGCGACCTGCTCTATGCACTTCGCTACTACCTCGGCAGCCGACGCGGTCTGCTCGTGCTCGCCGGACTGGCGATCACAGCGGGCCTGGCGTTGAACTGGAGTTGGTTGGCCGCTGCCGGCATCGCGCCAATCTTGATCAGCGTGTTGCCCTGTCTCGCCATGTGCGCCCTCGGCTTGTGTATGAACCGATCAGGCGGCAAGTCGTGCTCGACTGCCGCGCGAAATGCCGACCCGGTGGAACCCGAGGACGAAAAACCCGCGACCCAAGTCGATTCTCTCGACACAACACCTGATCGGGTGACCTCCGTGAGTGGAGGCGCCGCCATTTCTTCAGTTTCAGACCCAAACCACACCAAAGAAAGGAACCCGACCGATGCGTAAATCGTTCAAAGC
>CAYGKA010000087.1:0-11904 GCA_964350445.1 uncultured Flavobacteriaceae bacterium
GGTGGCGACACGCCCATTCCCCGGTGCGGCACACACGAGTGTGTCCCAGAACGTGGGGGCTTCTTCGAGTACTTTTGCGGCCCCGCCGTCATTCGCGGCCTGTGCCGCCTGCCAGCGCGCCAGCAACGCGTCGCGGCAGTGAGTCAGAACCGACGCAGCGCCTTCACGGTCCAGCGATGCTGCGGCGGGCCGGAACAGCCAGCCGCCGGTTTCGCCCGGATTGAACCGTTCGGCCATCGCCTTCACCTTGGCGAGGTCGCGGCCCTTGCCCAGCGCGCGGTCGAAATCGACCCGCAGGTCGTTGGGCAAGCCGAAAGGCATATAGGCGAGATACCGGTCCTGCAGAACGGGGCGCGCCGTTACGGCCGGGCCTTTCCCGCCATGTGCGTCGCGGGACACCTGTACAACCATCCACTGCCCTTCGGCGATCGGCCGGCCGCGGCCGTCCTTGGCGCGCGGCAGCAGGGCTTCCCCCAATGGGCCGAGGTCCAGGAAGGCGGCTTTCATGCCCTGTTCGACACGTGAAACCCTGCCCCGCACAACCGCGCCCTGCAGCCGGTGCCGTCCCGCGCGATGGATGTCCAGCCGGAAAAGCACACCGTTCGGATCAACCAGCGCAACCCGCGTTTCAGCGGGCGATACTTCTATCAATGTGTCGAGATGCATTCGGTTTCAGGTACTTTCGATTTCGAGTGATGGTTAAAAAGATGGGCATTGCGCCGCCCGTCAATCGGCGGAAGCCGTCAATCGACCAATCCAAGGGGCCGCAAAAGCTGGCGCACCTCGAAGAGCGGCAAGCCCACGACATTGCTGTAGGAACCGCTGACGAAACGGATCAGCCCTTCGGCGCGGCCCTGAATCGCGTAGCCGCCCGCCTTGCCGTGCCATTCGCCGGCGTCGATATAGCGGTCGATCTCCTGCTCTTCCAGCCTTTTGAAGCTGACCGTGGTCTGGACCAGGCGGTTGTGGCTCGTCTCACCAGCCCCGCGGCCACCCGCCGTGTCATTCCCAGCGGCATCGCCGTGGCTGGCCGGGCGAATTACGGCCACGCCGCCAAAAACGCGGTGGCGGCGGCCGGACAATAGTTTGAGGCAGCCGCGCGCCGTCATCGGGTCTTCCGCCTTGGGCAGAATACGACGCCCAACGGCAACGACCGTATCCGCGGCGAGCACCACGGCACCGGGATGGCGTGCGGCCACCGTACGTGCCTTTTGGTCCGCCATCCGCGCGGCATACGCCGCCGGCAGCTCATCCTTGCCGGGCGTTTCGTCGATTTCCGCCGGGTCGACGGCATCGGGAACTAGGCCTAGCTGCGCCAGCAGATCGAGGCGTCGAGGACTGGCCGAGGCCAGGACGAAACGCGGCTTGATAACACTCGTTTTTTCGCCGTCCACCGCGTTACTCCACCCCGAAGCGCTTTTTGATGCGCGCCATTAGTTGATCGCGTACCTGTCTGTACGCCGCCAACCGGACATCCCGGCTGCCTTCGACGATCGTCGGATCGAACGTATTCCAGAATTCGACGTCACACGCCATCGTACGCGTCAGTTCCACCGCGTGATGCTGCGCTTCCGGCGACAGCGCAATGATCAGGTCAAAATACGTATCCTCGAGCTGGTCGAAGCTTTTCGGCCGATGTTTGGAAACGTCGATCCCGAGTTCTTCCATCACGGCGACGATGAACCCGTCCTGTTCGCCCGCGCGTGCACCAACGGAGTCGACGTAGATTTTCGTTCCCATCAGGGATTTTAGAATGCCTTCGGCCATGGGCGAGCGGACGGCATTCTGCGTACAGCAGAACAATACCGCATCCGGAAGCTCGTCCCCCATCATTCCGCCGGCCCCCTAATAGGTTCAGCCGCGAATGTGGAGGACGCAGACCAGCGTGAACAACCGCCGCGCCGTCGCCTTGTCCATCACGATCTTGGGTTCCAACCTGTCCCTAAGGACGTCCGATCCTTCGTTGTGCAGTCCGCGCCGCGCCATGTCGATCGTCTCGATCTGACCGGGGCTCAATTTCTTGATCGCGTCGTAATAACTTTCGCAGATCTGGAAATAGTCCCGAATGATACGGCGGAACGGCGTCAGCAGCAGGGTGGCCCGCTCAAGAAGTTCCTCTTCCTTCTCATCGTTGATGGTGAAGACGAGGCGCTTGCCGTCCTCGTCCAGAGCGAGGTGGACGATATAGGGACCGGTCCGGCCTTCCACCAGCTTGAACCGGTTGCGGTCCAACAGATCGTACATCGCGACCGAGCGTTCATGCTCGATTTCCCGGCTGCGGCGAATGACGTTCTTTTCGTCCAGCTTCAGTTCCAGGATTCGGTCGGTTTCCACGAACTCCGTCATGGCGTTCCCCTATATTCCCCTAAGCAGTCGCAAGTCCATGGGCCGGCCCGCCTCGCTGCGGCCCGGACCAAAATGTTCAGCCTGTCTAGCCTATACAGGATTATCAGGAAGAGCGATTCAAACGAATGTCGATGGACCTGGCGTGAGCCTGCAATCCTTCGGCTTCGGCCAAGGCCACGGCAGCGGCGCCGATTTCGCCCAGACTTGCCGCATCGCACGCCACCAGAGAGGTCCGTTTCATGAAGTCCAGCACACCGAGGCCGCTCGAAAACCGGGCGCTGCGGGCGGTCGGCAGAACATGGTTCGGACCGGCGATATAATCGCCGATGGCTTCCGGCGTATAGCGCCCCAGGAAGATGGCGCCGGCATTGGAAATCTTTCGTGCCAGTCCGTCCGGATCGGCGACCGCGAGTTCCAGATGTTCCGGCGCGACACGATCGACCAGCGGAACCGCTTGATCCAATGAGGACACCACGATGACCGCTCCGTGCTGCGCCCAACTCGCCCCCGCAATGTCCTTGCGCGGCAGGGTTACCAACCGGCGCAGGACCGCGGCTTCCACCGCATCGGCGAAACCGGCGTCGTCGGTGATCAGGATCGATTGCGCGCTGGTGTCGTGCTCGGCCTGGGACAGCAGATCAACCGCGATCCAGTCCGGGTCGTTCTGGCCATCGGCGACGACGAGGATTTCGGACGGTCCGGCGATCATGTCGATCCCGACCGTTCCGAAGACGCGGCGCTTGGCGGCCGCCACGAAAGCGTTGCCCGGCCCGACGATCTTGTCCACCGGCTTGATCGTCGCCGTCCCGTAGGCCAGCGCACCCACGGCCTGGGCGCCGCCGATGCGGTAAACCTCGTCCACCCCGACCAACTGGGCCGCGGCCATGACAAGCGGATTAACGATGCCGTCCGGCGTGGGGACGACCATCACCAGGCGTTTCACACCCGCGACCTTGGCCGGCAGAGCGTTCATCAGCACCGAGCTGGGATAGGCGGCCGTTCCGCCCGGAACATAGAGGCCGGCGGCCCCGACGGCGGTCCACCGCGATCCCAGGCGAACGCCGACCTCGTCGGTATATTCGAAGGATTCCGGCAACATGCGTTCGTGATAGGCGGTGATCCGGCGCGCCGCGACCTTCAGCGCTTCGACGGTCGCCGGGTCGCATTTCGCGGCCTCGTCGGCGATCCGTTCTTTCGAAAGAACGATATCCGCCTCGGCATAGGACACCCGATCGAAACGGTTCGTGTACTCCACCACGGCGGCGTCGCCGCGTTCCCGCACGTCCTTCAGAATGCCGGCGACAGCCGCATCCACGTCCTCTTCCATCTCGCGTTTGGAATTCAGGAACGTCTCGAACTCGGTTTCGAAACCTTCGGCATCCGCGGTCAATCTAAGCGGCATTGGCGACCTCACGGAAGCGGTCGATCCAGGGCGTCAGCTCCGTCGGGCGGGTCTTCAGCGCGGCCCGGTTGACGATCAACCGGCTGGTGACGTCGGCGATCTTTTCAATTTCCACCAACCCGTTGTCCTTCAGTGTCTTGCCCGTGGACACAAGGTCGACGATGCGGCGGCACAGGCCCATGCCCGGCGCCAGTTCCATCGCGCCGTTCAGCTTGATGCATTCCGCCTGCACGCCGCGGGCGGCGAAATGCTTGCGCGTCACTTGCGGATATTTGGTGGCGACCCGGATATGGCTCCACCGGCTGGGATCGTCGTTGCCGACCATTTCCTCGGGCTCGGCGACGGACAGGCGGCAATGCCCGATATTCAGGTCCACCGGGGCATAGAGTTCGGAATAATCGAACTCCATCAACACGTCATTGCCGGCGACCCCAAGATGGGCAGCGCCGAAGGCGACGAAGGTGGCGACATCGAAGCTGCGCACCCGGATGATGCTGAAATGTGGAATATTCGTGCTGAAGGTGAGCTGACGCGCGCCCGGATCGTCGAAAGCCGGTTCCGGCTCGATGCCCGCCTGCGTCAGCACAGGGCGCAATTCCTTAAGGATCCGTCCCTTCGGCACCGCCAAGACAATCGGTTCATTCGATTGTCCGGACATGCCCGGTACGGGTCTTGTGGACGGTTCGGAGGACGATGTGGCCACGCGACTATTCCGGTCTCGGTTGTTCTTCGATGATCAGCGCGTTGAGCGCCGCGGGGTTTTGGCACACTGCGCGGCAGGATTCCAGCCCCGGCGCCCCTCATTCCCTGTGGCAAACCGTCAGGCCAGCTGCTGTCCGCGGGTTTCTCGAAGGCAAAGGGCCGCAACAAGACCAACGGCGTTGGTCGCGACCAGCGCCAGGATCGCGGCTTGGTAGCCATCCATCGTATAAATCCGCGCACCGGCCACCTCGACGCCCTGCCAATGGCTGTCAAGAATCCAGCCCAGCATCGGCTGGAACAAGGCGCCGCTGCCCGTGACGGCACCGTTGACGACGCCCAGCGCCGCGCCACGGGCCCAAAGCGGTGTCGTCTCCCGGCACAGGGCAAAGGTCAGGATCATCGTGCAACCGCCCGCCCCCGTGACGAAAAAGATCACGTAGAGCAAGGGGACGGGAAGCCCGGGAACCAGACCGACGACGGCCAATCCGGTCATGGACATGAGCACCCCAGCGATGATCAAAGGCTTCCGCCGCCCGATCCTGTCCGACAAGCCGCCGATGAACGGCGATGCGATCCCCCAGCCGATGAACAGCATGGAAGCCAGGGCACCGGCGTCCCGTTTGGGGATTTCGTAAATCGTTGTCAGGTACGGAACCGCCCAAAGGCCGGCGAAGGCGAGCATTGGTGCGGTCAGGGACAAGCCGACCGCGGCGTTGAGCCATGTCTGCCGGTTTTTGAGGGCGAAACGGATCCCATCGAGCAAGCGTGCCCCGCCGCCGGTGTGGCGTTCCCCGTCCCGAACCGTAATCCATATCGCCAAGGCAAGGACAGCCGCCGCGCCCCCGGTCCAGAGCAAGGCTTCCCGCCAGCCTGTCACGTCGAGCAGCACTCGGTACGGCGCCTGCCCCAACACCGCGCCGACCATGCCGATCCCCTGCAATATGCCGACACAAAGGGCGAACCGTTGCGGGGAGAACTGTTGCGCGGCAATCGTCATGGTTCCGACGAAGCCGAAAGCAACACTGCCACCGATGATCGCCCGGGCTATCGAGGCGGAGGCAAGAGAGTCGCTATAGGCGAAGAGCGCGCTGCCGATCACGCAAAGAAGCAACGTGAAGGTAAGCAGTCTGCGCGGGCCGAACCGATCCATCATGATCCCGACAGGAATCTGAATGCCGGCATAGGCATAGAAATAGAAGGCGGACAGATTGCCGAGCAACGCGCCGCCGACGGCGAAATCCCGCATCAATTCGTCGACCATCACGCTGGGGGCGACCCGCTGCACGAAGGCATAGGCGAAGAAGGTGCAACCCAGGGAGAAAGCCAGAAGCGCCCGCACGCTGGCTTTGCCTCCGTCGGCACCGCTCTTTCCTGAAGCGCCCTTTGTGGCGGTCATCGTCCTTCCCCCTGGCCGCGCCGGATCGCATGTTCCGCGGCCGATCACACGGTTACGGTGGCGCTATACCCCGCGCGAAACGCCGCGCCAAGCGCGGGCGGCGTCATGGAAGTTATGACCGAAACAAATTGGTCGACGGACGATCCACCGTAACCACCGTATGCCTGTTGCATCCGAAGGCCGGCATGGATAATTTCCCCGCGTCATTGGGGAGTAGCCGCCTTCCGTCTTGAGAAGGGGATACGTCAACAGACTTGGGCAGGGGAAGCATAATCTCCGGTCCATGGCGTATCCGGCCCGTCGCATGTTTCGACACCGCGCTTGGCGAGACCTTTGGCTTCGATCGCCGCCTCACGGGCTGGGCGGGTGGTCGGGCCATAGGGTCAACTTCCAGCCCCGATAGAGCTCGATTCATGGAAGCTTTTTTGGTTTCGACCGGCGTTGTTGCGGTCGCCGAGATCGGCGACAAGACGCAACTGCTGGCGCTTGTCCTTGCCGCGCGTTACCGCGCGCCCGTGCCGATCATCCTGGGGATCCTTTTCGCCACGCTCGCGAACCATGCACTGGCCGCATCGGCGGGCCTGCTCGCGGCCGACCTGCTGGGGCCGGAGATATTGCGCAACGCGCTCGGCATCTCCTTCCTGGCGATGGCCGCATGGGTGCTGGTTCCGGACAAGGTCGATGACGAGGATACCGCAACCGCCCGACGGTACGGACCGTTCCTGGCCACCCTTGTCGCGTTCTTCGTGCTGGAAATCGGCGACAAGACCCAGATCGCCACGATCGCGCTCTCGGCCCGTTTCGATGCGCTGGTCACGGTCACAGCGGGCACCACGCTGGGTATGATGATCGCCAATGTGCCCGCGGTCCTGATCGGTAAGGCGGCCGCCACCAAAATACCGATGCGGGCGGCCCATGTGGTCGCGGCTGTAATCTTTGCGGCGATGGGGGTGATGGCGTTGGCGGATGTGGGGAACCTGTTCGGCGCCTTTTGACGGGCCCGGGCAGATCAGTAAGACGCGCGGGTCCCCGCGCGGGCCAGTTCGCCGATTTTCGCATCGAGCGCCACCATGAGGCCGCCGACGCCCTTGTCGCGCACGACCGAGGCGAATTCGGAGCGGCGCAGGGTCAACTCGCTGACGCCACCGTCGATGATGACATCGACGATCCGCCAGCCCTTGCCGGTTGGCAGCATGATATAGGCAAGTTTCGCAACCTCCCGGCCCTGCTCCCGAAAGGAAACATCGACGACCACGGTGCCGTCCGGCCCATGGCGACGGCCGAGGGACGCGAATTCCTTCCCCTCAAGCGATCCCAGCCGGCGGGACTGGGACGCCACGACATAGCGGGTGAAAAGGGTTTGATAGCGGCTTTGCTCTGCGGATGAGAGTTCGCGGAACCGTTTTCCGCCGATAACCTTTCGCGCCACCCTTTCGACGTCGAATGTCTCCCCGATCAAGGCTTCAAGGGACTGGATGCGCGTGTTGTAGTCCAGCTCATCGCGATGCAGCAGCGTGTAGAGCAGGCCGTTTTGGAAATGCTCGACGACCTCAACCGGGCCCGCGCGGTCGTCCGCACGCGCGATTCCGCCTGCCGACAGAAGGACGGCGACGACGAACAAAGCTGAAATGGATCGGATAACGGATACCAAACTCACCAATTCCTCCCACGCGCGCAGCAACCCCCACCGAATGCAGGAACACGCATCGTAACTTGGAATACACGGATTTTCCCGCGCAAGGCCAGCAATTCGTATGACATTCGATCAAAATTCAATACCGTCCCAGGCGATAACGACGCACCCTTACCCCCTTGCCGATAAGTGCCGTTACAGGCCATATGACACGCTTGCTCGGAACCTTGTGGAATGGTCGGGGGACTCCTGTAATGAACATCCGAACGGCTGCATCCAACGCCGTCGCCTATTTGCTTTGGCCCGGAATTCTGTCGGCCTGCATCGCTGCGAATTATTGGGCGATGCAGCAGGAAAGCCCGTTTGTCTGGTTCAATCTGCTGTATCTCACGCTCGCGGCCTCCCTGTTTTTTCTGGAGCGCCTGCGCCCGTTCGAGAAGACATGGCTGCCGAATGACGGGCAGATCCCCGCCGATCTTCTGCACACCTTCTTTAACAAGGGTATCGTTCAGATCCTGGTCATCGTCGGCACGGTATTCGGCGCGGCCGAGGCGTTTAGCCCCGATGCCAGCGCGATCTGGCCCACCGAATGGCCGCTTGCCGCGCAGGTTGTCCTGGGCCTGGTCATTGCGGAGTTGGGCCTATACGGCGCCCATCGGTTGGCCCATGAATGGCGCTGGCTTTGGAAATTTCACGCGATCCATCACAGCAGCAGCCGCCTGACCATCATCAACACCGGCCGGTTCCACTTCTTCGACACCGGGGCCAGCATCATTTTGAGCCAGCCGCTGCTGTTCCTGGTCGGCGCGCCGGTCGAGATTTTCAAATGGACCAGCGCAATCACCGCCTTCATCGGCATCCTGACCCATTGCAATATCGAGATGCGGTTCGGGTTCCTCAGCCTGATCTTCAATACGCCGGAACTGCATCGCTGGCACCATTCCAAGGACCTGGCCGAGGGCAACAAGAACTACGGCGAAAATCTGATGATCTTCGACCAGTTGTTCGGCACCTATTTCCGCGGCGACTACCGCCCGCCGGCGGATATCGGGATCAAGGAATACATGCCGCCGAGTTTCATCCAGCAGGTCGTCCATCCCTTTAAGGCGCCGAAGACGGCTGAGCGGGGAACCCTACCCGCGGAGTAGCCTCCCGTTTCCTGCGCCGTCCTTATCCCTCCGCTTTTCTTCCAGGGCGGACCAAGTGCGTTTCTGACATCCATGGCCGGGCATGGTTCACCGCGGAACGGGATTGCGGTACCATGGCGAAAATCGACGGGCCTGCGTCAAGGACCCGAACCCTAGCGGATGGAAACGGAAACCATGTCACAATCGGCACCCCAACGGATCGATACAGTCACCACATTTGCCCAGAACTCGCCTGAAGAGCATGAGCGGGTCGCCCGCATCCAACTCGCCGCCGCCTACCGGCTGGTGGACTATTTCGGCTGGACGGAACTGATCTACGGACACCTGACCTACAAATTGCCGGGGGACGAAAGTCATTTCCTGATCAACCCCTACGGTTTGAACTATGACGAGGTGACGGCGTCCAACCTTGTGAAGATCGATCTGGACGGGAACATCATCGGGCATAGCGACTACCCGGTGAACTATGCCGGTTTCGTCATCCATTCCGCGATCCACATGGCCAAGTCGGTCAACAGATGCGTGATGCACACGCATACGCGCGCGGGCATGGCGGTCGCCGGCACCAAGGAAGGCTTGCAGCAAATCAGCATGACCTCCACCGCCTTCCACGACCGCATCGCCTATCACGATTATGAGGGGGTCAGCCTGTATCTGGACGAGCGCGATCGTCTGCTCGCCAATCTGGGCGACAAGCGCGCGATGATACTGCGCAACCACGGCATCCTGACCGTCGGACAGTCGATCCCGGAAACTTTCCTGCGTCTCTATCGGCTGGAACGCGCCTGTCAGATTCAGGTCGATGCCGGGTCCGCCGGAACCATGAACGTCATTCCGCCGGATGTTTCCGCGCGCAGCGGCCGCGACATGGACACCTTCTCCGAACGCGAGACCAATGAAGGGGTCGGCGCACTCGAATTCGCAGCGCTGATGCGCAAACTCGACAAGCACGACACCAGCTATCGGGATTGAGGCCTTCAACCCTTTCCCGTCCCGCTAGAAAAACAGGCTTGATCCGCGCAGCGGTGCGGATCAGGCTTTGCCCATCGTCCCGCCGCGGCATCGTTCCGCGCTTTTTATTCCGCACATGGACGGCGTTCCGCACGTTCGCTCAGGGGGTAGTATAGTGACCGGGTCGGCAAGACTGCCCGACAGGCAAGGGATCGGCATTCTCTGCATTCTGGTGGGAATGTTCGCGATTTCCATTCAGGACGCGCTGATCAAGGGATTCAGTGCCTCCTATCCCTTGCATGAAATCGTCCTGATCCGGTCGCTGATCGCCCTGCCCTTCATGTTCGTCATCCTGCAGTTCGAAGGCGGTTGGAGGCGGCTGTTGAGCCGCCGCATGCCGTTGCTGCTGGTCCGGGCGTTGTTCATCGTCGTCTCCAATTCCGCCTATTTCGCCGCCCTTGCCGGAATGCCGCTTGCGGAAGCCAACGCGATCTTCTTCGTCGCGCCGATGTTCATCACGGTGCTCTCGATCCCGATGTTGGGGGAAAAGGTTGGTCCCTATCGCTGGGCTGCCGTTTTCGTCGGTTTCACCGGCATCGTCGTCATGCTTCGGCCCGGCGACGGCATCATCAAGATCACCGCGCTGCTGCCCGTCCTGGCCGCTTTCACCTATGCCATGATGCAGATGCTGACCCGCCGCCTGGGCGTGACGGAAAGTGCATCAGTCCTGGCGATATCGATTTATCTGACCTTCGTCGTCGTCTGCCTCCTGATGTTCCTGATCTGCGGCGATGGGCGCTTCGTGGACAAGGTCCATCCCTCGCTCAATTTCCTGTTTCTGCCGTGGAAAATGCCGCCGGTCGCCGACTGGCCGGCGCTGGGCGGGATCGGGATTCTGTCGGGCATGATCGGCTATTTGCTGGCGCAAGCCTATCGCATGGGCGAAGCGGGCCTGATCGCGCCCTTCGAGTATGTCGCCGTGCCCTTGGCGGTGTTCTGGGGTTTCATGATCTTCGGCGAAGTGCCGGACATGACCACCTGGACCGGCATTCTGTTGATTGTCGGCTCGGGGCTGTTCATCGTTTATCGCGAAGTGCGCCGCAGCCGGCCGATCAGTCGACCGCGGGCGGCGGATACCAGAACGAAGCTGGATTGACGGAGCCTGCTGATGAGAAAAGCAACCGAGGAAAAGGCGCTACACGTTCAGGACGTGCTCGGCCCCGGTTACACGGTGCTGGAATTTGAGGAAACCACCGCCACGTCCGACCAGGCCGCCGCCGCCATCGGCTGCACCGTCGCGCAAATCGCCAAATCGGTGCTGTTCAAGACCAAGGACGGCGAACCGGTGCTGGTCGTCGCCTCCGGTCCCAACCGGGTCGACGACAAGAAAGTCCGCGACCTGCTGGGTCAGAAGGTGAAGAGTGCGCAGCCGGACTACGTTCTGGAGAAGAGCGGCTATCCCATCGGCGGCGTTTCGCCCGTCGGCCATGTCGTGAAACCTGCCGCCTTCATCGACGAGGACCTTATGCAGTTCGACAAAGTCTGGGCCAGCGCCGGGACGCCCAATGCGGTGTTCGAGCTTTCCCCGCAGGACCTCCCTGCCCTGACCGGCGGCACGGTCGGCGACGTTGCCAAACGGTGACATCGGACCCGCCGGCCCTATATGGTAGCGTCATCAACCAAGGAAACAGCAAGACGACCGGGAGGGCGGTTTGATCAAGGGACTGCACCACAACGCCTATCGCTGCCGAGACAGTGAGGAAACGCGGAAATTCTACGAGGATTTCCTGGGCCTGCCGCTCGCGAACGCGTTTGAAATCAAGACGACCCTGACCGGGCGGGACACGAAGGTGCTGCACAGCTTCTACCGGCTGGACGACGGCAGTTTCCTCGCCTTCTTCGAAGCGCCGGGCCAGCCTTTCGATTTCAAGGACCAGCACGATTTCGACCTTCATATCGCATTGGAGGCCGAGCGCGACACCTTCGAACCGTTGATGGAAAAGGCAAAGGCGCGCGGCATCGAAATCCGTGGGATCTCGGACCACAAGCTTTTCGAGTCGATCTATTTCCGCGACCCGAACGGTTACGTCATCGAACTGGCCGCGAAACAGGCAGGCCATGACGACGGCATGAACCCGGCCAAAAACGGCGCGCGGAATGTGCTGAACACGTGGCAGTCGGAAAAAACAAAGGCCCTTTGAACAACGCTCGATCCTGGCGCAAACGCTCTCTTCCTACTTGCTATCCGGCGTTGTGAAAGATCTCGATAGCCGAAATAGCCTGGACGAGTCCAAGCATCATAGACCGCATTTCGTCGAGCCGTTGC
>CAYGKA010000088.1:0-11603 GCA_964350445.1 uncultured Flavobacteriaceae bacterium
TATCGGAGATGTCGGCTTCTTCAACCGTTGCACCGCTCGTGCTCAGGACCGGAGCACCGCTGTCCACGACTTCAATTGCTTGAACCGCGGTCACCACGTCGCCGTCCGCATCGGTCAGCGTATAGATGAACCCGTCCGCTTCCGGAACATCGTCATTATCGGCGGCATTGGTGGCCGTATAGGACCAAGTCCCATCCGTATTCACCGTCAGTGTCCCGAACTGCGTTGCAGCCGGCTGGCCGAATGAACCGGTCTGAAGATCGCCATTTTGGTCGGTATAGGTGAAGCTGGTCAGACTGATACCGTCCGCACCGGCAACGGCGGAGGCCAGCACATCGCCGCCGATCACCTGGCCGCTTGCCTCTTCCACCTGAAGCGTGTCGTTGTCGGCTATGGCCGGCACATCGTCCACCACGGTGACGGAGAAGGTCCGGCTGATTTCTATGTCCGAAAGCGACAACGGGTTGCCGTCCACGTCCTGTGATACGGGGTCCCCATCCGCATCGAACGCGCTAGCGACCGCCGCAGCGGACGGTGCCGCCGTAACGGTGAAGCCCAGATCGAGCGAATTCTGACCTGCGCCCGCGGGATGATCGAGCGGCGCGATCAGATTAAAATCATACGTACCGTTGGCATTAACCGTGACGGTGAATACCGTTTGCCCACCGGCAGACGCGGTGATCGACCCCGTTTCCGGATCGAAAGCGCCGTAGGTGACCGCAACACCATTCGAGGTCAGGCCTTCCGGCGGCTGGCCGGAAAGAACCAAATCGAAATCGCCGACCTGAAGCGCATCGGGCGCGCCGGCGGCGGGCCCATCCGACCCATAGTCGAGGGTGATCAACTCACCGGTCAGACCCAGGTTGCCGGATACGAGAGTTGACTCCCCACCATCCGACCCCGCGGCAAGATCGTCTTCGTCAACCGAGACATTCTCAGCCGACAGTGTCGGGCCGAAGGAGACAACTTTCGGCATACCGTCGACGACGGTGATGTCAAAGGATGCGGTGGCCGTTGATCCATTCGAGTCTTCGGCCTGCACCGTAATCGGCAATGCGAGTTCGTTGGCGCCGCCGCCCGCAGCGTGATCGAGCGGGCCCTGCAAATCGAAACTGTAGGAGTAGCCGTCGCCGACCGTTTCTATCGCAACTTCGAAGACGGTGACCGCAGGCGTCCCGGCGGTCGCAATGATTTGCGTCCCGTCGGCGGATACCTGGAAGGAGAGCGCGTCGCCGCCGGAGGAAAGGCCCATGGCCTCAAGATCCGCCACTGTGGACGTGGCGAATGTAACCGGTGAACCGGCAGCTTCTCCATCGTCACCGAAATCGACAGTGAGCAAGGCATCGGGGAACTCGATCGGCGGAATGACGACATCAAGCGTCTCCTCGCCGAAGGTCAGCGGAATTGCCGCAATTTCCGGAATCGTATCGACCGGCGGCGGGGGAGGAGGAGGGTCAATGCCCGGATCGCCGCCACCGCCAGGAACGCCGCCGGTTCCGCCGCCGGTCAAGGCAGCACCACCGCCACCGCCACCGCCGCCGCCACCGCCACCGGACGGCGTCGTACCGCTGCCCTGGCCACCGCCACCGCCGCCAATTCCACCTTCGCCGAAGGGCGCACCGAAACCGAAATTGGTAACCGGGGCGACATCACCGCCACCGGCCGCGGTTTCGATACCATCGAGCGTATCGGCGAGTTGGGTCATATCGCCCGCCATCTCGATCAGTTCCGTCGAGGAAATCATGGAGCCGCCCGGTTCGATGAAGTTCGGCGGATTTTCGCCGAGCGCCATGCCGACCAGAGATGACAGTGTAATCTGCGACCCGTCGTCGAAGATCAGAACGATATCCGTTTCGGTCTGCAGGACCTCCACTTCTTCGAGGGAGAACCCGAGCAGGACATCCTGTCCCGGCTGGACGAGGTACTCATCTGTCTCACCCGGCAGCGGACGTGGCACCTCCAAAGCGGTTCCATCCTGCGCCGATGTCAGTTCCACGTTCTCCTCTTCATCAAACGTGTTCTCGTACCGCGCCTGCAGTTGCGCGAAAGTCGCTTCCGGCTGCAGCAGGAGGGGCGGGTCTACGTCGAAAGCTTCGGGCGATGGGCCAACAAGCTCAATGACGGCGCCGTTCGGGAGGGCAATGGTAATCAAACTGCCGTCGCGGGTGATCGTCGCGCCGGTGATATCGAAATCGGGACGAAGGGCCTGACCTGGCTGAATTTCGAAGCGCGCCGTCTGGCCGGGCGCTATGTCCTGAATCTCCAGTGCGGATCCCGCTCGCTCATGGGTCTCGGAAATGTAATCAAAGGCGTCGTCGGCGCCATTGGTGTATCCGGCTTCGGGGATCGAATTCTCTACGGCCATCTGATTCCAAGCTTTCCATTCTAATTTCGTTGACCCGGCACTTCAGGAAGAGTTTCGGGGTCACTCACAAAGCAAATCCGAGATCCAGACACACGGGTCCGACGAGACTGCTTATGGACAATTGATATGAGCATTTGAAGCATCAGACACAAACATTTCATATTAATTTACCGAAAATTTTAGCTAAATTATTTCTTCTTAGAAAACTTTCATTTAATTCAAATAGTTGAAGAAAGGGAGATGACTGGCTCCGTCTGGGAAAATCCAACACAAGACGCGCGAAAAAATGTTGCACCGCGTTGGGCAGGAGCCGGAAATGGCAAAGCTATTGAGACTGGCCCGGGTTTCCGTTCCCCATGGTACCGCCCCAAGGAAGGTCCATGATCATAGATCGCTGCGGTGGGCGCGCGCCTTTACTGTCGTCGCTTACGACGAAGTTCGGCTTTGTCCCCGCGGCGACGGCACCATTCGACGGAACGACTTGCAGGCGTGACGATTCGAAGATGTCGTCATTCAAGCCGGAGCCTTCCCCCGTCCCCTCGCCGCCCGGCGACTGGCCCGCCGGAGGGTTCGGCAGTGGGGTCGGCGGCAAAGCGGCCGGTGGCGCCGGCGCGTCGAGCGGCGGAAGCGGTTGAATCTGTTCCGGTGGCGGTGGAAGCGCGGGCAATGACGTCGATGGCCGCGTTTCAGGGGGAGAGACTGTGTTCTCCGGCGGCTGAACAGTGGACGGCGTCGCCTGAACAGGCCCCGCCGGCGGTTGAGGCAACGCTTCCACACCCGGTTCAATCCGCGTTGATGGCGGTTCCAAGCTCGGCGCAGGCGCTTCCAAGGACGGTGCGATCAGACTATTGGGCTGGTCAGTCTCGATTGATGGCGAAACAGGCTGTAGAGGTTCGGCGGCGCCGAACGGCGCCAAAGACGGTGCGGCTTCTTCCAAAGCGGCGCTCGGTACCTGTAAATCGGCATCCGGCAGGATTGGCGCGTTGGGGTCCAGCACGGCGTTAGGATCGAGAACGGCATTCGGGTCCAGAACGGCATTGGGATCGATCACCGCACCGGGCGCCGAAAAAGCATTGGGGTCGAACACGGGTGCTGTTGACTGTTCCAGAACGCCTGGCTCCAGAACCTCGCCTTGGACTTCCTGCAATGCCTGCCGACGCGTGAAATCCGGATCGGACAACTGCCGCTCCTGATCGATTTCGTAGGGCTGGATCGGGTCAAAACTGCTGTTGGCTTCTTCGATCGGGGTGACGTCAAGCGACGCCAGCAACGCACCGGACGTTGCCAAAATACGATAGACGGCAAAGATTTCAGCGAATTCCGAACTGATCAGCGTTCCTTTCGCCAGGAAAAACTCGTTCTCCGCATCCAAGAGCTCAAGGAGGCTTCGACCGCCCAGATCGAATTGTTGTCTGTAGGTTTGCCGCACCCGGTCGTTCGCATCCACTTCCTGTCTTTGCGCCGCAACGCGTTCGCGCGCGCTGATCAACGCGTTCCAGGCGAGACGCATTTCCTCTTCGGTAAGGCGCACGGCCCGGTTCAAGCGCTGACGGTTCTCACCGATCCGCGACAGGAATTCCTTCCGGCGATTGATATCCTGAAAACCGTTGAAGAGGTTGTAGTTCATGACGACGAGCGCCGTACCGTCGTAATCTGCGCCGACGGTCCCTTCCCGGTTCTCGTCATACCCGCCGCGCAGTTCCAATTCGACGGTGGGAAGATGGCCGGATTTGGTGCCATTGTATTCGGCCCTGGCCGTTTCGAGATCCGCCCGAAGAACCGATATCGTCGGATTGTTCTGAAGCGCGATGTCCACTGCGCCCGCAATGCTGATGGGCAGGGCCCAGGTCGGCGCGAGCGGCCGTATCAATTCGTTCGGGTTTTCACCCACGATCCGTGTGTAGGTCGCATCCGCGTCCCGCAACCGCGTCCGCGACTCGGCCAAGGTAGATTCCGACGCCGCCAAACGGGAGCGCGCCTGCTGAATGTCGGCCACCGTGGCCGCACCGCCGGAAGCCTTCGCTTCGACAAGCCCCAAAGTTTGGCGATGGGCGTCCACGTTGTCCGAAGCAAGCTGGGTCAACTCGCGCTGACGCAGCGACTCCAGATAGGCTTCGACCGCGTCCAGCGCGATGAATTCCGAGGTTTCCCGAACCCGGCGCGATGCCGCGACCAACCGCGATTTCTGCCGCTGCACCTCATTCCAGGTTTCGTCGCCGTCGAACAGAACCTGCGTCAACGTCAAGCTGGACTGGAACGTCCCAAGGGTCTGGCTGCGGCCATTGCCAACCGTGGAGTCGCGGCCCCGGCTCGCCCGGTCGTTCGTGTATTCGGCGCCATAAGCGGTGCGAAGGTCCACCCTGGGCAGATAGCCGCCTTGTGCCTGCTTCAATTCATAGGTGATTGCCCGTCGGCTCTCGGCGACAATTCCGATATCCGGGTTTGTCTGCAAAGCCCCCCGGACCGCGTCTTCCAAGGGTAGAGAGAAGGCGGCTTCATGACTGAACAGCATGACGCTGAAGCCGAGCACGGCGACGGGTCCGCGCCCGAGTATCGTGCCCGCAACACCGCCCTCGCAGACAAGTGACCCCCATCCGCGGAAATTACGTAGAAAAACTCTCAAAAGTTTCTCTCTAAACCTTTCACACCAAGACGAACTCAAATGAAACTTTGCCAAGTCTTGGGTAACAAATAATTAAACCATTAAAATAAAACTGCCAAAAGAATTTACCAAGCAAACCAATACACCTGGATATTGGCCTAGGCGGCATTGTCGCCGTCCGCCCCGTCCGTAGGCGTATCGGCAGTCCCGGCACCGGCACTCCGACCGATATCCGTTTTGTGTGACGTAACGCCAAAGGCCGGCCCCCACAACGCGAAACACGGCCTTCAACCATCGGCAATCTGCAATTCTCCCGGCTTGTCAGCAAGGGATCAAGAGCTTACCGTCAACCCTATCATGCCGGGGCCGCAGCGCCGAAAAAAGCGCGGTCGGTTAAGGTGCAGATCAAAATCCGTCAAGGATCGCAACAGCCTGGGGAGGCACTTTGCGGTTGCCGGGAGGCAGGGGTCGATGAGGGATACCGTAATATGACGGATAGTGTTCCGTCATTGGTTGTTGAGGATCTTCACAAGAGTTTCGGCACTGTCGAAGTGCTGAAAGGCGTCTCGGTTACCGCGCAGAAGGGCGACGTCATCTCTATGCTGGGCTCTTCCGGGTCCGGGAAGAGTACGTTCCTGCGCTGTATCAACCTGCTGGAGACGCCGAATTCGGGAACGGTGACCGTCGCGGGCGAGACAATCGCCATGAAGCAGACCGGCGGCGGACGGACAGTTCCGGAAAATATCAAGCAAGTGGAACGCATCCGCACCAAGCTGGGCATGGTGTTCCAGAGCTTCAACCTATGGAGCCATATGACAGTCCTCGAGAATGTCATCGAAGCGCCGGTGCATGTTCTCGGCATGAAAAAGCAGGATGCGATCGCCCGCGCCGAAGCGCTGCTCAACAAAGTCGGCATTTATGAGCGCAAGGAATACTATCCGGCCCATCTGTCCGGCGGCCAGCAGCAGCGCGCCGCCATCGCCCGCGCGCTGGCGATGGAACCGGAAGTCATGCTTTTCGATGAACCGACCTCCGCCTTGGACCCCGAACTGGTCGGGGAAGTTCTGAAGGTGATGAGGGACCTTGCCGCGGAAGGCCGCACGATGATCGTGGTAACGCACGAAATCGGCTTCGCACGGGACGTTTCGTCCGACGTGATCTTCCTGCACCAGGGCCGGATCGAAGAAAAAGGGGCGCCGGGTCAAGTCTTCAGCAACCCATCGTCGGACAGGTTCCGGCAATTCCTGGCGAAGACACGCGAATAGGGTACGAGCGGCCGGCGGCATGAAAATAACGACGAGGACCATTGCCGAAGGGGCCGCACGTGTAGTTAGGTTTCAACAGGCACGGTCGTGCGACAGGGGTCGATGACCGCGTGTGCAACATAGGGAGAAAGTAAATGCTTTTGAAAAAGCTCGGTTTGGCTGCGGTCGCAGGGGCGTTTGCCCTGGGTCTCGGCATGCAGGCGCAGGCGGAAGACGTCCTGCGTATCGGCGTTGAGGGCGCCTATCCTCCGTTCTCCGAGAAGACCGCCTCGGGCGAGTTGGTCGGGTTCGACATCGACATCGCAAACGCCCTGTGCGAGCAGATGGGCCGTAAGTGCGAAATGGTCGAGCAGGATTGGGACGGCATCATCCCCGCCCTTCTTGCAAAGAAATACGACGCCATCGTCGCGTCCATGTCGATCACCGAAGAACGCAAGAAGCGCGTCGACTTCACGATCAAATACTACAACACGCCCGCGAAATTCGTAGCAGCCGAGAATTCGGGCATGTCCGACACGCCCGAAGCGCTGGCCGGCAAGCGGATCGGCGTGCAACGCGGCACGATCCATCAGTGCTACATGGAAAAGATGTTCCCGAAGGCCGAACTCGTTCTGTACGGGACACAGGAAGAAGTATTCCAGGACCTGGCCGCCGGCCGCCTGGATGCGCAGATTTCCGATTCCATCCAAGCACTTGAAGGCTTTTTGAGCACCGACGCCGGCAAAGGCTATGCTTTCCTGGGCGGCGATCAGTACGACCTGGAATGCCATGGTGAAGGTGCGGGCATCGCCGTCCGCAAGGGCGACGACAAGCTGCGTGAAGCCTTCAACGAGGCGATCAAGGCGATCCGTGCAAACGGAACCTATGCCAAGATCAACGCGAAGTATTTCGACTTCGACATCTTCGGCGCCCCGGCCGGTTCCTGATAGGGTTACCGGACGGATACCGTACGAGTATCATCGGAGGGGAGAGGCAACCGCTTCTCCCCTTTCGAATTGGTGAACAAACTGCGCGGACCGGTGAATGGACGTTATTTACGAGTATCGGGGACTCCTTTGGGAGGGAACGATCGTCACGATCGAACTGGCCGTCGTATCGGTTGTTCTAGCCGTTCTGCTCGGCCTCGTCGGCGCAATCGCGAAACTCAGTGACAACCCGCTCGCGCAGTCCCTGGCCGGTGCTTACACAACGTTGATCCGCGGGGTGCCGGAACTTGTTCTGATGCTGCTGCTTTTCTACGCCGGTCAGCAAGCGATCAACAGCCTCAGCGACATGGCGGGATTGGGTTATGTTGAAATCAACCAGTTCCTGGCAGGCGCGCTGACAATCGGCTTCATTTACGGCGCTTACATGACGGAGACTTTCCGGGGCGCCATCTTGGCCATTCCGCGCGGCCAAATCGAAGCCGGAATTGCTTCCGGCATGAGTTCCGTGATGGTTTTTCGGCGCATAACCTGGCCGCAAATGGTCCGGTACGCCTTGCCGAGTTTCCGGAATAATTGGCTGGTACTGATCAAAGCGACCGCGCTCGTTTCCATCATCGGGTTGCAGGACCTGGTCTATATGGCGTTCACGGCCGGCCGGTCCGTGCGGCAACTCTTCACCTTCATGTTTGCGGTCCTGGTCATCTACCTGATCCTCACTGCGCTGTCGGAATTCGGCCTGCGCAGGCTGGAAATCAAGTACAGCGCCGGTATCCGGAAGACGGAAGGGGCATAGTCATGGCGGAGGAAGTACGCAGCGTCATGGATGTGGTCCGGGCCTTCAGCGAAGGGCCGTCACCGCTGGACTTCATGTCGATTATCGATAATTTCGACCGCTTTCTCTGGGGAACCTGGGTAACGCTGGAATTGACGTTCCTGGCCCTTCTTCTCGGCGGCATTCTGTCCGTGCCCCTTGCAATCGCCAGGGCCTACCGGCACCCGGTGCTGAACGGACCGATCTGGTGCTACACCTATTTCTTCCGCGGCACGCCGCTTCTGGTTCAGACCTACCTGATCTACTACGGGCTTGCCCAGTTCGAATTCATCCGGGAAAGCGCGCTGTGGGGGCCGATCCTGAGCCAAGCCTGGTGGTGCGCCTTGATCGCCTTCACGCTGAATACCGCCGCCTATACGACGGAGTTCCTGCGCGGCGCCATCGAAGCGACGCCCCACGGGGAAGTGGAAGCGGCGCGCGCAGCCGGCATGTCATACTGGACGCGCATGCGCAGGGTCGTGCTGCCGAACGCGTTCCGCCGGGCACTGCCTGCCTATTCCAATGAAGTGATCTTCATGCTGCATGGCTCCGTGGTGGCCAGCACGATCACCTTGCAGGATATTCTGGGCGTCGGCCGCTGGCTCAACGGCCGATACTATCTGCCCTACGAGGGCTTCGTTGCCGCCGCGATCCTATACATGATCCTGGTGTTCGGCATTTCGCGGATATTCAAATGGTGGGAACACAAGTGGCTGGCCCATCTTCGGCCGCGTGTTGAAATGAAAGCCGCTCAAGCAGCCGCCGTTCAATAGCGCCGCCGCGACGGCTTGTTCCAGATCGAAACGTCGACAGCTAAGTCCCGGGACCGCCAAAGTGCAAGTGGAAGTGCAGCATTTCACGATCGACGCACCGCCGGATTTCGAACTGGGAATCCCGCGTCTGCCCTTGTCCTATTCGGTCCACAGCCCCGACAGCGGCGGGGATCCCACACGGCCGCTGTTGTTCTTCATCGGCGGTTTCGGGTTCAGGCGCGATGGCGACTACGTGGCCGGAAAACTCGTCCCTCATTTGGTGGCGCAAGGGTTCGTCACCGTCACCGTCGGGTATCACGGCAGTCTGGTGCGCACCGCAAGCGAGCCGTCCTTCAGCGTCCGCCCCGGCTGGTTCGACGACTTTCGGCGCATTTCGGGTGTGGCGGTTCCCGACGATCCGAAAGCGGTTCTCGCCCTTCTTCGCGCCAACGGAGTTGCCGAACTGCCGCCGGAATTCAGTGTCATCAAACAGTTCGGCACCGACTTCGAGTCGTTCGGCACGCTCGGCGCGCTCGATCACCTGCAGGTATATGCCGACATCGTCAGGCGCGGCATTCCCTTCGACCGTGAGAGGGTCGTCGCCTTCGGCACGTCCCACGGCGCGTATCTGGCAATGATGTTGCTGAAATTCGCGCCGCATACCCTGTCCGCCGTGATCGAGAATTCATGCTGGGTCCATGCCATCGAGACGGAGATGAACAATACCTGGCAACCGCACCGACACAGCTTCGAAGCGGGCGGCGTAAAGGTCTACTACAGCAACTATTCTCCCTGGACGCGGGACGACCCATCCGCACCCGGTTACCTGAAACCGGAACACCTGAAGGTCCGCGACCTTCGTGAGGAACACTACGACGGGACGGCGGGCGTTTCGGTCGTTTCCTATCACGGCGCCGACGACCAGATGATCCCGGCCGGCCTCAAGCGCAGCCTTTGGCAGGTGCTGGAAAGGCATGTCGATCTTCGTGCCACCATGGTCACCGAAGACATGGTCGACGGCCGCCTGTTCAAGAACACCAAACACGGGTTGGACGCATCCCTGATCGGCCTGTTCGACGACGCCATGAACCGGTTGGGCGGAATTCCCGCCAGGCCCGGCGACGATTTCGAGCAGGGGCAGCTAAGGTCCCTTGGTTGCGGCGACGCCAGCTACCGGATCGCCTTCCGGCCCGACCACAGTTTCAGCGTATCCCTGCGCTGACGGTCCGCTAACCCGGTTCACGCCCCCGCAAGATTTTCCCGTGCATGTCCGCGCAGGCGGTAACAAAATACGCAGAACAACACTGAAAATTGGGGAGGCTGCCCGTGCAGCGGAAATTTGGGATCGGCATCATCGGCGCAGGCATGGCAGCCAAGCCGCATATGAAATCGTTTCAGGACCTGGCCGACGACGTCGAGATCCGCGGGGTCTATACCCGCAATGCCGACAACCGGGCCGCCTTCTGCGCGGCATGGGGGGTGCCGGAGGCGGCGTCGCCGGACGCGTTGCTGGAAGATCCCCAGCTTGACGGCTTGCTGATCATGACGCCGCCGAACGCTCGGGAAGAACTGACGGCCAAGGCCGCCGCCGCCGGCAAGCACATCTTGATGGAAAAGCCGGTCGAACGGACGACAGAAGCCGCCAAGCGGATCGTCGACCGGTGCGACGCCGCCGGCATCACCCTGGGCATCGTGTTTCAGCATCGCTTCCGCGCCGGCTCGCTCGCCCTGCGCCGGTTGATCGACGAGGGTCGGCTGGGCCGTTTGGCCTCGGCCTATCTGGTCGTTCCCTGGTGGCGGCCGCAAAGCTATTACGATGAACCCGGCCGGGGCACTTACGAGCGCGACGGCGGCGGCGTGCTGATTTCCCAAGCGATCCATTCCATGGACCTGCTGCTGTCGCTCGCGGGGCCTGTCGCCTCGGTCCAAGCCATGGCAGGCAAGTCAGGTCTACAGAAATTCGAGGCCGAAGACTTCGTCGGGGCCGGCATGCAATTCGCCAACGGCGCGAATGGCGGGTTGATCGCGACGGTCACGCGCTATCCCGGCGAACCCGAATTCATGGCCCTCAATTTTGAAAACGCCTCCACCAAAATCACCGGCGGCACCTTGGAAGTCGATTGGCGCAACGGCCGGACGGAGACATTCGGGGAACAGACAAGCACGGGCGGCGGCGCCGACCCGATGGACTTTCCGCACGATTGGCACAAGGCGGCGATCCAGGACTTCCTGTCAGCCGCCGGGGAAGGCAGACAACCGCGCTCGAACGGACATACCGCGCTGGAGGTCCACAAATTGATCGACGCCCTGATCGCGTCCTCCAACGAAGGCCGGCGCATTGAGCTTGAGGCCGCGCCATGACCGGCGTCGCCGTCATCGGAATAGACCACCGCCACGCCTTCGGCATGCTGAGCGGAATGTTGGATGCCGGCGCGACAGGCATAAGCTGGTGGACGGAAGGATCGCCCAAAACGCTGGACGGCTTCGTCAAACGCTTCCCCGACCTGCCGCGCGCTTACGACCGCCGTGAAATCCTCGACGACCCCGGTGTCGACATGGTCCTGATATCGGCGATCCCGGGCGACCGGGCGGATCTGGCGGTCGAGGCGATGCGGGCGGGCAAGGACGTGATGGTCGACAAACCCGGCTGCATCACGCAAGCGCAGTTGGACCGCATTGTCGAGGTACAGAAGGAAACCGGCCGAATTTGGTCGGTGGATTTCTCGGAACATTTCGAGGTTCCGGCCGTCGCGAAGGCCGCCGAATTGATCGCAGAAGGTCAGATCGGCAAGGTCGTGCAGACGGTGGGACTAGGGCCACACCGGCTGAACGCTCACCTGCGTGATCCGTGGTTCTTCGACAAGTCCCGCTATGGCGGCATC
>CAYGKA010000089.1:0-2072 GCA_964350445.1 uncultured Flavobacteriaceae bacterium
AGGCGGCGTGGACATCACCGGCGCGGGGCAAAGAATGCGTTGTGTTTTTGAATTATAATCAATAAAAACGAGTCAGGGACCAATATTCATGAAAAAATGAAAACAGTGAAGCGTCCGGTATCCGGGCCCGATGGTGGGCCGGCTTTGGGATGGCTCTCGGTTCCCGAATTTTAAAGATTTCCGGCACAAGCGACGCAATCAGCGGATCGATCGCTTCCCGGGCCGGTTGCCGAATGAGCGGCGGCCGCCTGGATCGGTCATCGCGCCGGGGTCGTGTTCGACATCGAACACACCAAAATTTCAACATGCGGCAGGAGATACACAGAACCATGGCCTCGACAGCCGCCAAAGACGACGACAGCACGCGCATCGCCTATGACGAAATGGCCCGGCTAGGCATTACGCGGGTTCCCGTCGATTACTTCTATTTCAAGGAATTCCGCTACACGCAGCTCGAAGACGCGCTGGCGCAAGCCCGGCGCGAGGGGCCGGCGGTACCGGCGGATGAGCGGATTTCCGGACATTTTTCCAAAGGCGATGCACGCGGCGTGATGCAGGGGGCGGTAAAGCGGACACCCGACAGCCCGGGCTGCGACACGAAGGGAAACAGCATCGTCGAAGGCGGTTATACCCGGTAAGGCCGTGCGTGAAGACGCGTGACGGCGCAGCGAGGATTGGGCAAACTCTGTTGGAGAACGAACCCGTAGATTTGGACGACCGCCGCGGCCGCGCCGAAAAGATCGCGACCGAGGAACGTCGAAAGACCTTGTACGACCGCGAAATCGACGACGCGACAGAGCCCGCGTCGGTGGGCGGCGATGATGTGCCCGCGCCGGTGAATTTTGCTGACAAGCCCGGGATGGACGGGCCGATGGCCCCCTGGTCGGCGGCAGCGTCGAAGGCGCGGCATCTTCTGGTGCAATACGCGCAAACGCGGGAAGGGCGGATACCGGCGCAAAGCCGGCTTATAGAAGAAACGGTGCAGGACCTTTCCGATCTGTTGGAACGGATCGACGACAAGGACCTCTGACACCGCTCGGATCAGGGGAAGCGTCGATCGGCAGTGACGTAAATTCGCAGCGCCAGAGGAGTAGGATTACACGATGCTGATCCGAATCGGATTCGAAGCGACCGTGGTTTGCCCCAAGCCGACGCCCATGATCCTGGCGCTTCGGCGCGACCCGTCGGATGACCGGCGCGTGATCGGCACGGACCGGATAAGAGCGGTCCCGGATGGGGAAATCGAGTATTACACCGACACTTTCGGGAATCTCTGCGCCCGCATGATGATGCCGGTCGGCGAGACGACCCTGTGGTCCGACTGCATTGTCGAGGACAGCGGCGAACCCGATGTCTTCGACTGGGCCGCGCGACAGCACGAGGTCATGGACCTTCCGGAGAACACCTTCCTGTTCCTGTTGCCCAGCCGTTACTGCCAGAGCGACGAATTGGTCGAGCGGGCGTGGCTCCTCTTCGCCGGAACCCAGCCGGGCTGGCCCCGCGCGCAGGCAATTTCGAACTGGGTGCATAACAACGTTCTCTTCGGTTATCCGTTCGGACGGCCCAATAAGACCGCCGTCGATGTCTTTCGCGAGGGAACCGGGGTCTGCCGTGATTTCGCGCATCTCTTCGTAGCCTTGTGCCGCGCGATGAACATTCCCGCGCGTTATGTCAGCGGCTATCTCAGCGATATCGGGGCGAAATCGGACGGGGCGGGCGATTTTTGCGCCTGGGCGGAAGTCTTCCTGGAAGGACGGTGGTTCGCCTTCGACGCACGCCACAATACGCCTCGGATCGGCCGTATTCCGATGGTGCGGGGCCGGGACGCGGCCGATGTCGCGATGATCACGGCCTTCGGCAATTACGATCTGACGTCTCTGAAAGTCTGGACCGACCCGGTCAACGAGACGCTCTCGGCGCCGGAACTCGACGCACTTTTGGAGACACGGCCCAATGTCGAGGCCCTGGTTCTGAACGCGATCCCCGACCGGGAGATCCGTGGCAGGTTCATTCCCTGACCTGTCCGAAGCGTGGGAATTGGGTTGTCACGCTATGTCACCCTGGCTAACACC
>CAYGKA010000089.1:2172-11186 GCA_964350445.1 uncultured Flavobacteriaceae bacterium
ATGACATGACGCGAAGCACGGCCGAACAATGACAAGCGATCAGGAAGGCGGCCTTCCCGCCGCCGTGGCGGAAGCGATGGACCTGCACCGCGCCGGCCGGTTGGAGGAGGCGGAGCAGCGCTATCTTGCCCTGCTGCCCGAATATCCCGGCGTGGCCGACCTGCATTACGGGCTGGGGTTCCTGGCGCTGCAACGGGGCGCCGCCGCCGATGCGGCGGCATATCTGGAAAAGGCGCGCGGGTTGCGGCCCGGCCACGGCAAAACCCTGAACGCGTTGGGGTCGGTCTATCTGTCGATGAACCGGCCGGGCGATGCGGAAGCGCGCTTCGCCGAGGCCTACCGGGCCGAGCCGTCGTCGATGGTAGCGGAAAACTGGGCGGTCGCGGCCCTGCATTCCAAATCGGTCCAAACCGTTCTGGATATTTTCGACGCGGCGTCCCGCGCCGGCGGCGCCTCGCCGCGATTGCACGTGCTGGCCGCCAAGGCTTTGGCGGAAATGGGTGAGACCGAGCGCGCGGCGGCGATGATTGCACCCGCCTTGCAGGCGGTGCCCGACGATCCTGAAACGCGCCATGTGGTGGGGCTGATCGCCACGTTGCGCGTCATTCCTCTGGAAGCGGTCGAGCATCTGGAGAGGGCGGCGGCGCTCGCCCCCTCGACGGCGCGGGTGCAGGTCGATCTGGGTTGGGCCTATATCTGGGCCGAGCGGGCCGACGCCGCCGGCGAAGCGTTTCAGGCGGCGGTTGCCTGTGCGAACGGCGACGCGGCGGTCCTGCGCGATTGCGCGATCGGGCTGGAGCGGTTGAGCCTGTTGCAGGAGGCCGGCGAACTGGCGGAACGCGCCGCTGTCGCCTTGCCCTGGGACGGCAAACTCGCCGCCCTGCGGTCGGTTCTGGCGCGGCGCGACGGCCGTTGGCAGGACGCGTTCGACCATCTGGCGCCGGTCATGGCCGAAGCCCCGCCTGAAGATTTCAATGTTTGGTTCGAATGGGCGCGCGTGCAAGACGGGCTAGGCGAGGCGGAGGACGCGGCGGAGTCCTACAGGCAGGCCAATGTTTTTTGGCGCAAGCGCCCGAAAACGGAAGACTGGGTGGCGGAAGAGCACGCGGCGATGACACGCCGTATCCGGGACGCGGAAGCGCTGCCGAGCCTTTCCCCGCCCGCCGGATTGGCGCCGATGCCGTTCCGTACGATCTTCCTGACCGGCTTTCCCCGCTCGGGCACGACCCTCGCCGACCGGATGCTGGGCGCGCATTCGTCGGTGGCGTTGCTGGAGGAAAAGCCGCTGATCGAAACCGTGATGCGGCGGGTTGAAGCGACATTCGGTTCCTATCCCGCTTGTCTACCCGCGCTTGCCGCAAACTTGGAGGAGGTGAACGCCTTGCGGGCGTTCTATGCCGAGGGGGTCAGGCGTTATGGCGGCGCGCCGGGCGGGGTCGCGCTCGATAAGCATCCGGTCAATTTTTGGCGCATCGGGCTGATCCGGGTGCTGTTCCCGGAAGCCCCGATCCTGGTGCTGCGCCGACATCCGGCCGATACGGTGCTGAGCTGCTGGCAGCAGAACTTCCGACACACGCCGACGCTGAGCATCTTCTCCAGCCTGCCGGACGCCGCCGCGGGTTTCGATCAATGGCACAGGCTTGTAAACGCGATGGAGAAGGCCCTGCCGTTGAATCCCGTTGTCGTTTCCTACGAGGCGCTGGCCGAAAAGCCGGAAGAGACGCTGCGCGCGATCCTGCCCGATCTTGGCCTGGCATGGGAGGACGGGATGATCCGCTTCAAGGAGAAGACCGTCTCGTCCGCCGTCGTTCTGTCGGCGAGTTACGCCCAGGTCGGCGAGGGGATCAGCACAAAGGCGGTCGGAAAATGGGCGGGATATCGCGAGACCCTCGCCAATGTGCTGCCGGTTCTGAAACCCTGGTGTGACCGTTTCGGCTATCCGCTTTAGGGCATGGGCTGCAAGCGGAGCCATGATGATGATCGATGAAATACAAACCCTCGGCGCGTGGTCGCCCGACTGCTTCCCCAAATTCTAAGTGGCGAGAAGACGTCGACGATCCGGTTCCGGGAGAGGCGCATCCTTCCCGGCCCGACGCGTTATGCCCATGACGACACGCCCAAGCGAACGGTGATTGTGCCCGTGGTTCGCTGTGCCGACATGCCGCTGTTCGGCATGCGCGCGCATTACCCCGACATCGAACTGAGCGATGTGGTTCGGGTCATCGAGCACGCGCCATGCCGCCCGGACGAACCGACCGGATAGAGGGTGAAGCGGCGGTCTTAGGATTCCGCCTCGATCACCTCCTCGGCGGCGCGCAGGCCGGACATATAGGCCCCGTGGGTGGTGCCCGCATAGTCGAAAAGCGTGTGCTCGCCGGCAAGGAGCAGGCGGTCATCCAGCGGTTTGGCGAGGCCGTCATAGTCCGACCGCCGGTTGCCGGGCCGGGGATAGGCATAGGCCCCCAGGGAAAATTCGTCGGTGGACCAATGGGTTGTGAGGATCTGCGTCGGCTCTCCCACGTCATCGCCCCAAACCTGCCGCAGGACGTCCAACCCGTCCGCGGCCATTTCTGCATCGGTCATCTTGTCCGCGATCGGCGCATAGGCCCCGACGCTGAGGCCGAGCAGGATATTCTCCTCCGAAAACGTGCGGTAGTTCAGCCAGTAGTTCCAGCGCCCCTTGGGCGCGGTGCCGATTCCGAAATACTGGGTTTCGATATCCCAGAAGGGTTCGTCGAATTTCAGGGCCAGCTTTGTCACACTGCCAAAGCCGACTTTCTGAATCGACTGCCGGTAATTTTGCGGCAGCGCCGGATCGAAGGCGATCTTTTCCGCTTTCAGAACGCCGAGCGGTACGGTGCAAATGCAGTAGTCCGCTTCGAACGTGCCCTTGTCCGTTTCGACGGCGACGCCGTCAGTCGAGTCGTAGGAAATGCCGCTGACGGTGTGGGACAGGCGGATATCCAATCCTTCGGCCATTGGGCCCAATATCTTGTCATAGCCGGTGGTCACAACGACGTCGGGCGTGTCGAAGACCTTGTCGGCGTTGAATAGGACGGCCGAAAGCTCCTCTATCGGGCCGCCCTTCGAAAATTCGGTCCAAGCGGAAAAGGCCCACATCACGCGCGGGTCGTCCAGCAGGTCGCTGTCATAGTCGCGGATTGCCTGCATCAGTGAACGCGGGTCGTGGTTTTCGTAGTTGGCGTCGATCGTTTCCAGAACGCTTTCCCATCCGTCGCTCATTTCCTCATAATCGTCTTCTTCGAATTCTTCGCCATTTGCGTGGAAATAGACGCAGTTCTCGTCTTCGGTGACCACCATTTCGGCGCCAACCGCGTCGGCCAGTTGGCGGCTGGGGTTTTCGGGTTCCGGCCCGTGAATCCAACCCGCGCCGACCTCGAATGGCGCGCCCATCGACCAATCGGTCAGAAGCCTGCCGCCGATATGCGGCTTGCCTTCAAGCACCACGACTTCCGCGCCCTGGTTCCTGAGCGAATTGGCTGCGCCGAGGCCCGCGATACCCGCGCCGACGATTACGACTTTCGTGCCCGACAGGGCTTGCGCCCGCGCCCGGCCAAACGGTGTTGCCGCCAATACACCGGTGGAGGCGATGAGCATGAGACCGGCCTGACGCCGGTTGAAAGTCCGCGTTTTCATTGAAAATCCCTGTCTTGTTCTTGAGGTCCTGGGCGAATGTCTCTGTGCCACGGTGCATAGAAACGCTTAACGAGATGTGAACGGCTTGACAGTATATGCACCAACAACGGGCCTCAATGCCGATGAAGGCCGTCCGGCAGCGGTTTCGAAGGCTTTGTGGCGTGGTCCTTGTGTCTGAATTAGTGGAAAATTCACCGGTTTTATGCGTACCTTCTAAAGAACGGAAATTTGGGTAGGAACCGAAGGGTGCAGGACGACTTTTCAGTCTTCTTTCTGTTGCTGAACAATATATCTATCTTTGTGGTCCTGGTCGTCGGGTATTCGTTCCTGATCGACAGGTTGCAAACCCAATCCGTCGCAACCCGGCAACTGTTGCTGGGCCTGTATTTCGGCCTCATCACGTTTATCAGCATGCATGTCAAAATACCGGTGGTAGAGGGCGTCATCGTTGATCAGCGCAATGCGCTGATCGTGCTCAGCGGTGCATTCGGCGGCCCGCTATCCGCCCTGGTCTGCGGCGCCGCCGCCGGCCTTTTCCGCGCCTATCTGGGCGGGTCGGGTGTGGTGGCGGGTATTTTTGGAATATCCCTTTCGGCCGCCGTCGGCATCATCCTTTACAGGGTGCGTTGGCGGACAAACAACGTCCTGCTGCTATTCCTCGGCGCGCTCTTCGCTGTTGCGTTCACGGCCCCGGGATTCTTGCTCGTCGGTGACTTCGAATACGGGCTGGCGCTTATGCAGCGCATGTTTGTGCCTTGGGGGTCCGCTATCTTTGTCGGCATATTCCTGGGCGGCCTTCTGTTGTCCCGCGAGGACAACCGGTTGAAGGCGGAACAGGAAAAGAAGGCTACCGAAGCGCAGTTCAGGACCTTGTATGAAGGATCCGTCATCGCAATCCTGGATATGGATTTCTCGGGAATCGTTGCCGAACTCAGGAAGCTCCGCGATCAAGGCGTCACGGATATCGAGGCGCTTTTGCGGCGCGGAGGAACAGCGGTCGTGGGGCTGGAACGGCGGGTAATCGTGCGGCACGCGAACCAGGCCGCCAAAACGCTGTACGGGGCGCCGTCCATTGCCGATCTTCTCGGTGGGTTCGACGGCCGGTTCGGACCGGAGAGCGGCGGGCTGCATCCGGCGATCGCGTTGGCGATCTGGAATGGCGAGAATAGCGTCACATTCGAATCCGTCCACAAGACCTTCGCCGGCGACCGCTTGACCGTCTCCGTATCCATGCCCATCCCCGGTCCCATGGACGGTCCGCTGAGCAACTTTCAGAGCCTGCCGGTCACCATATTGGACATGACCGACCACAAGCAGGCGGAGGCCGCGCGGGACGAGGCGCTGGTCGATGCGGAAAAGGCCAGCAAGGCAAAGTCGGAGTTTCTGGCGGCGATGAGTCACGAACTGCGAACGCCTTTGAACGCCATCCTCGGTTTTTCCGAGGTCATACAGAACCAGCTTTTCGGTCCACTGGGCGAAAGCAAGTACGGGGATTATGCCCGGCACATCCATTCGAGCGGCACACTGCTGCTGGACCTTGTGAACGACATTTTGGACATCGCCGCCATCGAGGCCGGCCGCAAACAATTGTCGGTCCGCAACGTCGACCTGGACGATATCGTCGACGAATGCCTCGCCATCGTGGAACACCGTGCGAAGGATGCCGGTGTCGGCCTCCGCAAGGACATCGCCATTGCCCAGGACATGCAGGTGTTGGCGGATAGGCGCGCCTTGCAGCAGGTCTTGCTGAATTTGCTCACCAACGCCGTCAAGTATACGCCCAAAGGCGGTTATGTTTCCGTATCGGCCCAATTCGATGTGGCGGGAACGGAAATCATCGTCTCGGATACCGGATGCGGGATACCGGACGACCGGATAGAGGAAGTCACCAAGCCGTTCAACCGAGGCAATGACGACCCGCATGTCGCCCATGAGGGCTGGGGCCTCGGTCTGTCGATCGCCAAGTCCCTGGTCGAACTTCACCACGGCGAGTTCGCCATCGCCAGCACCGTTGGGGACGGCACCTCCATTCGCTTTACCCTGCCGCGCCACCTGCATTGATTGTCGCGCCAACCGACCCGATGGGCGCGTAAACCCGGCGATCTGATTTCCTCTTCATTCCGTGCGGACGCAATTACGCCGCCGGTCATGAAAACGGCCCGACAGAAGGTACTGCCGGGCCGCTGCATTCACTGTGATGAAAACTAGAACATCGCCACCGGATTGATGATCATTTGGACCGTGCCGCGGATGCGGGCCTGGCCGAGGACGAACATGAACTCGTTAGCCCCTGCACGCAGGACGGGGCCGGTATTCATGGTTTCCAGCAGATAGATGCCCTTTTCCTGCAGGGCCAGTACATGGCCGTAGAACACGCCGTCGCCCTTCGGTGCGGGAACCGGCTCGACACCCCAAGTATCGGCGCCGATCGCCATCAGGTTCAGCGAGGCGAGCCACTTCATGCCGTCGTTGTTGACCCCGGGTTCGCCTGACACCCAGGCCTTCGGGTCGCTGTCCAACTTGTTTTCGGTCCAGCCGGTATGGAAGAGCACGATATCGCCTTCCTTGATGGTGACCCCTTGCGCCTTGGCGGCTGCTTGTATCTCGGCCGACCCGAAATGATCGCCGGCTTCCAGGAAAGGCTTACCGGCATGCTTGGCCATGTCGATGATGACGGCGCGGCCGACAAGCGGTGGAATGTTATGCACGCCCAGCTTCGTCAGACCGGTGATGCCGGCGAATTCCTTTTCATCGTTACAGTTGTAATACAGGCCGTTTTCACCGAGATGACCAAGACCGTCGATCTGCGATCCGATCCCGATCCAGGTCTGCAGCACATCGTCGTTGTAGTTTGCCGGATAGCCGAAGGGCAGGCGCTGGCCGCCCTGTTGGTTCGGCTGAACGATCTGAAGGCTCAAGCTGCGCGGGGCGAAAGCGGGGGTCTTGCTGTCGATGACGATGCCGAGTGGCATGGTCTTGCCCTGTTTCACCAGTTTCAGCGCTTCCATGGTGCGCTCAGGCGTCACAAGGTTGGCCGAGCCCAGTTCGTCATCCGGGCCCCATTGCGACGGCACGCATTCCGTTGCCGCCATTGCGGATCCCGCGCCAAGCGCCATCATGCCGCTGAACACGCTGGCCAGTGCGATTTTTTTGATCATTTATTCCTCCCTGAACTTTGTTGGTTAGGGAATATAGGCTGCACGATCCCCATGAAATTTCATAGCAAAAGTTACTACAATTATACCGCACTTCGGGGGGCAGCTGCCGGGTCGGTTTCACGGTTCGACCCGTCCGTGCGCCGATCTCCGGCGTTACCGTTACCCGGATACCCTTCGGATCGTATTGGAATCGTGTAGTCTTCACCCTTCGACGGCCGCCGGTAAAGAAACGAGACGGCCGCGAACCAGCGGGAAGGATAACGCGATGTATGTTCTCGTGCTTGTCGCGTGTATGAATTTCAGCGGTGAGACCCACTGCCAGAACTTCGAACGCGATCACACCTTCGTCTCCGAAAACCGATGCCGGATGGCGGCTGCGATCGAGCGCGGCCAATATGCCGACCGCACGCAAAGCCGGAAGGACTGGCTGCGCTACGATTGGCAGTGCAAGCCGACCCAGGTGACGATGTTGGAGAAAAAAGGGGCCGAATAAACGGTTCGACGCCGGCCGGGGCTCCACCGGTCCGCGCCCTGGCCTCAGCCGGCGCCGCGTCCCGGCGGTGCGAGGGGTTTTTTGCGCCCACTGCCTGATTAAAAATTGTACAGCGACTAATAAATAAGCAGATTGCACTGCGGTAGGGATTCGCGCTGCGGTACGCAGGCTTGCGAGAAATTTAAAATAAGTAATAAAATCAATTCTTTATTAGGCGACCCTTTCTCTCGTTCAGGATGGCACTCTTATTGCTGTGCAGCAGTGATCTACTATCCGTATCGGGAGAGATTAGGATGAAAACCAAAGTAAATAAAATGTTGGGGGCGGCCTCCGTGCTGGTAATGGGGCTTGCCGCTGGGGCGGCCCAGGCGGCCGACACAATCAAGGTCGGCGTGTTGCATTCCCTATCCGGGACGATGGCGATTTCCGAGACGACGCTTAAGGACACGGTCCTGATGCTGGTCGAAGAGCAGAACAAGAAGGGCGGTCTTCTGGGCAAGCAGCTGGAAGCCGTCGTGGTCGATCCGGCCTCGAACTGGCCGCTATTCGCCGAAAAAGCGCGCGAATTGCTGGAAGTTCACAAGGTCGACGTGATCTTCGGAAACTGGACCTCGGTCAGCCGCAAGTCGGTCCTGCCGGTCGTCGAGGAACTGAACGGCATGCTGTTCTACCCGGTTCAGTATGAAGGGGAAGAAAGCTCCAAGAACGTCTTCTACACCGGCGCCGCGCCGAACCAACAGGCGATCCCCGCGGTCGATTACCTGATGAGCGAAGCAGGCGGGTCCGTGAAGCGTTTCGTGCTGGCGGGCACCGATTACGTCTATCCGCGCACGACCAACAAGATCCTTGAGCAGTACCTGATCGACAAAGGTATTCCCAAGGAAGACATCATGATCAACTACACGCCGTTCGGTCATTCCGATTGGCAGACGATCGTGAGCGACATCAAGTCCTTCGGTTCCGCCGGCAAAAAGACGGCGGTGGTCTCCACCGTCAACGGCGACGCCAACGTTCCGTTCTACAAGGAACTGGGCAACCAGGGCATCACTGCGGAAGACATTCCGGTCATCGCCTTCTCCGTCGGCGAAGAAGAACTCAGCGGCATCGACACCGGCCCGCTGGTCGGCCATCTCGCCGCTTGGAACTACTTCATGAGCGCCGAGTCGGAAATCAATGACGCGTTCATTACCCAGTGGCACAAGTTCATCGGCAGCGAAGACCGTGTCACGAACGACCCGATGGAAGCCCACTACATTGGCTTCAACATGTGGGTTAAGGCGGTCGAGTCCGTCGGCACCACCGATGTCGATACGGTTCGTCAGGCGATGTACGGCATCACCTTCCCGAACCTGACCGGCGGCATCGCGGTCATGAACACCAACCACCACCTGACCAAGCCGGTCCTGATCGGCGAAATTCAGGATGATGGTCAGTTCGAAATCGTCTGGTCCACCCCGAAGGGTGTCATCGGCGATGCATGGACCGACTTCCTGCCGGAATCCAAGAGCCTGGTGGCCGATTGGACGTCTCCGATCATGTGCGGAAACTTCAACATCACCACGGGTAAATGCTCGGGCCAGAATTACTAAGGCTCAGCAGATTTAGGCCGGCGGGCGGGACGGTTTCGGCCGCTCCCGCCCGGCCCGGTCGCTCTTTCCCATCGGGTTGCGTGTTGCGTCTTCGCGATGGGGTACGGGGTAGGGGCC
>CAYGKA010000090.1:0-10843 GCA_964350445.1 uncultured Flavobacteriaceae bacterium
AAGCGGGCCGTCCGGATCAAAAGCCAGGCCTTGCAGACCGACCGATCCGCCGTTGTCCGCGGCAACGAACACGTTTCCGACATAGTTATCCGCGTGCTGATTGGAGTATTCGACGATGTAGTTGCCGTCATACACGGCGTCGTCGGGGCCGGTGATCAGCTTCGCGATATTCTCGGTGATCTGAACGTTCGTGGCATCGTCCACGACGAAGATGCTCGGGTTGCTCACCTTGCCGGGATCGGCTTCGGAGAGCACATCGGCTTCGGAGTTCTGGATCAGCGTGTTGTTGGCGACGATGATACCGTCCGTCTGGCCGACTGTGATGCCATGCGTACTGCCGTTGTAGATCACGTTATCGGTGATCGTGATGTTCTTGTAGAACAGGTCGGTCGCGTCCCCGGTAAACGTATCGGCCCGCTCGTTGCGGATGAAGATGGACTGCGTTCCCGCGCCGTCGCCCGCATCCAGGACATTGCCGGTGATCGTGACGTCCTGCGTAATCAGCGTGGTCCTCGTCGACCAGATCTGGATCATATCCATATGGTTCAGCGCGTAGTCCGAACCATAAAGGTCGTGGATGTAGTTGCCTTCGATGGTGATGCCCTGAACGCCGCCCAGACGGATCGGATCGCCCTGCAACTCCTGGAAGTCGCTGTCCGCAATGACCGTGTTGGTTGATTCCAGAACGGTAATGCCGAAGTTGTAGTTGGAGACGGTATTATTCACGAAGGAGAAACCGTCGCTGTTCCGGATCGTGCCGAGGGATTCTGCCGATGCAAACTCGCCGTCAAGCGTCAACGGCCCTTCCGCCGTGCCGCGCATCTCGGAATTCTGGATCGTGATATTTGAACAGGAACTCACGTTAATATCGTTAAGCCAACCCGCGCGCGTCGTCCCATTCGATGAGCTATCAAAAATCAAGCCGTCGAAGGTCAAGTTTTCCGCCTTCGCGATGAACAAGGTCGAAATGGTCGCCGGCTGCTCCGGGTCGAATGACGTAATTGTCACATTGGAGTCAGGCTTGACGCCCAATTGGTTGTTAATCTCAAAAGGCTCATTGCCTTTCAGCAATATCGTATCGCCGCCGGTGACGGAATTCATGGCCTGATAAAGTTCAGAAGAATTAGTAACAATATATTCCATTTTATACCTCTATTTTCCGCAGTCGCTGTCCAAGCAAAATTGCTGTTTTGAACGCCCCATCCAAAGCGGTTGGGAAAATGCCGTGCGTTTTGACAGTGCCTACCTAGCGCCCACGTTTTTCGGCGTACACTCCTATCGCTTAAACTATTACCCCTTTTAACGTAAAATTTTACCGGATTCCTCCCACTATACCGCACCTATAGTAACCTAATACCGTTGGACAGGGCAGTGTATATTGCCCTGCGATTTGGTGATTTTGAGGAGCTGTGCGGGAAAAGGCTTTTTCCCCGCCTGTACTTAGGCGCGAAATACCCAGTATTTCGATGCGGAAAATACGGCTACTGTAATACAGGCCGTTACAAGGAATTGGGCGCCATATAGCGGCAGCAGAAAAATATCGACGAGCACATACATCGCAGCGGAATTCGCGGCCATCGCAGCACCGTGCATGATGCCGAACCGGACGACCGTTCCACCCCGAATATCGCGCGCCTTGAAAGTGAAGGTGCTCTGCAGGATGAAATTATAAATCGCACTCAATAGGTAACAGAGAAATGTCAGCAGGATCGTGCTGTCGATAAAATTCCGCAAAATGGCGAGAGCGATAAAATAGACAACAACGGAAGACCCACCCACCATGGAAAATCGGATGAACTGCAGCGTGACGTCGCGAGAGACGATGTTCATCCAGCGTTCTCCAAGCATATTCCAATCACCGTAACAGAATTACCGAAAGGACGGGGCGGCTGCACTAGTCGGGAAGGTTCAAGTATTTTGGTTGAGCAAGAATAGTCCGGTCTTCGCCCGAGCATTCCATGAAAAAACGGATGCCCTGATGGCTGGATACTTCTCGCATTCGGGTTGTGAAGCATTTCTTAACGTGACAGGCAAGGTTATATTGGCGTTCAATCCCGGGCGCGGGGCTCAAGCCTCTTGCCATCCAGGTGCGTTATTGGGAAGAACTCCATGGTCTTCGGGCGGGAGCGGGTTCGAATGTTGGGAAGAACCCTCACTGGGGAAAGCGTAGAGATGACGGAAAGCACGATTGACGTCGCCGCCGTAAGCGTGAGCATCGTCGTCCCGGTCTATTCCGGAGAAGCCTATATCGAACGGCTGGTGGAGGCCGTCGATGGACTGCGCGAGGAATGGCTCGGCTCCGACGCGCCCGTCGCCGTCGCGGAACTCATCATGGTGGACGATAATGCGATCGACGGGTCGGCCGCGATCATGGACCGCCTTGCCAAGGATCGCCCCTGGCTCGTCGCGCTGCACCTGTCGCGCAATTTCGGTCAGCACGGTGCGACAATCGCCGGCATTCTCCATAGCGCGGGCGATTGGGTCGTCACCCTGGACGAAGACCTGCAGCATCCCCCTGAACGCATCGGGGAGTTGCTTAAAAAGGCCGTCGGCAACGGAAGCGACGTGGTATATGCGCGGCCGGAAGGCAACGTCCATGGCGCCATGGTCCGGGATTCGACCTCACGCGGGTTCAAACGGCTCATGGAATGGCTGACCGGCAATCCGAACATCCACAACATCAACAGTTTTCGGCTGATCCGCGGTGTCATCGCGCGGGCGGCGGCAAGCGTGTGCATGCACGATACGTTTTTCGACATCAATCTCTCCTGGTACACACAGCGGATTGCCGTCGTCCCGATGACGCTGACCGACGAGCGCTATCAGCAGACGGGAAAAAGCGGGTACCGCCTCAGGTCGCTCTTTTCCCATGCTTGGCGCATGTTGTTCTCCAGCCATCTCAAAGTGCTGAAACTGGGGGCCCTGTTCGGGTTCGGGGTGCTGTCGTTTTCCATATTGAGCACCCTGGTGCTAATTTTCCTCAAACTTGCTGTCCCAGGCGCCGTTCAGGAAGCCGGATGGACCTCGATCATGCTCGCCATCCTGTTTTTCGGCGGTTTGTCGGTCCTGATGCTCGGCGTCTCGCTGCAGTATCTTTCCACGCTGGTCCTCCGCGCCCATGGAAAGCCGGTATTTTTCCCAATCGATCGGTCGCAAGACGCCCCCCTGCTTGAATACTTCAAGGACTGACGAGCATGAGGCTCCTGTCCGAGCAGGTCCGCACAGGGTCGGGCGATGTACTGCACATCGTTCCCCTCTTCGGGACCGGCCTCGTCGGCGGCAGCATCGCGCATGTGCTCGAACGGGCAGGATGGAGGAATACCGAACTACCCTACGATTGGACCGCTCTATCCGGTAGGAAGGCTGCCGCGAAGGCGGTTGCACAGAAAATCCAGGAGATTGCCGCCTCCGCCGCCGGTCCGGTCCGGGTCAGCACGATATGGGCGGCGGGCCGCAACGGTTTCGCCAGCACGACGGCGGAAATGGCCGAAGAAGCCGTTCTGCTTGAAGAAGTCTTGGATCAAACCGCCGCCTTGCAGGCCGCATTGCCCGAAGCCCAGCACAGCTTCCACCACATGAGCTCGGCTGGGGGACTTTTCGAAGGGCAGAGCCACGTAACCGACAACACGGCGCCGGCGCCGATCAGGCCTTACGGTATCGGCAAATTGGATCAAGAAGCCATGGTCCGCCGCCTGCCGCAGACCGTCCCAGCAATCATATACCGACCGAGTTCCGTTTACGGCTGGCGCCCAGGCGGGCGGTATGGGCTGTTCGCCGCCCTGATCCGTGGCGCCCTGGAAGGCCGCCCGACCCGCATTTTCGGAACGGTAAACACAGTCCGGGATTACGTGTATGCCGACGATATCGCGCGGTTCGTGTCAACGCGGGTGCTGCGCCCCGTGACGGCCGGGACCTGCATCCTGGCCAGCGCGAAACCCACGTCCATGTATGAAGCGATCCATGTCACCGAGGAAATCATGCAGGCGCGATTGTTACTGCATTATGATACTTCACCGGACAATTCGCGGAACATGAGCTTTCTGGTTTCCGCTTTGCCGGCTGATTGGCATAGTACGCCCCTACGCCTTGGGATCAGTCATATGGTCCGGTCGATACGAGACAATCTGCTCCTTAATCGATAGCGTATTTGTTCTTTCTTGCTATAAGTTTTCGGTCGCATCAATCCGGTGCTGTTTGTCCACAGGAGAATCCCAATTGGGCTTTCCAACACTTATTTACATTTCAATTCAGCACGTTAAATATTGGCTCGTCGTGGATGCACTGGCCCCGGAGAAGATGGCTTGATGGAAGAGCAGAACAGATCGACCGCTAACTTTTCCGTCGACACTCTAAACCCGAAACTGGTTCTTCTGATCGTCGCGGCCCTCTGTTTCGGGCCGCTTTTCTTAAGCCCGGTCGCACCGCTCGTCGATTTTTACGCCCATATCGCACGTTATTACGTTCTGGCGAACATCGATGAGTCGCCTTCTCTACTACAATATTATCAAGCGGAATGGCGGCTGCTGCCCAATCTGGGGATGGATATCCTCGGAACCGGCATCATGCACCTTTTGCCGCCCATGGCGGCCAGCAAGGTACTGCTGTTCGTCATCGTCGGCGCACCCTTTCTGGGGGCCCTCTACCTCTCCTATGTCGTACAGGGACGGTTGACAGTTACCGGCATCGTCCTGGCCGGTGCCCTCGCCCATAGTCATATCCTGATTTGGGGATTTGCGAACTTCCTGCTTGGGCTTGGTATCGCTTTGGGCAGCCTGGGGCTTTGGATCCGCTTGCGTGATCGACCTACCCTGCAATTGGCAACAGGCGCGATACTCGCTGTCACCCTCATCTGCGTGCATGGACTGGTATTCGCCTTCTGGGGTTTCCTGCTGGGTTGTGTAGAACTGACCTTGGCATGGGAATCAAAAAACCTTCGCATCCTGCCGCTGGCGAAACGCATGGGAAGGCTGTTGTTGCTGGCGGTGATTCCATTCGTGATGTTTCTGCAAACATCGACCGTCGGCGCTGAAGGCGGTGTCTCCCAGGCTTTCACCAATCTTGGCATTCACGCCAAGAGCGGAACGCTCTGGCCGAGGATTTTCGAGGAAATCCTGCGCCGCTTCGACGCGCTGGTCCGCGCATCAGATTCGCAGAACCCCATATTCGACCGCGTTCTGGGGGCTGTTCTCTGGCTGACCATTGCCGCGGGTATCCTGTCAGGTGCACTGAAGATAAACCGTAAGGTTTGGGGCGCCCTTCTCGGTGCCGGCCTTCTGTTCGTGTTTCTTCCGCCCAACATCCTGGGTGTCGGCCACTTGGAGGAACGCCCGCCGCTGCTGCTCCTCGCGCTTACCGCCGCCGGTCTGACCTACAATGCGGCAAGCCGGTTAAAGAACCTCTTCGTTTTCGCGATCGTGGGCGTGTTCTTGGCCCATTCGGCACTGGTTTTCGTCAATTGGGGTTTTCACGGAGCCGCGTATCGCGAGTACATCGCCACCGTCCGACAGGCGGACACAGGAAAGATGGCGATAGCGCTTTTCGTCAGCAAGGAGTTGGACCGCGACACATTCCGTCCAAACTGCAAGCCGTTGCTGTTCCTGATGCTGCTTGAAAACGGAACCGCCGTACCGACATTTGCCTATGCGACACAACAGCCCCTTTCCCTTCAGGGCCCGATGCAGAAGATGTTGGACCAGTTGAACGAGGAAATCGGCGCACGTCGGCAAACGCATAATGCAGCAGAACGCGACAAGGCCCTAGCAAGTGCCTTTAGCGCTGGCGCGGGCAGCGTGGTAGCATGTGAGAATGGGCCGCGCCCATCGTCGGAAACCGCCCGGATTCTGGGCCAAGGCGATGTTTGGACCATTTACGGCCCGAAACTGTAACCGACGGCCACACTGTAACGGACGCAAAGGCGATCGAATGCCAGACCAAACCAAGGACCAGACATTATTGGCCATGGACCCGCAGCAAAGGGCTGTCGCGGAGGAGTTCGACCAATACAGCGAGTCCTATACCGATGCCGTCAACAAATCGCTTTCCTTCTCCGGCACGAAGGTCGATGCCTTCGTGGAAGCCAAGGCACTCGATCTGCTGAAGTTCATCGAACAGCGTTTTGGTGATCCATCGACACAAAAGATCCTCGATGTCGGCTGCGGGGTCGGGAATTATCATCCGTATCTGATGGGGAAAGTCGGTTCCATCACCGGGATCGATGTCTCGGCGGAATGCGTCGCCCAAGCCCGGAAAGCTCACCCCGGCGTCTCCTACGACGTCTATGAAGGCGCAACGCTGCCCTACGAGGACCATACCTTCTCTGTCGCTTACTGCATCTGCGTCATGCACCATGTGCCGCCCGCGGCCTGGCCCGCCTTTTCGAAGGAACTCATCCGTGTGGTCAAGCCGGGAGGCGCGGTTGTCGTGTACGAGCACAATCCCTGGCACCCGCTGACGCGGAAAGTCGTTTCGGATTGTCCCTTCGACCGTGACGCGGTTCTGATATCGATGCCGAAAATGCGCGCCCTCCTGACAGAGGCCGGTGCGCCTTCAGTCGAAACCCGGTCGATCCTGACCGTCCCACCGCTCGGCAAGCTGGCCGCAAAGCTCGACGCCGCATTTGTTAGGTTGCCTTTCGGGACGCAATACCGGGCGGTCGCGGAAGTCCGCTAGCCTTTCCTCCTCAGGCCCTGCGGGCCGCCCCCTCCGCCGCGGCCGCCGCGCGGCCCCTGCGGCGCGCCAAATAGTTCTTGCGCCAAGTCAGGGCCGGGTTCTCCACGAAGTGCCATGACAGGTATGCGCACAGCAGGGATGCCGGAAGCGCCAGCGCGATATTGATCCACGGCGAGTCTGGGGCGACGAGGTAAGCAACCAACTGCTGCGCCGGAAAGGCATAAATATACATGCCATAGGAATAATCGCCGATCCTGTTATACGACCGGATCACCCCGCCCGGCAGATAGGCCAGAACGAACACCAGGTAGCTGGTCGCGGTAATGAACAGATAGGGAAACACGGCGGTGCCATGGGCCAAAGCGCAGACCACGACACAGAATGCCGCAATCGGCCAACTCAATGGAATCCGGTCACGCCATACATAAAGCAGGGTGCCTACGAAAAACGGAAAGGCTAAATTCCTCAAGGTCACGATTCGCTGCGGCAAGGGGTTCTGATCATGAAGCACCCCGATCGCCGTATAGACGGCAAAGAACAAAACCGCCGCTGCGATCATGGCGACCGGCCGTTTGATCAAACCCAGGAAACCGAGAACGAGCACGCCCCCGTAGCAGACCACTTCATAGATCAACGTCCATAGCGAGCCATTGATGGCGTCGGGATAGGGAAGCCCACCGAACACGCCCGGCAAATCGTATTGCAGGAAGGCGAGTGTGAAGTTCCTGGGAAAATAGGTCAGGGTTCCCAGTTCCGTCGCGTATTGGGCGAATGGCAGTTGCGTGACCAGCGGTCCCAGTATCAAGACAGTCAAAAGAAGCACGACCGCCAGGCCTGGAAACAGGCGCACGACCCGCGCGCTGAACCAATCGGCTACGCGCTCCGACCGGTCGAAACTGCGGGCGATCAGGAAGCCGGAAATGGCGAAGAAAATGGCAACGGCAATCCAACCTAGCGACCCGCCGACATATTCTTCCAACGGTTCGGGGGTGCCGGCGCCGAGCGTGATCGGCCAGGCGTGAGAGACCAAGACCGCGGTCGCGGCAATCATTCTGATCAGATTGAAATTGTTGTCCCGGCTATCCGCAAAGGCGCTGATACGGTTCCCCATCTATATTCCCTTATGCGGACGTTGCCGCCCCCGGTCGGTCGCATGGCGCCAGGCCAAGCTCCGTTCTCGTTATCGCCCAATTCTTTCGGTTACGATCGCAGCCCCTAGACGACGGCAACTTCCTCGGCCTTGTTCAGAACGGACCCCAGGACCTCTGTATCCTGCAGCAAGTTCAAGGCCGTGCGGACCTCCGATTTCGTGGACTGACCGCTCGCTACAACCAGCAGTACGCAGTCAACTTGCGGAAGAAACGCCAAGGCATCATCTGTCGTCAAAAGTGGCGGAAGATCGAAGATAACCATCCGGGATTCATAGCGGTCTCGAATGTCGGACACCATGTTCTGCAATTTTCGCGTCATCAGTGTCTCAGCGGCATTCAAAACAGCTTTGTGGTTCGGCAGCAGGGTCAGGCGCGGAATGCCCGGATTCACGAAGACATCGGATATCGGGACATCGCCGTTCAGATAGTCCACCAGCGAGGGTGATTCCGGAAGGCCGAGATACTCCGCCACTTGGGGGTCTCGAAGGTCAAAATCCGCCAGCAGGACGGTTTGCTCGGTCTGGTGGGCAATACTGAAGGCCAGGTTCAACGCAACGGTCGTCTTCCCGCAACCCGCGGTCGGGGAGGTTATTGCCAGTGTGCGCCAACCATAGTCGCGCATGGTCCGCAGCACCTGCGTGCGCAAGCGATCGAAGGCAACGGTTCGGACATCCGACTTACTGAAGGATATGATCCGGTTGCGTTCCAATTGACTGGGGTCGAGGTGAACGACGCGTGTTTGCTTGTATTTGATCGACGCAACCGCGGTGTCAGCGGTCGCAACTGCCCCGGCGCCGGTACTTGTTTGCAACTGACCGCCCTGCTCGGCGGGGGCTTCCTCAGCGGCGCTTGTCGCCGGCACGGTCGAAGCAGTTTCCGCCTGCACCGGCGCGGGCTGTCCAACGGCCACCGCTTGGCTGGCTGGCTGCACGACGGTCTTGTCACTCTTGCCGTCGCTGCCTTCCTTGTCGGCACTCTCTTCGCGCTGGGCTCTGGCCCGCATTACCGCTTCTTTGATACGCTCCACTTGAACCTCGATTCTATTACCGGCTCGACATCAACCATTCCGAAAAGGCCGTCAACAACCGCCCTTTTTAAGCTGCCGCCACCAAGCCCCTGATACTCTACCGAACCCAGTTTAGCTAGGTTCCGGCGCCCCCAACAAACCAACGAGCGCTTCCACGATTTTCTCGGCCCAGCGCAGGGCCTTTTCCAAAGCCGGTCCGACGGCTTCTCCGATGTTCCCCTCTCCGGACACCAAGGCCGCCCAGACGGTGTCGAGCGGAACCAGAAGGACGTGTACCAGCACCAACCCGCCAATCACCAGTCCCCCGACCGCAGCGATCACGAGCGGTTTGGACTTTTGCGGCCGCACCCGTCTGGCAGGTTCCTGGCTTTTCGCTGGAACCGACGCCGCTTCATCCGTATCCGCCGGCCCGGCATCCGCGCTTTCCTCTATGTCGATCACCGCGGCACGGCCAGTCGACCTTTGCCGGTAGGACGGCACCTCCGGTTCCTGTATCAGCGGCCCGGACGACGGGCCGTCATCGGGCACAAAATTCCCGTCAATTGTAGCAGAGTCCAAGCCCACGGCTCCGGTCTCTCTACCCACCACCGTGTCAGGCACTTTGTCATCCGGGGTTTGCTCTTGCGAGACATTGTCGTGTCCCTGGCCACTCGATGCCTCAACTCCTTTTTCAGTGGTCCCATCGGGACGCGGACCGGACGTATCATTGGATTCACGGTCGATTGGTTTCTCAAAACGGCCGACATCCGCAACAGGGTGCTGTTGCCGGAACGCCTTATCCGACCGTGCCTTCGCCAATGCCTCTCTAATCTTCTCCAACCCGCGGCTCTCCAGTCGGGCGCAGCAGCGCCCTAGGTAAACCGATCGACCACCTTGTAGAAAACTTCATCCAACGGTTTGTACAAGAAGTGGACGGTCGCCAATGCGCCGACAAATAAAACAACGAACGCAACGACGAATAGGAGCCGCGATCGGGTTCGGCCCCTGCTTTCCTTGGCCGTCACGATATAGGGGATGACAGCAAGCGGCTCGACGGTCATGACCGATGTCAAAACGTTTGCGCCGCGAATGCTTCCATCTATGAACTCAACCCCGAAGATGCCCGCAACACCCGCCGCCAACGACAGTCCAAGCCCCAACAAGACCAACTGCTGCCTGTTCGGTTTGATCGGCTCGTCCGGCAATGTCGGCGGCTCGACGAGGACGAAGCGTTCAGCCTTGCTCGCTTCTTCCACATTCTCGGCGATCTGCGCTTCCATCGCCTTGGCTCTGACTTCGTTATATTTCTGCTGGGCGTTCTCATAGTCGCGATTGAGCGATTTCAGGGCCCGATCGACGAGCGGCGTCTGAAGAATGGTCCGCTCTATTTCCGCCAGCCGATCCGTTAGCTCCTGCTTCTGATCCCGCAAGGAGGCGATCCGTTCCATTGTAACACCGATCTTGGCTTCGACATTCGCCGTGTTCAGATCCAGCTGTGCCTTCGCCCGGGCCTGTTCCGCCTTGGCCTGGGCTTCCGCCAATGAAATCTGCTGCTGCTGTTGCAGTATACGGGGGTCGACTTCCTCTGACGGCGCAAGAAGAAGCTTTTCCTGCAGCCGCGCGATCGCAGCGGAGGCTTCGTCGGCCCCGGCCGTATCGCCGGCCTCCTGCGCAGCAGCCCGATTCTCTTCCAGGCGGGATATCTGAATTCCGATTCCGGCGGCTCCCCCGTCGGCGATCAGTTGTTCCTCCATAGCGGTCAACTCACGCATCAATCGCTTCAGATCTGGATGCGACGGCGCGTATTTCGACTTTGCGGCATTGTACTCAGCACGCAGCTTTTCCAACTCCGGATTGGTCGTATCCAGGACCTCGCTGGCTGCCTCACCGCCGGCGGGTAAGGGAACGAGCCTGGGCATCGGCACCCCGATCTGCCCATAGCCCGACTTCAAAGCGGTCATTTGGATATCCAGAAAGCGCATTTCTTCCTCATGCGCCTTGATTTCCCGTTCGGTCT
>CAYGKA010000091.1:0-10758 GCA_964350445.1 uncultured Flavobacteriaceae bacterium
TGAAGGCTTCCGCCATGTCATAGGCGACTTCCATGACGTCCCGGTTCATCCACAATACGCCATAGCGTTTGTCGTCCGGCATCACTGCGCCGGGTCCGATCAGGTAGATGAATTCGGGTGAAAGCGCGATGCCGACGACGGTCACGTCGCGTTTGCGGCCCTCCATCAAGACCGAGACGGTATCGCCCAGCGCGATGCCATGCGCTTTGGCAAAGCGCTCGCCGAGGATTGCCTCGTTGTCGCGGCCTTGCTCCGGCAATCGACCCCGGCGCAGGACGATCCGGTTCAGGGCCGGATCGCCGCGGGCGGGAAGAGAGACGATCCGCGCCGTCACCGGTTCGGGAAAATTGGCAAAGTCGACCGTGGCGATATCGACGATCCGCGTTTCCGCCTGCCGGACGCCGGGGATCGTCTCGATCCGATGGATCAGCCTTTGCGGCGCGCGGGTCAGGCGGGCGAAGACGTCCGCCAGGCGGTTGCGCTCGTAGTAAGCATCCGTCGTTTCCCGCAGCGCCTCTTCCGTGGTGAGCGAGGTGATCAGCAGCGCGGCGCCCGACGCGATGACCAAGGCGATGGCCAGCGCCTGGGCGCGCAGGCGCCAAAGGTCCCGCAGCAGTTTTCTGTTCAGGGGCGACAGAGGCACTACCATGTCATGTCCCGCGCTGATTTGCGCGTCTCGTTCCGATCAATCGAAACGATCCTGCCATCCGCCAAGCGGCATGTCCGGTCGGCCATTTCGGCGATAATCGCATTATGCGTGATGACGGCGGTCGTGGTGCCCAGTTCGCGGTTGACGCGTTCCAACGCTTCCAGAACGAGCATGCCGGTTTCGCTGTCCAGCGCGCCGGTGGGTTCGTCGCAGAGCAGGATGTCAGGCCGCTTGGCGATGGCGCGGGCGATGGCGACGCGCTGTTGTTCACCGCCCGACAATTGGGCCGGAAAATGGTTCAGCCGCTCGTTCAGGCCGACCAGCGCCAAGGCTTCTTCGGGGGCGAAGGGATCGCGCGCAATTTCCGTCACCAGCGCGACGTTTTCACGGGCCGTAAGGCTGGGGATCAAATTGTAGAACTGGAAGACGAAGCCGACATGGTCGCGGCGGTAGCGCGTCAACGCGGCGCTGGACGTGCCGTCGATATCCTTTCCCCGGAACAGCACCTGGCCCTTGGTCGGAACGTCCAACCCGCCGAGGATGTTCAGCAGTGTGGACTTCCCGCTACCTGATGGGCCGAGCAGAACGACGAATTCGCCTTCGTAGAGATCGAGGTCGACATCGACGAGCGCACGAACCTCGACCTCTCCCATGACATAGGTCTTGGTCAACCCGTGCGCCGACAGGGCCACGCTGCGTTGCCCCGGCATCCGGTGCGCGTCCCGACCGTCATCCGTGTCAGTCCTATCCTGCAACAGGGCCCCCAATCGAAGATTCAATGCCGCGCCATCGCCGGAAGGCGTTGGCTTTCCCGCCCAAACGGCCATGAGGTCAATTTAACCAGGGGCGCGGTCTGTCGCCATGATGCATGTCAAACCGGGCTGATTTGTCGTTTAAATTAATGGAAGGCGTGTCGTGAAATGAGAGGGTGAAAGAGGGATATCTTATTGCAAACGTTAGAATCCGTTGATGCACGTTATGCGGGCTGGGAAGACGTTCCAAGTTTGCCTACATTTCCTTCCTTGTGGTTCCCGTTGGTGTCGAAAGGGCCGGCTTTTGGTTTTTGTTCGAGGGGTTCTCATTCTTGTCCTGCTATGCCTCGCATTGTCCGCCCGCGCGGAGGGGTTGCATGTGAGCCTGGCGACGGGGGATTCTTATCCGCCCTATACCGACGAAGAACTGCCCTATGGCGGTTTCGCCACACGTGTTGTCATGCGGGCCTTCCAATTGGCGAATGTCAGGGTCGACTCGGTGATCTGGCGTCCTTGGAACCGGGTCGGTGTCCTGACGCAGGAATTGGCCATCGACGCAGCTTTTCCCTATATCGTAACGCCGGAGCGGCAGGAGCAGTTCCTGTTCTCGAAGCCGATTTTCAGGAAGATCGATACCGGATGGCAATGGTCGGGCTCGGGCCGCCGGATTGCCGACCTGGACGACCCGAAAACGGTCGAGGGGCTGAAGTTCTGTCTGCCGTTCGATTTCGCCGCGCCCGCTTCCATCCGCAAGCTGCTGCTTGAAGGCAGGATTACCCTGCATCGCGCGGCCGACCTGAAAGGATGTTTTTCGATGCTGCATGTGGGGCGCGTGGACGTCACACTTGCGGGCCGGGATCAGGCCGTGGAGAGCATCGCGGCTATCAGCGTTCCAGCTGGAGAGTTCCAAAGCTCCAATCTGACGGCGGAAATCGAAGGAAGGCTGATCGTCGGAAAAGACCATCCGCACGGCCCCGAAATCATCGCGGCCTTCAACGACGGACTTGAGCGATTCGAGGCCACGACCGAATACGCCGAGTTAATGGTGATGTTCCGGCTAACGGAATCCCCCTTCCATTCACAGCGCAATTGAACCTTTATTTCCCTTTGCGGGTGTATTTTACGGGCTTCCTAAGAACTGTTCTCAACTAAAGAGCGCTGTCATCCCTTCGTAATTTCCCTTGTGTGGTATTAAGATAGCTACTTTCGTGAATGTTTTGGATTTACGGGTAGGGGAAAAAAAATGGCAAACGTACTGGTAGTGGGGTTCGATCCGAGCTCGGCTGGCGAGCGTGCGGTCGCCTTCGCCGTCGATTTAGCGAAGTTGTCCGGTTCGTCCGTCTTGATCGCGCATGTATTGGAATGGTCGCCTTACAGCTTCCTGACGCCGGAAGAGATCGAGGAAAGACATGCTCGTCGGAAAGACGAACTTTCGCGGGCGAAAGCGTCGATCATCGATCCGTTGGTGAAGTCGCTCGGTTCGAGCGGGGTCACCATCGACAGCACGATCCGTTACGGCCATGTGGCCGAAACGCTCTCGAGTATCGCGGAGGAAGCAGGCGCTTCCCAAATCATCATTGGCAGGACAGGGGAGCCGGGCATCGCGTCCCGGTTGTTCGGGTCCGTTGCGGGGGCTTTGGCACAATCATCGCCCGTCCCGTGCACGATCGTGCCTTGAGGGGAGGGAGATATGAAAATGAAAAACATAACAACATTGGTCGGTGTCTTTTCCGGGCTCATGCTTGCCTCTTCGGCCGCCCGGGCGGCCACCGTCGATGAAACGGTGAACGAGATTTTCGCCTTGTCGACCGGTTGGTTCGTCAACCTTATCTTCTCGCCTTTCCCGGGGACGTCATTCCCTTGGATCGTCGGTTGGCTGGTCGTCGCGGCGACGGTCTTCACGCTCTACTTCACGTTCATTCAGTTCCGCGGGTTCAAGCATGCGATCTCGCTGGTGAAGGGGGATTATTCCGATCCGAACGACGCCGGTGAAGTCAGTCACTTCCAGGCGTTGGCGACGGCGCTATCGGGCACGGTCGGCCTGGGCAATATCGCCGGTGTGGCCGTCGCGGTCGGCATCGGCGGTCCGGGGGCCACCTTCTGGATGATCCTTGCCGGTTTGATGGGCATGGCGTCCAAGTTCACGGAGTGCACGCTGGGCGTCAAATACCGCAACGAATACGCGGACGGCACCGTTTCCGGCGGCCCCATGTACTACATCACCAAGGGTTTTGCCGAACGTGGCATTCCCGGGGGCAGGATACTGGCCATTCTGTTCGCCATCTTCTGTGTTCTTGGCGCGCTCGGCGGCGGGAACATGTTCCAGGCGAACCAGGCGCATCAGCAGATTTCCGGCATCGTCGGCAGCTATCCCGGTTGGATCACGGGCGTGATCTTCGCGGGTGTGGTCTTCGCCGTGATCATCGGCGGCCTGAAGTCCATCGCACGCGTGACGGAAAAGGTCGTTCCCTTCATGGGGATCATGTATGTCGTCGCAGCGCTTATTATTCTGGCCGTGAACTATGACAAGATCGGTTGGGCTTTCGGTCAAATCTTCGAAGGCGCCTTCACGGGCCTCGGCGTTGCCGGCGGCTTCGTCGGTGCGTTGATCCAAGGTTTCAAGCGGGCGGCGTTCTCGAACGAAGCCGGCGTCGGTTCGGCCGCCATCGCGCACTCCGCGGTGCGGACGAAAGAACCGATCACCGAAGGTCTCGTCTCGCTGTTGGAGCCGTTCATCGATACGGTCGTGATCTGCACGATGACCGCGCTGGTCATTGTCATCACCGGTCAATTGATGATCGATCCGGCGACGGGCAACTACATGGTCGAAGGCGGCAAGATTGCCACGATCGGCGGCGTATCCGGGGTCGGGTTGACTTCGGCGGCCTTCGAATCAGCGATCAGTTGGTTCCCATATGTGCTGGCCTTGGCGGTCGTGCTCTTCGCCTTCTCGACGATGATTTCGTGGTCCTACTACGGTCTGAAGGCCTGGACCTATCTGTTCGGGGAAGGGAAGAACAAGGAAATCGCGTTCAAGGTGATCTTCTGCGTCTTCGTCGTCATCGGCGCCGCGGCCAATCTCGGCCCCGTCATCGATTTCTCCGATGCCGCGATCTTCGCGATGGCCGTGGTCAACATCATCGGGCTCTATTTCCTGATGCCGATCGTCAAGCGGGAGATGATCAGTTACATGTCCCGCCTGGAATCGGGGGAAATCAAGAAGTTCAAATAGGACTGGCTTGCCGGCCTTTGCCGGAGAGGAAGGCCGGGCGGTTTCCGCCCGGCCTTTTTCATGCGCGGTCGGCGACCTACATAGAGACGGATAGAGGAACGCGGAACGAGGAGCCGTAAGATGATCGTCCGCTTGATGGCAGCCTGTGTAGGACTGTTTCTGTCGGCAGCGCCGGTGCAGGCCCAGTTCACCATCCAGTATTTGGGCGCCAGCGCCGCGCCGCTCAGCAACCCGCACGACCTGAAACTGTCGCCGGATGGGCGCATGTTGTTCGTGGCGGATGTCGGGAACAACCGCGTCGCGCTGCTGAACCCGGAGACCCTGGCCTTGGTCGGCAGTTTCGGCGCGGATCATCAATCCGGCACACATGACGTCGATTTCGACGCGGACGGCCGGGTTTATGTGGCGGACACGCACAATAACCGCGTCACGATCTACGAGATGGACGGCATGGACGCGCGCCTGGTCGATGAAATCGCGGGCGGGTTTCGGGGACCCGAAGGGGTGTTGGTGCATCCCAACGGCCGGGTCTACGTGGCGGGCGCCTGGTCCGGCAATGTGATCGCGTTCCAAAACGGCAAACCGGTCGCCGAACTGACCGGCCTCAATTCCCCCCATGATCTGGAAGTCGCGCCGAACGGGGACATCTGGCTGGCGGATGCCGGCAACGACCGCATGCTGCTGCTGTCCCAGGACCTCGCCATCCTGAAGGAGGTGAAGGGGAAGCCGTATGATTTCAACGGTGTGCGGTATCAGGACGTGCTGCCAAGCGGGACTGTCATCGCGGCCGACAAGAACAGCCACCGGGTGCTGGTCTTCGCCCCGGACGGGCGGTTCTTCTTCGCCGTCGGGTCCGGCAAGCCGGGCAAGGGGGAAGACCTGTTCGCCACGCCGGAGGGGGTCGAGACGGATGTGACGACGGTGTGGATCTCGGATTCCGGCAATGTCAGGGTGGTGAAATACAGGATGATCCTGCCCTAGGCCGGTCGGCCCGGGCTTTTCACCCTTTCAATCGAGCTGGTCGGCAATGGCGCGGCCGACGACGATCATCGTCGGAATGACACCGTTGGCGAAGCGGCGCATCGTGGCCTGCAATTGGTCTTGGCCGGCAAGGTCGGGAACCGGGTCGATATACCGCGCAAGCTGGGCAGCTTCGGTATCCATGGCCTGCGCCATACGCGCGGTCGCGGCGGCCATGGCGCCATCCCGGAAGAGCGGCGCTAGTCCGATGTGCAAGACGGCCAGATAGGCGGGCCACCCGGTCAGATGCCGATACAAGCTGGGCACGACGGGATCGAGTTGGCCTGTATGCCCGAAACGCAAATCGTTGAGCAGGCGGCGCACTGCGGGATCCATATCCGCTGGGGCGGTCATCGGCGGTATCGGGCGGGTTATCGGGGCTGGTGGCGCCCATGTAGCGTCCAGGGGGGGCGCCTCGCGCGGCGCATCGCTGTCCAGCCGGCAAAGCAGCACTTTCACGCCCAGCAGATTTACCGGATTGGCGCGGTTATAGGCCTCCACCAACGCCTGGACCGTCGTGGTGTCCTCCGGCGTCATGCCCAGCAACGCGCGGGCCTGCGGCGCGACCGTCGGCAGCAGATGGCGGGGCGCGGTCTCCCGCGCGACGCGCCAGGCGGTGCGGGGGAGGGCGCCCCCCGCGAATAGCGGCGCCAGCGATGTCCAGCATGCCTCAAGCATTCCGGGATGCGTCGCGATATGACGCCAGATAAGGGCGGCTATCGGTGTTGCGGCGCCGCCGCGCAGCGCGCCGTAAATCATGCGCACCGATTCCGGTGCGTCCGCTTCCAGCAGTTCGGGTAGGGTCGCTGTTGCCGTGGGAATTTGGTCACTATCTGACATGGGTTTCTCCATTGCGCGCGGGCGATGTCATCCGTTCAACCTTAGCCGCAACCCGCCGCGAGGGCAGCCGTCCAAGAAATTTTCGGCTTACGTGACTTAGTCACCGACATGCGGCCCGAAACGGTTCAGAAATCACTCATCGAACAAACGGTGGGAGTTCATCAAATGGTCCAGAATGTCGGCACGGTCGACAGGATCCTGCGCGTCATACTCGGTCTGATCCTGATCGTTATTCCTTTCGTCACTGAATTGGCCGTGTGGGAGACGTCCGGCGTGAAATACGGCTCGGTTGTTGTCGGCGCCGTCTTCGTCGCGACCTCGGTCTTCCGGTTCTGCCCGCTTTACCGCCTTGTCGGGATGAATACCTGCAAGCTCTAAGATCGACGTTTTCTCTTTTTTCCGTACCTATTCCCTACCCAAAAACTAAAAGGCCGCCGGATTGATTTCCAGCGGCCTTCTTTTCTTCCGCGCAAAACGGGCAGCGTCAGTCGTTGGACCCGCGGATGGCGTCGATCACCGCTTCCGTCACCTCGACCGTTCGGGCCTCACCGCCCAGGTCGGGGGTGTGGAAGCGCGGATCGGCGGTGACCCGTTCGATCGCCGTCATCAGCCGCCCGGCCGCTGGATTTTCGCCCAGATGCTCCAACATCATGACCGCGGACCAGAAGGTGCCGACGGGGTTGGCGATGCCCTTGCCCATGATGTCGAAGGCGGACCCGTGGATCGGCTCGAACATTGAGGGGTAAACGCGTTCCGGGTTCAGGTTCGCGGTCGGCGCGATGCCCAGCGATCCCGCCAGCGCGGCGGCCAGGTCCGACAGGATATCCGCATGCAGGTTCGTGGCGACCACGGTGTCGATTGATTCCGGCTTGATCACCATGCGCATGGTCATCGCATCGACCAGCATCTTGTCCCAAGCGACATCCGGGAATTCCTTGGCGATCTCGACGGCGATCTCGTCCCACATCACCATGCCGTGGCGCTGCGCGTTGGACTTGGTGACCACGGTCAGCAGCTTGCGGGGCCGCGATTGGGCGAGCTTGAAGGCGAAGCGCATGATGCGTTCGACACCCGCGCGCGTGAACATGGTGACGTCCGTCGCCGCTTCCAGGGGCGATCCCTGGTGCACGCGCCCGCCGACGCCGGCATATTCGCCTTCCGAGTTTTCCCGCACGATGACCCAGTCCAACTCCTTGTCCTTCACCTTACGGAGGGGGGAGGTGATGCCGGGAAGGACGCGGGTCGGACGCACATTCGCGTATTGATCGAAGGGCTGGCAGATCGCCAGGCGCAGGCCCCAAAGCGTGATGTGGTCGGGAATGTCGGGATGCCCGGCGGAACCAAACAGGATCGCGTCGTGATCTTTGATCTGATCACGGCCGTCCTCAGGCATCATCCGGCCGTGTTTCAGGTAATAGTCCCCGCCCCAATCGAAATGGTCGGTCTTGAACTGGAACCCGCCGTCGCGTGCGGCCAAAGCATCCAGCACCGCCACGCCGGCGGAAATGACTTCGGTTCCGATTCCGTCGCCCGGAATGGCGGCGATCTTATAGGTCTTCATATGGAACCTCCCCTGAGGACGTCGCGCCAGCGTTGGAACGCGGCAAGTTTGGATGCAGCTACCTAACATTCAACGCGGCGTGCCAAAAGGCTTTGATCGGAAAGACGGTGTTTCGGGAACCGCGGGATTGCCGAACGGCGGGCTGATTGCCGCGAATGTGAACGGTTATACACATCTTGATCGTGCGTGTAATTCTTCACGCTGTCCATCCATGGTACGGGGCGCACCTCCATGGTAGAAAATGCGTAAATATCAGAAGGTTTTCTTGAAATGGATCTGTCTTTTCGTTCGATGTTCGGCTTTGGTGCGGTCGCTCTGATCTCGGCGGCGGCGCTGTCCGTCGACGCCCGGGCTGCGGCGATCGATCTAACCATCGACTTCACGCGCAGCACGCAGCTGGCCGCACCTGAATCCACAGGCACGGTCGCGCTCAACGGCAGCAACACGCCGCAACGCTTCGGCGTGAGCGGTTTGGATTTCGGGCCGCTGGGCATCACCGCCAGTTGGACGCCGGCCAATCTCAGCGCGAATGCAGACGGCGTAAACGGTCTGCCTTCGGAATTCGCAGCCAATATCGATGGTTTCGGCATCGGCGACGACGAAATCACGGGGGGGTCCTCGTCCCAATCCCTGACGCTGGCTTTCGACCGGCCGGTCTGGATCGACAGCATTTTTGCGCTGGACGTCTTCAAGGCGCCGGATGGCGGGAACGGGGAACGCGTGACCGTCAGCCTGGCCAACAGCGTTACCGGCGACGCGGGCGTGTTCCGTTTCGGTTACGATGGGACGGCGATATTCGGGAACTTCGACGGCACCGTTGACGGGAACCCGCTGGCCATCGACTTCCTGGGCGATTCCAGCGCGGCGACCGCCGTCACCGTGCTTACCGAAAACCGCGGCTTGCTTCAGCTGACGACGCAGCCGTCGGATCATCTGTTCCGGATTTTCCAGGCAACGACACTGACCTTCACGGCAGAAGGTTCTTCACAGAACGACTATGCCTTGGCCGGTTTGACCGTCGCCGATGTCTCCGCCGTTCCTGTCCCCGCGGCATTGCCGCTGCTGGCCGCCGCCTTGGGTGCGATCGGCTATGCCTCGCGCCGCCGCAAGCGGTTGATTGCCTGACGGTCCTAAGAATTGATTGTCGAGGAAAGCCCCGTTCAGGGGCTTTTTTCTTGCCGGGAACACGCAGTCAGGCCCTGCCTTTATGCTCCCGCTGCATGCTCCCGCTGCATGCCCCCGCCACAGGCCCGCCGAAGTGCCGCGTGCGGTCGATCATGCGAAGCGCGCATTGCACCCACCTTTACAGGGGTTGGGTCCTGGCCGCATGAGCCAAGACGTCGTCCGAGATATGAAGAACCACACGGTCGACTTCGCCGTTTTTCTTGGCCCATGGCGTGATCAGGGTGTCGACCGTTTTGATGTCCGAAACGGGTCCTTCATAGGGGGCGGTGAAAAGAACCGGCGCCTTGGTGTCGATCGATGACGCCAGATGGGCCCAGAGTTTCGAGTCCGGCCCTTTTCCCGGTACTTGAGTGAGCCGCATGCCGACCCTGTTGACTGGTATCAGCCGGCGGACCCGCTGACCGATCAGGGTATATTCGAAGTCCAAAGGGGTGGGGGTGACCTTGAAGACAAGAAGGTCGGGTAGAATAGGGATCAATCGCGTCTGATCGAATGCCTTGTAGAGCGGCATTGAGGAGTCGCCGCGCTGTTCGTGCCAGAGAGTCTTGAGAGGCGAGTCGTTCATTCGTCGGTTTGGCCCATCAGTTACTGCTAAAGGATAGTTGTTCGGAATAGCCTTGGCCAGCGCGTCCCTGTCTCAAGGGCCAGTCTGACTGGATGCTGATGCGAAGTTCCCGGTGGTAAAAAAAGACTTATAATCAATATATTAAATGAAATATCTAAAGCAGTTTATGGCAATCTTATTTACTTAAGTAAATATTAATATAATAGAAGTCATGCTGTCGGATTGTCCCGAGGCGTGGGGCGGCCCAGGTCTGTAAGCCGTGAATGACAACGGGACCGTGGCGAATGGTGCAGCGAGGTTTGGAAGCCCTTTGGCAAACACCCCCCACATCGCCAAACCGTCATTCGGCCCCGTTCTATTCGAGGCGGCGGGGGACAGTGTGCGCGACTGCCTAATTTCTCCCTGTCTGCTTTACCTGCATGACCTTTGGCGTCGTTATCCGGTGAAAGGCGACCTTCCGAACAGGGATGAAATAGATCCGCTGGACTTCTTCCATTGGTTGCCGAACATCATGCTGGTCGATATCGAAAATGACGGGGATAGGCGGCGCTTTCGGGTTCGATTGAACGGCGAACTTCATGTCTCGATCGCCGGGCAAAGCATGACGGGCCGCTGCTTCGAGGATATTGCGACGGTGCGGCATGACGAAGGCGCTGTGATCGGCGTTTTTCAGTCCGTCGCGGAGTCGCGAACGCCCCATTACTGGCGCCGCAAATTTATCAATACGGCAATGCGTTGGAACGCTTACGAGCGATGCCTTCTGCCGTTTGCCGACGACACGGGAGAGGTCCGGACCTTGATGGCCGTCGCGCAGGTTCTGGAGCAGAAAGAGTGAGGTAAGGCGTCCAAGCGGCGTGCGGGATAAGAAAACAGGCCAGTCCGATTGGACTGGCCTGTTTCAAAATTGGCTCCGGAGCAGGGATTCGAACCCCGGACCGATCGGTTAACAGCCGA
>CAYGKA010000092.1:0-10367 GCA_964350445.1 uncultured Flavobacteriaceae bacterium
GCGGCGGTCAGCAAGGCCGCCCAGATCGCCGGCGGCAAGGTCGACATCTACGTTCCCGAAGGCGCTTCGCCCGCGAAGATCGCGAATATGGAACGCCTGGGCGGCACGGTACATGTCTTCGGCAGCGATTCCGGGAAGTCGGAAGTCGAGGCCCAGCGGGTCGCCAAGGAAACCGGCGCCACCTATGTCTCCCCCTATAACGACGCGCAAGTGATCGCGGGTCAGGGCACCATCGGGTTGGAACTCAGCCGCCAGGTGCCGGATATGGACGCGGTGGTGATCGCGGTCGGCGGCGGTGGTTTGGCGAGCGGCATCGCCGGTTATCTGAAAGCCGTCAATCCGAAGATCGAAACAATCGGCGCGGCGCCCGCCGCCTCGGCGGCTATGATTTCCTCGATTGAAGCGGGCGAGATCATCGAGGTGCCGCACGACCACACGCTCAGCGATGGCACGGCCGGTGGGCTGGACGATGACAGCATCACCTTCCCGCTGTGTCGGGACAATCTGGATACGCTGGTGCGGGTCGACGAGACGGCGATCGCCGACGCGTTCCGAGACCTGTTCCGCAACGAACACATGCTGGTCGAAGGGGCCGCCGCCGTGACGCTGGCCGCATTGCGCCGCGAAGCGCCGCGCCTGAAGGGCAAGAAGGTGGTCCTCGTCCTGTGCGGCGCGAATATCAGCCCGGATGTGGTAAAGTCCCTGCTGTAGAGAAGACGGGGGGCAGGATGGACAAGAATGCGGCGGCGGCGCTTCTGGACGCGGAACCGGATTTTCGGGTACTGCGGCGGCTGGATGCCGGGTTGATCCCGACATCTCCGCCCGGCGACATGGTACGGCGCGCCGTTTTCCTGGATACGGAAACCACGGGCACGGACGTCACCCAGGATGAGGTCGTGGAACTTTCCATGATCGCCTTCGACTACGACCCGTCGACCGGCGCCATCCATGCGGTGCACGAGGAGGACGCCTTCAGCCGCTTGCGCGATCCGGGCCGCCCCATTCCGCCGGAGGCGACCCGCGTCAACAACATCACCGACGCCATGGTTGCCGGTCAGACGATTTCGGAAGAAGAGGTCGAGGCGTTTCTGAAGGATGTCGGCCTTGTCATCGCCCATAGCGCGTCCTTCGACCGCCCGATGGTGGAAAAGACCTGGCCCGTGTTCCAGGGATTGAACTGGGCCTGTTCGATAGAGGATGTCGGCTGGAAGGACCGCGGCTTCGGGTCCAACAGCCTGGAATACCTGCTGATGAAGCAGGGTTTCTTCTTCGACGGGCACCGCGCCAAGATCGATTGCCTCGCCGGGATCATGCTTCTTGCCGCTCCCTTGCCGACGGGGGAACCGGCGCTTGCCGTGCTGTTGGCGTCGGCACGCAAGGAACGCACACTGGTGCGTGCCGTCAATTCGCCCTTTGAAACGAAGGATATCCTGCGCGCGCGCGGCTACCGCTGGGACGCGGGCGCCCGGGTCTGGTGGGTGCTGACGGAAGACCTGGAGGCGGAACAGGCCTGGCTGGCCACCCATGTCTATGGCGGCAAGCTGCCGACCCTGCCGCTGAAACACATCCGCGCGGATACGCGGTTCTCGGTGAGGGACTAGACCTCTAGCCGTCCAGCTCGTCGGCGATGGCCTTGGCGGCCGCCGCCGGGTCGTCGGCCCCGGTGATCGGTCGGCCGATGACGATCCAGTCCGCGCCGGCGTCGACGGCTTCCCTGGGCGTCATCACCCGCTTCTGATCGCCGGTCGCGCTGCCGGCCGGGCGGATGCCGGGCACGATCAGCCGGAAGTCGGGGCCGCAGGCCTCCCGGATGCGGGAAATTTCCTGCGGCGAACAGACGACGCCGTCCAACCCGCATTTCTGCGTCAATTCCGCCAGGCGCACCGCCTGGTCGCTGGCCGGGCCGCGCTGACCGACCGCGTCCAGGTCGCTGTCGTCCAGGCTGGTCAGCACCGTGACCGCGATCAGGATCGGCCGCAGGGTGCCCAAGGGCTCTGCGGCGAAATTGGCCGCGTCCACCGCCGCCTTCATCATCGCCGGGCCGCCGCCCGCATGGACGTTCAGGATGAAGGGCGTCAGCGGCATGACCGAGCGCACCGCGCCGGCCACCGTGTTCGGGATGTCGTGGAATTTCAGGTCGAGGAACAGCGGTTGCTGCGGCACGGCCTCGCCGTGCGGGGTTTCGTCCAGCGTGCCGCGGGCCACCCGGCGCACGCCGTCGGGCCCGTTGGCGTTGAAGAATTCAAGCCCCAGCTTCACGCCGCCGACCAGGCCCGTCAGGTCGCGGCTCAACGCGACGGCGCGGTCCACATCGGGCGTGTCGAGCGCGACGAGCACGCGCTGATGGGGTTTCGTCGGGCGTGGATGGGCCATGGCAGAGTTCCCCCGCGGATTTGAGTAGAGTTGTTGGGCTGAAACCGTCGGATAAACGGTTCGCCGCGGATCTGCAAGTTATTCGGCGGCTTAGTTGCCTTTGTCGGCCCAGGGCGCGGGGATCGGCTTGCCGTCGACGCGGACCTCGTTGGCCACGTTGTCGACGACCACGTGGCTGTCATAGATCGTCAGCGTCGGGCGGGCGCCGAAGCGGCCTTCCATCCAATCGGCCCAGTCCTCGTTGAACCAGGCATCCGCGTCCTCGCGGCTGTCGAACACATAGACCCCGCCGCCGCCCGCATCGCCGTTCAGGTAGTATTTGCGCTGCAGGCCTTTGACGTCATGGAAGATGTCCCCCGCCGATTTCACGGACAAGGCGACGACGTCGTCGCGCGGCCGTTTCGGCCCGTCGACGGGGATCTGAACGATGGCGATGATCATGGCGAAGGCCCTCCTTGCGGTTTCAGGTCAGCCCAGCACGGACATGCTGCTTTCGGTATTGATTTCGCGTTTGCGCGAATAGAAGCCAAGGCTGACATCCACGCCGATATTGTCCAGATGGAACTGGATCGGATCGGCGTCGTGGTCGTGCCCGGCCTCGACCTTTTCGATCAGTTCGGCCATCAGCTTACCGGCAACCGGTGCGTTCTTGTACTGGTTGCCGCTGGTGCCGATGGCGACGTAGAAGCCCGGCAGGTCGGTCTTGTCGTAGATCGGAATCCAATCGTCCGACGCATCGTAAAGCGCGGTGACGCCGCGGACCGGCGAGGTGACGGGCAGTTCCGGATAGCGCTGGGCCTGGCGATAGACCTGAACCTTCCACTGGTCGCTGAAGCTTTCGTCCCAATCGTCCGGATCGACGAAAATGCGCGGATCGCATTCCGGGTCCTCGGACCCTATCAGCACGAAGTTGCCCTTCTCGGGCCGGCTGTAGACGGAAATGTCGCTGTCGGAAATCACATGCGCGTTCTTGCCCATGTCGTAGCCCGCCGGCGCCGGCACATGGGAGACTTCCTGCTTCAGCGCGCCGACCTTGATGTTGAACCCGTCGGTCACGCCGGCCATGTCGTTGATCTTGGCGCTGTGCGGCCCGGCGACGTTGACGACGACCTTGGCGTGGATCTCACGCCCGTCGGACAGTTTCACGCCGACGGCGCGGCCGCCTTCCTGCAGAATTTCCGCCACGGTGGCCTTGTACAGGAACTTGGCCCCTTTGCGTTCCGCCGCGGCTGCGATGTTCTGCGCCGACAGTTGCGGGTCGTTGACATAGCCTGCGGTCGGGAAATAGACCGCGCCATAGATTTCGCCGCCGGCCTTCTTGCCGAAATCCGGATCGTCGAGCGCCCGCGCCGGGGTGAAGCGGCTGGTATCGACGAAGGGCATGTGCTGTTTGATCTGCTCGGGCGTCCATTCCTCCAGCGGCACGCCCAGCTCGCGGGCGCGGGCGATGATCTTCTCCGCCTTGTTGTTGGCGTCGACCTTGTAGACCATGCAGCCGCATTGGACGAATTCCGCCAGGGTTTCGCCGGGCTGGGCTTCCAGGTATTCCGGGAAACTTTCCCAGTATTTGAAGCCTTCATAGGCGATGGCGCAGCCGTCGAACGTGGAATAGTGCACCCGGATGATGGCGCAGCTGGCGCTGGTCGACCCATATCCGGCGACCGAGTTCTTGTCGATGTTGAGTGTCGTCCAACCCTTCTTGGCCAACTCATAGCCCACCGCCGCGCCGATCACGCCGGCCCCGATGATGATGGCGTCGACGGGCCCGAGAACCTGGTCATTCATGTCCGGAAAACTCCTGAAAAAACGGAAGGATGGTTAGGCCGCGGCGCGGTCCTTGTTGCTGTCGCCCGGGCCGTCATCGGACGTGTCATGGCCGACGCGCGCGGGCAGGGTCTGCGGTGCGGCGATGGCCTGCGCCGACCCGGACTGGCCCGAGTCAGCTTGTCCCGATGCCGCTTGTCCCGATCGGGCGACGGTCAGTTCCTGTTCCAACCGGCGCATCTTGCGTTCCGCCTCGTCAGCCTTCTGCCGGGCGTCGCGGGCGCGGCGGCGGCTTGCCCCTGCGCCGAACCAGGCGACGACCCCGCCGATCAGGAAACCGATCAGGAAGGGGATGAAGACCAGAAGATAGGTGACGATCGGGATTTCGAAGGGCAGCGGCCAGATCTGCACGATGACCGTTTCCTGGTTCGACAAGGCGAATACCACCGCCGGGGCGGCCAAGATCAATAGGAACAGCCAGTAGACGTAACGCATGACGACCCTCGATATAGGCGAACCAAGTACCGGACGGGCCGGCGGCCGTGGTCCTGTGAAAAACCGCGCCGGCGAACGGTCCGCCGCGCAGGTCCGGACACGGCAAGGGCCCTATTCGCCGTTCAGCCGCTCCCGCAGCTGCTTGCCGGTCTTGAAGAACGGAACGGCCTTCGCGTCGACGGAGACGGATTCACCGGTCCGCGGATTGCGGCCCACCCGCGCCCCGCGCCGCTTGACCGAAAATGCACCGAAACCGCGAAGCTCCACACGATCGCCATCGGCCAGCGCCGAGGAAATTTCCTCGAAGATGGTGGTGACGATCCGTTCCACATCCCGATGATACAAGTGTGGGTTCCGTTGCGCGATTGTCGCGATCAACTCGGACCGTGTCATCAGTACCCCCTGATTTACGCTGTCGACCCCAAGGCTTGCCCAAGGCGCGACATTCGGACTGTTCCCGGTGCACTCTAACCGGATCGGCCCGGTCAATACAGTACCAACCGTCACCGGAACAGTCCGGCGGTCGGTACGCCGAGGCGACCCCTTGGATTCGTTAAGTTGCGAAAAGGTTGCCGCGTCCCAGGTTTCGCGTCAAGCGGCAGAAACCGATCCAACGCATTTATCTGCAAAGAAAATCCCGCCCCGAGGGAGAGCGAAACCCGGTCCAAAGCGGCGTGGAACCGTGCCGCGGACAAACAAAAACCCGCCGGGGCGATGGCGCCGCCGGCGGGTGATTGAAACGCTGTCGGTTGCGGGTGGCTGCGTTGAACAACCGTCCCGCACCCAAGCAGGCTTAGTCCTTGCCGTTATCCTGCTGCCGCTGCTGCAGCGCCGCGCCCAGGATGTCGCCGAGCGACGCACCCGAGTCGGAGCTGCCGAAGTTTTCCATCGCTTCTTTTTCTTCGGCCTGTTCGAAGGCCTTGATGGAAAGCGTCAGCTTACGGGAAGACTTGTCGATGGCCGTGACCTTGGCGTCGACCTTCTCGCCCTGGGCGAAACGGTCGGGACGCTGTTCGGAACGGTCGCGGCTGAGGTCCGCCTTCCGGATGAAGCCTGGGATGGCGTCGTTGACCATAACCTCGACACCGTTGTCGACGACCTTGGTGACGACGCAAGTGACGACGGCGCCCTTCTTGACCTCACCCATCGCATCGGCGAACGGATCGCTGCCGAGCTGCTTGATGCCCAGGCTGATGCGTTCCTTGTCGGTGTCGATGTCGAGGACCTTGGCTTTGACCATGTCGCCCTTGGTGAAGTCGCCCAGTGCTTCTTCCGGGGACTTTTCCCAGGAGATATCGGACATGTGAACCATGCCGTCGATTTCGCCCGGCAGACCGACGAACAGACCGAATTCGGTGATGTTCTTGATCTCGCCCTCGATTTCCGTACCGGTCGGGTGCTGTGCCGCGAAGTCTTCCCACGGATTGCTCAGGCACTGCTTGATGCCCAGGCTGATCCGGCGCTTGGCGGGATCGATATCCAGCACCATGACTTCCACTTCCTGGCTGGTCGAAATGATCTTGCCGGGGTGGACGTTCTTCTTGGTCCAGGACATTTCGGAAACGTGGACCAGGCCTTCGATGCCCGGCTCCAGCTCCACGAAGGCGCCGTAATCGGTGATGTTCGTGACCGTGCCGACGAATTTGGCGCTCAGCGGGTACTTCGCTTCGACACCTTCCCACGGATCGGCTTCAAGCTGCTTCATGCCCAGGCTGATGCGCTGGGTTTCGGCGTTGAAGCGGATGACCTGAACCTTGACGGTTTCGCCGAAGGTGAGGACTTCCGAAGGATGGTTGATGCGCTTCCAGGAAATATCCGTGACGTGCAGCAGGCCATCGACACCGCCGAGATCGACGAAGGCGCCGTAATCGGTGATGTTTTTCACAACACCTTCCAGGACCATGCCTTCCTTCAGGTTCTCGATCAGCTCGCTGCGCTGTTCCGCACGGGTCTCTTCCAGAACCGCACGGCGCGATACCACGATGTTGCCGCGGCTGCGGTCCATCTTCAGGATCTGGAACGGCTGCGGCGTGTTCATCAGCGGGGTAACGTCGCGAACGGGGCGGATGTCCACCTGGCTGCCCGGCAGGAACGCCACGGCGCCGCCCAGGTCGACGGTGAAGCCGCCCTTGACCCGGCCGAAGATCGACCCGGTGACGCGTTCGGCCGCCGCATAGCTTTCTTCCAGCTTGGTCCAGGCTTCTTCGCGCTTGGCGCGTTCGCGGGACAGAACCGCTTCGCCGTTGCGGTCTTCAAGACGCTCGACGAAAACTTCGACGGTGTCGCCCGGCTGCAGATTGGCGGGTTCGCCCGGGGCTCCGAATTCCTTCAGCGCGACCCGGCCTTCGGCCTTCAGGCCGACGTCGATCAGCGCCATGTCGTTGTCGACGGAAATGACCGTACCCTTAACGACGGTGCCGAGGATGCTGGACTGTGCGCCGAATGACTCTTCCAGCAGATCGGCAAAACTCTCTTTAACGATATCGGAACTCATATGTGGAAAATCCTTTCACGTGTCGTGTTCCTGCCAACCGGTTGTCTCCGGTGGTCTTGCCCCGAAATTCGGCCGCGCCCACCACGGGCAGCGTTTAAAAGCCGAATAACCCTGCGGCGCGAGGCTCGAACGCAGGGCGTACCAAAGGGACCCCTCGGGGTCCTGCCGCTACCGAAATGATCAGCGGGTAAAAAAACCGGCGTCTGCTAAGCGAGGCGCCCTTCGACGATCTTCAACGCCTCCGCAAAGGCTTCGTCGATCGACATCGCGCTGGTATCCAGCACTTGGGCGTCGTCGGCGGGGCGAAGGGGCGCGTCGGCGCGGGTCGTATCCCGCTCGTCCCGTTCCTTCAACTCCTGCAGAACGCGCGCGTATATACTGTCTTCCCCGCGGGAAAGCAATTCCTTGTGCCGCCGGTCCGCCCTGACCTCGACCGAGGCGGTGACGAACAGTTTGGCCGGCGCGCCCGGGCAGATTACCGTTCCGATGTCGCGGCCGTCCAGTACCGCGCCCGGCTGCCGGGCCGCGAAAGCGATCTGAAAATCCTTCAAGGCGGCGCGAACGGGGCCGATCGCCGCGACTTTCGAGGCCGCCGCCGCGGCGGCGTCGCCGGCCAGGGCAGGGTCGTCCAAACGCGCCGGATCGATGCTTTTCGCGGCCGCAACGGCGCAGTCCGCGTCCGACGGGTCCTTGCCGGCGTTCAGGACGGCCATCCCGACCGCGCGGTACAGCTTCCCGGTGTCCAGATAGTCATATCCGAAATGCGCGGCCAATTTCCGCGCCAGGGTTCCCTTGCCGCTGGCCGCGGGCCCATCCACTGCGATTACCGTCATCGTGTCGTCTTTTCCCGTCTTGTCTTGCTTGTATCGTCAGTCGTCGGCGATGTCGGCGCCGAGCCGGTTCATCAGGTCCACGAAGCCCGGAAAGCTGGTGCCGATGGCGTTGCCGTCGTCGATCCGGACCGGGATTTGCGCGGCGTGGCCCAGGACCAGCGCGCTCATGGCGATGCGATGGTCCAGATGCGTCTCCACCGTGCCGCCGCCCGGGACACCCCCCTTGCCGGTCCCGTGAACGATCATCCAGTCATCGCCGTCTTCCACCGTGACGCCGTTCGCCCGCAGCAGCGCGGCGACGGCGGCCAAACGGTCGGACTCCTTGACCCGCAGCTCGTGGATTCCGCGCATCACGGTCTTGCCTTCCGCATAGGCCGCGGCGACCGCCAGGATCGGGTATTCGTCGATCATGCTGGGGGCGCGTTCCGCCGGGACCTCGATCCCTTTCAGGGCGGAGGCCCTTACCGTGAAGTCGCCGACCGGCTCGCCGCCTTCGTCCCGGCGGTTCGTGATCGTGATGTCCGCGCCCATTTCCTGCAACGTCGTATACAGCCCGGTGCGCGTTTCGTTGAGGCCGATGGCGGGCAGGGACAGTTCGGATCCCGGCGCGATCAGGGCCGCGACGACCGGGAAGCCCGCCGAACTGGGATCGGCGGGAACGCGGATCGGCTCCGACGGCGCGGTTAGTTCAGGCTGTCCGGTGACGGTGATCCGCCGGCCGCCGCCCTCAAGCTCCTCGACCGTCACGGTCGCCCCGAAATGACGCAGCAAGCGTTCGGTATGGTCGCGCGTCGCTTGGCGCTCGATCACCGTGGTGGCGCCCCGCGCGGCCAGGCCCGCCAGCAGGATGGCCGATTTCACCTGGGCCGAGGCGACCGGCAGTTCGTATTCGATCGGCACCGGCTCGTCCTTGCCGGTGATGGCAAGCGGCAGGCGCCCGCCGCTGCGCGAGGTGAACTGCGCCCCCATCCGGGAAAGCGGATCGGTCACGCGGCCCATGGGCCGTTTGCGGAGCGAGCCGTCGCCGGTCAGGAAAGCGGTGATGCCGTGGCCGGCCAGCACGCCCAGCAGCAGCCGCGCGGCGGTACCGGAATTGCCCATGTCCAGCACGTCCGCCGGTTCGGTCAGCCCGCCGATGCCGACACCGCGGACTCGCCAGCTGCCGTCGGCTTCCATGTCGACGCGGGCGCCCAGCGCGCGGAAGGCTTCCGCCGTGCGCACCACGTCCTCGCCGGTGAGTACGTCCAGAATCCGGGTTTCGCCGACGGCCAGGCCGCCGAACATCACCGCGCGGTGGGAAATCGACTTGTCCCCCGGCACCTTGACGGTGCCGCGCAAGGGCCCGCCGGGCCGTGCGGTCATCGGGCGGACCCCGTCGTCTGAAGCGCCGGAAACGGCGGGTCTGTCGGTTGGCTGATGGGCGGTCATGACACGTCTCATGCGGGTCTGATGAAGGAATTGGCGCGCCCATCTAGCACGGACGATCATCCGCGTCACCCGTTCAACGCCGCCCGGCTCCGCCCCGCCGGGCGCGCGCCGGCCCCGGCCCATTCCCAGCCGCTATTATACGGTATGCCGATTTTGCTTTTGACAGTCTGCCCGTAAATTGGCAAAAGCCGCGGCCAGCATAGCGTGATATCTTGAATAAGCGGCGCGGCTGGCCGGGCGCGGCGCGCATGATCGCGACCGGTTATCCGATAAAGCTGAACGGGCGGGGCCGATCGGACCCCGGCCGACTGATTTTCGAGGAGAAGAATTTTGGCCAAACCGGAATTGGGAATTAAGCGGATTTGCTTGAGTTGTTCCGCGAAGTTTTACGACCTGGAGAAGAATCCCATCCTGTGCCCGTCCTGCGGCGCGGAATTCGATCCGGAATCGGCGATGAAACTGAAGCGCGGCCGCTCGGCCCCGGCGAATGACGACAAGCCGGTGAAGGAAGTGAAGAAAGAGGTCGAAAAGTCGGACGACGATACGGATCTCGAAGTCGATCTGGACGACGATGACGAAGACGTCCTGGAAGACACCAGCGACCTCGACGACGATGACGACGTGCCGGGCGTTGCCGGCAAGGACGACGACGACGATACCTGATCTCTGCCGATCCGGCCCGCCAGTCGGGCCGGATGTGGGGCCGGTCAGGCTCCCGGGCCAACCCTCAGGTGAACACGGGCGCGATTTGCGCTTGCACCACCGGCGGGAAGGCTTATAACACCGCCCGCACCCGATGCGGTCGCGTTGTGGAAACGACGCGGAATCGGTGCACTGGTCCCCTCCCAAAGGGACCACGACAATGGCGAAGACGGACGGATCGTTAAGGTCACACACCGTCGCATCGCCCGGATGGGGCCGTAGCTCAGTTGGGAGAGCGCTACAATGGCATTGTAGAGGTCAGGGGTTCGATTCCCCTC
>CAYGKA010000093.1:0-2645 GCA_964350445.1 uncultured Flavobacteriaceae bacterium
CCGCGCAACGGTCCACCGCAATCGGGCAACGGGGATGGAACGCGCAGCCGGATGGCGGGTTGATCGGCGACGGCAATTCCCCCTCCAGCTTAACCCGGTTTTTCGGGTGTTCGGGATCGGCTATCGGTGTCGCCGACAGCAGCGCCTTGGTATAGGGATGCTTGGGATCGTTGAAAATCTCGTCTCGTTCGCCGTATTCGACCGGACGGCCCAGATACATCACCATCACCCGGTCGGCCATGTGGCGCACCACGGAAAGGTCGTGGGAGATGAACAGATAGGCGAGGCCGAATTCTTCCTGGAGGTCGACGAGAAGGTTCAGGATCTGCGCCTGGACCGAGAGATCCAGGGCGGACACAGGTTCATCCAGCACCAGGATTTTCGGGTTCATCATCAAGGCGCGCGCAATCGCGATGCGCTGGCGCTGTCCGCCCGAGAACATGTGCGGATACCGGTCGTAATGTTCCGGCCGCAGCCCGACAAGGGCCATCATCTCGCGCGCCTTCTTCTCCCGTTCGGCCCGTGAAATGTCTGGCCGGTTGATCTGCAGGGGTTCGGAAAGAATGGTGCCGATCTTCTGCCGAGGATTGAGGGAGGAATACGGGTCCTGAAACACGATCTGAACCGCGGCGCGCAAATCCTTGCTCGGTTTGCCGGTGTCCTTGTCCACCACGGTCTCGTCGATGCGGAACGATCCGCCTGTCGGCGGCTCGATCATCGTGATCAACCGCGCCAGGGTCGACTTGCCGCAACCGCTTTCGCCCACGACCGCCAGGGTTTCCCCCTTGTTCAGGCTGAAGCTGACGCCTTGCAGCGCCTTCACCGATAGCTTCTTGCCGAATTGACGGCCCGCGATTTCATAATGGCGTGTGAGGTTCTCACCGCTCAGAAGGGATGTGCCCGCACTCATGACAGCGCCTGCCCTTCGCGTTTCACCGGCACCCCATGCCGCAGCGGCGCATGGCACAGGGCGAGGCCGTCTTCCGCCCCTGCCTGGTCGGCTTGCCGTTGATGACACAAATCGAAGGCATGGGCGCAGCGCGGCGCGAACAGGCACCCCGCCGGCCGGTCGAACAATCCCGGCACGACGCCCGGCAAGGTCGGCAGCTTGCGTCCCTGCGCGCGTTCCGGCAGGGCAGACAGCAAGGCGGAGGTATAGGGGTGGTGCGGGTCGCGGAACAGCTCGCGGACAGTCTGTTCCTCAACCTTCTGGCCGGCATATTGGACCGACACGCGTTCCGCCGTTTCGGCGACCACCCCCATGTCATGGGTGATTAGGATCAGCGCCATGCCTTCCTTTTCCCGAAGCTCCAACAACAGGTCCAGGATCTGCGCCTGGATGGTGACGTCCAGCGCGGTGGTCGGTTCATCGGCGATCAACAGCTTCGGTTTGCAGGCGATGGCGATCGCGATCATGACCCGTTGGTTCATTCCGCCCGACAGCTGATGAGGATACGCACTCAGCCGGCGTTCCGGTTCCGGCAGACCGACCAGTTGCAGCAGTTCCAGCGCCCGGGCCTTTCTGGATGCGCGCGACCCGCCAAGATGGGTTTTCAGAACCTCGGTGATCTGGAAGCCTACCGTGAAACAGGGATTCAGGCTGGTCATCGGTTCCTGGAAGATCATCGCCATGTCCTTGCCGATGACCTTTCGGCGTTCCCGCGCGCTTTGCCGCGCCAGATCGACCCCGTCGAATTCAAGCCGGTCGGCGGTGATCGTCGCCGTCCACGGCAACAGCCCCATCAGCGCCAACATGGAGACGGATTTCCCGGATCCCGACTCGCCGACGATCGCCAGCAACTCGCCTTGATCCACCGACAGGGAAACCCCGTCCACCGCCCGGAACTGGCCCTGCGCGGTTTGAAACTCGACGGTCAGGTTTTCGATTTCAAGCATACTCATGAGCGTTTCAACTTCGGATCGAGGGCGTCGCGCAAGCCGTCTCCCATAAGGTTGATTGCCAGAACCGTGATCAGAATGGCGAGGCCCGGGAAGGTCACAATGTACCAGTGGCTCAACATGAATTCCCGCCCTTCGGCCAGCATCGTTCCCCATTCCGGCGTAGGCGGTTGGGCGCCCAAGCCAAGGAAACCAAGCGCCGCGGCATCCAGGATCGCCGTGGAGAAGGAAAGCGCGGCCTGAACAATGATCGGCGCCATGCAGTTCGGCAGGATCGTGACCGTCACCAAACGCAGCGTGCCGGCCCCGGCGACACGGGCGGAGGTGACGTAATCCCGGCTCTTCTCCGACATGACCGATGCCCGCGTCAGGCGCACGTAGTGGGGCAACTGGATAATGGCGATCGCGATCATCGCGTTTTCAAGTCCCGGCCCGAGGATCGCGACCAGCACCAGGGCGAGCAACAGACTGGGATAGGCCAGAATGATATCCATGACTCGCATCGCAACGGTATCATACCAACCGCCCAGATAACCGACGAACAGGCCTATGGCGATCCCGAAGGATGCCGCGATGGAAACGACAATGCAGCCGATGAAAAGGGAATAACGCGCACCGTGCATCAACCGGGACAAAACATCGCGGCCAACCGCGTCCGTCCCCAACAAGAACTGCGTGCTGCCACCCTCCAGCCAGACCGGCGGCACCAGGAAATGGTCGCGGTACTGTTCAATCGGATCATGGGG
>CAYGKA010000093.1:2745-9852 GCA_964350445.1 uncultured Flavobacteriaceae bacterium
CCCATAACGGTATGATCCAGTGCCCGACCCCGGCGGATCGCGGCGACGACCCCCGCCGGTATGCCGAACAAAATAGCCAGGAACATTGCGCAAAGCGACAATTCGACCGTTGCGGGAAAGAGCGTCAGGAACTCTTGAAGGACCGGAACCTTGGTCCGGAAGGACTCGCCCAGATCGCCTTGTAGGACGCCCCAAATATACTCGAGATATTGTTCCCAATACGGGCGGTCGAAACCGAATTCATGGAGCAGCCGCTGATAGCGCTCTTCGGTCATGCCGCGCTCACCGGCCATCAACAGGACAGGATCGCCGGGCAGCATGCGAATAAACATGAAGGATAGAAGAGTGGCGCCGAAGAAGGTCGGGATCATCAACCCGACGCGCCGGAGGAGAAGTTTCAACATCAAATATGGTTTCTAAAGCAGCTGTCGCGGAAGAAGGCGGAGGACCTAAGCCCTCCGCCCGCAACCGTCAAGCCATCTACTTCAGGCTGACGCCATAGAAGATATGGCCGCCGAACGGATCGATCTTGTAATCGACCACTTCCTTACGGACCGGCATGAACACGATCGAATGCGCGATCGTCGCCCAGGGAGCCTGTTCCTTGAAGATCACCTGCGCCTGCTCGTAGAGCTTCGTGCGCTCGGCCGGGTCAGATACGACCTTCGCCTTCTGAATGACGTCTTCGAAGGGCTTGTGGCACCACTGTGCACGGTTCGAGCCGCCGACACCGTCACAGCCCAGCAACACGGCCAGGAAGTTGTCGGGGTCACCGTTGTCGCCGGTCCATCCCAGCAGAACGGCGCCGTCGCGGTCTTCGGCTTTCGACCGCTTCAGATACTCGCCCCATTCGAACTGAACGATTTCGACATTGACGCCGACCTTGGCGAAGTCCGCCTGCATCAGTTCAGCCATACGCTTGGCGTTCGGGTTGTAGGGACGCTGAACCGGCATCGCCCAAATCTTCATGTCGAGATTTGTCACGCCTTCGGCGGCCAGCATGGCCTTCGCCGCTTCCGGATCGTACGGATCGTCCTTCAGGTCGGCCTTGTAGGACCAGATCGTCGGCGGGATCGGATTCGCGGCAACCTTGCCGGCGCCTTGGAAGACGGCGTCCAGGATCGCTTCCTTGTTGATCGCCATGTTCAGGGCCTTGCGGACCTTAACATTGTCGAACGGCGCGACCTTGGTGTTGTAGGCCAGGTACCCGACGTTCAAGCCTTCCTGGCTGAGCAGGGTGACGTCGCCGTCGGCCTTCATGGTGTCCAGGTCAGCCGGGTTCGGATACGGCATGACATGGCATTCGCCGGCTTTCAGTTTCTGATACCGGACGGACGCATCGGGCGTGATGGCGAAGATCAGCGTGTCGATCGCGGCCTTGCCGTCCCAATAGCTCTCATGCGCCTGATAGCGGATGACCGCGTCCTTCTGATAGGCCTGGAATTTGAACGGGCCGGTACCGATCGGCTGCTGGTTCAACTGTTCCATCTTCCCGTCGGCGGCCAGCTTGTCCGCGTATTCCTTGGACTCGATGGACGCGAAATCCATCGCCAGGTTCGCGATCATCGGGGCTTCCGGCCGGTTCAATACGAACTTCACCGTATAATCGTCCACCTTTTCGACCGATTTGATCAGGTCGGGCATGGACATGCCGTCGAAATATTCCCAGGCGGCGCCGGCAACATAGGCGTGGTAGGGGTGGTCTTTAACGCGCTGACGCTCGAAGGAGAACACAACGTCATCGGCATTGAACTCACGCGACGGCGTGAAATAGCTCGTCGAATGGAACGTCACGCCCTTGCGGAGGTGGAAGACATACTCCAGCCCGTCGTCGCTGACGTCCCAAGACGTCGCCAGGGCCGGGCCCACTTTGGTCGTGCCGCGTTCGAACTCAACCAGCTTGTTGAAGATCTGACGCGACGAGGCATCGAAAGTCGTGCCGGCGGTGTACAATGCCGGGTCGAAGCCTTCCGGGCTGCCCTCGGAGCAATAGACAAGCGTCGTGGCATGAGCCGATGCGGCCACGCCAAGCGCCAAAGCACCTGCCGCGACTGCAATCGCTATCTTTTTCATTGGAATACTCCCGTTCATGTAAAGGTTACGGAGCCGCCCCGAGGTCGTGCTGCTGGCGCAGTCGATTAGAAACCCTCGACGTTTTTTGACGCCTCCGTTGGGCGGATGGTCCGCCCCTTCAACGGGAGTTGCAAGAAAAAAACTTATTTTGCTGATGCAAGTTTTTGTAATGTTTCTAAACTGATAGAGAGCCTCAGGTAGCGTCGCCGTCTTCCGGCTTCGCCCCAAGAGAGACGACAAGGTCCCGCACCGCTTGGTGCGCCGCGTCGAGCATGTCCGGGTCGGTGCCGCGCAGCACCAGGGATGTCCGGAACCCTTCGTTCGTATAAGCGGGATACGATCCGATATCGATATCCGGGAAACGAAGCTGGACCGCCTGCAGGCCGCCGGCGATCACCCCTTCCCCCAGTTCCGCGATCACGGTGCGGGACAGCATCTTCGCCCCACCCACCAATGTCGGAAGGACATTGTCCAACATCGCCTGCATGATGCGCGGGACCCCCGCCATAACGTAGACGTTGTCGACCTGGAATCCCGGCGCCGTCGACACGGGATTGTCGATCAAACCCGCGCCTTCCGGCGTATTTGCCATACGCTGGCGCATGTCATTGTATTCCATGCCGGTACGCTCATAGTGCGCGACAAGGCGGCGCTCGGCTTCCGGATGCCGAATCAGTTTCCGGCCGAAGGCCTTCGCAATGCATTCAGCCGTAATGTCGTCATGGGTCGGGCCGATCCCGCCGGTGGTGAACAGATACGTGTACTTGGCCCTCAGGCGGTTCACCGCATGGACGACCTCTTCCTCGATATCCGGAACCACGCGAACCTCGCGGAGGCGGATGCCGGCGTCGTTAAGCTTGCCCGCAATGTGGGGGATGTTCTTGTCATGGGTCCGCCCGCTCAGGATTTCGTTCCCGATAATCAACAGGGCGGCGGTCACCGTCGTGGCGTCGCTCAATGGTTTCTCCCTCAATACGGTGCGTCGATCAAAGACGCCCCAAGGCAACGGGCGTAACCTAGACCGTGTCCGGCTGTTTTCCAGGGTGCGCGGCATCGACCGCAGGCAGTTCCGCCAATGCCGCGTCGATCCGCGTGATCGTCGGATAAAGCGTCATGTCGACATTGAAGCGCCGCGCATTGAAAACCTGTGGTACCAGGCAGATATCGGCCAAGGTCACCGTGTCGCCGTGGCAGTAGGTCCCCGTATCGGCACTTCCCGCCAATTGCGCTTCGATGGCGGCGAAACCCAGGGTCACCCAATGGACATACCACTTGTTCTTGGCATCCTCGCTCTGCCCCAACTCCGCGGTCAGGTAGTTGAGGACGCGCAGGTTGTTCAAGGGGTGGATGTCACAGGCAATCGCCTGCGAAAACGCCCGCACGCGCGCCTTGCCGAGCACATCCTTGGGCAGGAAGGCCGGTTCCGGATGGATTTCATCGAGGTATTCGATGATCGCCAGCGACTGCGTCAACGTCGCGTCGCCATCGACCAAGGCAGGGACCAGCTGCTGCGGGTTCACCTTTGTGAACCAATCGCTGCGAACCTCTCCGGTCCGCAGGTTCACGAATGTGCGCTCGGGCTCCAAACCTTTGAGATTCAGGGCGATCCGGCAGCGATAAGCGGCGGACGATCGGAAATAGTCATAGAATTGCACTTCAATTCCTCCCAAGGAACGTGACCGAATGCGCCGCCTTCAGGCATCACGCAGTCGGTCGATACTTTTTATGGCTTTCGGACGGTATCGCACCCGCCCGCGACCGTCACAGATTTTCGATCCGAACCGGCGTCATCCGGTCGGCGGGTTCGAAACCGAAAACCTGGGCGTAGAATGAGAATTCCGCCTCGAGCGCGCGCTGCACGTTTTCCGCCCGCCGGAACCCGTGCCCTTCGCCATCGAAAAGCAGATAGGCGACCGGAAGGCCCTTTTCCTGCAAAGCCGCGACCATGGATTCGGCTTGGTTCGGCGGCACAACCTTGTCCTCCGCCCCTTGCAGGAAAATCACCGGGCAACTCAGCAACTCGGTGTGATGTATGGGGGAGCGTTCGCGGTACAAATCCGCCCGTTCGGGCCACTCGCCGACCAGCCGGTCGAGATACCGGCTTTCAAATTTGTGCGTGTCCCGGGTCAAGGCTTCCAGGTCCCCGATCCCATAAGCGCTGCAACCGGCCTTGAAGACATCGTGAAAGGTCAACGCGCTGAGCACCGTGAAGCCGCCCGCGCTGCCGCCGGTGATCGCCATTCGATCCCCGTCCACCATGCCTTGGTCGGCGAGGTAAAGGGCCGCGTTCACGCAGTCCTCGACATCGACGACGCCCCAGTTGCCGTCCAGCCGCTGCCGGTAGTCCCGGCCATAGCCCGTGCTGCCGCCGTAATTGACGTCGACAACGGCGAAACCGCGGCTGGTCCAATACTGGACTTTCAGGGCGAGTGCATTGCCCGACTGCCCGGTTGGGCCGCCATGGCCCTTGACGATCAGCGGCGGAAGCTCCCCCTTCGGCGCGGAAAACCCCGCATTCACGGGCGGATAGAAATACGCATAAGCTGTTCGGTCGCCCGCAGTGGGAAAGCGGATGGTCTGCGCCCTGGAAATGGATCCTGCGTCGAGGTCGGTGTCGGAAGACCGCCTCAAAACCCGCCAGGATTTCTGCGCCGGCCGCCATTCGACCAGTTCATCAGGCGCATCCGATAAACCCCCGATGAATCGAAATACGCCGTCGGAACCGACAAGCCAGCTAATCGACACATAATCGGTTTCGACCGGCTCCAGCGCGCCCGTATCAAGGCCGAGAATACCCAGCCGCCATTCCCCTTCCACCGCATAGGTCAGAGCAGCCCGCTTGTCGTCCAGGAAGGCGTATGTGCACATTCCGAACTGCCAAAGCGGCAGGCCGCATTCCGCCTCCATCGCATAATGGCGCTCCGCCGCGCCCGCACGGTAGAGGTTCCAATATCCGCTGCGGTCGGAGACGAAATAGAGCTCGCCGTTCGGCGACCAGCCGGGTTGGAATATGCTCTCCCGCATCCCACCGGCGATCGTCACCGCTTGTGTCAGCGTCCCCGTCCCGTCGAAGGCAGCCAATTTCAGTTCGGTCCCGTCCCACGGCATGTTTGGATGGCGCCATTCAATCCAGGCAAGGTCCTCTCCATCGGGGGACAAACGCGGGAAGGCATAGAAGTCCGCCCCCTGGGCCAAGACCGTGACCGCGCCATCGAAGTCGATCGCAACAATGCTGTTCGTCGATTCACCCGAGCCCGAGAAATCCTCCCGCACCGCGATCAACCTGTCGCGGGTTTCGTCGAGGACAAGGTCGCTATAACTCGCCTCATCCTTCCGCGTGAGTGGTTTGGGCGCCGCCTTGCCGTCGGCGCGGTAAATCCTGTTATCCGCGCCGTTGACGAACCAGACAACGCCCCGCCCCGCGACAAAGCACAGGCCGCCATATTCGTGAACGCGGCTGCGGACATTCATCGGCGCTGGCGTCACATCGGTTCGCGGCCCATCGGGCGCCTGTCGAACCAAGACCGTCCGGCCCGCTTCCCACGGCCTCAGCTCGGTCCAATAGACGGCATCTCCATCGACGCCGATCTGCCCCAGGGAAACGGCGCCTTGCGTGATCAGGTCTGTCGTAATGGTGGAACGCCACGTTCCAAAGGGTGAAATTTCCGGCACGGCCCAACCCAAAGAAATGAAATGAAGGCAGGACCTTAACGGGACTCACAGGAGGGCGCAAAACGCCAAGACGCTGTGTCTTGGGCAAAACGCCGCATCGCAAGACCCGGCGTTTGCCCGACTAACTGCATTAGCAAAGAATTCCTACCGCAGAACCATAAGCAATTTCCGCATTTCAAGCTCTTCGAGCGGGTATTTCCCCGCCGCCGTCGGCGCCAGCACATCCGCCTTCGGCAAGCGCAGCAATTCCGATTGCAGGATCGCGGCGAACCTGACGCCCAACCCCGCCTTCCAGGCCAGCGTGACGGCGGCCTTGTTCGCTTCGGCCCCCTGCAACGCCCGCCGCACGATCGTGTCGTGCACCCCGCTCATCAAGGATAGGGCGGCAAGGACGAAGGTTTCTTCACCCCTGGCCGCGGCGCTCGTCATTACCTCCGGCGTCAGCTTGCCGTCACGATGGAAAATATGGGCGCGGACGACTTCCGGATCATTCTTGTCCCACGCCATTTTGAGGTCCTGCATCCGGTCCCGCACCGATTGACGCAACTGTTCCTTCGTATCCGCGTCGATCTCTTCATGCTCGGAAAGCAGTCTCTCGACCAGACGCTCGCTGGCATAGGACGCAATACGAATGACCAACTCGTTGGCAAGGTTACCCCTTTCCACCAAGGGCTGATGCCAACTGGGATGATTTTCGCCGGCATCGACGATCGCCTCCATCGTCTCCTGCCCAATTTCGGCCGTTCGGTTCGCCAACAGCGCCGGTATCGCCAGGTTGTCTTCAGTCGCGACGATGGCCTGCGACACCGAGGCCGTCAGGTCTTCGCGGCGGGCAACAGCGGCGAGCGCCTCCCCGTTCACCCCGGTCGATATCAAGTCGACGAGGTCCGCCTCGCTCAACAGAGGCGAAAATTCCAACACCGGGACGGACACCATGGCCTCCGTATCCCGCGCCAAGGTCATGACGATGTCCTTCGGCACATTGTCCAGAGTCTTGACCGTCTGGGCGATCAGCGCACGGACGGTCGGCAACCGGTCCTGAGCCAGGACGCCGGCCACCTGGAAGGCCATGTCGATGACCTTCTGGTTCTGTTCGCTGGAAAGGTTCGGCAGAATTCGGCCCATTTTCTCGCCGACCCCGCCGCGGACATCGTCATCCTCATCCTTGGCGAGGACGAGATCGGCCTGCAGCGGTGCGCTATCGTTGGCGGAAACCGCGCGCCGGACGTCCTTGGATTTGTCATTCGCCAGGAAAAACAGGATCTCGGGCGGCACATCGTCTTCCTGGGCCAGCGTTATGCGCTCCGCCGCGGATCCGCTCTCCACGATGGTCTTCGCCCTTTCGTAGGTCGCATCGCGTTC
>CAYGKA010000094.1:0-9692 GCA_964350445.1 uncultured Flavobacteriaceae bacterium
CCTGGCGGTTCTGGTCCACCAGCGCGTTGAAGGTATGGAAGAATTCTTCCTGCGTGTTGTCCTTGCCGGCGATGAACTGGACATCGTCGATCATCAGCACGTCCACGGAACGGAACTGTTCCTTGAACGCCATCGTGTCCTTGTAGCGAAGCGCGCGGATGAACTGGTACATGAACTTTTCCGCGGACAGATAAAGGACACGTTTTTCCGGCGCGGATTCGCGCAGTTGCGCGGCGATCGCGTGCATCAGATGGGTTTTCCCCAAACCGACGCCGCCATACAGAAACAGCGGATTGAAGGGAACATTGTCCGCCTCGGCGACACGGCGCGCGGCGGCGAAGGCTAGCTCGTTCGGCTTGCCGACGATGAAATTATCGAACCGGAAACGGGGGTCCAAAGGCGCACAGAGACCGGCATCGAAACCGTCCATCGCATCGCCGGAACCGGCACGCCCGCCCTGGCCGGCCATCGCGCGGCCGTCCGGCGCACGTCCGGACGCACCGACGGAACCATGGGCGGCGGAATGGGCAACGTCGATCGCGGTGACCGACGGATTCTCGCTGCGCCAAAGCTCCAACAGGCGATCGCCGTATTGGGACTCGATCCAATTCTGCATGAACCGGGTCGGAACCAGCAAGTGAACGACTCCGTTATGGAATCCCTTGAAAGTGAGTGGTTTAAGCCAACTCTGAAATGCCGTTTCGCCGAATTCGCTGCGCATACGGGCACGCACCCTCGCCCATTGCGCCGACAGCCTTTGATCCATTGCTCCACCCAGTTCAATCAGCATCTGAAACAACCGGCTGTTCCCGGTTCCCTCAACGCGAACTCAATAAACCCTCGCCCGTCGCAACACCCGTTGCTTCGGCGCCACGTCCAGACCGGCTGGACCCTATCCAATGCAGCCGAACCCCGCACCTCGGGCATCGGACAAAACTATCCTGTCGGCAACCACCTTAACGGGCGCCGTCTCGCGAGTTTCGCGAACACTCAAAAAATTCAATCTTTGTAAAGAAGCCGCCGAGAGAGTTTTTCTAAGCTCTTGTTTTTCCGCCGCCCCTGCGGACCGATCCGGATAGTGCGGTGCCATGGCACCCTATCCGACAGCCCTTTGACATTCGGTCCGCTAGACCTCCCTGCCGCCAGAACTGTAGCCACGCGGGTTTCCGGTGACAAGGAATCAAAAGACCGATTCGCGCAAATAAAACCGTTGACATCGGTAGCCTCGCGCATCCCCGAAAGGCCGATCTTTCTAAGCTTTTGGAATCCAAATTCTTTCCGGATATAGAAAAAATTTTACGCTTTTTAGCTGAAAATCCGCCCTTGGCTTCTAGGGGAGAGTCCGGCGGACCCTGTCACATTAGTTCAGGCCGCGGACACGAAAAGCCGCCCGCGGTTACGGGCGGCGTCTCTATCATCGACAGCCGGGAAGCGGTAAAAAACTACCGCATCCCCGGAGGTTTCAGTCTTAGAGGGATTTGATCCGGGAGGAGAGGCGGGACAGCTTGCGCGCAACGGTGTTGCGGTGCAGGACGCCTTTGGTGATACCCCGGTGCATTTCCGGCATCGCGGCGCTGAACGCGGTTTCGGCAGCGGCCTTGTCGCCGCTTTCGATCGCACGCTCGACGCTCCGCACGAAGGTGCGGATGCGGCTGACACGGTCCTTGTTACGCACGGTCCGCTTTTCGATCTGCCGAATGCGTTTCTTGGCTTGGAGGTTATTGGCCATCAGTCAGTATCCGTTATCTAAAAACCAGTTCGATCACGTCGCGCCGGCCAACCCGATGACGGGTGCCGCGAACAACGGACCATGTTTCCTTTTCCGCCTTGGACGAATTCCTGCGACGGCACCCGAGGGCGCGGCCGCTCGTCAGCGAACGCGCGCTTATAGGGGCCTGGCGATGCAGCGTCAAGACCGCATTGGGCGTCCCGGGGACGGAAGGCCCCGATCCGGGCCGGATCGGGGTCCATGAGGTCCGATCGGCGCCGATCAGCGGTTCTTGAACTTGGGCGTCCGCTTTTCGACGAAGGCGGCCATGCCTTCCTTCTGATCCTCGGTCGCGAAGGTCGAGTGGAAGACCCGGCGTTCGAACTTGACGCCTTCGGAGAGCGTCGTCTCATAGGCCTTGTTCACGCATTCCTTCGCCATCATGACGACCGGACGGGAGAGGTTGGCGATCTTCTCGGCGGTCGCGATCGCTTCGTTGAGCAGTTCGGTCGCCGGGATGATGCGGCTTACGAGGCCTGCGCGTTCCGCTTCTTCCGCGTCCATGATGCGTCCGGTCAGGTTCATTTCCATCGCCTTGGACTTGCCGACGAAACGGGTCAGGCGCTGGGTGCCGCCGGCGCCGGGAATGGTGCCGATGGTGATTTCCGGCTGGCCGAACTTGGCGGTTTCCGCCGCCAGGATGAAATCGCACATCATCGCCATTTCACAGCCGCCGCCGAGCGCATAGCCCGACACCGCCGCGATTACCGGCTTGCGGCAGGTCGTCACCCGTTCCCAGCCCTTCGTGATGAAGTCCTGCAGGTAGACATCCATATAGTCCTTGCCCGCCATTTCCTTGATGTCCGCGCCGGCGGCGAAAGCCTTTTCCGACCCGGTGAGGACGATGGCGCCGATCGCATCGTCGGCTTCCATCTTGTCCAAGGCTTGGCCGAGTTCCACGATCAGTCCCGCGCAAAGCGCGTTCAGCGCCTTCGGGCGGTTCAAGGTGATCAGGCCGACCGGCCCGCGGTTTTCGACCAAAATATATTCGTACGCCATGCTTTCCCTCGCCTTAACCCGGATTGTCCCGGGCAAATGTATGATTTCGATGGTATCGGCCGGTATCGCCGCCGCTTTGGGGTGACGGCTCACCGGGCCCGGCTTGTTAGTTGGGCGCCAGTGTGAACCGAACGGTCAAATCCCCGTCGCGTCCGAAACGGTCGATATGAAGTTCTTCCCCCTCCCGGGCGAAACGCCCTTGTCCGAGGGCGCGCCAGCCGAGCGATTTCAAAGTCGCCGTATAAAAGGTGATCACGTCCGGCCACGCAACCTCTCCGACCGCATAGGCTTCCACAATCCGGCCGGCCGGCGAGTCGAAGACGAGGCCCGCATCGTCGTCTGCGTTCAGGCCTTCCATAAGGGGCACGTCCTCGAACCCCGACAGGAAGTTCTGCGCGGATGCGGGCGCCGCCGTGAACCCCGCCAACAAAACGGCCATGGCCAGCGCCGCGCCGGCGAGACGGTACTTCAAGCGGTCCGGTCGAAACTTGCCTTCGGCGGGAGCCTTGCGGTCGTTCATATATCCCCCCTGTTCGGGACTTTCAGTCGGCGCCGGAGGCCATGCCAGCCTAACGCTGATGGCCGGGACAGAAAAAGGTCGACCGGCCCGATTGCACGATCCTGCGCACAATGCCCTCGCAGCCGGGCTTCCGGCAAGGCTCCCCTTCCTGGCCATAGGCGTCCCAGGAATGCTGAAAATAGCCAAGCTCCCCATCCGCCTGCACATAATCGCGCAGCGAGGACCCGCCGGCCTCGATCGCCGCGGCGATCACGTCCTTCACCGCCGGCACCAGCCGTTCGGCGCGCTTTCCCGGGATCGTCTTGGCCAACCGCTTGGGACTGATGCCCGCGCGCCAGAGCGCTTCGCAGACATATATATTGCCGAGCCCGGCGACGACCGACTGATCGAGCAGCGCGGCCTTGATCGGCGTCTTCTTGTCCGCGACGGCGGCGGCGAAGTCCACGGCGTTGAACGCGTCATCCAGGGGTTCGGGACCAAGACCGGCCAGAAACGGGCTCGTCGCCAATCCGCCGGGCGGGATCAGGTCCATGAACCCGAAGCGGCGGGTATCGTTGAAAACGAGCCGCGCGCCGCCTTCCATCTCGACGCGGACATGGTCATGCTTCTCGGCCAGCGCCCAGCCGGAATTATGGCCCACCTGGCCGGATGTCGCGACGATCGTTTCGGTTCCGGGATTGACCGTGAACCGCCCGGACATGCCGAGATGCACCAGCCAGGTCCAGCCGTCCTGCAGCCCGATCAGCAGATATTTCGCGCGCCGGCCGACCGTGACGACACGGTTGCCTTCCAAACGGCTGACGAAGCCGGGCGGAAAGGGAAACCGCAGGTCCGGGCGGTTCTGTTCCGCGAACACGATCCGCCGTCCTTCCATATGCGGCGCCAGGCCGCGGCGGACGGTTTCTACTTCAGGCAATTCAGGCATGGCGGCACCCTGCAAGGCGGGCAAAAGGGCCCGGCGTTTTCCACGCGCCAACTAAAACGCCGCATCGCCTGTCCGATGGCTTTCCCGATATAGCTTTCGGGTTCGCCCTCGGTTATCGTGCGCCGCATGGCGACAGACAGCATTGAAAACAACCGCGGCAAAACCGCAAGCTTCGGGTTCCGTGACGTGGCGCCGGAGGAGAAACCGTCCCTGGTCCAGGGCGTTTTCGAATCCGTGGCGGGCCGCTACGACCTGATGAACGATTTGATGTCGGGCGGTGTGCACCGGCTGTGGAAATCCGCGCTGATCGACCGGCTGAAACCGCGCCCGTCGATGCGCTTGCTGGACGTCGCGGGCGGCACCGGTGATATCGCCTTCCGTTTCCTGGACGCCGGCGGCGGCAGCGTTTCGGTCTGCGATCTGACGGAAGGGATGGTCCGCGTCGGGCGCGACCGCGCCATCGATCACGGCATTCTGGGCCAAGTCGATTGGCTGGTCGGGGATGCGCAGGGCCTGCCCTTGGCCGACCGGTCGGTGGACGCCTATACGATCGCTTTCGGTCTGCGCAACGTGACCGATATTCATGCCGCACTGGCAGAAGCGCGGCGGGTGCTGAAACCGGGCGGGCATTTCCTGTGCCTCGAATTCAGCCATGTGGTGCTGCCGGTGCTGGACGATATCTACGACACCTATTCCTTCCGCGTCCTGCCGGCGCTGGGCCAGGCGGTCGCGAACGACCGGGACTCCTATCAATACCTTGTGGAAAGCATCCGCCAATTCCCGAACCAGAAGACCCTGGCCGGTATGATGACGGAAGCGGGCCTTGCGCGCGCCGATTGGCAGAACCTGTCCGGCGGCATCGCGGCAATTCATTCCGGTTGGCGAACTTAGGGCCGGTTGGCGAACTTAGGGCCGGTTGGCGAACCTAGGGCCAGATGGGGACCCTAGAGGCCGGCCGGGGAACATAGAGGGAAGACGGCAATGGCTTTGACATTGACCCAGGATGAAATCGACGCCTTCAACCGCGACGGCTTCCTGCTTTTGAGGAACGCCGTCGATGCCGAGCAATTGGCCGCCATGCAGGCCCAGTTCGACGACTGGGTCGAGGAAAGCCGCCGGCACGAGGATAATTTCGGGGAAACCATCAACGGCAAGCCCCGGTTCGATCTGGAGCCCGGCCATAATGCGGCGCATCCGCGCCTGCGCCGGGTGAACGCGCCGGTTGAGGTCGGGCCGGCCTATCGCTCGGCGATGGAAAACAGCCGGATGACCGACGCGGTCGCCGACCTGATCGGCCCGAACGTCAAATTCCATCACAGCAAGATCAATTCGAAATTGCCGCAGACGAATACCGAGGTGAAATACCACCAGGATTTCACCTACACCCCGCACAGCAATGCGGACGTGGTGACGTCGCTGGTAATGCTGGACGACACGGATGAAGAAAATGGCTGTCTGATGGTTGTTCCCGGAAGTCATACCGGCGTCTTGCACAGCCTGTGGCACGGCGGACGCTTCACCGGCGCCATCGACCCCGCGGTTGAGGCCGAGATGGCCGAACGGGCCGTGCCGGTGATGGGAAAGGCCGGCGACGCCTGCCTGATGCATACGCGGGTGGTTCACGGCTCGGCCCCGAACAAATCGGACAAGCGCCGGGTGCTGTCGATTTTCGTCTTCACCGCCGAGGACGCCATTCCGCTGTCGCCCAGCCCGATGCCGAATGTGGATGAGGGCAGGGTCGTCCGCGGCCAGGCGACCGGGCGGATTCGATCCGTCGCCTTCGACCTGCAGGCGCCGGAACTGCCCAAGGGAACCTCCTTCTTCGAACAGCAGGAACGCCGGTAGACCCCGCCGCGCGCACCGCGATGCGCGGCAAATCCGTGATTTCCCAAGGTGAGATAATACTCTAAACCCCCACCTGATGATTACAGGCATCCTCAACTGTTTCCGCCTTATCGGCATTGCCCGCACGCTGGCGCGGCACGACGCCCTGTGGCCCGCGCGCCGGGTTCGGGCGCTGCGCCTTCCCGTCGGCGCAATCCGTATTCTGTGGGGCCGCCGGCGGCCCGGACGGGAAGGGGAACGCCTTGCCGCCGCGTTGACGGAACTGGGCCCCAGCTTCATCAAGCTGGGACAGGCGTTGTCGGTGCGCGCCGATCTGGTCGGCGACCAGGTGGCCGAAGACCTCAGCAAATTGCAGGACCGTCTGCCGCCTTTCCCGACGGAAAAGGCGCGCGCCTCCATCGAAGCGGAGCTGGAAACACCGATCGCCGACCTTTTCGCGTCGTTCGAGGAAACACCGGTGGCGGCCGCCTCGATCGCCCAGGTTCACTTCGCGGTCACGCCCGACGGGCGGGAGGTCGCGGTGAAAGTGCTGCGGCCGGACGTGGAAGAACAGTTCGCCCGCGATATCGCCCTGTTCAACTGGCTGGCCGAAACCGGCGAGCGGCTGATCCCGTCCATGCGGCGGTTGCGGCCGGTTGATGTGGTCGCGATGTTCAAGGAATGGGTCGAGACCGAAATGGACTTGCGCCTGGAAGGGGCGGCGGCCGCGGAATTGGCGGCGTTGAGCCATGATGACGATGGTTTCCGTGTCGTCGCCGTCGATTGGCAGCGCACCGCGCGCCGGGTTCTGACGACGGAACGCATCCACGGCCTGCGCATCGACGACATCGCCGGGCTGACCAAGGCCGGGATGGATGTGAACGAGTTGCTGGAACGCTCGGCGCAGATTTTCTTCCTGCAGGTCTTCCGGGACGGCTTCTTCCATGCGGACATGCATCCCGGCAACATGTTCGTCGACGCGGAGGGCAATCTGTGCCCGGTCGATTTCGGCATCATGGGCCGGGTCGACAAACGCACGCGGATTTTCCTGGCCGATCTTCTGGTCGGCTTCCTGCAGCGTGACTACAAGACCGTCGCCCAGGTGCATTTCGATTTCGGCGTGGTCCCGCCGCACAAATCGAAAGAGGCCTTTACCCAGGCAATCCGCGCGGTGGGCGAGCCGGTGCTGGACAAGCCGCTGAACGAGATTTCGGTCGGCCGCCTGCTGGCGCAGCTGTTCAAGGTGACGGAAGATTTCGAGATGGAAACCCAGCCGGACCTTTTGCTGCTGCAAAAGACCATGCTGGTCGCCGAAGGGGTGGGGCGCAAACTGAACCCCACGGTCAATATGTGGGTCCTGGCCCAGCCGTTGATCGAGGATTGGATGATCGCCAACCGAGGGCCGGAGGCCCGCATCCGCGATGCCGTCGGCGAGACCATCGACGCGCTTCAACGCCTGCCGGGCACTTTGCGCCGGGCCGAAGACGTGCTGGAGACGCTGTCGGGGATCGACCCGGCGGTGATCGCCAGGATGTCGGCGCAGGCGCGCAAAGGCGGTTCCCGGAGCAACCGGATCCTGCAATCCGGCGTCCGGAACGGCTGGGGACCGGCGATGATCGCGGTTCTGGCCGTCCTGGCGGTCTTCGCCTTCTTCGGCTGATACTGCCCTAACCTTCTTTAAACAAAGGGTTTTCAGGCCACGTGCCCAGGACCGGGCGGATCGGGCCCGGTTTTAACTACAATTTTAGTCAAATCGGTGAAAACCGTTCCGATTCCGGTTACGTTCCAGCGCGCTTGCCGTAGAAGACAGCCGCCAGTACGGTCCTGTCGACCGAGTGATTGAGCCGGAGAGGCTGACATCATGCCCGAATCCCCGATCGAGCCGCGGCGCGTCCTGCTGATCATCAGCGGCGGCATCGCCGCCTATAAATCCCTGGAGCTCATCCGCGCCTTGCGGCGGGACGGGGTCGCCGTTCGTTGCGTCATGACAAAGGCCGCGGAAGAGTTCGTTACGCCGCTCAGCGTGGCCGCCCTCTCGGAAGACAAGGTCTATACCGACCTGTTCTCGCTGACGGACGAGGCGGAGATGGGACACATCCAATTGTCCCGCAGCGCGGACCTGCTGGTCGTCGCGCCGGCCACCGCCGACATCCTGGCGCGCATGGCCCATGGCAACGCGAACGACATCGCAACGACCGTTCTGCTGGCCACCGACACGCCGGTCATGGCCGCACCCGCGATGAATGTGCGGATGTGGGACCATGCCGCCACACGCGCCAATGTCGCCACCTTGCAGCAACGCGGTGTGGAGATGATCGGCCCGGTGGAAGGCGACATGGCCTGCGGCGAATTCGGGTTCGGACGCATGTCGGAGCCGGCCGAGATCGCCGCGGCGGTGCTGGCCCGTCTGGGACGCATGGACGGCAAGACCACCCCCAAAGCCCCCGCGAGACCCGTGATGACCCTGGTGAGAACCGGGCCTTTGGCGGGCCGTTCGGCCATCGTTACGTCCGGCCCGACGCATGAACCCATCGATCCGGTCCGCTATATCGCCAACCGGTCCTCCGGACGGCAGGGGCACGCCATCGCCGAAGCGCTCGCCCGGGCCGGGGCGAAAGTCACCCTTGTTTCCGGTCCGACCCGATTGGCCGATCCGGCCGGGGTCGTAACCGTTCATGTGGAGACGGCGCAGGAGATGTTGGAGGCCTGCCTCGCCAACCTGCCCGCCGACATCGCGGTCTGCGCCGCGGCGGTGGCCGACTGGCGTGTCAGCGGCCGGGCGGATCAGAAGCTGAAAAAAGATTCGGGTGCGTTACCGTCGCTCACCCTGGCCGAGAACCCCGACATCCTCGCGACGCTTTCCAAGCCGGGGTCGGCCCGGCCCGGTTTGGTCGTTGGTTTTGCCGCCGAAACGGAAGCGGTACTGGAGCACGCCACCGCGAAACGGAAGCGGAAGGGTTGCGATTGGATTCTCGCCAACGACGTCTCGGAAGGGACCGGCACCTTCGGCGGCGACCGTAACCGCATCCAGTTCGTCGACGATGCCGGCCACGAAGACTGGCCGGAAGCGACCAAGGCCGAGGTCGCCCGGACCCTGGCCGGAAAAATCGCCGCGCATTTCGCCGACACCCAGACCTGACCCTAAAACCGATCCGTTCCGAAGTGGATTTTGCCATGTCCGACCCCCTGCCCGACACCGCCGCAGCCCTGCCAACTACGATAGAAGTCGCCGTGAAGCTCCTGCCCCATGGGGACGGTCTGCCGCTGCCGGAATACAAGACCGTGATGAGCGCCGGGGCCGACCTTTTGGCCGCCGTGACCGCCGATATGGTCATTCCGCCCGGTGGGCGGGCCTTGGTTCCGACCGGACTTTCCATTGCTTTACCAATGGGTTACGAAGCCCAGATCCGCCCGCGCTCGGGCTTGGCGCTGAAAAACGGAATCACCTGCCTGAACACGCCCGGCACCATCGACGCGGATTATCGCGGCGAGGTCGGCGTCATCCTGGCGAACCTGGGCGGGGAGGATTTCACGGTCGAGAGAGGCATGCGGATCGCCCAAATCGTGATCGCGCCGGTGACCCAACTACAGTGGCAGATCGTCGACGACCTGACCGAGACGGAACGCGGATCGGGCGGCTTCGGATCGACCGGCGT
>CAYGKA010000095.1:0-9018 GCA_964350445.1 uncultured Flavobacteriaceae bacterium
GGACATGTAGGACAGCATCTGTTGCGACCAGCCGAAATTCTCGACCAGCATGCAGCCGCCCTTGTAGTGGATGTCGTCGGCGTAGCGGTCCGTCGTCGTGGCGATGGCAACAACGGCCTTCAGGGCTTCAGGCTGACGGTAGGCTACCTGCAACCCGTTGAACCCGCCCCAGGATATGCCGATCATCCCGACCGATCCGCTGCACCAGGGCTGCGCGGTAATCCAGTCGATCACCTCCAGCGCATCCGCCTGTTCCTGCGGCGCGTATTCGTCATACATAAGCCCGTCGGACTCGCCGCTGCCGCGCATATCGACGCGGATGCAGGCGTAGCCGTGCCGAGCGAAGTAGGGATGATTCTTTTCGTCGCGAACGGCGGTTCCGTCGCGTTTGCGGTAGGGCAGATATTCCAGGATCGCCGGGACCGGGTTTCCGTCGGAATCCGCCGGGCGCCATATGCGGGCGGCAAGCTCCACCTCGTCCGACAGGGGAATCCAGACATTCGCCTCTTCCAGAATGTCGTTTTTTCCGTGGGTCGTCATTACTCCCCTTCCCGCCTGACAGGCTGTTCCTTGGTGCGGCCCGCCGCGATGCGTTGTTTTACCCCGTCGAGGTTTCCGACGGCGCGGGGATCATCCGCGCCGTAGGCGAAAGTTTCAAGGCGAAGTCGATCAAATGCCGGGGTTAGCACGCCGGCCTCGTGCATGCCCTGAAGCCGCCAGGCAAGGGCCCGCTTCTTCCGCACCTGATGGGGTTGGTAGTCGTCCAGCGTCCGGGCGGAAACCGGCTCGTCGATCACGATCGCACCGGCCTCAACCGCGGCGGAGAGTAGGTCGTCTCCCGCCACCGTCCTGGTGATGAAAGCGTTGAAGCCGGCATCCTCGCCAACGGGACCGCCGCCCGGCCAGCAATCCAGCACCGCGATATCCGTCAACTCGCCGATCGGGTCGGGACATATCTTGCAGCGGAACTGCAGCCGCCAAGTGCCTTCGTTCTCCCACATTTCCTTGTAGCTGTATTCCCAGGCGCGCCCGTCCCGCGTCTCAATCCGCGCCGGGCCGGGATTTCCATAGCCGCGGTAACGAAACAGGGTCACGTCGTCCTCGGTGACGCCTTGTTGTGCCAGGAGATCCTGGGACTTACCGAGTTCCGACGCGCCGCCGCAGACAAGGGAAAGCTTGTAGCGGCATAGGTCCGCGATGCGCGCGTCTTCCCGTTCCAGCGCGCGGATCGCGTCCACATCGCAGGGCTTTCCGACGAAGGCGAACGGCTTGCCGTCCGCCAGCAGGGCATGGAAGTCAACCAGCGGCGCCGTTGGCCCGTAGCGGGACCCAGATGCCCGCAGCACCTGTTCGGGGGTCGTGCTGACCGTCGCCAGGGACCGCATCGGTCTATCCGGGTCGGCCTGAACATGCAGGATCTTCTCGACCCGACCGCTTTCCAGCAAGAACGTCGCCAAGCCGGTCAGACCGCCGCCTGCCGCCGCCCGAAACCGAATCACCGGGTCGCCGGCATGGCCGCGCACCGTCCTGCCCAATTGCCCCCACATCGCATCGAAGTCGAAGCCATCGGGCATTTCCGCGGGATCGGGGCCCGTCACGGTCAAACCGGGGCAGACCTTGTTGATCAGGGCGAGGGAGATTGGGTCGGTTGGTGCCTTTTCCAGCGGCCGCATCCGGCCTTCCGGGGTCATGACGAGTTCTACAGTCTCGGCGCCGGCAATGCTTTGGCAAAGCCCGCACCCGATGCAGAGACCGCTTTCGACGATCTCCGCCAATGGAATCAAACCCGACATGCCGCTCCCGAACCCGATGACTACGGGACAGCTTACGGTATGGGGCATGCAAAACGAAAGCGCCGCGCCAACCCTTCAGGATCGGCGCGGCGCTTGAATACGCAGTTGCCGGCGAACTAGGCCTGAATTTGAACGTCGATTCCCTTGGCGGAAAGCTCGTCCATCAACTCGCCCGTTTCGAACATTTCGCGAATGATGTCGCAGCCGCCGAGGAACTCGCCCTTCACATAGAGCTGCGGAATGGTCGGCCAGTTCGAATATTCCTTGATGCCCTGGCGGATGCCGTCGTCTTCCAGAACGTTCACGCCTTTGAATTTGACGCCGATGTGGTTCAGGACCTGGACGACCGCCGCGGAAAAACCGCATTGCGGAAAGACGGGCGTTCCCTTCATGAACAGAACGACATCGCTGCTCTTCACTTCGCTGTCGATGGCTTCCAAAGCCGGATTTTCACTCATATCGGAATTCCTTTCGTTTCATCCGCCGCACGGCACATCATTAGCCGCGGCGAAAATCTTTCATTCGCCGATCGTCAGGCGTCTTCCGGCACCGCGGTTTGCAGGGCCAAGGCGTGAAGCTCGTTGCCCATGCGGCCTTGCAGCGCGTTGTAAACCATCTGGTGCTGCTGAACCCGATTCTTGCCTTTGAAGGCGGAAGACCGGACGAAAGCCGCATAATGGTCGCCGTCACCCCGCAGATCGTTAATCTGCACCTCCGCGTCGGGAAGTGCCTCTTTGATGAAACGCTCGATATCGTTCGCATTCATCGGCATGGTGCGGGAACCCTTTCGCTTACTGACCAGTTAAAAACAAACCGCCTCAACTCACTCCGCCGCTTCTTCGCCCGACATATAGGCGGGAAGCCACGCCTCGTGCGCATGGCGCAGACGCTCAAGGGATATGGTGTCCTCCGGGGTCAGCGTCAACGCATCGCCGCCGGTCCGGCCAATCACCTGAATGGGAACGCCCGCCTGCTCGGCAAGATGCATCACCGCATCCACTTGTGTCGAGGTTACCACATAGCGGGCCTGATCCTCACCGAAGAAAAACGCATGTGCCGGCAGGTCATCTTTCGATCCATGGATGGTGGCGCCGACACCGCCCGCCATCGCCATTTCCGCCAGGCCGACAGCCAGGCCGCCATCCGACAGGTCGTGACAGGCGGTCACCAGCCCCTTGTCGATCAGATCCAGCACGAGGGCCCCGTTGCGGGCCTCCACGTCCAGATCGACCGGCGGCGGGGCGCCTTCCTCCCGACCCTGGATTTCGCGCAAATAGATCGACTGGCCGATCCAGCCTTTGGTCTCGCCCAGCAGCAGGATGGTCTCGTCGTCCGCTTTGAAGGCCAGCGTCGCCATCTTGGCGTGATCCTTCAGCAGGCCGACGCCGCCGATCACTGGGGTCGGCAGGATCGCTTTGCCTTCCGTCTCGTTGTAGAGCGAGACGTTGCCGCTGACGACCGGGAAGTCGAGGGTCTTGGCCGCGGCGGCCATGCCTTTAATCGCACCGACGAACTGACCCATGATAGCGGGCCGTTCCGGATTTCCGAAGTTCATGTTGTTGGTCAGCGCCAGCGGCTTCGCACCGGTCGCGACCATGTTCCGCCAGCATTCGGCCACCGCCTGACGGCCGCCTTGTTCGGGGTCGGCCAGGCAATAGCGCGGCGTGCAATCCACCGTCGTCGCCAGGGCCTTCGTGCTGCCCGGAATGCGGACAACCGCGGCATCGCCGCCCGGGATCTGCAAAGTCTCACCGCGGATCAGATGGTCGTACTGCTCCCAAATCCAGCGGCGCGAGCACATATCCGGCGCGGACAGGATGCTTTGAAGGCAATGCGTCAGCTTGCCGGCGTCAGGTAGCGATTTCGGGTCGATTTCCGGCTGGGCCGGCGTCGGCACCCACGGCCGTTCGTATAGGGGGCTCGCTTCGACCAGCGGTTTGACAGGGATGTTCCCGACCGTTTCACCATGCCAGGCGAGTTCCAGGCAGCCGCTCGTCGTCACTTCACCGATGACGGCGAAATCCAGTTCCCATTTCTCAAAGATCGCACGCGCCTCGTCCTCGCGGCCGGGCTTCAGGACCATCAGCATCCGTTCCTGGGATTCCGACAGCATCAGTTCGTAGGGCGTCATACCTTCTTCACGCATCGGGACCTTGTCCAGGTCCAGTTTGATGCCGACGCCGCCCTTGTCCGCCATCTCAACCGAGGAGGAGGTGAGGCCGGCGGCCCCCATGTCCTGGATCGAGACGATCGCATCGGTGGACATCAGTTCCAGGCAGGCTTCAAGCAGCAGCTTTTCGGTGAACGGGTCACCGACTTGAACGGTCGGGCGCTTCTCTTCCGTCTGATCGGAAAACTCGGCGGACGCCATGGTCGCGCCGTGGATGCCGTCGCGGCCGGTCTTGGACCCGACATAAACGACCGGGTTCCCGATGCCGGATGCCTTCGAATAGAAAATATTGTCGCTGTCGGCGAGGCCCACTGTCATCGCGTTGACCAGGCAATTGCCGTTATAGGCCGGGTGGAAATTCACCTCACCCGCCACGGTCGGCACGCCGATGCAGTTGCCGTAACCGCCGATCCCGGCGACCACTCCGTCGACCAGATGGCGGGTCTTCGGGTGGTTAGGGTCACCGAAACGGAGGGCGTTCAGGTTGGCGATCGGCCGCGCGCCCATGGTGAACACGTCGCGCAAGATGCCGCCGACGCCGGTCGCCGCCCCTTGGTAGGGTTCGATATAGCTCGGATGGTTGTGGCTCTCGATCTTGAAGACCGCAGCCTGGCCGTCGCCGATATCGACCACGCCGGCATTCTCGCCCGGTCCCTGGATAACCTGCGGGCCGGTGGTCGGCAGGGTCTTCAGCCAAAAGCGGGAGGATTTATAGGAACAGTGTTCCGACCACATGACGGAAAAGATGCCCAATTCCGTGATGTTCGGTTCGCGCCCCATGATGGACAGAACGGTTTCGTATTCGTCCTTGGTCAGGCCGTGTTCGGCGACCAGTTCCGGCGTCATCTTCACGTCACTCACTGCAGAACCTCCGCCAGACTTTTAAAGAGGCCGAGACCGTCAGTGCCGCCCTGGGCCGGGTCGGTGGCGTTTTCCGGATGCGGCATCATGCCGAGCACGTTGCGCTTCTCGTTCAGGATACCGGCGATGTTGCGCTGGGAACCGTTGATGTTCCCCGCCTCGTTGACCGCGCCGTCCGCATCCGCATAGCGGAAGACGACGCGGCCATCCCCTTCCAGGCGGTCCAGCGTGGCGTCGTCTGCGAAGTAGTTGCCTTCGTTATGGGCTACCGGGAAGACGACCTTCTGGCCCTTGGCATAGGCGCTGGAGAAGTCAGTCTCGGTGCTTTCGACGGTCAGCGTCGCTTTCTTGCAGATGAATTTCAGTCGGGCGTTGCGCATCAGCACGCCGGGCAGCAAACCCGTCTCGGTCAGAATCTGGAAGCCGTTGCAGACACCCAGCACCCGCACGCCCGCATCCGCCTTTGCCTTCACGGCGCGCATCACCGGCGAGTTGCCCGCCATGGCGCCGCAGCGCAGATAATCGCCGTAGGAAAAACCGCCGGGCACGACGATCAGGTCGACATCCGGCAGGTCCGAATCCCCATGCCATATGAATTGGGGCAGGTGGCCGCTGGCGCGTTCTAGCGCCTCGGCGATGTCCTTTTCACGGTTCGTGCCGGGAAAGACGATAACGGCGGCGCGCATGGGCCTCGTCCTCACTCACTTCTGGAAAGCATTCTCTGAGACCGACCGGGCGGGCCCGATCAGGCGGAGATTTCGATGCTATAGTCTTCGATTACCGGATTCGCGAGCAACTTGCCGCACATATCCTTCACAAGGGCTTCCGCCTTGGCCGCGTCGGCGGCATCCAGGTCGATTTCGATGACCTTGCCCTGCCGGACGTCGTTGACGCCTTGGAAGCCCAGTGCCCCCAGCGCGTGTTCGATCGCTTTGCCCTGGGGGTCCAGAACGCCGCTTTTCAAGGTGATGGTTACCGTGGCTTTCATGCTGCGCCCGTCTCCATGTTATCCCTGGATTGTCCCTGGCCGGCGGGCGCCGCTTGTTCGCGGCGGGCCCGTCCCGGCGACTACTGCAGGGTCTCCGACCCTTGAATGTCCTGAAGGCTGCCTTCCGGCAAAATGCCCAGACGGCGTGCGACTTCCTGATACGCCTCGGCGACATTGCCCAGGTCGCGGCGGAAACGGTCCTTGTCCATCTTCTCGTTCGTCGTGGTGTCCCACAGACGGCAGTTGTCCGGGCTGATTTCGTCGGCGAGGACGATGCGCATCTCGCCGTTTTCGTCGAAGACCCGGCCGAACTCCAACTTGAAGTCGACAAGCTTGATGCCGATTCCCATGAACAGGCCGCTCAAGTAATCGTTGACGCGCAGCGACATCGCCAAGATGTCGTCCAAATCCTGCGGACTGGCCCAGCCGAAGGCGGTGATGTGCTCTTCCGCCACAAGCGGGTCGCCCAACTCGTCGGACTTGTAGCAATATTCGACGATGGACCGCGGCAGTTGCGTCCCTTCCGGAATGCCCAGCCGCTTGGACATCGAGCCGGCGGCGATGTTCCGGACGATGATCTCGACCGGGATGATCTCCACCTCGCGCACCAGCTGTTCGCGCATGTTGATCCGCTTCAGGAAGTGGGTCGGAATGCCGACTTCCATCAGCTTCATCATCAGGTATTCGGAAATCCTGTTGTTCAGGACGCCCTTGCCCGTGATCGTACCCTTCTTCTCATTGTTGAAGGCGGTGGCATCGTCCTTGAAATACTGGATGATCGTTCCGGGTTCGGGGCCGGCGAACAAAACCTTCGCCTTGCCTTCGTAGAGCTTTCTGCCTCTGGCCATCGAGTCCTCATGGGCGTGGAATAGGGTCAGCGCGCCCGGGCAGGCGGCGTCATTGGCGCTTCATATACCAACTGATCCCGCCTGTCACATGGCGTATGGGCGCTTTCTCGGGAATCCCGACCGTTTTTTTGACGATGGCCACCGGAATATCCTGCTGATAGGTGCTCCGGTTACTTCGCCAGGCAGACCGGACATGGCGATTCATGCCGCAGAATCCCCTGTCGGGCCGCACTTCGCATTGCGCTTACTGGCTCCAGGGATTATCTAACGGGTCAACAGTCCATTGACCGGCCGAACAAGGGTGGCCCGGCACGATCTTGAGGATGGGAGAAGGGTATGAGCAATAGTTTCAACGACCGCGAAAAGGCCTTCGAATCGAAGTTCAGCCATGACCAGGAAACGGACTTCAAGATCAATGTCCGGCGCAACAAGCTTCTTGGTCTCTGGGCCGCCGACAAGCTCGGCCTGTCCGACGATGAGGCCGAAGCCTATGCGAAGGACGTCGTGAAGGCGGATTTCGAGGAAGTCGGGCACGAAGACGTCATTCGCAAGGTAATGGGCGACTTCGCCGAAAAGGGCATCGATATTTCCAAGCATTTGGTCGAGACCGAATTGCTGAAGCTGACGGCAATCGCGCGCGACCAGATCGTCGGCAAGTAACAGTCCCGTTCCGGCGCGGCCGCCACGATTTGGCGGTGCGCGCCTGGATTTCGGAAAATGCAAAGGGGCGGTGTTCATCCGCCCCTTTTTCGTATCCGACTGCCGCGTCGGTTTTCAGGTGGGGCAGTGGCTGGGGTAGGCGTGGGCACAGGCAAAAACACCCCCGTCACGCGCCGTGCAGCGCGTGGTCGGAAGGCTCAGCCCCAAAAAAGTACTTTTTCTATGCCAGCACGTTCACATTGCTGCCGCGGCCGGACGCGTTCAACGGCTGTACGCCCGTTGTCTGTGCGATCAGTTGCACAACGGCACGATCGGCCTCGGCGGATTGTTTCACGGCGGCTATGGAGATTTGCTGGCGACCCTGCAGCACATTCGATGCGAGCGCCACGCCTGCTAAGCTCATTTCACAAGACCTTCTGTCTTTGTCACCGGGGCGCTAGCCGCGCCCTTACCTCCGCAACATTCTGCTGCGTTAGCTAATACATAGACGAAAATGCACAAAAATGCCAGCCCCACTGACACAGTCGGCGCTTCCCGGCGATGTCTGTGGGACTGGCGGTATTTGGTTATTCGCTGGCGTCCGCGGCGACCTGCATGCGAACCAGTGTATCGGGTTCGTCGACCACGCCGGAGGGCAGCGGGCCTTTTTTGATCTGATCGATGAATTCCATTCCCTCGACGACATTTCCCCAAACCGTATACTGGCCGTTCAGCCAGTCGGAGTCCTTGAAGACGATGAAGAACTGGCTGTCCGCGCTGTCGGGGCTTTGCGCCCGGGCCATGGAAACGGTGCCGCGGACATGCGGCTCCAGGCTGAATTCCGACTTCAGCTTCTGGCCGGACCCGCCGGAGCCCGTGCCCGTGGGATCGCCGGTCTGTGCCATGAACCCTTCAATGACGCGGTGGAACACGACGCCGTCATAGAAGCCTTCACGGGTCAATTCCTTGATCCGCGCGACATGATTCGGGGCAAGGTCGGGCCGAAGTTCGATCACCACCCGGCCGTATTCCAGGTCCATATAAAGCGTGTTTTCCGGGTCCAACTGCTGGGCGGAACCGCTTTCCGCTGAAAGAACCAGTCCCAGGCCGAGGCATGCGGTCGCCATCAGGCGGCGGGTAAGGGTGCGGAAACGGGGGGAGTGCGTCATATCTGTTCTCCGGTCTGACGTTCGTCCGCCTCTATGGGCGACTATCATCGGCGCCCTTCCTGAGCGCGGTGCGGCACCATAAACACCAAGCACGGTGCGTCAATCGGGGTTCTGGCCCCGGCATTCGTTCCGCAAGCGCGCTTGCGGATGCGCAGCGTTGGAATTGAAGATGTCCCGGCATTGGTTTACGCAGGAACCAAGGGGCGACTGAATGGATGGAAGCACCGCCTATGAGAATTCTTTCCGTTGTCGGACTGGTCCTGATGCTGACCGGTTTTTCCGTTGAGGCGATGGCTGCCTGGTCCAAGGTGAGCGGCCGCGACAAGGAAGACGGCAGCCAGTTGGAAGGCATCGCGCTCACCTCAGACGACGGAAAGGCGCGGTTGTTCTTCCTGTGCGATTCCGACAAGGCCGCGCCGCAGATCATGATTTCCCACAAGGAGGTCATCGGAAAGGCGGCCGACCCGTTCCGGGTGACCTATCTCATCGACGACCGGGACGAGCAGATCCACTGGTTCCTGGCCAAGGGAAGCGGCAAGACCGGCCACTT
>CAYGKA010000096.1:0-8883 GCA_964350445.1 uncultured Flavobacteriaceae bacterium
GCTTGAACGCTATATGGCGAATGTCGCGAAGATTGGCGGCGATACGGTCACCTTCGTCGTCAGCGGGCCGGAAGTGGTTCCGATTTTCGAACAGTTGCAACCGGTCGCCTCGGGCGTCTTTGACGCCTTATATACCCATCCCGTGTTTCACGCCGGGGATGGCGGGCTGGCGCTTACCGTCGACGCGATAAAGGTCGATCCCATCGCGCGGCGAGAGTCCGGCGTCTGGGACTATGTCGATGCCTTCTATCAGAAGACGCACGGCCTGAAGATGGTCGCGATGATGTCCGTCAGCATGTACGGCTATCAACTGTTCACCAAGGAACCGCTGTCGGAAGCCGGTGATTTGAGCGGCCGTAAGATTCGCGGAACGCCGACCTATCACGGCGTCATCCGCGCGTTGGGCGCCGAACCGGTTGTGCTGCCGGGCTCGCAGATCTACTCGGCCCTGCAAAAAGGCATCGTCGAAGGCGCCGGTTGGCCCGCCGCCGGCATGGTTTCGATGAAGCATTACGAAGTGGCGAATTATCGACTTCGCCCGACATTCGGCGCTGCGACGCAGCCGGTCTTCATCAATCTGGAAAAATGGAAGAGCCTGACGGACAAGGAACAGTCGGTGTTGCTCGAAGCCGGAAAGCTGACCGAGTTGGAAATGCCCTGGATCGGGAATCAGATCCAGGCCGAGGAAGACGCGAAGCTGGATGAACTGGGCGTGAAGGTGGAACAGCTTTCACCGGAAATGGCGGCCAAGGTTCAAACTGCGTTCATCGAGAGTATCTGGGAGCTTGGCGAGGGGTGCTGCGGTGACGCTGCCAAGGGATTGCATGCGTTGGCCTTGAAGGCCGGTTTGACGGAGTAACCGGTAGAGATGGCGCGTTCAGCACTGCATTTCGGCGGTAAAGGCCGATGAAGTCAATGGTGCGGTCGCTGTGGACGGCGGTGCGCGGGATCTTCGGATTCCTGCGCATCGCCGGTTTCACGCTCTCGAAGCTCGCGCTCATGGGCATCGTCCTGTCCTATAGCGTGGAGGTCGTCAGCCGTTACCTTTTCAACGCGCCGACGGCGTGGTCGTCCGATCTCGTCGCCTATCTTCTCTGTGTGCTGGTCTTCACCATGATGCCGCATGTGACCGCGACGGGGGGGCAGGTGGCCGTCACGGTCCTTATTGACCTGATGCCGGCCGGAAAGCGCGAATGGATGATGCGCGGGATTTACCTGCTTGGGTTTGCGGCCTGCGCTGCAATGGCGGTTTTTGCCTGCGGCGAAACCATGCGACAGATCATCCGGAACATTCAAATGCTGGCGACATATCCCATTCCCAAGTGGTGGGTTTCCGTATGGATCGGCATCGGGTTCACTCTCTCAGCGATCGAGTATCTTTGCCTGGCCGTTGCGGGTAGTCCACCGCAGACATCGCCCGAGGCCGATCCGATGGCGGGATCCTGATCATGGAATGGTGGGCTACGCTTCTCATCGCGGCCGGATTATTGCTCGGCCTTTTCTTCTCGGGCATGCCGATTTTCCTCGCCTTCCTGGTCATCAATGTCGGCGGGGTCCTTGTCTTCCTGGGCCCGAATGCGTTTGGCATGGTGGTCAATTCCGTCTTTGACACGACGACGACCGGCACCCTGACGGCGATCCCCCTTTTCGTGCTGATGGGGGAGATCCTGTTCCGGTCGGGATCGACGAATGTGTTGTTTGAAGCAGTAGACAGCCTGATCGGGAAGGTAAGGGGCCGGCAATATGTCCTGGCCATGTCACTCGCCACTGTTTTCGGGGCCTTGTCCGGGTCCAACATGGCGGTCGCGGCGATGATGGGGCGCACGGTCTATCCCGCCATGGTGGATCGCGGCTATGACAAAAAGCTGTCGATCGGCGTCATCCTGGCCGGGGCCAGCCTGGCGCCGATCATACCGCCCAGTGTGCTGGCGATCATCATTGCCACTTTGGCCAATGCGTCGGTTGCGGGGCTTCTGATCGCGGGCATCCTGCCGGGGTTGATGATATCGGTCCTATGCCTCGGCTATGCGTTGGGCCGCTGCATGATCAACCCGGTCTTGGCGCCGGGTGGCGGTTTCGAGGATGAAGCCGGGCCCGCAAGCGGTTCCGCCCTGTGGCAAGTCATGCGGTGCGCGCCTTTCCTGATCATCATCGCCTCTGTGATGGGATTCATCCTGACCGGCGTTGCGACGCCGTCGGAATCGGCCGCGACCGGGGTTGTCGGATCGCTCGTCACCGCGGCCTTGTTTCGGAAGCTGACGCTGAAGATGGTGTGGGAGAGCCTGGGGCAGGCCGCCTATATCGCCAGCATGATCCTGATCATCATGGCGACTTCCACGATGTTTTCCCAGTTGCTCGCCTTCAGCGGGGCGACCGGCAAGCTGGCGGCGTTGGTCCTGGCGTCCGACCTGCCAAGCGGGGCAATTTTCTTCATGATGATGGCGCTGGTCTTCGTCTTCTGCATGTTCATCGACCAGGTCGCGTTGATGCTTGTCATCATCCCGATCTATCTGCCGGTCGTCGAAGCCTTACAGTTCGATCCCATGTGGTTCTGGTTGTTGATGCTGCTCAACGTCGTGATCGGGGGGATCACCCCGCCGTTCGGCTACGCGATGTTCGCCTTCAAGGGCGTGGCGCCCGACGTCGACCTGCGCCTGATCTTCGGGGCGGCGCTCCCGGTCGTCGGCATTTTCCTATTGGCGATGCTGATCATCTACTGGGTGCCGCAGATCGCGACCTTCCTGCCAAGTCTTTTGTGATGGCACCGGATGCCGTTGCGGCTATCCGGAATCGAAAAAGAGGCTTTTTCAGACGAAATCTTCGCGGGCCGCTAGGCGCGCGGCGGCTTTTTCAAATCGCGACCGGGTTGCGACACGCGCCCCTTCGATGTCGCGCGCTTCCAAGGCGTCGATGACCGCCTGATGTTCGGCGATGATGGACGGTCCGAATTCAGAAGCCGCGGCATTCTTCAGAAATGCCGAGCGCAGATTGTTTTGAATGTTCGTCTCTATCATTGCGATGACTTCGACATAGTAAGCGTTGCCGGACGCCTCGGCGATCCGACGGTACAAGAGCAGTTCACCATCGACACGCTCTTCCAGCGCTTTGTCTGGTCCTTTTGCATCCGCCCGTTCCATTTGTCCGAAGACGTCTTGGATGCCTGACATTTGAGCTTCGGTCCGCATCTCCGCAGCCAGAGCACTTGCGCCGGCCTGAACGCCCGTCCTGAGTTGCAGCAGTTGCACGATCTGTTTCCGTTTTTCGAAACAAGCGGGGCTGATTCTGAACGCTGATCGTTGCTGGCGATCTGAAATAAAGGCGCCAACGCCGCGGCGGGAATCGACGATCCCGTCGTAACGGAGAAGCGAGATCGCCTCCCGCACCACCGTGCGCGCCACGCCAAACCGTTTTGACAGATCGAATTCCGTCGGCAGCCGGTCGCCGGCGCTAAGTTGTCCGTTTTCAATCGCATCCATGATCGCGGTCGCGACTTCGTCGGGAAGCCGCCGTGGGCGGTCGATACGGTCAAATATCTCAGCGGTTTCGGACATGCGTGCCCCTGCAATGGATGAACCAGTGGTGATGATACCAGATATATCCTGTCGTTGAAACAGACAACAGAAACCTGTTGTCAGACAATCAGACTTATGATTTTTTTTACCAAAGGGAGAAGACAATGATCGAAGAACGAATAGGGCTGATCGGTCTGGGCGGCATGGGGCAGGGACTGGCAAAGAACCTTCTTTTGAAGGGCGCCGACCTGTTGGTTTCCGACCTTGATGCAGAAAAAGTGGCGGTCGCGACGGCGCGGGGCGCCAAAACCAGCAGCGCGTTAAAAGAATTGGCCGAGCAGGTTGATGTCCTGGCCATCTGTATCACCACGGCTGAAGCCGTAAGGGAAATTACGATGGGGTCGGGCGGTGTGCTGGCGGCTATGAAGCCGGGGTCCGTTCTGTTGGACCATACGACGGTGTCGGCCGACCATGTCGATATCATGCGCGCCGCCTGCGCAGAGGCCGGGGTCGACTATGCCGAAGCCCCGATGACGCGGACGCCCGCCCATGCGGACCGAGGCGAGGTCAATGTCTTGTTCGGTGGCGAAGCCGCGCTGCTGGACCGTCTCCGTCCGATTTTCGATGCCTATGCGGAAAACATCTTCCACGTCGGGCCGGCGGGACACGCAATCCGGCTGAAGCTGATCCACAACTATATTGCATTCGCCAATGTCGCCGCTTTCTGCGAGGGGTTCGCCCTGGCCGCGAAAGAGGGGCTGGATATGGACAAGGTCATCGGGATCATATCCGCCGCCGGCGGCAAGTCGGGCATGATGGACTTGTACGGTGAGGCGACCCTGCGCCGGGATTTTACCCCCCACATGTCCCTGGCCAATGCACGGAAGGATGTCCGCTACTACGCCGAATGGCTCGAAAAGGCAGGGCTTCCCGGTTTCATGGCCCAATCCGTTCACCAGACATATGCGCTGGCGTCGATCATGGGGCATGACGAGGAAGGCTGTACAGCCGTCATCAAGGCATATGAGGAGCTGACGGGCGTGCAGGCGCGTTTGAATACATAAAACGGCAAAAGAGGGCATCCAACGCCCCGACGAAACCCGGCATGGGCCGGGCGAGACTACATCAATGCATCCAGGGAGGAAAACCGATGCTGAAAAAACTACTTATCACAGGGGCGGTTTGTGCCGTCTTTACCACGCAGGCCTTCGCGCAAGATGTCACCTTGCGGATGGCGCATTTCGCGGCTGAGACTCATCCCGGTCACATCGCGTCGAAGCAATTCGCCGAACGCGTAGCCGAACGCACGGGCGGTGCGGTGGTTGTCGAGATTTTCCCGGCTAACGAATTGGGCTCGCCACCGGAGCAGTTGGAACAGACCAAGCTCGGCGCCATTGAAATGAACCTGCCGACACAGGGTGGTTTGGACAAGTATGAGAAAGCCTTCGGAACTGTGATGACGCCGTTTGCGTTCCGAGACTACGACCATGCGCATCAAGTCCTCGATGGGCCGTTTTTCGACTGGGCCGCGCCGTTGATCGAGAAGCAGGGCCTCGTCATGCTGTCGAACTGGGAATACGGTTTCCGCAACATCACCAATTCCGTGCGCCCGATCAATTCTCCGAAGGACGTAGAGGGACTGCGCTTGCGGACACCGCCGGAACTGCAGATCGTTGCCGCGATGGAGGGGCTAGGGGCCGCCACGACGCAAATTGCCTTTCCGGAATTGCCGAATGCCTTGAACCAGGGTGTCGTCGACGGCCAGGAAAACCCGGTCGGGGTGATCTATCACTACAAGCTCAACGAGTTTCAGGAGCATCTTGCCCTGACCCGGCACGTCTACAACTCGATGGTTCACGTCATCAACAAGGAAGTCTTTGACGGGTTGACGCCTGAGCAGCAGACCATTTTGCGGGAAGAAAGTGCCTCGGCCGGCAACCTGATGCGCGAACTGGTCATCGCGCAGGAAGAAAAGGAACTTGCCGGTCTTGAACAGGCGGGCATGAAAATCACGCGGCCGGACCTGACGCCGTTTGCGTCGATGATGGGCCCGGCTCGCAAGCGCGTTGCCGAGTATAGCGGCGCCGCGAACATGGAAACCTTCCTGGGATTCTTGGATTGATACTGCTTGCCCCCGCGGTGGGAACGCCGCGGGGGACATTTTTAGGTAGGGTCCGATGCTCACCTTCATCATACTCGCCGCCTTGGTGGTGCTGATCGCATTCGGTCTCCCCATCGCCGTGGCCCTGGGGCTCACCGCGACCGGGTTCTATGTGCTGCAAGGCGATTTCCGTATTCTGGCGATGCTGCCGCAAAGAATGTTTTCGGCGACGACGGGGTTCACCCTGCTCGCCATTCCGTTTTTCATCCTGGCCGGCAATCTTATGAATACCGGCGGTATCACGGAACGAATTTTCAAGTTTGCCGATGCTTGCGTCGGTCATATCCGGGGTGGCTTGGGCCAGGTCAATGTGCTTGCCTCCCTGCTTTTTTCAGGCATGTCCGGTGCGGCGGTCGCGGATGCGGCCGGTTTGGGTCAGGTTGAATTGAAGGCGATGAAGGACAAGGGTTACGACCCGGAATTCTCCGCCGCGATCACGGCTGCGTCCTCGACGATCGGACCGGTCTTTCCGCCGTCTATCCCCTTCGTACTGTATTCGTCCATCACCGGTGTTTCGGTCGCCAAGCTGTTCCTGGCGGGGGTTGTGCCCGGCCTGCTGATGGCATTGGCGTTGATGATCGCCGTCTGGGTGGTCGCCCGCATTCACAAGATGCCCAGGCGCGACCATATCGATTGGCGCGGCATCTGGGCCGGGTTTCGCGATTCCGCCTTGTCGCTGTTGACCCCGGTGATCATCATTTTTGGAATCTTCGGCGGCGTGTTTACCCCCACCGAAGCCGGCGTCGCGGCCAGCGCCTATGCATTGTTTTTGTCCATGTGCGTCTACCGCGAGATTACGATCTCCGACTTGCCGCGCATACTTTGGGAAACGCTGCAACATACGATCCGCGTCATGTTCGTCATCGCCGCCGCCGGTTTCTTCGGTTGGTTGCTGGTGCACCAAAGGATTCCGAACGCGCTGGTGCAATCAATGCTTGGCCTGGCGGATACGCCCATGACGGTTCTGGCCATTGTGGTTGTCGTGCTGCTTATCCTGGGGATGTTTCTCGAGGGGATCGCCGTCATCGTATTGACCGTGCCGCTTTTCCTGCCGGTGGTAACGCAATTGGGCATTGATCCGATTCAGTTCGGCGTCATTATGATCATGTGCTCCATGGTGGGGCTGTTGACGCCACCCGTCGGCATGGTCCTTTTCGCCGTATCGTCAATAGCCAACCTATCTGTGGGACGGCTCAGCCGCGCGTTGACGCCCTATCTGATCGGCCTCATGGCGGTTCTTCTGGCTGTAGTCCTGATCCCCGCCATATCGACCTGGCTGCCTGACCTGGTGATGGGGGGCGGCCGGTGATCCAGAAGATCGACTTGCTGTTTGGCCGGAGCTTGCGCGGTGTCGCGATAGGCTGCTTGAGCGCGCTGTTTTGCCTGCTGTTCGTGAATGTCGTGGCCAGAACATTCCGCTTCGCCGGCTTTGCCTGGTTCGACGAAATTGTCCAAGGCCTGTTTGCCTGGATGGTTTTCGTCGGGGCGGCCGCCTTGTGGCGTGAGAAGGACCATTTCCAGGTCGATTGGATCCCGAATATGTTGCCTGAAGGCGGTCGAGTCGCGTTGAAGATCGTTAAGTCGGTGTTGGCGCTTTGCTTTCTGGCCGCGATGACGTGGTTCGGGGTGAAACTGACGGTCAGCGCCAATGCGTTGACGCCGATCCTTGCCTTGCCGACGGCATTTTTCTACGCCGCGATCCCGTTCTCGGGTGCGGTCATGCTTCTTTATTCCCTGGTGGAGCTCATCCAGCTCGTCCGTCTGGGAAAATCCTCACCAACAGGAGACATCGAATGATCTTCGATCACCGTACCTATACCTGCCGTCCCGGCACCATCAAGCAGCAGATGAAATTGTATGAGGACAATGGTTGGAAGACCCAGTCAAAGCATCTGGGCGCGCCCATCCTCTACGGCGCCGTGGAAACCGGGGACGTGAATTCCTACATCCATGTCTGGGTCTACAAGGATGCCGCTGACCGGGCGACCCGACGCGCAGCAATGGCAGCGGATCCGGACTGGCAGAAATTCCTAAAAATGAGTGCCGATGCCGGTAATCTGATTAGCCAACACAATACGATCCTAACGGCGGCGCCCTTCTATTCTATTCCCCAGGAATTCGTATGAAGGTTCGGCCGGTGGTCGTGATTGCCCACTAGCCTCTGCCGGTCGTCGGCATTTTCCTGCCGGCGATGCTGATCATCTGCTGGGTGCCGCAGATTGAACCTTCCTGCCCAGCCAGTTGTGACATGCCTCGCTCTGCTCCCCCATGCAGCCAAAACCATCTGCGGCGCCGGTCAATCGGCCCGCATTTGGGCCAGGAAACGGTCGACTTCCTTTTGCAGTGACGCGATCTGTTGTGTCACGCTGTCGGCGGCGGTCAAGACCTTTTCGGAGGACTTTCCGGTGACCCGCGCCGCTTGATTGACCTGGGAAATACTGGAGTTGACCTCCTGCGTGCCGGCGGCGACCTGTTGGACGTTGCGCGAAATCTCGTCGGTCGCACTGTTCTGCTCCTCGACCGCCGCAGCGATCGACGTGACCACCGTGCTGATTTCTTCGATGGTCTTGGAAATCGCCTGAATGGCATCGACCGCGCCATTGGTCTCGGTTTGAATGGCGGACACCTGCTGGTTTATCCGTTCCGTGGCTTGCGCCGTCTGGTTCGCCAGGCTTTTCACTTCCGACGCCACAACCGCGAAACCCTTGCCGGCATCGCCCGCACGGGCAGCTTCGATGGTTGCGTTCAAGGCGAGTAGATTGGTCTGTTCGGCGATATCACTGATCAGGCTGACGGCTTGGCTTGCGTGTATTCAGATTGCTGATCATGCACTGAGAAACCTATCTATCAGGTTTTCCCGTCGTTGTTTAGCCCACTGTATTGTTGGCAAGGCGACAACAACGACGGATCTTCCATACACTGCCGGCGGAACTACAGGGCGCGGACCTGTACCAAGAAGGCATCTACCTCTTGTTTCAGTACGTTGGCCTGTTTCGACAATTCCGCCGAAGCTTCGAGTGTTTGTGCGGCGGCTGTCCCTGTTTCGCTGGAGGCCTCGCTGACGCCCGCGACGTTGGTGGTCACTTCTTGCAGGGCCGCATTTTGTTCATCGACGGCCGCGGCGATCCCCTGCGAGATTTGGCTCACTTCCGCGATGACGTCGGCTATGTTGCTGATCGCGTCTACGGCGCTTTTTGTCTCATTCTGGAT
>CAYGKA010000097.1:0-8603 GCA_964350445.1 uncultured Flavobacteriaceae bacterium
GCTTCAAGGTAATGTGATAGGTGACCTTCTTCGCGGTCGGCAGAACCTGTTCGAAAAGCTTCACCTCGCCCACACCGAGCGCCCGGCCCTTGCCCGGCTGGCCGAGCCAGCCAAGGAAGAATCCGACCAGCTGCCACATGGCGTCCAGGCCGAGGCAGCCCGGCATCACCGGATCGCCTTCGAAATGGCATTTGAAGAACCAAAGGTCCGGCTTGATGTCCAGCTCGGCGATGATCTCGCCCTTGCCGTGTTCGCCGCCGTCCTGGGTGATGGACATGATGCGGTCGAGCATCAGCATATTCGGCATCGGCAACTGCGCGTTCCCGGGCCCGAATAGTTCACCCTTCGCGCAGGTGATCAGATCGTCAAACGTAAAGCTGGATCGATCCGTCAAACCTGGAGCGGTTCCTTCTGCAGTCTTGGCCGAGTCTTGTGCGCTCATCTACCGCGCGTCCCCTCGTTTGAATTGCGTCCAAATTTAGCGTCGGACCCTATACCACACCCTGAATCTTCACAAGCGGACAGGATGATAGTGGATATAGGGATCCCCGCCGTGCTTTCGCCACCCTAAACGTCGAGGTTGGCGACCTTCAAGGCGTTTTCAAGGATAAATTCAAAAGGCGACCTCTCATCCCTTTTCGATCGACAGACCGATCCGCGCCGCCGCCGCGGCCACGAGATCGGCCAAAACGGGAATACGCGATTCCGGAAATCTCTGTTTCGGCCCGGTAACGCTGATCGCGCCGACAACTTGGCCTTGGTGACGGATTACCGCGCCGACGCACCGTATGCCATTCTGCCGTTCTTCGTCATCGACGGAGTAACCCCGCGCCCGGATGATCGCCAACTCGCCAAACAGTCTTTCTTCCTGCGTGATCGTGTTGCCGGTGAATTTCTTCCATTCCTTCGCAACCAGCTTTCGCGCGGTTTCGGGCGGCAGTGCCGCCAGAATTGCCTTGCCGGTACCCGTGCAATAGGGCGGTTCACGTTCCAGCCTGATAACTTCGTTTCGGCTGCCGTCCATTTCGTGTCGATCGATCGACACAACGTTCACCCCGTCGAAAACGCAGATATGAACCGCCTCACCGGTCTGGTGCATCAAGGCGGCGGCCGGTTCGCGCGCATGCCTGGGCACGTCGAGATCGGATAAAATTATGCCGCCGATGGACAGGAACCGCAGACCGAGCCGGTAGTCGTCCCGATTCCGGTCCTGAACCATCAATCCGATTTCCTTGAGACTGGACAGAACGCGATGGACCGTCGTTCGCGGCAGAGCCGTTTTCTCGGCAATGTCGCTCAACGAAAGCCGTGGCTCGTCCGCCGAGAAGCAATCCAGAACCTGGGATACCTTGTGCAGTGATTTCATAAAGCGCCGCCTATTCCGTTATGCGGAACAAGGAAGGTTATTTTTTGCCGCACCGCGTAAGCAGACTATAGCTTCATGCCATCTAATCCACCATTCGGAATATGAGAGGTCTGCATGAGCGAACTACACGGAATTATTTCCCCTTTCACGACGCCGTTCGACGAGGCGGGGTCGATCGACCTCTCACTGGTTTCGGGACAGGTGGAGTGGCTGCTGGAAAACGGCGTTCACGGTCTCGCCGCAGGCGGCAGCACGGGTGAGGGGCACGCACTCAACCGCGATGAATACGGTGCCTTGTTGTCGGAAACCGTCAAAGTGGTGAACGGGCGAATCCCTGTCGTCGCCGGCATCATCGCGAATTCTACGGCTGAAGTGATCGCGAGAGGAACCCTGGTCCGCGAGATGGGGGTATCTGCCCTGCAAATCACGCCACCGTCTTATCTGTTCAGGCCCGACGACGGATCCATGGTGCGGCACTTCCAGGAAATCCACGCCGCCTGTGACATCCCGATTCTGATCTATAATGTCGTGCCCTGGTGTTACCTTTCGCCAGATCTGCTGTTGCGGATCATGGATGAGGTGCCGGGTGTGCTCGGCGTCAAACAAAGCGCGGGCGACATGAAGCTGTTCGCCGATCTGGTCAGGCGCGCCAAACCGGCCAACCTGATCTTCAGCGCGGTCGACGCCTTGCTCTATCCCTCCTACCAACTCGGTGCGCCGGGATCGATTGCCGCAATCTTGACCGCGGCGCCGGGACCTTCAGTGAAGCTTTGGGACGCCGTTCAACGGCAGGATTGGGATACGGCACGCGATCTTCATGAGCGATTGATGCCGCTGTGGGATGCGATCGGCCAAGACAACATGCCCTCCCTGTGCAAATACGCGCAGGCTCTTCAAGGCATCAACGTCGGCGTGTCGCGAAAACCGACCTCACCGGCCACGGCGGAACAGAAGGAACAAGTCCGGCAGGCGCTGGCCGGGTTGGGACTCGCCACGGGCGGCTAAGGACCCGGCTGCTCCTCTGCCGATCCCAGCAGCCGGCGCCATTTTGCAAAACACCCGGCTGTAAGCCGGGTGTTTTTCTTCGCCGAACCCGCTTGCGGGCTGGGTTTAAACGTCCAGATTGGCCACCTTGAGGGCGTTTTCCTGAATGAATTCACGGCGCGGTTCGACGATATCGCCCATCAAGGTGGAGAAGACGTCGTCCGCGTCATCCCCATGGCCGACCCGCACCCGCAGCAGGGAGCGGACTTCGGGGTCCAACGTGGTTTCCCACAGCTGTTCCGGATTCATCTCACCCAAACCCTTGTAGCGCTGGATCGACAGCCCTTTGCGGCCGTCCGTCATCACCGCCTGGTACAAATCCACCGGGCCGTTGATCTTGGATTCCTTATCCTTCACGACCAGGGTCGCCTGCGGCACATACAGTGCCTTGAAACTGCCCGACATGGCGCTCAACCGGCGTGCCTCGGCCGACCGTAGCAGATCGCCGTCGACCACGCAGCGTTCGCTCACGCCGCGCAGCGTCCGCGTCAGGGCGAACCCGCCATCGTCGAGGACCTCGCCCTGCCAGCCGCGTTCCGCCACAGGCAGCAGCGAATCCAGCCGTTCGGCCAATTCATCGACCCCCTGCTGGGCCTGTTCGGCTGTCTTTTCCTTCGCGAAATCCAGCATGCCAAGGATCGCCGCCTGTTCGACGACGTCCCAACTTCGGGCCTTTCTGACCAACGGCTCGATCAGGCGATAGGACTGCCGCGCGTCTTCGATGATGCTTTTCAGGTCGTCCCGGGCCCTTTGTGCGCCGTCGGCGCCGGTCAAGACACCGGCCCCCAGCATGTTGTCGACGAGATAGCGTTCGAGCGCGCCGTCATCCTTCTGATAGACGGATTTTCCATCCCGTTTGACCTGATAGAGCGGCGGCTGGGCGATATAGAGGTATCCGCGTTCGATCAGTTCCGGCATTTGCCGGTAGAAGAAGGTCAACAACAGGGTTCGGATATGGCTGCCGTCGACATCCGCATCCGTCATGATGATGATCTTGTGATAACGCAGCTTTTCGATGTTGAAATCGTCGCGGCCGATGCCGGTGCCGAGCGCCGTGATCATGGTGCCGATTTCCTGGCTCGACAGCATCTTGTCGAAACGCGCGCGTTCCACATTCAGGATCTTGCCCTTCAGGGGCAGGATGGCCTGGAACTTTCGGTTCCGGCCCTGTTTCGCGGAACCGCCGGCGCTGTCGCCCTCGACGATGAAGAGTTCGGAAAGCGCCGGATCGCGCTCCTGACAATCGGCCAGTTTGCCCGGCAGCGAGGCGATGTCGAGCACGCCTTTCCGGCGGGTCAATTCGCGCGCACGCCGCGCCGCTTCCCGCGCCGCGGCCGCTTCGACGACCTTTTGCACCACCTTGCGGGCGTCCTGGGGATGTTCCTCGAACCATTCGGCGAGCTTTTCGTTCACCACCGCCTCGACGACGGGCCGAACCTCGGAAGACACGAGCTTGTCTTTCGTCTGGCTGGAGAATTTCGGGTCAGGCACCTTCACCGACAGAACGCAGGTGAGCCCTTCGCGCGCGTCGTCGCCGGAAATCGAGACCTTTTCCTTCTTCGCCAGGCCGGAATTGGCCGCATAATTGTTGATCTGCCGGGTCAGCGCCCCGCGGAATCCCGCCAGATGCGTGCCGCCGTCGCGTTGCGGAATGTTGTTGGTGAAGCACAGCGTCGTCTCGTGATAGCTGTCGTTCCACTGCATCGCCAGTTCGACGGTCGTCCCGTCGCGTTCGCCGGAAACCACGATCGGCGTGTCGTGCAGCGCCTGTTTCGACCGGTCGAGCCAACGCACGAAGGCTTCGACCCCCCCGTCGTAATGCAGGTCCACGACCCTTGGCTCCGCTTGGCGCGCATCCGTCAGCCGGATCGCCACACCCGAATTGAGGAAGGCCAGTTCACGCAACCGATGTTCCAGAGTGCCGAAATCGAAGGTCGTCATGGTGAAGGTGCCGGTCGACGGCAAGAAGGTCACTTCCGTTCCCGTGTCCGTTCCCGCATCCCCGGTGACTTCCAGCGGGCCGTCCGCGTCGCCATGGGTGAAGGACATTTCATGGATCTTGCCGGCGCGCTTGACCTTCAGCTTGAGCGACGCCGAAAGCGCGTTCACCACGGAGACGCCGACGCCGTGCAACCCGCCGGAAACCTTGTAGGAATTCTGGTCGAATTTTCCGCCGGCATGCAGCTGGGTCATGATGACCTCCGCCGCCGAGACGCCTTCTTCGCCGTGAATATCCGTGGGAATGCCGCGCCCGTTATCCGTTACGGTGACGGAACCATCGCCGTTGAGGGTGACGGTGACGATGTCGCAGTGGCCCGCCAGTGCCTCATCGATCGCATTGTCGACGACTTCGTAAACCATGTGATGCAGGCCGGTTCCGTCATCGGTGTCGCCGATATACATGCCGGGCCGCTTCCGCACCGCTTCCAGCCCGCGCAGAACCTTGATAGAGTCGGCGCCGTAATCCGCTTCCTGACCGCCGTTCTGGTTCGTGTCGTCCGTGGTATCGCTCATCGGTTAACCAACCCGTTTTCCATTGTTAACTACACTATACGCTAATTGAACCGTCATAGGGCCGCCGCCTGCAAACTTGCATCGGCGACGCGCCAAGCCTGTGCCGTCCGCGCCAGCGGCGCGAAAACCGACGCATCGGTTCCCGTCAACCAGGCCTGGCTGCCGAAATCGGTAATCGCCCCGAACAGAGCCGCGCGTCGGGTCTCGTCCAAATGCGCCGCCACCTCGTCCAGCAGCAGCAGGGGAACCACCCCGCGCTCTGCCGACAGCAGCCGGGCATGTGCCAGAACCAAAGCCATCAGCAGGGCCTTCTGCTCGCCTGTCGAGCATTGATCCGCGGCCATGTCCTTTTCCAAATGCCGGACCCGAAGGTCGCAGCGATGCGGGCCGACGCCCGCGCCGCCGGCGGTCGCATCCGGCGCCCTGCCCGCGGCCAATCTGTCGCGGAACGCATCTTCCGCCGCCAAAGCCGGCCCGTCGCGCAGCCAGGTTTCGATTTCACCGTCGATCGCGACCGCCGCGCCGGGGAAGGGACCGAAACCATCCGCCGCAACCCGGCCCAGCCTTTCCGTCATATCCAGCCGCGCCGCCGCCACCGCCACGCCGCGTTCCGCCATCTGCGCCTCCAGCGCCGACAGCCATGCCTTGTCCGCCCCGTCGGCACCGCGATCCTTCAACAGCCGCGCCCGGTCGCGCATGGCCTGTTCGTAGGACGATACCCGGCCGGCATGGGCCGGGTCGGTCGAAAAGATCAACCGGTCCAGGAAGCGCCGGCGGTTGCCGGCCGATTCCAGGAAGATCTGGTTCATCTGCGGCGTCACCCAGACGGCGCCGAGATAGCCGGACAAAGCCTGCGCGGATGACGGCGCGCCGTTAATCCGGACCGACCGGCGTTCGCCGCCCGGTTCCCGGCCGGTGCCGACCTGTATCGGCCCCATCGTGCTGTCCACCTCGGCGGCAACGCCCCAGCCGGCTCCCGACAGGTCGGGGCCGCCACGGCGGTCCATCTCGGAGAGTTTCGCCCGGCGCAAGCCTCGCCCCGGCGTCAGCAGAGAGACGGCCTCCAGCAAGTTGGTCTTGCCTGCCCCGTTCGGCCCGATCAGCACGACCGGGGATACATCCAGGTCGAGGCGCAAGGACGTGTAATTCCGGAAATCGGTCAATGTCAGCCGCCGGACCGCAACCGACCGCGCCGGGTCAGACCGGGCAGCACCGGTACCGGGGTCACCGGTATGGTCCAGTCTTTCGGCGGCTATCATCAAATGCTCTTTCCGGCCGGCCGGCGCTGTTCCGCGCCGCCCTTAAACCCGCATCGGCATCAGGACATAGAGCGCGCTGTCGTCTTCCACATCGCGCACGATGGTCGGAGAGGACGCATCCGCCATCTCGAACCTGGCCTGTCCGCTTTCGATCTGTCCGGAAATATCCAGCAGATAGCGGGAGTTGAAGCCGATCTCGATCGCATCGTTGTCGTAGCCGATTTCGATCTCTTCCACCGCCGAGCCGCTGTCCTGGCTGGAGGCGGAAAGCGTCATCGTGCCCGGCGCGATCGCCATCTTCACGGCGCGCATCTTTTCCGTCGCGATGGTGGAAACACGATCCACCGCGTTCGCGAAGACCTTGCAATCGACCTGCATCATCTTGGTGTTGCCCGACGGAATGACGCGTTCGTAATCGGGGAAAGTTCCGTCGATCAGCTTGGAGGTCAGCTCAACCTTGTCGAAGGCGTAGCGGATCTTGGTGTCGGACAGCGCGATTTCGACATCGCCTTCCGTTTCGTCGATCAGCTTCCGAAGCTCGCTCACGGTCTTGCGCGGCACGATCACGCCCGGCATGCCTTCCGCACCTTCCGGCAGGGGGGCTTCGACGCGCGCCAGACGGTGACCGTCCGTCGCCACCGCACGCATGATGCCGTCCGCCGAATGCAAGTAGATGCCGTTCAGGTAATAGCGGGTTTCCTCGGTCGAGATGGCGAACCGCGTCCGATCGACAATGCCGCGCAGGATGTCCGCGCTGAGGCTGAAACTGTGCGGCAGGTCGCCGCCGGTCATGACCGGGAAATCCTCGGTCGGCAGCGTCTGCAGGGTGAAGCGCGAGCGGCCGCTGCGCAATTCCAGACGATCGTCTTCCTTGCCGAGTTCCACCTGCGCGCCGTCCGGCAGTTTGCGGACGATGTCGTACAGCGTGTGCGCCGGTGCGGTCGTCGCCCCTTCCGTTCCGATCGAGGCGGCGACGGATTCGACGATGGCGATATCCATGTCCGTCGCGGTCAGGCGCAGCGTGCTGCCGGAAGCCTCGATCAGGACATTGGACAGGATCGGTATGGTGTTCCTGCGCTCAACTACGCTTTGCACGTGATTCAGGGAGCGGAGCAGTTCGGCGCGTTCAATGGTCAGCTTCATGGGTCGTCGATGATCCGTTTCTGTCCGGAGCAGGTTCCCCCGCCCCTAATTCTGTTTTCGCGGGGTCGAACCCGCGTTCGCTAAGAGTCGACCGACGATGCGGGCGGCGAAACCGCCCCGTCGTGCCCCCGTCCGGCTGCCTCACCCGGTAGTCCATTATCCGGCAGCCCCACCACAAGCCTGAGAAGGACCGCTCCAGATACCATCCGGACACGGCTGGCCCAAGGTTGGCTGGGGGAGCGGGAAGCCTGGAAATCGGCCCCCCGAGAACGGGTAAAAACTATACCACCTCAGTCCGGAATGCCCAGCTATTTGCCGCGCGGCGATAAAGCCGGACCGGGCAAAAATCCTTGCTGGAGAGAGACTTGTAACAGATTGATTTTGTTGTGCTATTTTGATCGCTCCGCGCGACCTTCCAAAACCGGCCGGAAACGCCGCCACGGGCCTGACCATTGCCGGCCGCCGAAATAAGGCAATTTTAGCGAATCGGGTATTCAGCGTCCTTTCGCGGCCCCTTCAAGGGGCCCGCCCTGCGGGTTCCCGAACCCTGCCCCATCCGCGGTCGATCCGGGAATAACGTCAAGGCGAGGCCGGACGGTGCGCTTACCCTTCCAGCATCCGGCGAAGCAGTTCCACGTCTTCCGCGAAACTGCTGTCGGCCAGCTTCAGCTCGTCGACCTTCCGCACCGCATGCATGACGGTCGTGTGGTCGCGGCCGCCGAATTTGCGGCCGATTTCCGGCAGCGAACGGGCGGTGAGCTGTTTCGAGAGATACATCGCCACCTGGCGCGGGCGCGCGATCCCGCGGCTGCGCCGGGCGGAGTGCATTTCCGAGAGCTTCACGTTGAAATGCTCGGCGACGCGTTTCTGGATTTCCTCGATCGTCACGCGGCGATCATTGGCCCGCAACAGGTCGTGCAGAACTTCCTGCGCGGTTTCCAGCGTGATCGACCGGCCGACGAGGTTCGCATAGGCGACCAGACGGTTCAGCGCACCTTCCAGCTCACGGACGTTGGAGGTGATCTTGTGCGCCAGGAATTCCAGCACCTTGGCCGGGATCTCCGCGCTCATCTGCTCTGCCTTGGACTGAAGAATGCCCAGGCGCAGTTCGTAGGTGGTGGAATGGATCTCCGCGACCAGGCCCCAGCCGAGACGCGATTTCATGCGATCTTCGATTCCTTCCAGTTCCGCCGGGGACTTGTCGGCCGAAATCACCACTTGCCGGTTCTGGTCCACCAGCGCGTTGAAGGTATGGAAGAATTCTTCCTGCGTATTGT
>CAYGKA010000098.1:0-8444 GCA_964350445.1 uncultured Flavobacteriaceae bacterium
AGCTCTACGCCCAGGCCTTCGGCGGCACGGTGGTGAAGTCCGACAAGGGCTGGGGGGCCGGCGCGCATACCTACAAGATTTCCGAACGCGCGCCCTGGATGGTGACCGATCATGACGCGGTCAACTGCATCGTCTCCCACCAGGATCAGGTGGTTGAGGTCCCGCCGGGTGCGACGGTCTATGGCGGCAGCAATTTTTGCGAGGCCGGCATCATGACCATCGGCGACACCGTCATGACCATGCAGTGCCACCCCGAAATGTCGCCGAATTTTTCATCCGACCTGATCGACATGCGGTGGGAACGGATGGGCGAAGCGGTCTCCAGCGCCGCCAAGCAAAGCCTCGCCAAGGACCTCAACCGCGACGTGCTCGCCAAATGGATCGTGGCGTTTTTGAAGGGGTAGCGCGCAAATCAATGCCGTGAAACGATAGTTAGGTTTGTTATCCTAATTGGCATATCTTTTTCGCTGGCGTTTACTGCCAATTGAGCCAAGAGAGACGGCATATCGTCAGCCGATATCAAGGCTTGCATCTCCCATTCCAAGTTACCATTAACTCCAAATTCTTTTTCTTTTGTGGTGCTGGTGACACCGAAATTATCTTGCTCCGCAAGTTGCCTCATCATCTTTAGTTCGGCTGAGTCGACCGTATTGTAGTCATGAGCCATATGGGACTTGGTGCTGTAACACGATCCTAACTTAAAAAATTCTGTAACTCCGGGCTGAATATCAATTGTGTCTCCATCAGAATTGAAGAGAGGCAACCCGGTTGGCTGGCCAACAAACACTATCCTTATCCTGACATTCTTGACGGTCTTGTTTTCTCGAAACACATTGCGGACACCAAGTAAGACCGTAAGTTTATAAACTGATTTATCGATCAAATTATCCTTGTCTGGCACGAATCTAGTGCAGTGCACGCCGGCATTGCGGTCCAGAACAGGTAATAGAGGGTGTGTTTTATTCCGATTAATTCGGTCTAGCACAAATGGCCTTGCGTCCATCCATGTGATCCAAATGCCAGCAGCAACCAACAACCCAATGAGAAAATCGCTGCGGTCAAAAATGTCTGCCGTCGCCTTCAACCAAGGGTATGTCGAGATAATGTCCCGTGTGTCTGCGGGCGCATACAAAATGCCCAGCAGAAATACCCAAAACAACAAAGCATCCCAGAACAGCTTTAGTGTTCTCAATATGAGTTTAAAGAAGTCCATATTTAGATACTGCACGGTAAGGGCAAAATTGTATATCGGCGCTGCCTTAGTTAGGCATTGAGCAACAAACATCTCTTGTTTCAGAGGTGCAATTGCCAGCCAAGACCGCATTTTTCCGTTGACCCGGCCCCTGGGGCAGGCCCGACAAACGGGATATCATAGATATCTTGGAGGGGTCATGTCGGTTTCGAAACAATTTTTCACCCCCGCGGAAGCAGCACGCCGACTCGGCATCTCGCCGAAGACGCTTCGGCTTTATGAAGAACGTGGGATGATCGCCCCGGTCCGCACCGAGGCCGGCTGGCGGACCTATGGTCCCCAACAAATGGCGCGCGCGGCGGAAGTCGTTGGCTTGCGGAAACTGGGGCTAAGCCTTGCCCAGGCAGCGGATGTTCTGGACGACATCCCCAACCGTCTTCCGCCCATTCTGGCGGCCCATCAAGCCGCGCTGGAAGGCGAAGCAAGGCTTCTTGCCGACAAAGCGGCGCGGGTTGCGGCGCTTCGGGCTGCCCTTTCCGCCGGGAACAAGCCTGCCGAGGGGGAATTGGCGCGGGTTGTTCTTCCGATTCAGCCCATCGCCAGCTTCGATCTTCCCTGGCCTTGGGAAGGGGAGCGTTTCGACCTTTGTGAAATCAAGCCGATCACCTACATCACCGGGCCGCTGGGTAGCGGGAAAACGCGTTTGGCCCGGAAAATCGCGGAAACCCTTCCGGAAGCGGTTTTTCTGGGCCTGGACCGTACCGAACAGGGCGCGGCGGACAGTGCAATGCTTGAGCCCCTTCTGGCGCGGCTGGAGGCTGGCGGCGCGGAAAGATCCGAAGCACTCACCAACCTGTTGATGGCGATCGCGCCGATAACGAGTGACCAAACAACAAACCACGCCGGGGCAAACGGGCCGCTTGTGATCGATATGGTTGAGGACGGCTTGAACCAAGCAAGCCAGGAAGCATTGATCGCCGATTTGCGCCAGCGTGGGCCCGACGCGCGTCCGCTTTTTCTAATGACCCGGTCTACCGCGATCCTGGATATCGATTCACTTGGTCCGAACGAGGCGATCCTCTACTGCCCCGCCAATCACAGCCCGCCTTTTGCCGTCCTGCCCTATCCAGGGGCGCCGGGCTATGAAAGCGTCGAAAACTGTTTGGCGACCCCGGAAGTCCGCAGTCGCAGCGCCGGTGTCATCGCGATAAGACCGGTTTCCGCATAGGCAATCGAACGCCCCGAATCCCACGCCATCTTGCGGCGCAGCAAGGATCAGGGTAGAAGGCGCGCAATTGATGCCGCGCGCGGCTAATTTTGGCTGCCGGCCCGCAACTCCGGAACAAGACAATGGAACTTCGCAACCTGGCGATCATCGCCCATGTCGACCATGGCAAAACGACCATGGTGGACGAACTTCTGAAACAATCGGGCGCGGTGCGGTCGAACCAGCACGTCGACGAACGGGCGATGGATTCAGGCGACCTGGAAAAGGAACGCGGGATCACCATCCTTGCGAAATGCACCTCGGTCGATTGGAACGGCGTGCGCTTGAACATCGTCGACACCCCCGGCCACGCCGATTTCGGCGGTGAGGTGGAGCGCATCCTCTCCATGGTCGACGGCGTGGTGTTGCTGGTGGACGCGGCCGAAGGGCCGATGCCGCAGACCAAGTTCGTTACCATGAAGGCGCTGGCGCTGGGCCTGAAGCCGATCCTGGTGGTCAACAAGACCGACAAGCCCGACGCCCGTCCCGACTGGGTCGTGGACCAGGTTTTCGACCTTTTCGTGGCGCTGGACGCGACCGAAGAGCAGCTTGAATTCCCGATCCTCTACGCCTCGGCCAAACAGGGCTGGGCCGCCGTCGACCTTGAGGCCGAGCGCACCAGCATGGACCCGCTGTTCGAACGCATCGTCGCCCATGTCGCCCCGCCGGAAGCGGATGTGAACGGCCCGTTCCGGATGCTGGCGACAACGCTGGAATCCGACCCCTATCTGGGCCGCATCCTGACCGGCCGGATTTTCTCCGGCAAGGTGAAGATGGGCGAAACCGTGAAGGGGCTGAGCACCAAGGGCAAATTGCTGGAACAGGTGCGCCTGACCAAGCTGCTCGCCTTCCGGGGCCTGAAGCGCGAACCCATCGAAATTGCCGAAGCGGGCGACATCATCGCCATCGCCGGCCTGCAGAAGGCGACCGTCGCCGACACGATCTGCGCCCTTTCCGTCACCGAACCGCTGGAAGGCCGGCCGATCAGCCCGCCGACCATGGCGATGACCGTTGCCGTGAACGACGGGCCGCTGGCCGGCCGTAACGGCGGCGACAAGCTGACCGGACGGATGATCGGCGACCGGCTGAAGCGGGAGGCGGAAAGCAACGTCGCCATCCGCGTCACCGAATCCGCCGACAAGGACGCTTTCGAAGTCGCCGGCCGCGGGGAACTGCAGCTGGGCGTGCTGATCGAACAGATGCGCCGCGAAGGCTTCGAGCTGACGATCGGACCGCCCCGGGTGCTCTATACCCAGGACGAAAACGGCAAGCGGCTGGAGCCGATGGAAGAAGTCCAGGTCGACGTGGACGAGGAATTCGCCGGCGTCGTCGTGGAAAAGCTGGGTCAGCGCAAGGCGGAAATGACCGACATGCGCCCGTCCGGCGGCGGCAAGACCCGCATCGCCTTCACCATGCCGTCGCGCGGCTTGATCGGCTATCAGAGCGAGTTTCTGGCCGATACCCGCGGCACCGGCATCCTGTCCCGCCTGTTCACCGGCTATGCGCCTTTCAAGGGGCCGATTCCGCAGCGCCAGGCCGGCGTGCTGATTTCCGCCGAACTGGGCAAGGCCGTGACCTACGCGCTGTTCAACCTGGAAGACCGCGGGCCGATCTTCATCACGTCCAACGACGATGTCTATCCGGGCATGATCATCGGCGAGCACAACAAGGGCCAGGATCTGGAAGTGAACCCGCTGAAGTCCAAACAGCTGACCAACTTCCGCGCATCGGGCAAGGACGAGGCCGTCAAACTGACGACCCCGCGCAAGATGACCCTGGAAGACGCCATCGCCTATATCCAGGAAGACGAGCTGGTGGAAGTGACGCCGAACGTCATCCGCCTGCGTAAGGCGATCCTGGATCCGCATGAGCGCAAGCGCAGCCAGCGCCAGCGCGCCGCGGACGAAGCAAGCGTGGCGTAAACGCCGCCCCGCCGGGGGTATTTTGGGAATGGTTCCGGAAATCCTGACTGACCGCCTGCGCTTGCGCACGTGGCGGGACGATCCGGCGGAGGTGGACGCGCTTTATGCCGTCCTCTCCGACCCGGAAACCATGAAGCTGTGGCCGGAACCGTTCGACCGCCAGGGCTGCGCGACCTGGATCGGCAATGTCCGCGACTCATACAAAACGTATGGGTACGGCCGGTTTGCCGTGGAATTGCGCCAGACGGGCGGGTTGATCGGGGATTGCGGTCTGTTTCCCCGATCCATCGGCGATTGGGACTATGTCGACATCGGCTGGATCATCCGCGCCGACCATCACGGCAAGGGCTATGCGACGGAAGCGGCGCGCGCCGTCGTCGATCACGCCTTCGGCACGCTGGGCCTGGCCGAGTTGGTCGCCCATATGGCCGAGGAGCATGAGGCATCGCGCCGGGTGGCCGAACGCCTCGGCATGGTGTTCTTCCATTCACAGCCCTACGAGAAGAACCTGGGCAAGACCCACCTGTTCCACCGCCTGACGCGGGAGATGTGGCGCGCGGCCCAATAGAGGTCGCCGCGGAAGACGGGCGGGCATCCCGGCCTACGTCGCAAGGATGCCCCTATCGCCCTCCGCTTATGGTTTGACGTAGGCGTAGCCTTCTTCCTGCAACTCCACGAGCCGGACAACGCCCGAGGGCACGATGCCGGCTTCGGACACCAGCACCGGCTCCTTGCCTTCCTTCTTTGCCATGCCGGCCATGGTGTTCGCGCAGGCCGAGAATTTCAGACCTTCGATTTCCAACGCCATGGCCGCGATCCGGTCCTTCACCGGGGAGGTATCGGCACGCAGCATGTGCAACCCGGGGCCGTAGGCGACCAGCTCGATTTCCACCGGCTCACCCTTATCGGCATAGTAGGACTGGGTGTTGGCGATATTGTTCAAGGCGATGTTCATGGTTTTCGGATCGTTCTCGTTCACATGGACGGCGATCTTGTGAACCGTCGCGCCGGCATAGGCATCCGGCGCCTTCAACCAGAACCCGCCCGCGACCAGCGCAACGACGGCAAACGCGGCGACAAGTTTTTGCACTGAGAAAATCTTCATTGGACCACCTCCCGATGTTTTTTGTTGCTGCCGCCCATGTTTCCGGACGCTGATCCGATCTGGCCGACAGATATTATCGGGAAAGGATAGTTCGAAATATGCAAATATCGCAATTCACGTATTTGTTTTGGTGAAGGATATTTCTACTCCCCCTTCGAATCCGTCTAGTTTCCGGCGATGATACAGTCCGTCAACAAAGCGCTGGAGACCTATGCCGACCCCCGGATCTGGCAGATCCTGGGATTCGGCTTCGTCAGCGGGTTGCCGCTGGCGCTGACGACGGGGACGCTGACCTATTGGCTGGCGCGGGAAGGGGTGGACAAAACGGCCATCGGGCTTTTCGCGCTGATGGGCGTGCCCTATGCCTTCAAATACCTCTGGGCGCCGATCCTGGACCATCTGCCCGCGCCGGAACCCTTCAAGCGGTTGGGGCGGCGGCGGGGCTGGGCGGTGTTGATCCAACTGGCCCTGATGGCGGCGTTGTTGTGCCTGGGCGCGGCGGACCCGACCGAGGCGACCCTGCTGTTCGGCGTCGCGGGGCTGACGGTCGCTTTCCTGTCGGCCAGCCAGGACATCGTCATCGACGCCTTCCGCATCGAGCTTCTGGACCGCGACGAACAGGGGGCGGGCGCGGCGGCGATACAGTTGGGCTACCGCATCGGCATGCTTGTCAGCGGGGCCGGCGCGATCTGGCTGAGCGCCTTCCTGCCCTGGTTCTGGGTCTATGCCGCGATGGCGGCCTGCATCCCGCTGGGCATGGTGCTGATCCTGGCCGCCAAGGAACCGGAAGAGGGCGAAAAGACGCTGAGCCGGGACCTGCAGGTGGGCTATGCGGAATGGCTGAAAACCGCCGTCATTGCGCCCTTCCTGGACATCATGACCCGGCCGGGCTGGGTCGCCATCCTGGCTTTCGCGCTGCTCTACAAGTTCGGCGACGCGATCGGCGGGATCATGGCCAATCCCTTCTATGTGGAGATGGGGTTTTCGGCGGAACAGATCGCCAGCGTAACGAAGTTCTTCGGCCTGGGCGCGACCATCGTCGGGACCATCGCGGGCGGGGCCCTGGTGGCGGGGCTCGGCCTGATGCGCGCGCTGCTGATCGCCGGCATCCTGCAGGCGGTGACCAATCTGCTTTTCGCGCTGCTGGCCGCGAACGGCACCGATGTCGCCCTGCTGGCGCTGGCCGTTGGGGCCGATAATTTCACCGGCGGTTTGGGGTCCGCCGCCTTCGTCGCCTATCTGAGCAGCCTGTGTTCGGTGGCCCATACCGGCACGCAATACGCCCTGCTGACCAGCCTTATGGCGCTGGGACGGTCGTTCTTTTCTTCCGGCGGCGGCTGGCTGGCGGATCAGATGGATTGGGTCAGCTTTTTCATCGCCACCACCGCCCTGGCCGTGCCCGGCCTGCTGCTGCTTTGGTACATATCCACCCTGCCGGGAAACCGGCCGGGAGCGTCGGGCGCGCCCTAGCCGGCATCATGATTTCAGGGATTTGGCCTTGATTTGTGCGCTGCAAAGTGTATTGCTGCGCCGCAACATAATTCCCCTGTGATACAGTATCCTCTCTGCCGGAGCCGGATGCCGTCGCATGGGCCCGCAAGGCTGAAAGGTGTGGCCATGGATATCAGCAAGATTTCGATCGGGGAAAACCCGCCCTTTGACGTCAATGTCATCATCGAGGTGCCGGTCGGCGCCGATCCGGTGAAGTACGAGTTGGATAAGGCGTCCGGTGCCATGTATGTGGACCGGTTCCTGTATACCGCCATGCATTATCCGGCGAATTACGGCTTCATTCCGCACACCCTGTCCGGCGACGGCGACCCGACCGACGTTCTGGTCCTGAGCCCGCTTCCCGTGATTCCCGGCGCGGTCGTCCGGTCCCGCCCGATCGGGGTGATGATGATGGAGGACGAAGCCGGCCTGGACGAGAAAATCCTTGCGGTGCCCCATGACAAGCTGCACCCCTATTACAACGACGTGACCAGCTACCGCGACCTGCGGCAGGTCCTATTGGACCAGATCGCCCACTTCTTCACCCACTACAAGGACCTGGAACAGGACAAATGGGCCAAGGTTCTGCGCTGGGGCGAAGCCGGTGAGGCGCATAAGCTGATCGAAGAGGGCATTGCCGCCGCCAAGGCCGCCGAGGCCGAGAACGGCAGCGTCAAGGCAATCGGTTTCACCGGATAAGAGCGAGTGTACTGGATGACAGGCGACGTGACGGTAGCAGAAGGCAGTCTGACGGCGATTTCCGCCGATATCACGACGCTCGACCTGGACGCCATCGTCAACGCCGCCAACGAGCAGTTGGCCCCGGGCGGCGGCGTATGCGGCGCGATTCACGACGCGGCCGGCCCGGACCTGGCCAAGGAATGCCGCACCCTGGCTCCCTGCCCCACCGGCGAGGCCAGAATCACCGGTGGATACAATCTGCCGGCATTGCGCGTCATTCATGCGGTCGGGCCGATCTGGCTCGGCGGATCGGCGGGGGAGCCGGACCTGCTGGCCCGCTGCTACCGCTCCGCCCTCGACCTTGCCAGGGACGGCGACTGCGCCTCCATCGCCTTTCCCGCCATTTCGACCGGCATCTTCGGGTATCCGCCCGCCGCCGCCGCACAGGTGGCCGTCGAAACCTGCAGCGCATGGCTTGCCGAAACGCAATCCCCGATGACCATCATCTTCTGCTGCTTCGACGATGAGACGATGGCGCTCTATAACGCGGAAATAAAGGGCTAGCGGGCGTTTCAGTCCCTACGGCCGCCAGGCATCCGTCACATGACGGACCGCGAGGCCCGACACCAATACGGCATCGAAACGAATTGAGAGCGCGGCCAGGCGCGGTTTGCCCGCGATCAGCCATTCCGCCGCGCGCAGCAGGCGCTGCCACTGCCGGGGTGGGATCGCTTCCGCCGCCTGGGCCAGGGTCGGGCGGGACTTCACCTCGACCACCGCCAGAAT
>CAYGKA010000099.1:0-8174 GCA_964350445.1 uncultured Flavobacteriaceae bacterium
GGCCCGCGCCGATCCCCATCCCCGCCCCGAACACGATGCGATCAGGATTGCGTGACCGGGTGCGCCTGATTGGGGCGCGGCCCTTGCGGGCTCATGGAAAACTGCCTAGGCCGGATGGCATGACCGGTCCCGCCAAAACAACCCTGCGCCTGCAGGCCGTGATCCCCACGCTGAACGCCGCCGCGACGCTGCCGGCGGCGGTGGAAGCCCTGCGCGCGGGCGGGGATGGGCTGGCGGTCGATGTTTTGGTCTGTGACGGCGGGTCGACGGATGGAACGGACCGCATCGCGGAAGGTTTGGGCGCGCAAGTCGTGCGATCCGAAAAGGGGCGCGGGACGCAATTGCGCGCCGGGGCGGAACGGGCGGGGGATAACCCGGACCTGCTGCTTTTCCTGCATGCCGACAGCGTCCTGCAGCCGGGCTGGGCCGACGCGGTCATGGATTTCGCGGCGCGGGCCGACAAGGGTGGCAAGGCGGGCTATTTCCGGTTTGCCCTGGATGATGACGGGGCGGCGGCGCGGCGATTGGAACGCATGGTGGCCTGGCGCTGCCGGGCCTTCGGGCTGCCTTATGGTGACCAAGGTCTGCTGATGACGCCGGCGCTCTATCGGACGGTCGGGGGCTATCGGGCCCTGCCCTTGATGGAGGATGTGGATATCGTTCGGCGGATCGGCCGGGGGAACATGACGGCGCTCGACAGCACGGTCAGAACCTCCGCAATCCGATACAGAAAATCGGGATATCTGCGCAGATCGGTATCAAATCTGTTCTGTCTTGCATTATATTTCATGTGCGTGCCGCCCCGCCTGATCGCGCGGCTTTACGGGTGAGGCGATGGGCCTGAAACCGACCGTTATCGTCTTCGCGAAAGAACCGCGCCTGGGCCGGGTGAAAAGCCGGCTGGCGCGGGATATCGGCGCGGGAAAGGCGTTGCGGTTCTATCGCGGGAACCTGACGCGGCTGCATCGCCGGTTGACGGCGCGGCCTGGTTCCCCAGTGAACTGGCGGGTGACCTGGCGGGTGATCTGGTGCGTGTCGCCGGACGGCGCGGCCCATTCCCGCCGTGCCTGGCCGCAAGGTGTTTCCCTCGTGAAGCAAGGGCGTGGCGATCTGGGCCGGCGAATGGCCCGTGCCTTGGCCGATGCGCCGCCGGGGCCGGTGGTGCTGATCGGGTCGGACATTCCCGGCATCGACGGCGCGGCGCTCACGCAGGCGCTGGCGCTGCTGGGCCGGAACGACGCGGTCTTCGGCCCGGCGGAAGACGGGGGCTATTGGCTGGTCGGATTCAAGCGCATTCGGGCCATGCCCTATGGGGTGTTCCGCGATGTGCGCTGGTCCGGCCCGCAGGCGCTGGCGGACACGATCCGCACCCTGCCGCCCGGAACGCGAGTCGGTCTAGCGCCCGTCCTGGCGGATGTGGATGACGGACCGTCCTACATGAAATGGAAGGAGGGCGCCGATGGGCCTCGCTGATCAAATGCCGGGTTTGGCGGCGGCGCTTTCCCGCTTTTCCGAATTCGATGCTGTCACGCCGGATAACCTCACACCCCTGCCGACAACGGGATTGGCGCATGACCATGTCCGGGTCTCGGGGAAGGGCATGCTGCTGCGGGTGCCGCGCCAGAGCCAGTTGGCGCTGACGGCCCGGGACAACCTTGCCTATCAGGCGGCCTGTTTCCGGCGAATGGCCCCCAGCGGCCACACGCCGGCGCTGTACGGGGTGATCGAACCCGCGCCGGACATTCCCATGGGTGCGTTGCTGGTGGAGGAGATCGTGGGCGAGACGCTCACCCTGCCGGAAGGGTTGACCGACGCCGCCCGCGCCCTTGCCGCCATTCATGCCTTGCCGATGCCGCCGCCGGCGGCGCGCGCTCCCCTGAAAGACCCCGACGACCCCATCGCGGCGACGTTGGCGGAAGTATTGGCGCAAGGGCGGAACCTGTCCTCTCCCTTGGCGCCGGTCTCAACAGCGGGACGGCAGGCGATAGAGGCGGAGATCGCGGCGGTGCGGGACCTGGCGACACGATTGCCCGCCCCGTTGAAGACGCTGATTTCCTTCGACGCCCATCCCGGCAATTTCATCGTCGAGGCGGAAACCGGCCGCGCGGTCCTGGTCGACCTGGAGAAGGGACGCTATGGCGGGGCCGGGTTCGATCTTGCCCATGCGACGCTCTACACCTCCACGACCTGGGATGTCGCGAGCTATGCGGAACTGACGGTGGACCAGGTAGCGGGTTTCTATGCCGATTGGTTGGACGCGGTACCGGCCGAGGTCGGCACGGCGCTTAAGCCCTGGCTGCTGCCGATGCGGCGGATCATGTGGCTGTGGTCGGTGACATGGTGCGCGAAATGGGCGGTCGAAAGCCGCGCGGTCCAAGTGGCGGACAAACATGCCGTCGCCTCCACCGAGGATTGGTCCGCGGAAAATACCGAAACCGGGCTGATCGGCCATGTCGCTGACCGGGTCGACTGTTATCTGTCGGACGCGATCATCGCCCGTGTCCGATCGGAATGGCTCGGAGACAATCCGCTGACCGCGCTACTGTCGGAATAGGTGTCTCCACCAATTGACGGGCCGCGCACGATTGAGATGCCGGCCTTCGCGCCCTATCTTTCAGACCAACGCAAGAGATTTTGCCCTGGGGGACGGTCCATCCCGCCGGGTGCGCATGAGAGAGGCAACACCGCATGTATTACGATCCCGCCGTGACCAAGAAGCCGGCCCCGTTCACTTTTTCTCCGTTCAAGGCGATGGTCGTGCCGCGGCCGATCGGCTGGATCAGCACAATCAACAAGGACGGCGCGCCGAACTTGGCGCCCTTCAGTTTCTTCAACGCGATCGCGGAAGACCCGCCGATGCTGTGCTTTTCCCCGAATGGGTATCATGAGGAAGGCGGGCGGAAGGATACGCTGCGAAACATTACGGAAACGAAGGAATTCGTTTTCAACATGGTCGGTTTCGATATGGCGCAGCAGATGAACAAGACGTCCGGGCCCGCCGCGCATGGCGAAGACGAGATGGTTCTCGCCGGTCTTGCCGCCGCGCCTTGCGAGAAGGTGAAGCCGCCCCGGGTGCGGGACGCCGCCGCCAATTTCGAATGCGTGCTGCATCAGATCATCGATCTGCCCGAAAGCAGCAACGGCAGTCCCAACACGCTGGTGATCGGCCGTGTCGTCGGCATCCATGTCCGCGACGACGTGATCACCGAGGAAGGCCGGATCGACATCCGCAAGATCAAGCCGCTCGCGCGCCTGGGTTATATGGATTACGCGGTGGTGGAGGACTTCTTCACCCTGGACCGCCCGCCCGGCGGCGGGATGGAAGGCGTGCCGCCCGTGAAGGCGGCAAAGTAAGATCAGCCCAAGGAAGGGCGGCCGGTCGCCACGGCCGTCACGGTGCTTTCGACGAACAGGTCACGCCCGCCCATTTGCCGCACGAAGCGGTCGTCGCGGCTGCAATCCACATGAACGGTTCCGGCCCCGGCTTCCAGGGCCTGTTTGCGGGCAAGCGCACTCGCTTGCTCTTCCGCCGCCCCGGCGGCGGCCTCGAAGCTCGGATAGTCCTTCAACCCGTCGGGAAGATGGACCCGGAAGGTGAATTCGTCGGGCGCGGAAATCAGGACCCGTACCGTTTGCATGACGCCGCCCGCTACCGCGCCCACCGCGTTGGAGACATCGGCATGCGGCGGCAATTCGATCTGCGTACCCGTCCGCTGTCCGAAGGCCGGATAGTAGGTCGCGGCAGGGGCGCCTATCCCGGCGATGGGGGTGCGGAAGCGCAGATCGACCTGCAATTCGCTTCGCTTGCCATTGTCACGTGTACCCGCAAAGGCGGCGGATAGAAGCCGGCGCGCCACCAAGCCCAATCGATCGGGAACGGCCATGCCTTCCGCGTCCAGAACCGCAAGGACAAGGGCCTCGCCCGCTTGCTCGATGACCAGATCGAAGACGGTTTGCGCGAAGTCGCGTTCATCCTGTGCGATCGGCTGGCCGGCGCGCAGTTCGATCCTGGACCAGATTGTCGCCCCCAACCGGGCGGCTTCCGCGTCCCAGGCATGGTGCAGGCCCAGGACATGGGCTGCGTCCGACGGGGTGAAGGCGCTGATCGCCACAAGACCCCGGTCCACCAAACGGCGCAGGGGTTGTTCCGGCGCGCGGTCGGCCAGCAAGGTTTCCAGGTCGGCCGGCCCTTCGGCCAGCTTGTCCCAAATCCGCTGTTCGTTCGCCGACAGTTTGGCCGCCCCGTCGACCAGCTTGCGCTGGCGGATGGCGAAGCGCCCGTCATAGGTCTTCATATAGGCGCGGGCCGACTGCTCGCGCAGGACCGGAACGACGAAGTCGTACTCATGCGCCAGCAGGCTCAACGGCACCGCGCGCCGCGGACCCGCCACCAGTTTCTTTTCGTCGTCCAGGCGGATTTCGCTGTCGCCGCCCAGGCCGACCGTATGGACCGCGATCGCTTCCACCATGGTGCGCCAGCCGCTGACATTGGCGCCGTCCATGTTCAATTGCGGACGGCCGCCGCGCAGCAGGGCGATATCCGTCGTCGTGCCGCCCATGTCGACGACGATCAGGTCGTCCTTGCCACTCAAATGGCGGGCGCCGACAACGCTGGCGGCGGGCCCGGAAAGGACTGTCTCAACCGGGCGGTAGCGCGCCGTTTCGGCGGAGATCAGGGATCCATCGCCTTTGACGACCATCAGCGGGGCGGTGATGCCGCGTTGCGCCAACAGGCCGGAAACGGCTTCGATCAGGTCAGCGATCAAGGGGATCAACCTGGCGTTCAACACCGCGGTCAAGGCGCGGCGGGGCATGTCCAGATTGGCGGACAGCTCGTGCCCGCAGGTAACCGGCCGGCCCGTGCGTTCCAGAACGGCGTCGCGGACGCGCTGTTCATGGGCCGGATTGCGGGATCCGAAATGCGCCGACACGGCGAAAGCGGACACTTTACCCGCATATTTCTCCAAGGCGGCCTCGACGGCCGGCATATCGAGCGGTGTGGATTCGTCGCCGGTGGATCCATGGCCGCCCGCGATGAAGACAGCGGGGTCGCTACCCAAGGCTTGGCGCAGCCCGCCGCGGTCCAATGCCGTCTCCGTCTCCCCGATCATGATCAGGCAGACCGGCTGGCCGTGGGATTCAACGACCGCGTTGGTGGCCAGCGTCGTCGAAATCGATACGAGGCGGATGGCGTCTGCCGGAACGGCTTCTTCGCCCTCCGGTTCCATGATGGCGGCGATCGCCTTGCCGATCCCGATGGTCAGGTCGTGCTTCGTGGTTAGGGATTTCGCCGTGCGGAAGACGGCGCCGTCCTCCCGGCACAAGACGGCGTCCGTGAAAGTACCGCCGGTATCGATCCCAAGCCTCAACCCGTCCGCCATGTGAAGTCCCGTCGCTGAAAAGAATGCCAATCAGCCCCGATAGCGAACGGGGCGGGGGCAGGCAAGCCGGATCTGGGCCTGATTTGCTCAGCCTAGCGTGAGGGAAACAATCGGCCGGCGGTGCTAACCGTCCATCACCATGCGTTTGATCAAGGCGTTCTTCACGTTTTCCGCATTGCCGTTGGAGACCTGGCAGGTGCCGGCGGCGTGATGGCCGCCGCCGCGGAAGGCCAGGCACAATTCCCCGACGTTGGTTTTGGAGGTGCGGTTGAAGATAGACTTTCCGATGGCGAAGACGGTGTTCACGTTTTCCCGTCCGCGCATGATGTGGATGGAAATATTGCAGTCCGGGAAACTGGTGTAGATCTTGAACCGGTTGCCGGGCCAGATGTGGTCCTCGGGCCGCAGATCCAACACGGCGACATTGTCATGCACCGTGGTGCAGCGTTTCAGCTGGTCCTCGAACCTGTCCTGATACTCTTCCACCAGGGCGATGCGTTCCTTGACGTCCGGGTCCAACAGGATTTCCTCGATCGATTTTTCGCGAACAAGGTCGATCAGCTTCATCATCAGATCGTAGTTGGAAATGCGGAAGTCCCTGAACCGGCCCAGGCCGGTCCGGGCGTCCATCAGGAAGCCGAGCAGAATCCATCCTTGCGGATTGGTGACGTCCTCCATATCGAGCATGGCCGCGTCGGATTTGTCGACCGCCGCCATCAAGTCGTCACCGATGGTGGGGAATGTCTCCTTGCCGCCATAGTAGTCATAGACGACCCTGGCCGCGGAAGGGGCATGCGGATCGATGATGTGATTGGCGCGTTCCGTCGTGCGGACCGCTTCCGAAGCATGATGATCGAATGCCAGATGACATCCGGGAACAAAGGGAAGGTTGGTCGTGATGTCGCGCTTGGTGATGCTGACGACACCGTCCTGCATGTCTTTCGGATGCGCGAAAGCGACGTGATCGACCAATCCGTTTTCGCGCAACAGCACCGCGCAAACCAATCCGTCGAAATCGCTTCGGGTTACCAGACGGTATTTGTCGTCCTGGCTGTCCGTTTCCGCCATTTGTCTTCTCCCCTGAACTCTGACGCTGACAGTTTTTCTTCCATACCCCCGTCCGGACATAGAGTAGCGCAACTGAAAACCATTCGCCACGGATGCTTGGGCCTTGGCCCATCCTTACCGTCGGCTAGTCGGCAAACAATCCGGAAAACCCGTCGAACAACAGTTTAGCGCCGGCGAGAATTAAGAAGATGTAAATGAGGCGGTAGAACAGCACCTCATTCACCCGGTGGTGCAGTTTCAGGCCCAGCCATATGCCGATCGGCGCCAGCGGCGCCAAGGCGAGCGATGTTCCCAGGCTGGCGGTGGAGAATTGCCCCAGAAACCCGTAGGGGACCAGCTTCACGTAGTTCACCAGGAAGAAGAACCAGACCGTCGTGCCGACATAAAGGGTCTTGTCCAGCCGTTGCGGCAGCAAATAGACCTGAACGGGAGGGCCGCCGGCATGGGCAACGAAACTGGTGAAGCCGGATACGCAGGACCATACAGATCCTTTCAGCCAGGACGGGCCGGACGGGATCTTGTCGCCGTTGCGTTTGATCAGGTTGCTGACCGTGAAGGCGATGGCGATCCCGCCGATCAGGATGCGGATGACGTCCTCGCTCATGATGTCGAAGGTCAAGGTGCCGATGGCGATCCCGGCGACGGCGCCGGGCGCCATCCGAAGCAGGTTCGGCCAGCTTGCCCGCGTGCGATAGGCGAACAGGCCCATGACATCCATCGCGCACAGGATCGGCAGCATGATCGCCGCCGCCTGGAGCGGCGAGGTCGTGAGCGCGATCAGCGGGGTGGCCAGCATGCCGATGGACCCGCCAAAGCCACCCTTCCCGATGCCGGCGATCAGGACGGCGGGAATGGCGGCCATGTAAAAGATGGGATCGGTTATCGGGTCGAACATCGTCACGCACCTAAACGGTATTTTCACCCGCGGCAATCGGACATTCGGCAACATTGCTGTTCCCCGGTAACGATCGGCGGGCGGACGGTCCGCTTGCACGGGCGTTCCCGCCCGGATATCGATTGCCGATAAACGCAGTTCTGGAGGCATGAAATGTCCCGCCGCACTCAAGAAATCCCCCTGATGTCGCCCGCCCCGGGAACGTCCCGATCCTTGATCGTTCACCGGTATGGGGAGGCTGGCGCCGGGCCGAAAGCCTATATCCAGGCAGCCGTTCATGCCGATGAGTGGCCGAGCCTGCTGGCGCTTCAGAAACTAATTCCAATGCTGGACGAGGCGTCCGAGCGCGGCGAGGTCCAGGGTGAGGTCGTCCTGCTGCCCTACGCCAATCCGACCGGCCTGGCCCAGCGCATGGGCGGCCATGTAACCGGGCGCTACGACTATGACGGCAGCGGCAACTTCAACCGCAATTGGCCGGACCTGTCGAAGGCGGCCGCAGAAAAACTCGGTGGTGTCCTGCCCGAGGATACGGCCGAGGCGGTCGCAGCGGTACGGGGCGCGCTGCGCGCCGCGGCAACCGAACTGCCGCGCCGGACCCGGAACCAGGAATGGCGTGCGATCCTGCTCGGCCTGTCGATCGATGCCGATTTCGTCCTGGACCTGCACTGCGACAGCGAGGCGACGCTGCACACCTATACCAATTTCCGGCACAAGGACCTGGTCGAGATGCTCGGCGCGGATCTGGGATCGCCGGTGAACCTGCTTGAGGAAGATGCCGGCGGCGGCGCTTTCGACGAGGCGAACGCCAAACCCTGGTGGACAATCGGCGA
>CAYGKA010000100.1:0-8032 GCA_964350445.1 uncultured Flavobacteriaceae bacterium
TCTAAAGCCGCCACCTTCGCCTTCAACCTCGCCTGCTTCGCCCGCTCCTTCTTCTCGCTCGCCCTCTGCGCCCTCACCCTCTTCGCCTTCCACGGCTTCGCCTTCACCGGTGGCGCCCTCTGTTCCTTCGCCGCCTTCGCCGGTTTCACCCTCGCCGGTTTCGCCTTGCTCCCCTTCGCCACCTTCGCCGTCTTGGCCGGGGTCGCCGCTCTCTCCGCCGCCGCCGGAATTACCGGCGGGCAGGTTCTGGTTAGCAGGCAGTTGGACCGGCAATTGCCGGAGCGCGCCGGCGAATTGCGACTGTATCTCGCCGAGGGATCGGGGCACCGGCGGTGACGGCGGGGCAAAGGGGTTGGATGTGTTGGTGTAGGAGTTCGGCGTGGTCAGCGAGACCGTGCCGCCCGGTGTCGTGACGGTCAGTTCGCCGAGTTGCTGGCCAGGTTCCTGCAGCAAGACGACTTCGTCATCATCCCCCGCGCCGGCCGTGCCCCGAATACCGATCGTCGCCGTCGGGGTCACGATGGTCATGTTGTTGTCGCCGGACTTGGCGACCTGACCGCTGACGAAGGAGAAAGCGCCCTGCGCCAGGTTCATCACGACATTGCTGTCGGCGCCGCCGGCATCATAGACGAAACTGTCGATCGTCAGGCGTGCGTCCGAGCCCAGCGAGAAGGAACTGCCGTCCTGGAAAGACAGGCCGACGCCGGCGCCCGCGCCGGTTTCAAACGTATCGTCCTGGAAAACGGGAGTGCCGATTTCGGCCTGAACCGTTTCGCCGGTGGCGCGGATGATCGTCGCCTGACCGGACAGGCTCGACACATTGCCGATGCTGGCCGCGCCTTGCGCGATCTGCACCGTTTGATTCGTTTGAGATTGCTGGTTGGGCGAAGCCTGGGCCAACTGAACTGTTTCGGCGTCTCTATCGGACGTATTGTCGGTCGGCATCCCGCTTCTCCGCGCATGGGATAGGATCACATGCGTAAAGCATCCCCCGCCCTTCGGCGCGGAACACATTGCCTGCCATGGCACGGGTTTCCCGTAGCCCCCTATCCGGGCACGATCATACCGCTTTCAGCGCCGGGAATGCAAACCTTCGAATTGGTGACGGCCCGGTAGAAATTCTCCGCCGCCATTGTCCAATGACGCCTCGGGACTTGAGCGACGGGAAAATCGGCGGAAACTCGGCAAATGCCGTTATTTGCAATCGTTATTTAGTAAAGTTAGCATTTTGCTTTAGGCGTATTTTAAGGTTGGCGCAGGTATAGGGGCCGTCAGATGGCACGACAAATTCGTTTCCCGCTGGATAGAACATTGATCGTTGCCGAGGTCGGCAATAACCACGAAGGATCGGCGGATGTTGCCGCCCGTCTTGTGCGCGAAGCGGCCAAGGCCGGCGTCGACGCGGTGAAGTTCCAAACCTTCAGAACGGAAGAATTCGTCAGCCCGCGGCAGGCCGAACGGTTCGCACGCATGAAACGGTTCGAGTTGACCCAGGATGAATTCTCCGGACTTGCCGACTTGGCCCGGTCCTGCGGTCTGATCTTTATGTCGACCCCGCTCGATCATTCGAGCGCCCGCTTCCTGGGCGGCATCGTCGATATCATGAAGATCGCATCTGGGGATATCACCCATTTGCCCCTGATCCGCGAAATCGCGGCCCATGGTCTACCAACCGTCATTTCCACGGGAAATGCGACCCTGCCCGAAATCGATCTGGCACTGGAAACGGCCCGTGCGGCGCGACCGGCCGGAAATTCCAATGCCGAGATCGCGCTGTTGCATTGCGTGTCCGCTTATCCGACCCCCGCGGAACAGGCGAACCTTGGCGCCATGACGGCCTTGCGGGACCGGTACGATTGCCCCGTCGGCTATTCCGATCACACATCGGGCAACACGGTTGCGGTCCTTGCCGTCGCGGCCGGTGCACGGATCATCGAAAAACATTTTACGCTCGACAACAATTATTCCGATTTCCGGGATCATCAGCTTTCCGCCGATCCGGACGCCATGGCCGTTCTTGTCCGAGAAATCCGCGCGGCGGAGGCCATCTTCGGGACCGGAGAAAAGATCCCCCAGCCCTGCGAAGAACCGGCGCGCATTGAAATTCGTCGATCCATCGCAATTGGGACACCGCTTGCTGCCGGCGATGTTCTGACCGAAGACCACTTGGTCTGGCTGCGGCCCGGCGATGGTATGCCGCCCGGCCGGGAAGACCGAATCCTAGGGCGAAAAGCCAAGCGCGACCTCGACGCCGGCACCTTTCCCATGGAGAGCGATTTCAACTGATTGAATAGAAATTTTCTCCGTGACGCGGATAGTATAGTTAAAATTTTAGATAAATACGGATATTATTTTCAACATATCCAACTCATATTTTCTTTTTCCGATAGGATTAGACAGTCAATAACCGTATTCTAATGCCCATAATGGCTGGCATAGGCCGTCGTTACGGCAAATTGGTAAATTTTCCTGGGCAAGCCGTCGTTAGGCCAAATAAACACTGCCGGGATTAAGGGTCGTAAAACTCAAGAAGAGCCTTGAAACACGGCGGTTCTCAGCCGATTTCAGCATGTGACCGGCATCACGGCGTATTTATTGAAAATGATTACTATTGGTTAATGGGTCTATAGAGACATCAAAATTCAAGGGTAGGCGGTAATGGCCACGAACCAGAACAACGGGCAAGATTCCGGAGCAAGCACCGGTAAGTCTGCCACTGACGTGACGCCGGATTACGTTTTCGACGGCACCTCCGCCGCCATCGTGGTTCCCGTCGGCGACGCCTTGCTGCAGTCTGACTACAGCCGCAGCGGACCGGATCTCCTCCTGGAGACCCCGGACGGCCAAGTCATCCTGATCACCAATTACTTCTCGCAAGATATCCCACCGGACCTGTTCACCCTGGCAGGATCGCGCATCACTGCGGATGTGGCGGCGAAACTCGCCGGCCCGCGCGCACCGGGACAAGTGGCCCAAAACGGTGACATTTCCACCTTGGAAGAACCGATCGGCACGGTCGACGCGGCCAAGGGTGTCATTACGGTCATCCGCGCAGACGGCACACAAGTAACCCTGGAAGACGGCGACCCCCTTTATCAAGGCGACACACTGGTCACCGGGGCGGATTCCGCGATCGGCATCATCTTCGCCGATAAGAGCACCATGTCCATGGCGGCGAATGCCCGCATCATCCTGGACGAACTTGTCTACGACCCGCAGGATATGGCGTCCAACAGCCAGGTCTTCAATGTCATCCAAGGCGCGTTCATGTTCACGAGCGGCGCCATCGGCAAGAGCGATCCGGAAGACGTTTCCGTCAACACGCCGGTCGCCACGATCGGTATCCGCGGCACGAAATTCGGCGTCAATGTCAGCGCCGTGGACGGGTCGACCAACGTCACGATCTTCGAAGGCGCCGTCTTCGTTCAGAACGGCGCAGGCAACGTTCTGCTCAGCGGAATCGGCGAAACGACGCTCATCCCCTCCTACTCCACGGTGCCCTCCGATCCCAAGGTTCTGGGCCTGGACGAAATTCAGCGCCTATACGGGGACGCCATCGGATTCCACCCGGTTCGGCAGGAAATACCAGACGACCGGGCCTCTCTCGATGACGACGACTTACAGGACATCGCCGACGACCTGATAGACATCGAAACCGCCGCGGGTGGCGAAGACCAGGGCGGCCAAGGCGCCAACGAGGAATTCGGAGAGATCGGCGAACAGGGCGTCGGCCAAAGCGGCTTGAGCGGCACCCCATTGGGCGGCGCCGGCGACGGCGACGAAGAGGGCGGCCCCTTCACCACGGGCGGTGGAGACGGCAGTGGCGATGTTGACGGCGACGGCGACGGTGATGGCGGCTTTGGCGGCGGCGATACCTTTCAAGAACTGGAAATCGGCGAAGGTGTCCTGGGCGATGACAACATTACACGGTTCTCGGCTGCCCCCCTGTCATCGGGCACCAATTATACCGTAAGCGCTCCGTCAGGCGGCGGGGTTCAGCAGTTGGGCTTGGACGCATCGGGACTGGGTGGCGGCAACTCGACCCTCGTCTTGCAAAGCGGATCCAGCCCGGACAGCGTCAATCCCGGAAACAACTCTGTCAGCTTGTCCAGTTCGGACGGCATGAACCTGACGATCAACGGTTTCGAGGAACTGGCCCTGACGCTCGGCGGCGGCGCAGATTCCATCGATATCGGGAATCTCGACGGCACGAGCATTATCCCGGACACGATTACGATTTTCGCCGGCGACGGCGACGACACGATCACCACGTCCGACGGCGTGACCAGTACCTCACTCGTCGTCGACGGCGGTGATGGAAATGATCTCATTAGCGGCAGCGAGCTGGACGACGAACTCTCCGGCGGCGCCGGGAACGACACGATCCAGGGCGGCGCGGGGAACGATTCCGTCTCCGGCGGCGCAGGCGACGACATCATCATCGGCGCGACCGGTGACGATATTCTGGAAGGTAACGAGGACAACGATATCATTGTCGGCTCAGGTGGCGACGATACGCTGCTCGGCGGGTCGGGCGACGACACGTTGGAAGGCGGCAGCGGGTCCGACACCGTTGACGGCGGCGAAGGCGACGACCGCGCCATCTTCGTGGTCGGTCAGGAGCAGACCGAAGGGGCAAACGACGTCTATGACGGCGGCGCTGATTCCGACACGATTGTCATTAACTTCGACCTCCAAACCCTTGAAAACCCTGCTTATCGCGCCGCTATTCTCGACATCTACGACATGCTCGGCGGTGCCGCGTCCGGATCGCCGGAGGAATTCGACACAACCCCGTTCCAGACGCTGGGCGTCAATGTCCAGGGTTTCGAATCAGTTGAACTCGACGGCCCCTCGATCGCCCTTCTGCCCGACGCGACGCCGACCGGCGAAGAAGACGGTTCGATCCTGCTGAACCTTGCCGTGACGGATGTTCTGCCCGGCAAGACCGTTACCGTCACGATCGGAAACTTGAACGGCGCGACGCCATCGGCCGGGACGGATAACGAAGACGGCACCTTCACCCTGACGGCCGAACAATTGGAAGGCCTGACCATCACGCCGGCGGCGGATTCGTCGGAAGACCTGAACCTTTCGATTTCCGTGACGACCGAAGACGCATTCGGGAACGAGGAAACCGCTGACGAAACGCTCGACATCGTCATCACTGCGGTTGCCGATGCGCCGACTGTGACGGCGGAAAACGTCTCCGGACAGGAAGACAGCGAAATCGCGCTCAATCTCTCCGCGGCAGTCACGGACGAGGACGGATCCGAAACCCTGTCACCGGGTGGGAACGGTGAATTCGACCTTCTCCTCGACACCATTCAAGCGGGCCCCAACGCTTCCGTCACGATTACCGGGTTTGAGCCAGGGACGACGTTCTCCGCCGGAACCCTCAACGGCTCTGTCCTCGAAATCTTCCCCGAAGATCTCGCCGGTCTTAAATTGACCCCGCCGGAAAACTTCTCAGGGGACATGGAACTGGCCCTTTCGGTCACGTCGACCGATACCGACCCCGATACCGGCGAGACCGACACAGCGACCACGGTTGAGAATTTTACAGTCTCCGTCGCCGGCGTTGCCGATGCGCCCGACCTGACCGTCGCCGATGCATCCGGCCTGGAAGAGCACGTCATCGACCTCGATATCGCCGCGGCCCTGACGGATGACAGCGAAACGCTGTCTGCTGTGACGGTCACGGGGCTCAACGGTGCGACCCTTTCCGCCGGTACGGTGAACCAGGACGGCTCCGTCACCCTCTCCGCCGCAGAGTTGGCAGGGCTGCAGATTACGCCTGCGGGAGATTTTTCGGGCGACATCGTCCTCACACTTTCCGTCACGTCGACGGATGGCGAGAGCGAAGCCACGACCACAAAGAACCTCACGGTCTCCGTCACCGGCGTCGCCGATCAGCCGACCCTGTCTGTCAGTGACGCCGAAGGCGTTGAAGACACGGCAATTGCCCTGAATATCGAAGCCGGACTGACGGATATCGACGGGTCCGAGACCCTGACGGTTACCATCTCCGGCGTCCCGGAGGATGCGACCCTCAGCGCCGGTACACCGCAAGGCGAAGGCGTCTTCACCCTTACCGCGGCCGAGTTGGAAAACCTGACGATCACGCCGGCGCCCGACAGCACCGAAGACTTCACACTCAGCGTAATCGCCACAGCGTCGGAAGCCGACGGCGACACGGAATCCACGTCGACCTTCGAAATCGCGGTTTCCGTTACCGGTACACCGCAGGTCGCCACACTGGTCACGAACGATACCGCCGCGCTGGAAGACGACCCGGCAATCGCGCTTACCATTTCCGTGACGGATGTCGAGGCGAACGATACCGCCACCATCGTCATTGCCGGCCTGCCCGAAGGCGCCAGCCTGTCTGCAGGACAGGACAATGAGGATGGCAGCTATACCCTCACCCTCGCAGACCTCGAAGGTCTGACGATTACCCCGCCGGCGGATAGCAATGAGGACTTGGCCCTCTCCGTCACCGTTACGACGCAGGATATCGAGTCTGGTGAAACCGAAACGGTGTCGGATACGCTGACCGTGTCCTTGACCGGCGTCGCGGACGCGGCGAGCCTGACCGTTTCCGCGGCAAGCGGTGATGAAGACACCGCCATCCCGTTGAACATTTCCACCGCGCTGACAGACACTGACGGATCGGAAGAAATTACCGAGATCCGAATCTCCAACCTTCCGGAAGGCGCCGTCCTTTCCGCGGGAACGGTTGACGAAGAAACCGGTGACGTGATTCTGACAGAAGCCGAACTGACCGGGTTGGAGATCACCCCGCCCGCGGACTTCTCCGGCGATATCGTGCTGTCGGTTTCCGTCACGACCACGGAAGACGATGGCGATACGAACACGGTGACCGAAGACCTTACCGTCTCCGTCACCGGTGTTGCCGATGCGGCGCAACTGACCGCGCAGAACGAGACCACGGCTGAAGATACGCCTGTCGCGTTGAGCATCTCGGCGGCCTTGACCGACGCGTCGGAAAGTCTGTCCGACGTGACCATCACCGGCTTTCCGGCAGGCACGACCTTCTCGGCCGGCAGTTTCGCCGACGGCGTATTAACCATTGCCGCCGGGGACTTGGCGGGCTTGACCATGACGCCGCCGCAGAACTTCTCCGGCAATGTGAATTTGATTGCCTCAGTGACCTCCACTGACGGTGCCGACAGCGAAACGACCACGACCGCCTTCACGGTTGCGGTCGGCGCGACTGCCGATGCCCCTCAACTGACCGTCAGCGATGCCGCCGGCCAGGAAGATCAGGCCATCGGCCTGGAAATCTCGGCGGCCCTGACCGATCCAGGCGAGACGCTCTCCGACGTTACCATCTCCGGCCTGAACGGCGCGACATTGTCGGCCGGCACGGTGAACCAGGACGGGTCCGTCACATTGACTGCCCAGGAATTGGACGGGCTGCAGATCACGCCCCCGGCCGACTTCTCCGGGACCATCAACCTGACCGTCTCGGTCACCTCCACGGATGGTGAGACCGAAACCACAACCACAGAGGGGCTGACCGTTACCGTCACGGGTGTCGCGGATGCGCCCGAATTGACGGCGGGCAATGAAACCACGGGCGAAGACACAGCCGTTTCGCTGGACATCGCCGCCGCCCTGACCGATGCCTCCGAGACCCTGTCCGACGTGACCATCACCGGCTTCCCGGCAGGCACGGCCTTCTCTGCCGGCACCATTGTCGAAGGTGTCCTCACGATCAGCGCCGGCGACCTCGCCGGACTTACACTGACCCCGCCGGCTAACTTCTCCGGCGAGATAGATCTGACCGCTTCCGTCACCTCGACGGACGGCGAAGACGATGAAACGACGACTACCAATTTCACCGTTTCGGTCGGCCAGACGGCCGATGCGCCGGAACTGACAGTTGGTCCCGCCTCCGGTCTGGAAGATCAGGCCATCGATCTCGACATCTCGGCGGCACTGACCGATGCGAGCGAGACGCTGTCGGATGTGACCATCTCCGGCTTGAACGGTGCGACCCTTTCCG
>CAYGKA010000101.1:0-2122 GCA_964350445.1 uncultured Flavobacteriaceae bacterium
GAGGAAGCTTCTGAACTCAATTATCAGGGGGGTCACTTTTGGACGCCGATATCCCTGACCTGAGACCCTAAACTTCCTCCAATTTAGAGTAGAGTCCGTCACCGTGAAGGAGACGGAAGATGAAGCGCAGCAGGTTCACCGAAGAACAGATCATCGGTATTTTGAAGGAGCAGGAGGCTGGCCAGCGGACGGCGGATGTATGCCGCCGGCATGGGGTCAGCGAAGGCACCTTTTACAAGTGGAAGGCCAAGTATGGCGGTCTGGAGATTTCGGAGGCGAAGCGCCTGAAGGCTCTGGAGGACGAGAACGCGCGTCTGAAGAAGCTGCTGGCGGAGGCGATGCTCGACAACGCCATGCTGAAGGATGTCGCTTCAAAAAAATGGTGACGCCCGCTGCACGGCGGGAAGCGGTCGCCCATCTTCGTGCCGCGCACGGGGTGAGCGAGCGGCGGGCGTGACTTGTGCTGGGAGCGGACCGGACCTCGGTGCGCTATCGGTCATCGGACTTGATCAACCCAGCCGCCTCGCTGAGACGCATCCCGGTGTCGCTGATCAAGGCGACCAGCCAGCGGGCCTCATCGTCCATGCGCTGGCATTCGCATTGAATGGCCCGGATGCTTTCCATCGGGATCGGGTTGCGCTTCGATGCGTGGTCCTGCTGCTCCTCGCCGAGGTAGAGAGCCGAGAAGGTGCGGACTTCCTCAAGTCCCTGTTCCTTCACCGTGAAGTTCACGATGGCCCGGAGGGTGTTCAGGACGCGCTTCACGCTCGCCCGTGTCAGGCCACGACTGAAGAGACCGTCCCTGAAGCCGTTAACTTCCTGCCGGGTGTAACCATCGACGGGCTTCTCGCCACAGGCTTCGATCAGGTATCGGACAGCCCGGTCAGCAGCTTGAGAGAAGGTGCCAGACCGTCCCGATCCTTTGAGACGGACATACTCGTCCTTGGCGTCCGTGAGCATAGGGGCGTTGGAGACGACATCCAGGATGGGGATGGACGTTGATACCTGATCCTTAAGGAAGCGGCGCAGGGGATCGTCCTTGGCCTTCCACCGGAGCGTCAGCCAGTCCTCATCCAGCCTCGCTGCCAGAGACGCAGCCCTTGCTTCTGCCGCTCGGCGTGACTTGGTGCGCAGGGAAACGATGATCCGGTTGCTGCGATAGTGGCCCTGAAGGTCACCCGGAACACGACGCGAGAAATAGAATACGCCTCGCTTTTGAAACATGAAGTGGGAACTTTTGGTCTCCCGCATGGTCTACCCTTCCTACACGGTTCGATGTGAAACCGTTGGAGATCAATAGGTTGACCATAGGTGCGTGAGTGGTTTTGGTGCCCCCGGGGAGACTCGAACTCCCACTTCCGTAAGGAAAACAGATTTTGAGTCTGCCGCGTCTACCAGTTCCGCCACAGGGGCACTCAAAGAAGCCAGGCACCGTTGCGACCATGTCGCAAGCCAAGCTGTAACCCGCTTGGATGGCGCCGGAGGGGTCTAATAGCTTTCCGGACGCGGGCGGTCAATCGGTCTGTTGCGGTATTCGGGGTCAGGGGGTCCCCCGCAAATCGACCGATGCCGCCCGCTATCTCAGGACCCGTGCCTAGGCCGCGTCGCGGGCCTTGCCCGCGATCACCCCGGCGAGGCGGCGCACCGCTTCGGCGATGACCGATTCCGCGACATTGGTGAAGTTCAGGCGGATCGTATTGCGTGCCGGGTTGATGGCGTAGAACACGTCCCCCGGCACGATCGCCACACCGGCATCGGCGGCGCGTTCGAAGATGTCGTGGGCGTCGGCGCCTTCGGGCAGCGTCACCCAGACGAACATCCCGCCTTCCGGACGGGTCCAGGTCACGCCCGACGGCATGTCCGCCGCGAGCGCCGCCAGCATGGCGTCGCGGCGGCCGCGATAGAGGTCGCGGGCGCGGATCGAGGTTTCCGCCTCCACACCGTTTTCGATGAGGGTCAGCGCCGCATACTGGGTCAACGGGCTGGTGCACAGGTCGAGGCCCTGCTTGGCAACGATGACGCCGTCCAGCAGCCGGTGCGGCACCACCATCCAGCCGACCCGGAGCGCCGGGGCCAGGGTCTTGGACACGGTTCCGGTATAGATCACCTGCCCGTCATAGGG
>CAYGKA010000101.1:2222-7775 GCA_964350445.1 uncultured Flavobacteriaceae bacterium
CCGGGGCCAGGGTCTTGGACACGGTTCCGGTATAGATCACCTGCCCGTCATAGGGGGCGCCCCCCGCGCCGCCGTGATCCGCGATCGAGATCAGGGAGGCCGGCTGCACGCCTTCATAGCGCAACGCCCCGTAGGGGTTGTCCTCGATGACGATGACGTCGTCCCGCTCCGCGGCGGCGACCAGCGCCCGGCGCTGCTCCAGCGCCATGGTCTCGCCCGTCGGGTTACGGAAATTCGGCAGGCAATAGGCGAATTTAGGCATTGCGCCGGAATCGTCCGCCGGTTTGAACGTCGGCGTGTTGCCGGACCAGTCGATGGCCGTATAGCCGGGCTCGCACGGGCGCCAGGCATCCAGCGCGCCCAGAAAAGTCGGCTCGTCGAGCGCGATGCGGTCGTCCTTGTTGAGCAGGGTCTGTCCGATCAGCGCCAGGCCCTGTTGGCTGCCGGTGGTGATGACGACATTCTCGGCCCGGACCGAGGCCGCCCCCTCATCCCTCAGGTTCCGCGCGATCAACTCCCGCAGCGGCTCGATCCCTTCGGACGGCCCGTATTGCAGCGACACCGCGGCATTGTTGCGCGCGACCTGGGCGAAGGCGTCGGCGACCGCGTCGCCGGGAAACAGTTCCGGGGCCGGCAGACCGCCGGCGAGCGAAATGACGTCGGGGCGCGCACCCAGGCGCAGCAGCACCTTGGTGGCGTCGTTGGAGGTTGCGAACCAATCGGCCAGCGTCGTCATCGCCGTCATTCCTTCCAAGCACAGGGCCAAGCATAGAGTTAAGAGGCAAGACTAATCGCGGTCCTCGGGAATGTGTATGCGAATGCGCTGGCGAAAACGAGATTCTTTGGATAATTTATTCACCATTTCGAAATTACGAGACTTGTCATGGCGATCGAACTCGATTCCACCGACCGAAAGATCCTCGGACTCCTGCAAAAGGACGCGACCCTATCGACCGGGGAAATCGCCGACCGCGTCGGGCTGAGTCAATCGCCGTGCTGGCGGCGCATCCGCCGGCTGGAGGAGGCCGGCGTGATCGCCAAGCGCACGGCCTTGCTGGACGCCAAGGCGCTCGGTTTTCCGGTTCTGCTTTTCGTGGAGGTCAAGGTCCGGCCGCCGACGCCGTCGGTGCAGGAGGCGTTCGAGGAAACGATCAGTCAGATCCCCCGCATCCTCGAATGCTACAAGGTGATGGGGGAGAAGGATTATGTGCTGAAAGTCGCCGCGAGGTCGATCGAGGATTATGAGGAGAACGTCCACGCCCGGCTGATGAAGATCCCCACCCTGTGGAACATGACGACGACCATGGTGATGTCATCGGTGAAAGCGACGACGGAGCTTCCGCTCACTCCTGATCCGCCGCCAGCAGCGCCGCGTCGGCCTCGGCCTTCAGACGATGAGGGGCATCCATATATTCCGCGGATTGCATCTCCATGAGGCGGGAGACCGTGCGCTCGAACTCAAAGGCGTGCCGTCCAGCGGGATAGATGTCCTGCGGGGGCGCTTCGGCGGCCATCACGATATTGACCTTGTGTTCATACAGGGCGTCGATCAGCGTCATGAAGCGCTTCGCCTCGTTGCGCCTGGATTCGTGCAGTTTCGGTACGCCGTTCAGCACCAGGGTATGATAGCGGCCCGCGACACCAATGAAATCCTCCGCCCCGCGCGGCTTTTCGCACAGCTCCTGGAAGGTCATCCAGGCAACGCCCCGCGCCGCCCGGGAAACCGGGATGGTCCGGCCGCGAACCTCGATCTCGTCCGGCTCGACCAGTGCCCCTTCGGTCAGGTCATGGAAGGCCTTTTCCAGTTCCTTGGTGGCGGCCGGGCCCAGCGGGGCGTGGTAGATCTTGATGCTTTTCAGGCGGATCAGCCGGTAGTCGGTCGGCGAATCCAGGTGCAGCACGTCCAGCTTCTTTTTCAGCAGGTCGATGAAGGGCAGGAAACTCGCCCGCTGCAGGCCGTCCTTGTACAGATCGTCCGGCGGCCAGTTGCTGGTCGCGACAACCACGACGCCGGCCTCGAACAGATATTCGAAAAGACGGCCCAGGATCATCGCGTCGGCGATGTCGGTGACATGGAATTCGTCGAAGCACAGCAAGGTCACCGATTCCGACAGTTCCGCCGCGATCTTCGGCAGCGGATCGTTTTCCTTGGTCTTGCGGTTCTTCTGCTCCTGGCGCCATGCGTGGATCTTGCTGTGTATCTCGATCATGAATTCGTGGAAATGGACGCGGCGTTTCGCCTCCATATCGACCTCGTCGTAGAAGAGGTCCATCAGCATGCTCTTGCCGCGTCCGACACCGCCGAACATGTAGAGCCCCTGGGGCGCTTCGGCGCGGCGGCGGGCGAGGCCCAGCCGTTCCTTCCAGCTCGACTGGCCGGCGTTCGATACATAGCCCTTCAAGGCATGATGCAGGCTTTGCAGCTTTTCCGACGCCAATTCCTGCAAGGGGTCATCGCGCAAGGTGCCATCCGCCTTTAGCGCGCGATATCGAAATAGAGGTCCGTCCCCCATTGCGGAAACCCTGTCTTCTCTAAAAACGATAGTTGAGCGAAAGCGTCAGCTCGTTCGAGACATAGTTTTCGGCCTGGAAGCTTTCGCCCCCGGCCATCGGGCCCGTCTCGACCTCACCGAGGTTGATGAAGCGGTAGCCGAGGTCGATCCCGAAACTGTCGCTTACATACCATGTGACGCCGGCCATGATGCCGAGCGCCAGATTATCCGTGCTGTTTTCAGTCGTGGTGACAGCGCCCGCGAAATTGTTCCGCTCCACCTCGGACGTGTTCCGCGCCCACCCAACACTGGCGCCCAGATAGGGAACCCAGTCGTCGCCGAACTGGCGGATTTCCCAGGCCAGGTTCACCAGCGCCGTGGTGGTGTTGAGGTTGTTCTCGTAGCCGATGGTCGGCGGACCATTGTCGCGCGCGTCGAAATCGAAGCGGAACCGGTACCCGACTTCGAATTCCGCGCGCAGCGGGACATCGCCGAAGGAATAGCCAAGCACGCCGCCGGCGCCGGCGACCAGGTCTTCGCCATTGTTGACCTGAAACGCGGTCATGCCCGTGGAGGTAACGTCCTGTACCTCCGAATAGAAGGCGCCGACGCTTTTGAAGCCAATATAGGCGCGGCCGTCTTCCGCCTGGGCGGCAGATACGAAACCGGAAAGGACCAACACCGCGATTGCGGCGACCCGACGACTAATCATACTCCCCACCTCGACCGAATCTGTTGTTCCCACGGTTATGCCGAATGTGGGTGCGTCTGTCGAGGATTCCGGCCCATGCGGTCGAAATCGGCGCGCGGAATCAATGGGATCGGTCAAAACAAAAAACAGGCGCGGATCGGCCGAATCAAAAGGGCCCGGCAAGAAACCGGACCCTTTTTCTCAATCACTCAACAGCAGCCGAAGGCGATCAACGTGGCGCAAGCACCATGGTCATCTGGCGGCCTTCCATGGAAGGATGCTGCTCGACCTTCGCCTTGTCGTCCATTTCATCCCGCACACGCTTCAGGACGTCCATGCCCAGTTCCTGGTGCGCCATTTCGCGCCCACGGAACCGTAAGGTCACCTTTACCTTGTCGCCTTCGTCTATGAACTTGTGCATGGAGCGCATTTTGACCTCGTAGTCATGCTGATCAATGTTCGGACGGAACTTGATCTCCTTGACCTCGATGACCTTCTGCTTCTTGCGCGCTTCGTTCTTTCGCTTCTGGGCTTCGTATTTATATTTGCCGTAGTCGAGGATCTTCGCCACGGGCGGGTCCGCGTTCGGCGAAATTTCTACCAGGTCCAGCCCAGCGTCGGCGGCCATCTTGATAGCCTCCTCCGTCGCGGTGACCCCGACATTCTCACCCTCAGCATCAATCAACCGCACTTCGCGTGCGGTGATGTCTTCGTTAACCCGCGGCCCGTCTTTAGACGGGGGCGGCGCAAAAAATGGCCGTCGTATAGTGTCCTCCTGAAGGCGTCATTTCGCCTTGCCGTCTTTTCAGAAATCGTACCGCATTTCGAACCTGCACCCTAATCGAATCCGCATTGCGAAGTCGACTGCGCCCAAAACCCGTTTCGTGGCAGGGCGGCAACACAAAGTTACCACCCTTTCACACGCCGATCGGCACCCCGGCGCTGTCTAATGCCATTCCGTTCCCGGCATTGTCGCTTCCCTTGTAAGGATAGCGAGAGCGTCGTCAAGCGCAAGGACCTCCTGCGCTTTGCCGCCCAACCGCCGCACAGCGACGGTTCTCTCCTCCGCCTCGCGATTTCCGACGACCAGCATCACCGGCACTTTCATGTGGCTGTGCTCGCGGACCTTGTAGTTGATCTTCTCGTTCCGAAGGTCCGTTTCGACCCGCAAACCGGCCTTGCGGCAGGCCGCGGCGACCTGTGCGGCATAGTCATTGGCATCGGACGTGATCGTCGCGACCACCGTCTGAACCGGCGCCAGCCACATCGGGAAGCGGCCTGAATACTGCTCGATCAGAATTCCCATGAACCGTTCGAAAGACCCCAGAATGGCCCGGTGCAGCATGACCGGGCGGTGCCGGGCACCATCCTCGGCGACATAGTTCGCGTCCAGCCGTTCCGGCAGGACGAAGTCGACCTGCAGCGTGCCGCATTGCCAATCACGGCCGATCGCGTCGCGCAGCACGAATTCCAGTTTCGGCCCATAGAACGCGCCTTCGCCGGGATTGAGCTTCACGTCGACGCCGGCCGCCGTGGTCGCGTCCATCAAGGCTTTCTCGGCCTTGTCCCACACCGAATCTTCGCCGGCGCGGACATCCGGCCGGTCGGAGAATTTCACGATGAATTCTTCGAAACCGAAATCGCGGTAGATCGAGGCCAGCAGATCGATGAACAGCTTCGTCTCGCTCTCGATCTGGTCTTCGGTGCAGAAAATATGGGCGTCGTCCTGCGTGAAGGCGCGCACGCGCATCAGCCCGTGCAGGGCCCCCGACGGCTCGTACCGGTGGCAGGAGCCGAATTCCGCCATCCGCAGCGGCAGGTCGCGATAGGACTTGATGCCCTGCCGGAACACCTGGACATGGCCCGGGCAATTCATCGGCTTCAGCGCCAGCATGCGCCGGTTGTAGGCGTGATGGGTATCGCTGCCATCCGGGGCGGGCGCATGGTCGGTATCCGCCTCATCCACTTCGGCGACGAACATATGTTCGCGGAACTTCTCCCAGTGGCCGGATTCCTCCCAAAGCTTGCGGTCGACGAGCTGCGGCGTCTTCACTTCCACATAACCCGCGTCTTCCAGCCGGTGGCGCATATAGCGTTCTGCCTGGCGATAGACCGTCCAGCCCTTGGGATGCCAGAAGACCGAACCCATCGCCTCTTCCTGCATATGAAACAGGTCCAGTTCCCGGCCCAGCTTGCGGTGGTCGCGCTTTTCCGCTTCCTCGATCCGCGTCAAATGGGCTTTCAGTTCCTTCTCTGTCCGCCAGGCCGTGCCATACAGGCGCTGCAGTTGCGGCCGGCTGCTGTCGCCGCGCCAATAGGCGCCGGCCAGCTTCATAAGCTTGAAGGCCTTGGGCAGCTTGCCCGTCGATT
>CAYGKA010000102.1:0-7658 GCA_964350445.1 uncultured Flavobacteriaceae bacterium
CCCCTCACGTTTCCCGCACTTGCGCAAAGAAGGTTTCGACGCTGTCATGAAGCACGCGGGACCGGTCGCTCAAACCATCCGCCGTGGTGTTTATCCGGGTCGAGGCCGAGTTTGTTTCCTTCGACGCCGTTGAAACCGCGGTGATATTGCTCGCCACTTCCGACGTGGCCTGTGAGGCCTGATCAATGTTTCTGGCGATCTCGCCCGTCGCCGCGGTTTGTTCCTCCACGGCGGCCGCGATGGATTCGCTGATTGCGCTCAAATTGGCGACGGCCTCTCCGATCTCCCTGACCGCGCCGACAGCGGATTGGGCATCGCCCTGGACCGCAGCGATCTGAGCGGAAATCCGTTCCGTCGCCTGTTGGGTTTGCGCGGCCAGTTCCTTGACCTCATGCGCGACGACGGCGAACCCTTTGCCCGCCTCGCCGGCGCGCGCGGATTCAATCGTCGCATTGAGGGCCAGCAAGTTCGTGCGCTCTGCGATTTCCTGAATCAAGAGCGCCACGTCCCCGATCTCCTGAGTCGATTGGGCAAGCTTTTCGATCGTCTCCGTACTGATCTGCACCTTTTCCGATGCGCTGACGGCCGAACGATAGGTTTCCGACGCCTGGGCGGAGATTTCCCCGATGGCGGCCGACAATTCGTCCGCTGCGGACGCGACGGATTCGATATTGGCCGACAATTCCTCCGACGCGGCGGCCACCGCATCCGCCTTCAAATCGGCATCGGACGCTAGATCGGCCAAGGAGTTTGAAGAGGTCTTGAGTTGCACCGCGCCGGTCGAGACGTTCTCGACGATCTCGCTGATCACGGCGTCGAACTCGGCGATCGCCTGCTTGCGCTGTTCGCCGCGACGGGCCTTTTCCTCGGACTCCGCAAGGCGCTCCGCCGACAGCCGGTCGGCCTCGCGCAGACCGTCCTGGAAGGTCGAGACCGATCGCGCCATCGACCCGATTTCATCCTTCCGGTCGCTCCAGGTGATCGCCTCATCCCGGGACCCATGGCCCATGCGGTCCATGACGCCGGCAAGCCCGATGACGGGCCGACTGATGCCGCGCCCGATAAGCACGCCCGCACCAATTCCGGCGACGCTGCCGACGACGGCTATGCCGATCATGAGCGCCAGCCCGGTTTTTTCGTGATCGAGTGCGCGAACGGTCGCCTCTTCGGTGAACCGCTCCAATTCGATCTGCAGGGCCTGCAATTCGTGGTTCAGCGCTTCGCTCTCGCCTTCGATGGAGGCGACCATGGCGCTGGCGACCGCGATATCGCCGTCCGCCACCGCTTTCATCAATTCGGCGGCATGTTTGTCGAAATCCATGTGGCCCGTTTCGACCTTTTTCAAGACGTCCAGCACATGGTTGAACTCGGCGCGGGCGGCATCGTCATGCGCCATGTCCGCCGCGTGGGCGGCGATTTCCTCGCCTTCCTTGATTTCCCTGTCGACGCCCGCGGCAAGTTCAAGGAAGTCCCCGGTCGCTCGCTGAATTTCCACCCCCTGCGACAGGCCCGCGGCCCGCAGGATTTTCTCAAGAAGCACCGTCTGTTGGGCTTGATGAATGGCGATCGCCGAAACCTTTTCCAGCAAAGGCATGTCTTCATGGGCGATTTCGGCAAGTTCGTTGCCGACCTGCCGCATCGACAGCGCGCCGGTCACGGCGACGGCGCCGACCGTCAGTACAATCAAGGAAACAATAGCATATAGACGAGCGGAAATGGACATCGAACGCCCCCAATGTGTTACCGGTCCACCAAGGTTACATCGCGCCTAGGATAAAACCCCGGTGCTTTGGACCGTTTTGGATGTGGGTACCGTAATGACACCTACCTTATATTACTAAAGAACTCGTTAATATTAGAGGCGAGACTTGTGCCGCTTCCCGGCGGCGCCGACCTGACCGATAGATCGACGCTTTCCGGTCAAAACTGTTCTGCAAAGCAACGGCTTGCGGCCCTGTCCGGCCGCGGGCACTGTTTCCGCCAACAGCAGCCAATTGGACTGGGAGGTCCCGAGAAATGCACAAACGGTTTATGATTCTGAACGGCGCGAACCTGAACCTTTTGGGCGAGCGGGAGCCGGAACACTATGGCTATACGACGCTGGCCACCATCGAACAGAGCTGCCGGGACCTCGGTGCGCTGCTCGGCGTCGACATCGACTTCCGGCAAACCAACCATGAAGGCGTGCTGGTGGATTCGATCCACGAAGCGCGCAAGACCTGCGACGCCATCGTCATCAATCCGGCGGGTTTTTCCTTCAAATCAATTCCAGTGATGGATGCCCTGAAAGCCTATGACGGCCTGATCTACGAGGTCCATATCTCCAACATCCACGCGCGGGACATCCACCACCAGCATTCCATCCTGTCCCATGTATCGACAGGCGTTATCTGCGGCCTGGGCCCCTACGGCTATATGGTCGGCATGCAGACCGCCGCGCAGAAATTGGGCCTTCTGCCGGACAGCCTTCCCGACCCGCTCCGTGTCGGTCCGCAATAAGGGTCTAGGACGTTCTGAACCGAAGCGGTCAGGCGGCGGCTTGCGGCCGTCAGCGCGTCAATTTCTCGACCACGCGAGCATTGGCGGGCGTTTGAATTCCTTGGTCGGCGGCCATGCGGACGACCGCGCCGCTGAGCCAATCGAGCTCCAAACGGTTCCCCGCGATCAGGTCATGGGCCATCGAAGCCCGCATCTGGTAGGGCAGCCCTGCGGAGAAGGAGAGGATCTCAGATACCGTCCCTTCGGGCAGGCCGATGCCGACGGCGTTCGAAAGGTCGTATGTTTCCTGCGCCAGAGCCTCGAAAAACGCGCGGTCGTCGGGGTTTTCCAGGACCTCCCCGATCGGTTTTCCGGTACTGGCCGTCGCCCCGCTGAGCGCGACCAGGAAGACGAACTTCCGCCACAGTTCGGCCCGGATATCGCCGCTGTGCTGGCACTCGATCCCGGCCTTCGTGAAGGCGTCGGCCAGCGCCGCCGAGCGCGCCGGCTGGGCGGGGCCCAACTCACCGAAGATGATCCGGCCGAAGCCGCTATGCTTGGCGATGACGCCCGGCGCGGCGATGGTGGCGGAAATCTGGGCCACCCCACCGAAGACGCGGTCTTCCCCATACCGGGCGGCGAAAGCCGGTTCGGCGCCGATCCCGTTCTGTAGCGAAATGACGGTTGTCTCCGGTCCCACCATCGGGGCGATGGCCGCCACGGCGTCCTCGGTGTCCCACAGTTTCACGGCGACCAGGACGACGTCGCACGGGCCCGCCTCGGCCGGGCTGTCCGTTGCGGCGACGGAGGCTGTGAAGGTTCCGTCCGGTCCCTCTATGCGCAGGCCGCTTTCCCGGATCTTCGCCAGGTGCGCGCCGCGCGCGATCATCACGACGTCGGCGCCCCCGCGCGCCAAGGCCGCGCCGAAATAGCCGCCGACCCCGCCACTTCCCATGACGCCGAAACGCAGTCCCTTTTCCGTCATCGCATCCTCCCCCGCTGGTGTTTCTCACCCACTTTACCCCATCGGGTATAGAGCGGTGGAGAAATACTTCACACCGGAATCGCACAGAACGGTCACCCCCGTGCTTCAATCACACGGAGCCGAATAGACCATAATAGTGGCTGAAAAATATCCACTATCATCATGTTGTAATATCGAAATATCTACTATTATGTATTACTCCTTCCTGCTTATTACTGTTCATAGGTATTTTCCCTCTGAGATCATTGTGCCCCCGCTTCCGCAGGCAGTACCGTCCTACCGCGAATGAATTTCTGCGGCATTGAGGGGAAAAGCAGGATGGCGGAGAGCACGGGGCAGCGGGACGATTCACTGCACATTCTTCCGCTCGCCATGTTGCCTCTCACCACCCCGGCCTTGATGCGCGCCCGGCTGGTCAAGAACACAAAGCTGGAAGGCGTCGTCGAGCTGTTCAACGACGAAGACACCGGCGCGGGTCAAGTTCCGCCCGACGCGCTGGACACCGTCATCCAGGTCGACGAGGCCGGCCGGGCCGACATCCAGACGATCGCCGCTCTCGGCCTGCTCGGCAGCTATGACGTCTACAGCCTGCGCATCGAGTTCAGGCGCTTGGGGATCGATATCGATTTCGACCAGCATCTGCGCCTCGCGCCCGACATCCAACGCTCGTTGAGCGATCACATGACCGGCTTCACCCGGCCACTGGCGGCCTATGTCTTCGGTGACGACGCGTCCGACAGCGCCGATTTCCAATCCATCATCATGCGTTTCGCCGACCCGGATGTGAGCGAGGCGCGGACGCGGTTGAAGGATCTGTGCCAGCGGCTGGAAATATCGACCGAGTCGCTGCCCGCCTTCCTGCACGACTATGGGGACGTCTATCTCTCGCTGGCCTACTATCAGTCGAAGCTGGACGAGAACCTGCCGCTGCTGGCCGAATTCAATCAGACCATCCTTGCCCTGAAGGAAAACCGCGACGTCAAAAGCAGCCCCCGGCTGGTGCGACTGTGCGAAGGGGTGCGCCGGTCGCTGGGACGGCTGGTGCAGGACGTCAACAAGGTGCTTGAGGTTTTCAAGGCGCGCACCCGCGACATTTGGCAAAGTCCGTCCGCCGCCGGGTTCCGCGAAATGGAGGACATGATCCGCTCGTTCCAGCGGGCGATCGGCAGCGCGCTATGCGCCATCACGGTCAAGCTGAACGCCTGGCATGACCGGATCGCATCCAGCCCACGCGTCCGGCCGGACGATCAGATCGGCTTCCTGATGTCGGAAATGATTCCCGGACTGGACAGCGTTCCCCGCATCAATTTCGCCGGGGTGTAGTTTCGCCCGGGTGTAATTTCGCCGGGGTCTGGTTTCAGTGGGGTCTGGTTTCAGTGGGGTCCAGTGTCGTCGGGATCCAGTCACCCTGGCCCCCGTGAATCCAGAACCACGGCCGGGTTGCCGCCACATCCAATACCTGTCGGGCAATCGCGCGCCGATCCGCCACCATTTAAGGTATACATTTCCGAGGCTTGGCGGTAGTATTATACCGCTTCGAGCGCTGTGCAGCCGGTACCCGGAATATTTGCCAAGGGGGGACATCGAGCATGAGCCGCTATCAGATACTGAAGCCATTCATCCTACTGTTGCCGATGATCCTCAGCGCCTGTGCGATTCCCTTGCCCTATGAATACGATCAGAAAATCGTCGACGGCATCGACGAGGCGCGATTGGAAACCAAGACGATTTGCCGGCTTTCCACATATGACAATTTCGGAGATTTGTCCGACCGCTACGCGGCCCTGACCGCCCTGGTCGAGACCATTCGGGAAAACGCCCAGGCCCGGCCGCGCCGATACGGCTGGGTCGAGCGCCTCCAACTCCGCGTGACGCAGACACAACCGGACGTGACCCCCTCCTTCACGCCGGTTGTTCAACCGACGACAGAACCGTCCTGCCGGCCGCCGGGGGAGCGGGAAGGGTTCAAGCCGACAGGCCGATCCCCGGAATCGCTTTTCCTCGCCCAGGTGACGTTGGAGCGTTTGCGCTGGTGTCATGAAAGCGCGTTCGACCCCAACGGAAAGATTGCCGGCATGCTGGCCGGTGGATTGCAGCCGGTACCCGACCCGCGCGAATTGCGCCAATCGGAACTGTGCGACACGGCTAATGACTATTTGAGCGATGCGCGCCTGTTCGAAAGCACGCTCAAGATTGAATAACGCAAGGGAGTGTGACCGATGGCTGATTTTGACGTAGGGGCGGTCCTCTCGGATATGCTGAGTGCCGCGAAGGCAGCAGTGGACGACGGCTGGGGCGCGATCGAGGACCATGCCAAGGCGCGGTTCAACGATCTGACCAATCGGACGGCAAAGATCCTGGCTTTCGCCGCGACCGGCGCGATCGATACCGAGGAGGCAGAGGCCTTTCTGGACGGTATCCGCCTGAACGCAAGGAACGCCTTCCTGGCGATGAGCCAAGCCTTGAAGAATATCCTGATCAAGGCATGGAACGCGGCGATGAACGTCTTGCGCGACGCCGTCGAAAAGGCCGCCGGCATCGCTATCCCCGTATAGGCATAGGTGTCCTCTCCACGCATTGCCGCTTGGGGTGGCCGGCGGATTGCCGGTTCACCCCGGCAGGAAATGCGACCAGGCGGCAGCCAAGGCTATCCCGGCGACCATCGCCCAGAACACGCTGCGCGCGGTGAGCATGACCGTGACCGCCAAGGCCACGGCGGCGGCTTCCCGAAGGCCCGCCTTGGCCAGCGCGGTCGCCACCATGGCCACGATGACGGAAATGGCGAGCCCGTCGAGAAACCGCGTCATCCGCGGCGAAAGTGAAATCCGCGTCATCAGCACGGGCCCCAGCGCGCGCGTCGCAAAGACGATCGCCGCGACCAGCGGCACGATCAGCCATATCGGCAAATCGCCGCCCAAGGTGGAAATCGCATCACCCATCGTCGCGCAACAGCGTGACAATCCCGCCGGCCAGCGCGGCGGCGATCACGTTCCAACCGCCCGGCAGCCAGGGCAGCGTCACCACCGCGACCAGCGCCGCCGCCGCGATCGGCAGGAAGGCCGTGCGTCCGCCCGCCTCCCCCGCCACCATGGCGCCGAAGAAACAGATCATGACGACGTCGAACCCGTAATCCGACACGTTCCCGATGACGTTCCCCGCCAGCGCGCCGATGGCCGTGCCGACGACCCAGAGGGACCAGAGCGCAAGGCCTGCGCCCAGCAGGGTGCCCGCGTCGCGCTCGCCGGCGCGGTAGGCCGGCTGGCTTTTCGCGAAATTGGGATCGCTGAGCCAGGCCATCGCCAGCAGCCGCCGCCCCGGCGTCAACCGGTTCAGCCAGGGCGCCAGCACCGCGCCCATGACGATCAGCCGCGCGCTGCCCGCCGTCACGACGAAGATGAGCATTCCCCAGGCGACCGGCTCCCGCCAGAATTCCAACGCCGCGAACTGGGCGACGCCGGAAAAGGTGAGGACGCTCATCAGGATCGTTTCCAGCGGCGGCACGCCCGCATCCGCCGCCGCCGTGCCGAAGGCGATGCCGAAGGGAATGGAAAACAGCGCGATGGCGAACATGTCGCGGAATCCGCGCCAGACGCCCTTCGCCGTCAGCCGTATTGTATCGTCGTGTTGCACCATGCGCCCAAATAGGGCCGCGTACCGGGTGCTGTCACGCCGTGCCGATCAAAACAGTCTTATGACCCGTGCTGCCATAATCACACTTGCGGCACCGGGGCCGGGTTAAATTAGAAAACCCTGCGCGAACACGGTAAACAGTTACCATGATCGGAATCCCGGATGACATAACCATCGGCGTCGTCATCGTCGCCTATGCGTCGGCGGACGTCCTGCCGCCCTGCCTCCTCTCGCTGGCCCGGTCGGCGCATTTGGATTTGAAGATCGTCGTCGTGGACAACGCCTCGCCCGACGGTTCCGCCGAGGCCGTGCGCCGCGCCGCCGCCGATTTCGAACGGCAAGGCCGGTTCGGGTTTCAGGAAATCCGGGCGGAAACGTTGGACGGCACGCCCGCTACCAATCAGCAGCCACATGACCTGCCCTCGCTCACCCTGGTCACAGCGCCGGTCAACCGCGGCTTCGCCGGCGGCACGAATATCGGCCTCACCCTGTTGCAGCGGGATCCGGAAGTCGACCTGTTCTGGCTCTTGAACCCGGACACGGAGGTTCCGCCCGACACACCCGC
>CAYGKA010000103.1:0-7075 GCA_964350445.1 uncultured Flavobacteriaceae bacterium
CGGGGTGGTCGAGGAAGTCCTCGTCAAACCCGCCGACCAGATCGACGCGAAGGATCTTCTCATCACGTTGAAACTCGACTGAACAGGCAAACGGGAGTGAATGCCCCAAAACTCAGTGGCGAAACCAAAAATGCGGCGCTAGATTTCCTCAACCTGAACGAGAAACCGATACCTATCGGGCGAAGTCTTAGAGGGAGGCCGATAACGGCATGAGTGAAAAAGGAAAATTGGGGGTCGGCGCGTATATTGTCGGGGGTCTTTCCTTCATACCCTTGCTGGGGGTCTTCGCAGGGATTGCCGCTATCGTATGGGGCCTCGTCACGAATAGATCCGGCGGAAAAATCCTAGCCTTTGTCGGGCTCCTAGGAATTCTTTTTACAGTCCTGCTGTATGGATCCCTGTTTTATATGGGATTTGTTCAAAAAGGCGGTGTGTTTGACGAGATATGGAAACAACATGCCAAAGGCACGTTAACTTCATTGATCCAGTCTATTGAGTATTACAAGCTCGAGAATGGGACCTATCCTGCAGATTTGGAATCCCTTGAAAGGGTCTTACCCCCAAACTCAATAGGGAATGTCTATGACCCGTCGAAAATGGGGTCGAGGGGATCACAGCCGAATTATTTCTACTACGAGAATTTGGGGAACACCTATTACCTGTTGGGTACAGGACCCGATGACATCCCATTTACGGAGGACGACATTCTACCCAACGAACCGCCTAAAGGAGACGTTGGATTTAGGATCAAAGGGCAATGAAAATGGCAATCACGCAACCGCGACGGCACGGTCGAGGAAGTCCTTCTCAAACCCGCCGACCGGATCGACGCGAAGGATCTTCTCATTACGTTAAAACTGGATTGAGGCTGTTTCAATGACTGCATTGCTGACCGAAGAACAGGTCCAGGCGTTTTGGGAAACCGGCTGCGTCACCGTGCCCGATGCGGTGGAGGCGGAGACGGTGGCCGCGATCAACGCCGACTTGGGCAACTGGATCGAGGAAAGCCGGGGGCATGACAAACCCTATGGCGAATTGCTGGACGGGCGCGCGCGGTTCGATTTGCAGCCGGGGCACGGCGCGGACCGCCCGGCGCTGCGCCGGGTGCAGTCGCCGACGGAACTCTCGCCCGCCTGCCTGACCGCGCTGACGGACTCACCCATGATCCGCATGCTGGCCCAGCTGATCGGCCCGGACCTGCGCTTTCATCATTCCAAGGTGAACTGCAAGCTGCCCGGCTCCGCCACCCAGGTCGACTGGCACCAGGATTTCATGTTCGACCCGCACAGCAATGACGACATGGTGACCTGCCTGCTGTTCCTGGGCGACGTGGGGCTAGACAACGGCCCCTTGATGACCGTCCCCGGTTCCCATCGCGAGCCTCTACACAGCCATTGGCAGGGCGGCAAATTCACCGGCGCGGTCGACAAAGCGCTCCACCCAGCGTTCGAGGCCAAAGCCGTCCCCCAGACCGGCCCGGCGGGCAGCGTCTGTTTCATGCATGGCCGCACCCTGCACGCCTCGCGCGCCAATAACAGCGCCAGCCCGCGCAACCTGTTCATCGCCGAAATCACCGCCGCCGACGCGATCGCGCTGTCGCCCAACCCGGTCCCGTCGATCCATGCCGGCATGATCCTCCACGGAAAAGAACCCGGCCGCATCCGGTCCATGGCTTTCGACATGGACGGCCCGGTCATCCCGGAAACGACGTTTTTTGATCAGCAGGTGGGGTAAGTAATTCTTTAAGGCAGATTCACGTTCCAAGTGTACCACTGCATGCTCAACCAAGCGCGCGTGTTTGGCACGACGGAGCCGGCACCCTTACCCGAACCCAGCCAGGAGTTCGTCCACCGTGGCGACATCGGCGATCAGGCGCATCGCGTTGAGGGCGGCTTCGTGTTGTTCCTTGGTGGCGGTGGAGCAGGCGTCGCTGGCGACGGTGACCTCGTAGCCGATATCGGTGGCGTGGCGGACCGTGCTTTCCACCGTGTAGGCGGTCGAGACGCCGCAGCAGATCAGCCGCTTGGGCCGGTAAAGAAACAGGATCTCCTCCAGGTTGGAGCCGTAGAAGCCGTTGTTGCGGGTATGGGTGACCACCTTTTCCTCATCCAACGGGCCGAGCCCGTCAACGAATTCCACACCCCAGCTGCCCTCGGCCCAGGCGCCGAGTTCCACCCATTGCCGGAAGATAAAGTTGTTTTGGATAACCGTGCTCATATCCGCCGGCACCGCCAGCCGGATATGAACGATTGGCACTTGCACGGCCCGTGCGCCGGTGAACAGGCGCTTGGCGTTCTCCAACCGTTCCCAGCGCCAGGCGCTGTCCGGACCTATGCCGATCTTTATCTTTCCATCGGGATGGCAGTTTTCGTTCTGAAAATGGGAGGCGAGGATCACAGTCTCAACGGGCATAAGGATAGCCTTTCCAAGATTTTAGCGTTTCCATGTTTTCAAATTTTCACGGAACGATCCGCATAGCACGGAGTTCGGTCAGGCGATCGACGATCACTTTCTCGGATTCAGCGAAAGCCAAGAAACCGGCCTGCCGGCATTTCAATGTATCGGCCATCACGTCATGGGCGGTGTGAAACACATAATCGGCAAAGGTCCAGGACACCAAATTGTCTAGCCGGTTCGGTTCCAGACCATGCACGGAAACCAGCCGTTCCCATATCGTATCAGTTCCAACCATCGTCTCCGAAAGGTGGACCGGGCGCGCTGGCCCCGGCTGCAGGTCCATCGCCGTGGCAATCGCCGGCCAGAGGTGCCGCCATCGGAAGAAATCCCCGTTGGTGATGTTGAAAACCTCACCGGCGGCGCGAGGCTCCGAACCGGCCCATTCGACCGCACGGGCAAGCAGGCCGGCATCGGTTGCCTGATAGACAGCGTCGAACGCGGCTTCCGGCCCCGGAAAAGTCAGCGCCTCTCCACGGGCCCGGCACAGGGCACCGTAAACCGCGAGCACCACAGCGAGGTTCAAGGGCGAACGCCGGGCCGGGCCAATAACCACATGCGGGCGCAACACGCTCCAGCCCCAACCGCGTTTTGCCGAACGGGCGACGAGTTCGTCCTCCTGGTCATAGTAGAAGTGTGGCTTGGGTATGCGCGGGTCACTCTCCTTTGCCGGCGTCTTGAAAGGGCCCAGGTGGCTACCATACGCCTTCATACCTTGCAGCAGCGTGACATGCCGTAAACCAGGGCAATGACGCTCGGCGAAACTCAAAGCGGCGGCAAACAATTTCGCGTTCGGTTCGTTCTGGGCCTTCCAGCCCGGCGCGTCGACATAGGCGCAATAGACGAGGTGCGTGACCGTGCGCAACGGGTCCGCATCCGGGGCGGCGGCGCCAGTCAAATCCACCGGCATCGCCACGACATTGTCCGCCGATGGCGCTTCAGGACGGCGCGCCGCTGCAATGACGGTGACGCCTTTGCGCCCAGCCAGATGCCTGACGACAGCACTGCCGATCACGCCGCTAGCACCGATTACCAATACAGAACTGCCATCGGGGTATTCCGCTATCGTCGGTTCGGTCATGCGCCCCATCTCTTTACCAATGCTGCAACCAAGGTATCTATGTGACATTAGGCAATCAACTCAACCGGCGCACTCTGTTGATAAGCGCCAATTTCCGTGCCCCTAATTTCCAACACGTATCACCGGTTCCGGTGGCGGTTCGATCGCCATGCCCCGCAATCGACCCACCCCCTCACCCGTTTCTATAAAGAACTGAAATCTTTGAGGAGACGAACGTGTTTTCGATTGGGGAGGGTGCCGGGCTTGACGGGTTCGGGCCGAAAACCGCGCGACAAGAGCAGCCTAGGCAGGCACAGAAGGGCCTGCGCCGGCAGGATACAAACGCCCAAGACATCAATGATTGGCTGCGCAAGGCCGTCTATGGGCTGTTTCGGTTGGCGGTGGCGTGAACGCTGTAGTTCGCGGCGGACCGAGTTTCGCCGATCCTGATCCCGGCAAACTCCACTATCAAGGAATGGAACGCCATGCGCCTGGAAGATAGGGAGGCCGAACGGCGCGAAGAGGAAACGCCCAAGCCGCTGAAGCCACATGATGGCGCCCGGCTTTACGCCAGGAATGCATGTCAGAATTAGAGCAAAGGATGTGTTGCCCGCGACGACAGCCTGTTGATAGGCTGCTTGGCATGGCCTTGATGAACGGTGATGAACCGTAAAGACGGAGTCGTTTCGCCTTTCGTTTGGGAGTGACCACATGCCGGGACCGACACAGAGTATGAACGACCAATTCGGCATCCTGATCGAGGATGTCCGGCGATCCGACCTGGCCGACCCGACCTTCCGGGACAAGGCGCGCCGCCTATGGCAAGACCACGGCGGGTTGTTGGCCTTGCGCGGGGCGGAACTCGCCGGGTTGCCGGCGGAGGATCTGCTGGACTGGGCCGGGGTGTTCGGGGCGATCGAACACCGCCGGGCGCAGGGGCGCGACCATATGATGGTGGAGGGCACGGCCATTCTGCGGATCGGCAATATCCGCGACGGGGCGGGGCGGATGATCGCGCAGCAGTCGGACGTGCCGGTGCTGCGGAGCGATGCCGACATGCGCTATGACACGGAAACCCGCCGGCCGGTCTGGCATACGGATATGGGGAGTGCGACGCCTTCCATCGGGTCGGTCATGCACTGCCGCCGGACGCCGCCGACGGGGGGCGAGACGCTGTTCACCGATACGCGCACCGCCTTCGCCCGGCTGGATGAGGAGACGCGCGCAACCTTGATGGGGTTGGAGGCTGTCTGTTCCCAGGCGCATCACGACAAGAAAATCAGCCTGTATACGCCGGGTTACCCGGTGCTGAGTCGGGAAGAGCGCGCCGCTAACCCGCCCTATCGTATGCCGGTCGTTCTGACCCATCCCGATACGGGGGCGCCCGCGCTGTATGCGCTGAACAGTTCCACCGCCGCCCTGGTGCCCAAGGGCGCGCCGGTGACCCAGGAACAGCTGGACCGCTGGGAGCTGGAAGGCGTGGAGGACGAGAGCGTTTCCGTCTTTCGCAACCTGCTGCCCTTCGTGACCGGGCCGGACTTCACGGTGAAATGGCGCTGGCAGGTAGGCGATATCGTCACCTGGGACAACCGCTGCACCCTGCATGCGGCGACCGGCTTCGACAGCGCGGCGCATGAGCGCGAGATGTGGCGGATTACGCTGAATGCCAGAACCGGGGCGGCGCAAGCGGCCTGACCCGCGCCCCTAGCACATCCCGTTCAGTGGCCGACCGATTTTGAGAACACATTGATCACCACCACACCGGTGAGTATGAGGGCGAGGCCGATCAAGGCCGGCATATCCAGTTTCTGGTTGAAGCCGAGCCAGGCGACCAGCGTGATGAGGATGATCCCCGCCCCGCACCAGACTGCGTAGACGACCCCGGTCGGCATCACACGCAGCGGGTAGGACAGGAACCAGAAGGCCGAGCCATAACCCACCACCGTAACGACACTGGGCCAGAAGCGCGTAAAACTTTCCGTCCGCGCCAGGGCCGTGGTGCCGATCACCTCTGCGACGATCGCGGCGAAAAGAAAGAGGTAGGTGGTGGCTGTCGGCATTTCGATCCCGTTTCCAAGTCGCTCCGCAATATATCCTGCATTCTCACACACGACGTTCGCGTCGCAATCCAAGCTGAATTTAAACGATTGGCTCGTTCCGGATCCCTGTCTATGGTCCCTAACGAGGTTGACGTTTCAGGATAAAAACAATGAATCCGTGTTATCTAAGCCGCGCTATTTTGCTGAGCATTTGCTTGTTAGCTGGGGCATGTTCATTCCACTACGAGGCCGAATACCCGGACCTTGTCGATGAATCGCTCATCCACAAGCCACAAAATCTTTCCAAAAATCAGATCAGCCTACAGATTGTCGAATCCAAACCCATGACGGTCACGGTTACGTCCGAGCACGACTTTGGGCCGAAGGCCACACATTCATATGAAAAGGTCTTTGCCAGCGCCGTTTCAAAACAATTATCGGCATTGTACGATGTCGTTCCCGCGACTCCAAACGTCCCCGCAGTGACAATCGATCTTCAAGGCATGGGCTCACGAGGCTCCTGCGTCACAACTGGAATGACACGGTGCGCGTTCAGCGTCTGGTTTCCATCCAACCTCACAGTCAAAGACAGTCATGGCAAAACCAAGACAGTGGACATAGAAGGATTTGGAAGAGGCGGCAGCGCCGACGATTTTTGGGGAAACCTGGAGTCGTGGAACTATATCGCGGCAAAGAGAGCTTTCGCAAATCTTGTGAACGGCTGGGTTCTTCACATCGAAGAATACGCCGGATTTGATAGCTGATAGAAATTCTCTACTCGCCTAGAACGTCTCCTCCCGCGCCCGGACCGCGTCCGAGACCACTGTATTATAGGGCGTCGGGATACCGAGTTCCTTGCCCAGCACCGGGACCATGCCGTTGATGGCGTCGATCTCGCAGCGTTTGCGGTTCAGGTGGTCGAGCAGCATGGAGGGGCGGGCATCGGGCATCTTTGAGCCGAAATCGGTGATATAGGCGTCGACATCGTCATAGCTGAAATTGACGCCCTTGGCCTTGCCGCAGGCATAGGCCTCGCGCCCGCAATTCATCGCGATATGCCAGGAGGCAGGGTCGGCCATCACCTCCCCGATCGTCTTGTTGAAGGTGGTGCAGGGGGCGGAGAAGGTGACGTTGCAGACGAACTTCTCCCAGATCAGCTGTTCGATATCGGCATAGGCCTGAACGTTGAAGCCGGCCTCCTGCCAGATCTTCTCGACCGCCTGCAGGCGCTCGGTGATGCCGCCGGAACATTCGCCGATGCGGATCCTCTTCATGGCGTTGTGGTGGATATGGCCCGGCCCCTTGATCGACGCGCCGAACCCTTCGGCGACGCCCAGCAGCACATTGTCGAGCGGCATGTATTGCTGAATGCGTTCCGCCGCGCCCAAACCGTTCTGGATGGTCAGCACCACCGAGTTCGCGCCCATCAGCGGCGTGATCGCCTGGGCCGCGGGGCCGACGCCGTCCGCCTTGGTCGCGATGATATAGAGGTCGCAGGTCCCCGCATCGGCGAGGCTCGTGG
>CAYGKA010000104.1:0-6895 GCA_964350445.1 uncultured Flavobacteriaceae bacterium
CTTCATTCGCTTCGAAGCCATCCATCTCGACCAGCAACTGGTTCAATGTCTGCTAGCGTTCGTCGTTGCCGCCGCCCAGACCGGCGCCGCGATGACGGCCGACCGCGTCGATTTCGTCGATGAAGATGATGCAGGGCGCATTCTTCTTGCCCTGTTCAAACATGTCACGGACACGACTGGCGCCGACGCCGACGAACATTTCAACGAAGTCAGACCCGGAAATGGTGAAGAACGGAACGTTCGCTTCCCCGGCAACGGCGCGTGCGGTCAAGGTCTTACCGGTACCCGGGGGACCGACCAGCAGCACGCCTTTCGGGATTTTGCCGCCCAGGCGCTGGAACTTTTGCGGATCCTTCAGGAATTCGACGACTTCCTCGAGCTCCTGCTTGGCTTCATCGATACCCGCGACGTCTTCAAATGTCACGCGGCCATGCTTTTCGGTCAGCAGCTTTGCCTTGGACTTGCCGAAGCCCATCGCCTTGCCGCCGCCGCCCTGCATTTGGCGCATGAAGAAGATCCAGACACCGATCAGAAGCAACATCGGGAACCAGCTGATCAGGATCGACAGGAATGTCGGCACGCCGTCATCCATGGGCGCGGCCGTCACGGCCACGCCGCGCTCCGTCAAACGGGAAACAAGCTGCGGGTCGTTCGGCGCATAGGTCGTAAACGCGGCGCCGCCCTTGAAATGCCCTGAAATATTCGGGCCCTTGATCGTGACATCGCTGATATTGCCGCTTTCGACGCTACTGACGAAATCCGAATAGGGAATGCCTTCTTTCTGATCCTGCTGCCCTGCTCCCTGGAACAGGTTGAACAAAACGATCAGAAGCAGGCCGATGAAGACCCAAAGAATGATGTTCTTGCCGAATAGATTCACCGTTTAGAAACCTTCCGTTCCAAGAATTCGCGCCGCCGGGCCCGCTGTTCGGAGGTGCGTGTGTGCTTCCACTGTGTTTATGCGCCGCGCCACTGTTGCTTTTCTCTACAATTATCCGCGCGGCACAGGGAAGTACATAGTGCTCTGACCGCATATTTGAAAGGGCCAGCGCGGCATTCTAGCGCAGAAACCTTCCCTGCGCGAATACATTGGCCGGTGATGCCGGGCCCCATGCCGCCATCCCTGCGAAAGACACCGTGTCGAACCCCGCACCAATCCGCCCCGGTTCGGGTTCTTCCGGCAGGGCCACGGCGACAAGCCTGTCTCCGCGCCATAAGGCCGGAAGTGCAGCCCGCGCGGGTCCCGGAAGCTGTTCGAAACGCGTACCGGTCATATCCGTCGCCCGCGCCTGACGGACACCTTCTGCCCCCAGCCGGTCGACGGTCAATCCCGTCAAATCACCGGTCAAAATCAACTGGAAACGGCGGTCCCAGTACAGTGACGGCTGCGCCGTGACGGCGGGTCCGATAGTGGACGCTTCGCGAAAGACCAAGACCGCCTCGCCGCGGGTCTCGACCCTGCAGCCACCCAAATTTCGCGGGCCCAGTGGCGGCCCAGCCCGGAGAGAGGCCGTCAGGTTTTCCAAACGCTCGAGCCTCAAAGGGTAGTCGCCGCCGGAAACGAGGCACAAAAGACGGGTCATGATACGCAGGGACAATTCCTCATCCGCCGCCACGAAGGCCGCTTTCTCCACCCCGGCATAGCCATGCGGGTCGACAAAGGCATGGGCGGCCAAAAAGGCGTCCGTGGCATTTTCCAGGGATTTGCGGGCACGGCGCATATTGCGGGCCGTTCGGGCCAGGCGTTGCGGGTCCAACCCTTCCATGGCCAGAGCGCTGGCCAGATTGCGCATCCGCACCCGCGCGTGCCGGATATCCCGATTGCTCGGATCCACGACAGAGGGCCATTGGGCCTTCTCCAGCACGCCACGGACCTGTTGCCGCGCGATATCCAGCAAGGGGCGGATCAAACTGACGCTGCGATAGGGATCGCCCGGCAAATCGGATACCGGGCCCATGGCCGCGAGCCCGTCCACGCCGCTTCCCCTGGCGAGGCGCAGCAGGAATGTCTCCGCCTGATCCTCCAGATGATGCGCAACCGCCAGGACCGGCACGCCATGCGCCAAGCACCAGTCGCGCATCAAATCGTACCGCATCCGCCGTGCATTCGCCTGAATATTGCTCCGCGGACGGGTGCCCTTGTGCGCCAGGACAACAGCTTGAACGCCACGTTCCTTCAGCCAAAAGGCGACGCGTGCCGCTTCGTCCGAAGCCTCCTGCCGCAAGCCGTGATCGACGATCAGCGCCGTCACCTCAAAGGACCGGGCCTCCGCCCAATTCTTCAAGAGTAGGGTCAGCGCCATGCTATCGGGCCCACCGGAACAACCGACGGCGATCGCTTGGATTGGGGCATTGCCGCCGTCATGGCCCGGGACCTCGCGCAGGCATGCCGCCATGGCGTCACCGAACCATGTCGGAGTCACGGCGCCATGTGCTGCCTCAGGTCCGGACGCCCCCGCATCGGCGGCAGGGTCAGGAACAGCCGATTTTGCTGGCTTCGGCATCCGCCCGTTCCAATACCCGGCTATCCGAGTCCGGGTATTTGGTCTTCAATTCCGAGAACGACGCGCAGGCCGCGTCCTTCTTGCCCAAGGCTCCCAGGGACATGCCCAGCTTCAACAGGCTTGCCGAGGCCTTCGGACTCGTCGGGAAGTTCGTATAGGCATCGACGAAGACGGCGGCCGCATCCCTGAAATTGCTGCGGGCATAATGCGTTTCGCCCAGCCAATACATGGCATTGCCGGCAAACGGCCCTTCCGGGTGCTGGTCGAGGAAGGCCTTGAACGCCCCTTCCGCCTGATCAAGGTCCTGGCGCAGCAAGCCGTAGGCGTATTGGTATTGATCCTTCTCCGATCCGGGCGGCAGCGTCACGGCGGCAGCCGATTGCGGACGCGCCGCATCGACCGGTGCCGGGCCGGGAGCGGCGGTAGGCGGCGCGGGGGGCGGTTGCGCAGGCGCCGGTTGCGCGGCAGCGATTTGCCCCTGGGTCGACGGCGGTGACACGGGCTGGCCCGTCTCGCTCTGCTGCAATTGGGTCTGCGATACCTGGCCGAGCAATTGCTGACCCTGCTGCAGCCCCGCGCCCGGTTGCGCGGGCTGAGTGCTGACGGATCCCTGAGAGGTGATCACAGTCGTCCCCGGCTGTGTGCTGCCCTGGGCGACCGTCCCCGCCGGCGCGGACTGCTCGCCCAGCTGACTGGTTCCGACCTGCCCGACACTCTGTTGTCCTACGCCAAGCTGCCCTGTTCCGGCGTTCCCGCGCTCCAACGCCTGAAGGCGGAAATCGACATCGGAAACAAGCTTGTCCAAACGGTTGCTGATCGTGCTCAACTGAAACCCGGTTTCTTCCAAGCGGCCGGTCAGCGTGCGGATTTCGTTATCCAACGCCTGAATACGCAGCTGCAGCCGCGCGGTCGCCTGGGCGGAGTCTGCACTTGGGGCCTGCGCCGCCGCGACAGAATCGGCCGGCGGCGTCGCCCCGGCATAGACCGTGCGCTGAAGGTCCGTGATATCACGGCGCAGCCGTTGCAATTGCTGACCGATCGACGAAGAATCCTGGGCCAGGGCCGGTGTTTGCCCCGCTACCATCACCCCGCCAAGGGCGAACCCGGCCAGGAGGATGACGGCTCCAAACTTTCGAACGGCCCGGCCTGTGCAGCGGGCGGCGGACGGTACGGCGTTGATCAACATTCAATCCCCGATATTTTTCAGCTTCCGGCATGACTATACGTACGGCTCTGAGGGCCATGCCGAAATCGCTTGATTCCAGCTTTCTGTCTACGACAGGAATTCGTCAAAAATATGGCAAATAAAACGAACGGGAAAGCCTCGGTCTCCCAAGGCTTTCCCGTCGAAACTTTCGGTCATGGGGCCAAACCCGGCCCCACGCCCATATCCTTGAACGGCTTAGCTTGACGCTGCGTTCTTCAGGACAACGACACCGCGGCGGTTTTGCGCCCATGCAGCGTCATTGGAACCCAGAACGGCCGGGCGTTCCTTACCGTAGGAAAGCGTTTCGATGCGGTTCGGATCGACACCAAGGCTGATCAGGTAATCTTTGTGCGAATTGGCGCGGCGTTCGCCGAGAGCCAAGTTGTACTCACGCGTGCCGCGTTCATCACAATGGCCTTCGATGACCACCGTCACGCCCGGGAACTGCTTCAGCCACGTGGCCTGCTTTTCCAAGGTCGCCACCTGATCGGCGCGAATGTCGGACTTGTCGAAGTCGAAGAATACACGGTCACCGACATTGACGAGGAAGTCCTTCACGCTACCAGGCGCGATCTGGTTCGCCGAAGCGGCCGGCGCAGAGGCCGCCGGAGCCGGCGCACTTGTGGTTTGCGTGCCGCCGGAACCGGAATCCGCAGATTCTTCCGGTGCGGTTTCGCAAGCAGCAACCAGCACAAGCGCCGCGAGAAGGCTGAGGATCTTAAAGCGCATTATAGCACCCCCTAAAGGTTATGCCCGGCCGTCGCTGGGCGGCGCCGGTGTCGTATGAGGTTTCTCTGCAACCGTGTCTATCGGTTGAGTGGTGGCATATTAAGCACGGCGGTTTCGCAAATTCAACCACTGTACCAAGTCAAAGCACTCAATTTAATTTACTTTCCATGTATTTAGTCGCCAAGTTGCATCACTTTTGCAGCAAAATACCCTCGCAATCAAATAACAGACACCGATTCCGAGGCACGTCACCCGCCAGCCAGTAACAATATTCTACTGTCTGGAATATTGTTACCGACGAAAATCATGGATTCAAAGGCGACCATGCGGGATCGGAAGCGAATCCCGGCGTAACGACGCGACGCAGATTATATCCAGTCAAGTCGATGGAATAGAGTTGAACCTTCCCTTCTTCACCCGGTTCCTGCCTAAAGAACATGATGACACGCCCGTTCGGCGCCCAAGTCGGTCCTTCGTCCAGGAAGCTTTCCGTCAGCAGACGCTCACCGGAGCCATCCGGCCGCATCACACCGATATGGAATTTTCCACTACGCTGTTTCGTGAAGGCAATGAGGTCGCCACGCGGAGACCAAACCGGCGTTGCGTAGCGCCCTTTTCCAAAACTGACGCGGCGCTGGTCGCTGCCATCCGCATTCATCACGTAGATTTGTTGAGATCCGCTGCGATCCGACTCAAAGGTTATCTGAGATCCATCGGGCGAGAAGGTCGCGGACGTGTCGATGGCCCCTTGATCGGTCAACCTGATCGGTTGGCGCGTACGCAGGTCCATGATGTAGATATCGCTGTTGCCGTCGCGCGCATGGCTCATCAGTACGGAATTGCCGTCGGCGGAGAATCGGGGCGCGAAGGTCATCCCCGGAAACTCGCCCAGCAATTCCCGCCGGCCTGTCTGGATATTGAAGAGATAGACGCGCGGCTTGTTGTTGAAGTAGCTGAGATACGTGATCTCCTGCTGCGTTGGAGAGAAACGCGGCGTCAGCACCAGGGCCCGGCCGTCCGTCAGGAACCGGTGGTTCGCACCATCCTGGTCCATGATGGCGAGCCGCTTGATACGCTCGTTTTTCTTCCCGCTTTCCGCGACATAGACGATCCGGGTGTCGAAATAGCCGCTTTCGCCGGTCAACCGCTTGTAGACAGCATCGGAGATGATATGCGCGATCCGGCGCCAGTTCGATTTTTCCGTCGTGTAGACGAGGCCGACCATCTGTGCTTCCGCGAAGACGTCCCATAGCCGGAATTGAACCTGCACCCGTCCATCCGCCATGCTTTCAATCGAGCCGTTGACCAAGGCCGTGGCGTTGATCACGCGCCAGTCGGAAAACCGCGGTCGGACGTCGATACTGGCGGCACTCTGGATGAAGGCTTTCCGGTCCAACGGCCGGAACAACCCGGAGCGCTCCAAATTGGCGGAAATGACGTCGGCGATATCGCGGCCGAGTTCCGACTCATCCGGCGCGACGCCGAAGAATTCCGAAACCGCGATCGGCAGTGGTTCAACCGTTCCCCGTGTCACGTCGATCCGCAATTCGGCCCGTGCGGGCATCGCGGCAAGTATCAATGTCATCAGCGCAAGGACACTTATGAGCATCCATCCGCGTCGCTGCAGAGCCATCGCGGCCGTGTTGCCGTAAGCCATGAAGCTCGAATTGGGCAGGGTGAACATCAGCCAAGTATCTCCCGGGGATTGAATGTGATGACGATGCTTTGCCAGACCTCATATTTGTCCGGCGGTAGTTTCAACGGGTTGCACTTCGGGTTCAAGACCGCGCGCAGGGCGCTTTCCGCTGCCGCCATCCAAAACGGATCGGACGCACGAGACATATCGGTCAGTTCCGCCGTTTGAACAGTCCGGTCCGGCCGGACGCGTACACGCACCTCAATGACCAGATCCTCGGCATTGCGAGCGCCGGCGGGTACGTTCCAACAGCCGGCCAATTGCTGACGCAAGGCGTCCAACTCGCTGAAGTTCAGCGCTGTTTCCGCGCGCGAGGCCGGCGTATTCGGCGCTTGCTGCTGGGATTTGTTGAGCGCGTCTTTCACCGCATCCGCCAAGCTGACCTTCTTTTCCGGTTCCTTCTTTTCCGGCTCCGGCTTCTTCGGCGGCGGCGGATCCTGTTTCAGGTCCTGAACGGTTTGCAGCACGCTCGCGAAATCGTTTCGCGGCTCTTCCTTTTTCTTAGGCCGTTGCGGCGGGCGGGGCATGTTTACCTCCGCCTGCGCCTGCGCCTCGGCGGGCTCCGGCTCCTTCGCGGCCTGCTGCACCGGCTCGGGCTCCGGCGCGGGCGGCGGCTCGGGTTGCGGTTCCGGCTTCGCTTCCGGCTCCGGCTGCGGTTCGGGCGTCGGTTCCGGCTCCGGCGCGGGCTCAGGCTCCACGGCGGGTTCCGGCTGCGCTTGGACGGGCTCCGCCGGTTGGGGCTGGGTCGCCGGCGGAGCC
>CAYGKA010000105.1:0-5987 GCA_964350445.1 uncultured Flavobacteriaceae bacterium
CTCGCCAATCAGCTTTTGTAATAGGCCGCGCGTATGTCCGCCCCGGCTTCCCCGGTGACGGTGCGGGCCGACGGGGTGACCCTGGCCGTGCGTCTGACGCCCAAGGCGTCGGCCGACCGCATTCAAGGGCTGGCGGAAGACGCGGGGGGCGGCACGGTGGTGAAGGCCGCGGTCACGGCCCCGCCGGAAAAGGGAAAGGCAAACGCGGCGCTGATCAAATTGCTGGCCAAGGCGTGCTCGCTGCCGAAAACGTCGCTCACGGTCATCTCCGGCGCGACGGACCGACATAAAGTCCTGCACATCGACGGCGACCCGGCTGCCCTGAAAAGGCGGATCGACGCCGTTTTGAAAGACCTCTCGGACTAACAACGCGGCAGTTTCAGCCGGCACGGCCAATTGGGGGAAGAGATGACGGAAGCAAAGATCATCGACGGCAAGGCTTTTGCCGCGGGTGTCCGCGAACGGGTGAAATCCGCCGTGGACATGCTGAAGGCCGATCACGGCCTCACACCGGGTTTGGCGGTCGTGCTGGTGGGCGAGGACCCGGCCAGCCAGGTCTATGTCCGCAACAAGGGCAAGCAGACCCTGGAAGCCGGCATGAACAGCTATGAATTCAAGATGCCGGCGACCGTCAGCCAGGACGAGCTGCTGGCCAAGGTGAAGGAATTGAACGAAGACCCGGCGGTCCACGGCATCCTGGTGCAGCTTCCCCTGCCGGATCACATGGACGACCAGGCCGTCATCACCGCGATCGACCCGGACAAGGACGTGGACGGGTTCCATCTGGTCAATGTCGGGCGTCTGGCGGTCGGGGCGCGGGACGGGCTTATCCCGTGCACGCCGCTCGGCTGCGTGCTGATGCTGAAGGATCACTTCGGCGGCAGCCTCAGCGGCAAGCGCGCGATCGTCCTGGGCCGGTCCAACATCGTCGGCAAGCCGATGTTCAATCTGTTGCTGCAGGAAAGCTGCACCGTCACCGTCGCGCATTCCCGCACGGAAGATCTGCCGGGCGAATGCCGCCGGGCGGATATCGTTGTCGCCGCCGTCGGCCGGCCGGAAATGGTGACGGGCGATTGGATCAAGCCCGGCGCGGTGGTCATCGATGTCGGCATCAATCGGATCGACAAGCCGGACGGCGGCACGCGCCTGGTCGGCGACGTGGATTTCGAAAGCGCCAAGGCGGTCGCGGGCGCGATAACGCCGGTGCCGGGCGGTGTCGGGCCGATGACCATAGCCTGCCTGCTGCGCAATACCGTCACGGCCTGTTGTCAGCAGAACGGCATTCCCGAACCGGCGATGTAGGGCAAGGGCGGCCGGATCGGGTCTGATCGGATTGGTCCAGATCGGGTTGGTCCAGATCGGGTTGGTCCAGATTGGATGGGGCCGGTTGGGGCCGTCTATTCGTTCAGGAAAAAGTCCATCTGCCAGTCCATGTCCTCTTCCGACATGGGCCACAGGTCGGGGTCGTCGGACATCACGATCTTGGACGGCGGCAGGCCCATCAACTGAACCTGTAGGGGGCCGATCACGTCGGTCGACATGCCGGCCTTCCAGGCAAGCGCCACCAGCGCCTTGCCGCTGCGCTGGGCGACGATGCGCGCCGCGGCTTCTCTCGGCACCTCGGCAAGGGCGGCCAGGGCCGCTTCCACGAAACGTTTCCGGCCGGCTTCCAGGGACTCGACGATGGCCGCCTCGGTCAAGGCACCGGACTTCAATAAAGCCTCGATCTCCTCGTCGGTCACGTCGTCCTGGGCCCATTCCGGGTCCACCAAATCCTGATTGCCGCCGGCTTCGCCAAGCCGTTCGGCGACGACTTCGGCGACCGCTTCAAGGGTCGCCGCTTCCAAATCCTCACGGGCCTGCAGTTTGGCGAGAAGATGCTCCGCCACGAACCCGGCCAGGATACGGGCGGATCGCATGGACAGCGCGGGACGGGAGACCAAGGGCGCGTGCCAGGACACGATTTTTTCAGACCGGGCGGTAAGGGCGTCCAGCGTCTCTTCCCGAATCTGCGCGGTGCCGTTGGCCAGCAGGACGGCGACGGTTTCATCGTCGCCTTTGCCCGCGATGGCGTCGGCGACGTCGCCGGAAACGTCCCGCCGTTCCGAGATCGCGGCCAGTTTCCCTTGTGCCGCCCCGGCGTTGATGATCGACAAGAGGTCCTTGTCGGTCAGGACGGGCGAGAATCGCAGTATCGGCCCGGCGACCACGAGCGCCGCGTCGGAAGCCAGTTGCTGGATCACCGAATGCGGGGCATCGGCAACGTCCTTCAAGGCCTCGGCCATTATCTGACGGACCCGGACCACCTGGTCCGTCGCCAATCTTTCCAGAACCTGAACGGTGTAGTCGTACAGGGCGCCGCGATCCTCGTCCCGCAGGGCCGGGGTCAGGGTAGCGATCTTTGTGGCCAAGGCCGTGCGTATCTGATCGTCGCCGTCATCGGCCAAAAGCAGGTCCGCCTGCCGTGGCGTCCGTTCGTTGATGGCGATTTCAAGACGAACGTCGTTGCTGCTGTCCTCGGCCAGAAAATACAGAACTTCCGGCCTGGTCCCCGGATGACGGGCCAGCGCGCGGCGTACCTTCGGATCCGAATCGCGCAGCAACGCCTTGGATTGCTCGTAACTCAGGTCGTCGGGCAGCAAAGAAAGGTCGTCATCCTTCATACGGGCCAAGTCCACGCTCCATTCGGGTCGCCGATCCTTCGGCAACCCCTGCTTCCCAAGGTCTAGTCTTCTTCGACACCGTCCGGCATCTCGATCGCAAACTGGTTCTTGCCGGTGCGCTTCGCAGCGTACATGGCGCGATCCGCCCGCGACATCAGTTCCGTCAAATCCCCTGGGGACGACCCGATATAGGGGGCGACGCCGATCGAAATACCGAAAGGCTTTTCGGCATTGGCGCTGAACGATGCCAAGGGGCGGCAAGCCGCAATCAATTCCTCCGCCCGCCGTCTCGCCGTCGCGGGATCGGTCTCGTCGAGCCACAAGGCGAATTCGTCGCCGCCCAGCCGAACGGCCAAATCGTATCCGCGGCTATAGGTCTGCAACAGTTCCGCGACCGCGACCAAAATCCGGTCACCTTCTTCGTGCCCGAAGGTATCGTTGATCGGCTTGAAATTGTCCAAGTCCACGTAAAGAAGGCTGCCGTTCCGGCCGTGCCGGTGCGCGCGGTCCAGCGTAATGCCCATTTCTTCCACGAAGGCCCGCCGGTTCAGCAGATGGGTCAACCCGTCGGTGCGGGCCAGACGCTCCAGAATCTGCTGGTCCGTGATCTGCCGCAGGGCGACGCCCAGCGGCCCCTCGATGGCTTCCAGCAAGGCCTTGGAGTCGTCGGGCCAGTGATGCGGGTTGTTGGTTTCCGCGTCCTTCCACTTAGACGGATCGCCTTCCCAAACCAGAATCGCGCCGTTCGGGATGCCCCGGAACAGCGTGACCGCCCCCAATTCGCCATAACGGCCGACCGTCGCGGTGCCGTCCGGCGGCAGCGTCTCCGCGGCGGAAAGCGCCATGGCGTCATCCGGGGTGCGCCCGAATTGGACGGCGACGGTCCAGCCCTCTTCATCGTTGGTCAGGATGGTGCACCCGTCGCCGCCGGCGGCGCGTGTCATGGTCTTGGCGGCGGTCTGCATCATCGCGGCCGGTGTTTCTTCATCCCGCGTCAGGTTGACGATATAGCGGACCAGGTCTTCCCGATGCTTCGACTGGGCCAGTTCGGTCTGGGCGATCCGGTCCGAGGTAACATCCAGTCCCAGGCCGCGCGCGCCGATCCGCTTTCCACGCTCGTCGACCAGCGGCAGGGCGGAAACCATCACGCAGCGGGCTTCGCCGGCGGCGTTCCGCAACCAGATATCCACATGCCGCACCGGTGTTTCGGGGGAGAAGGGCAGCCGTCCGGTGGCGCTCGACGGATGGGCCAGAAGCGTTTCCGGCTTTTCGCCCACCAATTGGTCGGCCCGGTAGCCGATCGCGCCCTTTGGAGAGATGAAACTGAAACGGCCGTGCTGGTCGGTTTCCCAGGCGAAGTCGCTCGCCAGCTCCGTCAGGTCCTTGTAAAGGCTGCGCGATTGGGTCAGGGCATCGCGGATCATCTCGTCATGGCTGCGGTCCCGCCCGATCAGCAGGGTGGTGCCGTCCGGGTTCGGGAGGGCGAGGAAGTCGAACCTGCGGCGATAGGTGTCCGATCCGTCCTGGTTGCCCGGGACCACGAAAACGATCTCCGCTGTCTTGGCGCCGTTTGCCGTCCGGGCCGCCCCGGCATGCAGCAGCAGGGCGTTGCGGCCGTCCTCGTCCAAGGGAAGGGTCTTGGCAGCATCGTTCAAAGCGGCAATGTCCGCCGTGCCGGGGGATGGTCCCGAACGGACCTCATAGACCGGCGCCGTGTGGTCTGCGAACAATGAAGGCTCCTGCCTGTTTCCAGTCTTCGATGGCACTTTCGGCGAAGCCGATCATCTTGAAAAGCACTCGTTATCGACCATCGTCGCCGATGAATCTTAAGATCCTAATAACTGCGACCCGCGATTGGTAACAACTCCGCACGGGATGGAATCGGCGAATGCGGTCATTTTGATGTATTTTGGCGGTATCTTGCTATGCGAAGGGGCCCCGTTATCGCGTCGCGGGGACTTGCCGGAAGCGGTGCCGTACGCCACATTCCAGCGATGCGAGAGGCAAACGACTACCACGAAAATCTGGATCAGGCGGAAACCTGGATCTTCGATCTGGACAACACGCTCTATCCGGCGACCTGCAACCTGTTCGAACAGGTCGACAAAAAGATGGGCGCGTTCATCAGCACCTTTCTGGGTGTCGAATTGGCCGAAGCGCGCATCCTTCAAAAACGCTATTTCCGCGAACACGGGACGACGCTGAACGGGTTGATGACCCATCACGGGATGGACCCGGCGGAGTTTCTCTCCTTCGTCCACGACATCGACTACAGTCCGGTGCAGCGGAACGAGGATTTGGTCGACGCGATCCAGCGCCTGCCCGGCCGGAAAGTGATCTTCACCAACGGCACCGTGCCGCACGCGAAATCCGTGCTCGACCGTTTAGGAATCGACGGCGAGTTCGACGTGTTTTTCGATATCGTCGCGTCCGACTACGTGCCCAAGCCGAACCCGGCACCCTATGACAAATTGTTGGCGCAGCATGATATTGACCCAAGCAAGGCCGTCATGCTCGAGGATATGGCCCGCAACCTGGAACATCCCGCCGCGCTGGGCATGACGACCGTCTGGGTCCGCACCGATCACCATTGGTCGAATGACGGCGCCGGCGACGGCGATCATATTCACCACGTCACCGACGATCTTGCCGAATGGCTGTCAGGCTATGTCCGGGCCAGGCACGGTTGACGGGTTCCGCCGCTGTGCATGGATGAATAGTGCCTTTGCAGGGCTGGTTGGTTGATGTCCCCAACGCCATAGTGCAAAAGACCGCGTCGGTCCTGCGAGGCTGGGTGCGAAACCCAAAGCCCGCGCGGAATTCGGCCCAAACGAACACAGACCGCGATACGAGAACCGGAAGAAAGAGCGAGTGAGAGCCAATGAGCATTGCTGATCTAGAAAAGACGATCGACGACGCCTTCGAGGCGCGTGACAGCATCAACACCTCCACAACCGGCGCTGTGCGTGACGCGGTTGCCGAAGCCCTGTCCCTGCTCGACTCCGGGAAGGCGCGCGTCGCGGAGAAATCCGACGCCGGTTGGACCGTCAATCAATGGCTCAAGAAGGCGGTCCTGCTCAGCTTCCGCCTCAATGACATGGCGCCGGTTGCCGGTGGGCCCGGTAACAACACCAATTGGTGGGACAAGGTGCCGAGCAAGTTCGAGGGCTGGGGCGAAGGCGAATTCCGCGCCGCCGGTTTCCGCGCGGTGCCGAACTGCATCGTGCGCCGGTCGGCCTATATCGCGCCTGGCGTTGTGCTGATGCCGAGTTTCGTGAACCTGGGCGCCTATGTCGACAGCGGCACCATGGTCGATACCTGGGC
>CAYGKA010000106.1:0-5982 GCA_964350445.1 uncultured Flavobacteriaceae bacterium
TTTCACCGATGACGGGTTTCGGCGAATAGCCGCCGGGCATCCGGCGAGGGTAATGTGGTCGTGACGTTCGTGCCGATTTGGCAAACCTTCCCATCGCCCCGCATTCGTGGATACACTTCCCGGATCGCACCCAGTTCGGAACTTCCCCGATCAGCGGGCGTAGAGGAAGGAAACGGGATGAGCAAAATCGACACGGCTGCTTTCGAAAAACGCGTTGCGGGAGAAGGTTATACTGTCGTCCGCCGCGAACTCGGCCCTGCCGAAGGCCTTGGCGACCACACCCATGACTTCGATGCCTGGGGGATGGTCACGGGTGGTGAGTTCCACATCACCGTCAACGGCGAAACGACGGTGTACGGTGTGGGCGACGAGTTCAAGCTGGAAGCCGGCTGCCTCCATAGCGAACGTCCCGGTCCCGCCGGTGCCACCTATCTGGCGGGGCGGCGGATGAAGCCGTAACACCCGTCGAGAAGCAGGCGGCGCCGGGAAATGCCCGGCGCCGCCATCGATTGTGAGCCCTGCCCTTAGTTGTTTGCAACCGGCAGGCTCATGCCCTTCCACTCTTCCATACCGAGCGCATAGTAGTAGACATTCGTGTAACCCAGATCGACCGCGGCAGTGACGGCCTTCGCGGCACGACCGCATTTGATGCCGTTGCAGTACATCAGTACCGGCGTATCCTTCGACGGGATCGCCGATGCCAGGCTGTCAGCATTCACATCCGTATCGATCAGCCGAACCGCGCCTTCGATATGGCCGCCGTTGAAGTCGCCTTCCTTGCGGTTGTCGAGGATGACCAGATCGGGGTGTTTGTCGAGCAGGTCCAAGATGCCGTCCGCATTGACCGTGGTGGCCCCGGAAATCTCCAGAGGCGCATCCGGCTTGGTTTGTGCCGAGGCCTGGGTTCCGGCCAATGCAAACGTGAACAACATCGTCAAAAATGCTGCCTTGAACAGTTTCATGTCACTTCCTTTCCTTCCAAAATTCAACGCATGGAGGTCATACGTTTTTCCAAACAACGGTCTGCTCGACGCGCCCCTTCGAGGCCCGCGCTATGCAATCCGCCTCCTTCTTTCCACCGCTACCGGAATGCTCTCGTTCCGCCTGTCCACATCCGGCGTCGATGTCCGAACCACGGCGACCAGGGAATGTTGCAGTTCACGCATGGCATCATTGATACGGTCGCAGAATTCACGGGTCGTCGCGGCCTTGCCTGAGACCTGAACCATCTGGCCCAGAACATCGTCAATCCGCCGGGTCACTTCGCCATTGGCTTGCCCGGCCTCGGCAACGTTGCGGGAGATTTCCATGGTCGCCACCGATTGCTCCTCGACGGCTGAGGCCACACCGGATGTCGCCTGATCGATCTTCGATATGACATCCAGTATCCGCCCGATCGACCCGACGGCTTCCTCGGATACACTGACCATGTCGTTGATCTGGGCGGAGATCTCATCCGTCGCATTGCGGGTCTGATTGGCCAGCGCCTTTACCTCGTTCGCGACGACCGCGAAGCCCTTGCCGGCCTCGCCGGCCCGCGCCGCTTCGATCGTGGCATTGAGGGCCAGTAGGTTGGTTTGTTCGGAGATGTCGGAGATCAAACCGACGACTTCCGACACCCGGTTGACCGATTGCGAAAGCCTGGAGATCGTCGTGCGGCTGTCCGCCGCCTCCTGCGAGGCGACTTGCGCCACATGGGAGGCGTCCGTCACCTGCTGGGAAATCTCCGAGATCGATTTGGACAATTCATCGGTGACCGAAACCACGGTGTCGTTGTTGGATTGAGATTCCTCGGCCGCAGCCGCCACCGCCTGGGTATCCTGCGTCACCGCGCTTGCCGCGGTATTCAGTTCCTGCGCGTCTTGTTCGAGCTGCTTGGTTTCGTCCGACATGCGCCTGATCAGGTGCGAGATCTCCTGCTCCACCTGCTGCGCCATTTCTTGCAGCGCCAAGGTCCGTTGTTTGGCCATTTTTTGCGCGGCTTCTTCCTCTCTCCGGCGGTCTTCCTCTTTCCGCTGTTCCTCCGCCTGGCGGGCCTCTTCGATCTTGGCGTTCGCTTCGGTTTCCTTCTTCCGGCTCCGGCGGACATACAGGAAGACGGCAACGAGACCGACTATACCCGCACCGCCGCCGACGACCATAAATGTCAGGAAGAATTCCTGCCGTGTCTGGTGGAGTTGACCGGAGAGAATTGATGTATCCAGTAAAAGCCGTGCATTCAGGTAATGGGCCCCAAGGGGCGTACTGACCGGCGCAACGAATTCATCGACATCCGCCGCCCCCGACAGGTCCACATTGGAAAGGGTCAGCAGAACCGTTCCGGTATCCGCGCCTTCGAAGGAGACCTGCATCCCCATGCGGCTATCCAGATTCCGCAAACCATGCAGCGGATCGATGTGGACCGCCGCATACCCGCGAAGACGCAGGCCGCCCAACGGGGCGAATACGGTCAAGACCGGCTTGTCGCCGTCCAGCCATCCAACCGGCAAAAGAGCCAGACGTTGCGCGCGGTCGCGGTTCACCGCCTGAGCCACGACATCGTTAGGCGTCTTGCGTGCGGACCCGCTGGTCACCCATTCGCCGGCGACCTTGTCGCCGTTGGGGCTATAAACCTCAATGCCGAGCAGATTGACGACACCTTGTGACACCAGTTCACGGCTGAACTCGTCCTTCAGCAACTCGCCGAGCGCCTCGGCATCCTTCTTGCCGACCGCCCCGGCCAGTTCCTTGTTTCTGGAGATTTCCCCCGCGATCGTCTCCCCATGCTGGGTGTAGCGGTTCCAAAGCAGGTCATCGACCGCGAAGTCCAACAGGTTGCGGGTCTTCTTTTCCTGATAGTCGAAAACCAAGCTCTCGTATCGGTCGGTAAGGAAGCTGCCGACCAGAACGGCCGAGGCAATCATCGTCAGCACGACAATCATTAGAAGCAGGGACAGAAGATTGTTTCGAACCGCTTCGATGAAATTCATATGTGTCGCCCCCACGTGTAGTGCAGAAATCCCACCGGTCATGTTCAAAAAGCAAAACTCGACCGGCTTTGTTCCTACCTCGGTACAGTTCGGACGCTAATTCAGTATTTGTTAATATCCAGTCAATCGAAGCCAGAACCGCTCATTACTGGTAGAAATACTTTCCGAATTCGCCTTGGACCCTGTCAAAGAGCTCTTCCCCTATCGGTTTTAGACATTTCCTGCACGGCACAGCATGCCCACCGAAGCGGGATCGTGGCCGGCGGTCGGTAAGAACCAACCTATCTCAACCTTGCTGTATCCGCCGGGCGGCTGGTTGGGCCGCCGCGGCGCAAGCCGGATTGATACAGGGTCAGTGGAACATGTCCGGCTGCGTGACGATCAATTGGTCGTAGATCGTTTGAAAATGCAGCCAGCCGATATAGTCGCTGCCGACATGCTCGCGACTGTAGCGGGCTGAGTCTTCCGGCACGAAAGTCGGCTTTATGCCGGTCGCTTCGACCATCAACTGCTGTTGGCAGCAGCGTTCCAGCGCGATGAACCAGAAGGCGGCGGAGTCGATGCTGTGGCGGCTGGCGGTCAACAGGCCGTGGTTCTGGTGAATCGCCGCTTTCACGCCCTTGAACGCCTTGGCGACCTTCGGGCCCGCATCGACTTCGACGGCGACCGCGCCCGCCTTTTCCTCGATCACGACATGGTCTTCGAAGAAGGCGCAGGCATCCTGACTGATCGGGTCGAGGGGGCGGCCGAGCGACGCGAAAGCCGTGCCGTAGAGCGTATGCGCATGGCACATCGCCAGGATTTCGGGATGTTCCTCATGCACCGCGCCATGCAGGACAAAACCCGCCTGGTTCACCGCATAGTCGCCCTCGATCACCTTTCCCTTGTGATCGACCAGGATGAGGTTCGACAGCTTCACCTGATCGAAATGAACCGCCATCGGGTTGGTCCAATAGAGTTCCGGATGTTCGGGATCGCGGATCGTCAGATGCCCGGCAAATCCGTAGTCGAACTTCTGCTGGGCAAAGGCGCGGCAGGCGGCGACCAGCCGCTTTTTCCGGTCCAGCCGGATTTCCTCGTTCGAGTTCAGTTTCGGTTCTTCCGGGAACTTGAGCCCTTCCTGTTCGGGCTGATAGATGGAAATTCTGTTGCCAAGGTCGATCATCACGGTCTCTCCGCATAGGGGTGTTCGGTTTGTCGGTTGAGGGCGGGACGCCAGCGGCCTGCCCGGAAGGTTTCGCGCTAGGCTCCCGAGTAAGTTTCGACGAGCATCTCGGTCGCCAATGCCACGTGTTGCTCGGCCCGCGCGGCCGCAATTTCCGGCTTTCCGGAAACGATCGCGGCCAGAATTTCTTCATGCTGCCGCCAGATCGACTCGGGCTGCGGCGTTTCCCGCAATCGGTCGCCCATGGCGCGGCGAAGATATCGCCAATGGGGCTCCGCGCTCTTGGCCATAAGCGGATTGCCCGAAACCTCGTAGACGAAGAAGTGAAAGGCCGCCTCCTCGCGGACCTGGTTGCGGACGCTGCCGCTCTGAACGGCTTTCAGGCCACGGCCGATGATGTCCTTGCCGCGTTTTTCCAGGTCGCGCGCCAGGGCCTCGCTGCCGGCGGCCCTTTCCGCCGCCAAGCGCGCCGCCAGGGCGTCCAGCGCCCCGCGCAGTTGATAGTGATGCCGCATCGACGCGATATCCAGCGACGCGACCCGCATGCCGCGTTTGCCGGCCTCTTCGATCAGGCCGTCCGCCTTGAGAAGCGCGGTCGCCTGTTGGATCGGTTGACGGGAAACGCCGAACCGCTCCGCCAGGCGTTCCTGCACCAGGGGCGCGCCCGGCGGCAGCACGCCGTCGCAAATCTCATCAACGACCAGTTGGTAAATCTGGTCGGACAGATTGGGCACGGATCGAATAACGCTCATGGGAGCCTCTCTTCAACATTCTGAGTTCTGTATACAAATATGAGTTCCATCGGGCAATGCGTTTTTCGGGTCGGCGTCGCTCCCAAAGGGACCGGCAAATTCAATTCGGCAAATTGAAGCCGGCAAATGCTCATCCCGGCTTGACCCTGGTCGTGGCAGAGACACAAACTGCGGGTGAGCGGACACGGAAAGAAGAATACGAAAATGGTCGTCCCCCAGTCTCGGATCCGATGTGCCTCGGCCCCAATTCGCCTGCATCTTTTCGGGGACCGCGAAACCGTCCCCCTTACGGCGCCCGGCACAGGTTTCCGATGAGCAAGCGATCCGCCCTGCACAGAGAGCCGCCGCGGCGCCTGTCGCGTGAGGAAAAGGCGCGCGAAACCCGCAGACTGTTATTGGAAGCGGCCGCCGAGGTCGTCGGCAACGACGGCTATGCCGAAGCCTCGATCGCCAAGATCACCCAGCTTGCCGGCGTGGCCCAGGGCACCTTCTACAACTATTTCGACTCGCGGCAGGACATTCTGGACAAGCTGCTGCCCTATATGGGCCGCGAAATGCTGGATCACATTGCGCAATCCCTGCCGCGCGGCCTGGCCGGGCCGGCACGGGAAGAAGCCCGTCTACGCGCCTTCTTCGACTATCTCGACCAGCATCCCGGCTTCTACCGCATTCTCTACGAAGCGGAGGTTTTCGCGCCCAAGGCACATGCCGAACATTTCCGGGTGCTGGTGGAAGGCTACCGGAACGCCCTCGACCGCGCGGTCGCGCGCGGCGAGATCGCGGGGTTCGACGAGGACGAGTTGGAAGCGGTGATCTACGTGCTGCTGGCGGCCCGGTCCTACATCGCCATGCGCTACGCCCGCGACGAAAAAGGCCATGCCGGGCCGGTGCCCGAGCATGTCATCAAGGCCTATATGAAGGTCCTGACCAAGGGGCTGTTTTCCTAAGCCGCCCCTCAGCGCTGCCGGACCCCGCCATAGGGATGCCAGGACCCGGCGCAGAAGAAGCCCGCGTCGACCGGCAGCGCGATCCCGGTAATCGCCGACGCCTCGTCCGACGCCAGGAAAGCAACCGCCTTGGCGATCTCCTCCGGCTC
>CAYGKA010000107.1:0-5877 GCA_964350445.1 uncultured Flavobacteriaceae bacterium
GCAGGGAGAGTCTGTGAATGAGCCTGCTTTACTGGTTTTGCTCGTTTGCCTTCGCCATTTTGACAGTTACCTTCCACGTAAAGGCCTTGCACGCTGTTACGCCGTTGCTGGATCGAATGCATGGCGACCGGTTTGCCTTTCTGCATATCGTCGCGGCGACATCTTCGATCGTCCTGATGCATTTCGTCGAAATGCTGCTGTTCGGCGCGGTCTATATGCTGGTCTCTGAATTCGCGCCTGTCGGGCATATCCAAGGCGCCGATCATATCCGTGACTACTTTTATTTTTCAGCCTCCAGCTACACCTCGCTCGGATATGGCGATCTTTACCCCACCGGTCCGTTGCGCCTGCTGGCAGGCGTGGAAGCGTTGATCGGATTGACCCTGATCGGTTGGACCGTCGCTTTCACTTTCCCTTACGTATCGAAACGGAGAATTTAGGAAAGCATCCCGTCATCATGGACGACCTGAACCTTCTCATCGACTTGCACCGTGACGGCGAGCGTCAAGGTCCCGGCGGCGCGGAGGAAACGCGCCTTTCCAGCACGTTGGCGGGACTGGGCGAAGCGCGCAACTTGAAGATCGCCGATATCGGTTGCGGAACCGGCGCATCGACGCTGGTACTCGCAGAAGAACTCGATGCATCGATCACCGCCTTCGACTGCCTGCCGGACTTCGTCGACAAACTACGAACCTTGGCCGACCGAAACGGTCTTGGCAAAAAGATCACGACCCTGACCGCGTCGATGGAGGCGCCTCCTTTCGAGGGAAGTTTCCTCGACGCAATCTGGTCGGAAGGGGCGATCTACAACATGGGGTTCGAAAAAGGGATCAAGGCGTGGCGGCGGTTTCTAAAGCCGGGCGGCATATTGGCTGTGTCCGAATTGACCTGGCTGACCAGCGAACGGCCTTCCGAGCTGGAGCGATACTGGCAAAAGGAATATCCGGAGGTCGCCACGGCTTCAGCCAAAATTGCGGTCCTGGAAGCGAACGGATATTCGCCCATCGGATATTTTCCACTTTCCGACCATTGCTGGTTGGACAACTACTATCGCCCCATGCAGAGACGCTTCGATGATTTCCTTGCCCGCAATGGCCATTCGGCATCGGCCCGCGCCATCGTTGAGGCGGAAGAAAAGGAAATAGCGCTCTACGAACGCTACTCGGCTTTTTTCAGCTACGGGTATTTCGTCGCAAGAAACACGGAAAGCTGACGCCTTCACGCATCCGCGGCCTTCGCGTCCGGGAACAGCAAGGCAAACAGCACCGGCACCACCCCCAGCGTCAGCAGTGTCCCGATCCCCAGACCGAAAGCGATCACACTGGCCATGCCGTAGAACAAAGGGTCGACGGCGAGGATCAGCGGCAACAGTCCCAAAATTGTGGTAATTGTGGTCATGGCAATTGGGCGCGCCCGCATTAGCGAAGCATCGACAATCGCGTCCGTCGTCGATTTCCCGGATGCACGTTCGATATCGATCCGGTCGATCAGCACGATCGCATTGTTGATGATGATGCCCGCCAGCGAATAGATACCCAATGTCACCATGAAGCCGAACGGCGCCTGCATCACAAGAAGCCCCGCAACCGCACCGATAATCGACAAGGGAATGGTCAATGCGATGATCAGCGGCCGGCGGTAGGACCCGAATTGCGCCACCAGCAACAGAACAATCACGCCAAGGACCACCGGTACATTGGCGGACAACGCCGCCTGCGCATCAGCGGATTCCTTGATCACGCCATCGTATTCAATGCGATGGTTCGGCGGCAAAGGCATTCGCATTTCCACGATTTTCGCATCGATGATGCCGACAAGGTCTTCCGCCGTCATTGCGGTGCTGCGCGCCTGGACCGATACGGTTCGGAACAAATCCTCCCGCATGATCCGCGCATATTGATTGTCGGGAACGAAATCCGCGACCTGGATCAGCGGCACGGTAACCCGCCTGCTTTGTGAATAGACATTCAGCGTTCGCATACGGTCCAGGTTGAAACGCTCGGCGCTTTCACCACGGAAGACGATGGGGATGATGTCATCCCCTTCGCGCAGTTCGGTGACCTCCGACCCGTCGAAATATCCCTGGAGGGAGACCGCGATATCTTCGCTGGTGACGCCCGCGCGGCGCGCACGCTGCTGGTCCACTTGAACCAGCACCTTCATAATGCGGTTTTCCCAATTGTTGCGGATATCGATCGTTCCCGGAATGGTCGCCAGGTAATCTTCAATCCGCCGCGCGGTCTTGTAGATGTAATCCGCATCCGGGCCGATCACTTGTACTTCTATTTCAGAAGAATCGGACGGCCCCAGAAACATCCGCTTCACGCGCGCGGACAAATCGAAATGATCCTCGACAAAGCCACGCTGCAGTTCCGCTATCGTGCTGTTCATATTCTTGGCATCATCGATGTTGAGCACGATGAAGCCTTTGTTGTCGGCGGGGTCGATCGGGGCGAGCGACAGCACAAAGCGCGGCCCGCCATACCCGACATAGCCCGCATGGCTTTCGATATGCGGGAACCTGTTCCGGTCATCCAACCAAGTGAAGATATCCTGCATCCGGTTGTTGGTATGCCGCACCGTCGTCCCGGCCGGCAGATCGATATAGACCAGCACTTGGGAACGGTCGGAATCCGGAAAAAATTGTTTTGGCACGATGCTGAACAACGCCCCTGCGCCGGTGAGCGCCACCAGCATCAGAATCAGAAAGAGCGCTTTGAAGCGAAGGACGCTCAGCAGGAAAGCCCTGTAAGACTTATAAAGGAACCCTTCAGGACGTGTTGCCCGCGACTCGTCAACCGGGTCTGTCTCTACTTTGATAAAGGAATAACAAAGCAAGGGCGTGACGCAGAGCGCCAGCACCCAACTCGCCAACAGGGAGATCAGGATGACCAGGCTTATACTTCGCGTGTATTCGCCCGCCATGTGATCCGCCAGCATCAACGGCAGGAAGACCAGGATTGTCGTCAGCGTTGAGGTCAGCAACGGCATTGCGAGTTCGCGGCCACCGCTCACCATCGCCTCATACCGCTCCATTCCGCTCTCGAGCCTGCGTTTGAAATCCTCCGCGATGACGATGCCGTTATCCACCAGCAGGCCAAGCGCGATAATCAAAGTCGCCAAACTCATGCGCTGCAGGTCCATGCCGGCCAGACTCATGATCCCCAGGGTGCCGAGCATGACACAGGGAACGATGGCGCCGACAATGGCGCCGGTACGAACGCCAAGGAACAACATCACGACAACAAGCACGATCGCCAGCGTTTGAATAACGTTGACCGAAACCCCGTTGATAGTGGTTTGGACCTGGTCGGCTTGATAGGTCGCAATCCGCAGCGCATAGCCGATCGGCAAGCCGTCCTCGATCCGGATGATCGCGTCGCGCATGCGCGGGGCGTATTCCAGGACATTCTCCCCGGAAACCATCGAAATCGCGAACATGATCGCTTGATCGCCATTGAAGTAGCTTGGCCGCTCCGGCGGATCCACAAAGTCACGCCTGAGGGAGACGATGTCCTTCAGCGGGATCACGTCGGCATTGTTCGGCAAGGTGATCAGCGTTTCGCCGATATCGTCCACACTTTGATAGTTGCCGGTTGGCTCCAGGATGATTTCCTGCGGCCCGACATTCACATTCCCGCCGGGCCGGATGATATTTTGCTGCTGCAGGGCGGATACCAGCTCAAACGGCGATATGCCCAGTTGGGCGAGACGCGCGTTGGATACTTCCAGGAAAACCCGTTCGGCTTGAATGCCCAACAGGTCGATCCGCTTCGTCCCCTTGATCCCATAAAGCGTGTCGCGGACATGTTTCGCGACATCATACATCCGGCCCATGTCGAACCCGTCCGCCGTCAGGGCCAGGGTAATCATGGACACATCGCCACGGTCGTCATCGATTTGCGGCGTGCCGGCGCCTTCGGGCAAATTGCCGCGCGCGTCCGATACCTTCGCGCGCAGGTCCGACCATATATCCTCAAGCTCGACATACCGGTCCATGATCTCCACATGGATGATCGACACCCCGGTCATGGAGGTCGAACGGATTTCCTCCACCTGGGATATCGTGCGGATTGCCTCTTCGAGTTTCTTGGTGATCAGCAGTTCCACGCGGTCCGGCGCCATACCGGGAAACCGCGTCGTGACTGTCGCTTCACGGATGGTGATCTCCGGATCCTCGCGCGCGGGCAAGGTGAAATAGCTCACAGCGCCGTACAACAGCAGGATCGCGATGACCAGACATACCAGCTTCTTGTGCTCGAAGGCTGCCGCGGTCAGGTTGAATCGGGAACTCATTGGTTGAACTGTTTAACGCTGGTGTCGAACAAACGAACTTTCTGTCCGTCACGCAGAAAGGCGACGCCGGCGGTCGCGATGATCTCCCCTTCCTCCAACCCGGAAGAGAGAAGAACTTCATTCTCGATGATATTTTCGGTTTGCACCGTGCGTCGGCTGACCGTTCCAGTATCCGGGTCGAACACGAAGACCAGCGCATCCTGATCGTTGCCGGGTAAAATCGCGGTGAGCGGAACTTTCACCGTCTTGCCCGTGTAACCCGTTCGCCCGCGGCCCTCGAAGGTGAAGTTAACCTCCGCGCTCATGCCGGACCGCAGCGAAGGATAGTCCCGGTCCAGGCCCAATGTGACGGGAAACGCGTTGCTGGCCTCTGCGCGCGGCCCGATTTCGGTTACGCGGGCCTGCGCCGTCAGGTTCTCCGCCCCCGAGAATGTAACCGTCATCGTCTGTCCGTCATGGACCTGCTGGATGATCGTTTCCGGCACAAGAACGGAAACCTCCAGACCGCCCTGCCCTTCGATCTCGAAGACCAATTGTCCGGCCGAAACCTGTTGGGACGGTTCGATGGTGCGGCTGGTGATCCGACCGTCATAAGGGGCGAGCATTTTCGTGTCGGCAAGGTCCCGCTCCATAAGGTCCAACTGGGCCTGCGCGATATCGACGCTGCTGCGGGCGGAATCCAACGTGGCCACAATGTTGTCCAAGGCCGCCTGGGCGATCCAGCCCTTGTCGAATAGTTGCTTCTGTCTGCTGTAGTTGTTCTCCGCTTCCCGCAGGGCGGCGCGGGCTTCCTGCAAGGCGCCGCGGGCCGCACTGACGTTCAACCGATAGGGCGCTGCGTCTATAACGGCCAAAACCGCACCCTTTTTCACATGGTCGCCCAGATTGGCGCCCACTTCCGCCACCTTGCCGCCGACTTCGAAACTCAAGGAAGCGGTCTTCACCGCATTCAGGGTTCCCGACAGCCGCCGCATTTGCGCCAAACCGAACGGCTCGACGGCAGTCCAAGCGATTGGCCGTATGACCTCGGGCGCTGTTTCCGCCGCCTCCTCGCAAGCAACCAGCACGGCCAAGAAGGCGAAGATAGTGGGAAATCGCATATTCAGATTCAGATGCCCCATCTGCGCATGGCGCAGGACTAATGTTCGGCGGCGAATTTCACTGTCCAGCCCGCCACCCATCGCGAGAGCGGCGGCCGGTTTTCCGTAATGTCCCGCGCCGCCCAAAGGATGCGGGCATGGTCCATTTCGCGCGTCGTCTCGTCATCCGGGCACAGAATGTAGAAATCGCCAGCCGCCAAACCGGCGAGCATGAAATCCACCACCTGCTGCGGTAGCCAAGCGCCCGGCTTATGCTCCCGTTTCCCACTCGTTGTCCAGCCCGGGACCAAAAGGTGAGCGGTCACAGTGCATCCAGGTCGGTTGCGCAGGTCGTGCTGCAGGCCTTCCGTATAGGTCTTCACCGCGGACTTTGTGACATTGTAGGCAAGGTTTCCCGGTGGATTCGTAATGCCCTGTTTCGACCCCACATTGACGATTACCGAAGGTTCGTCCTGCGACAACATCGCCGGCAGGAAGGCCC
>CAYGKA010000108.1:0-5761 GCA_964350445.1 uncultured Flavobacteriaceae bacterium
TCAGCGTGTCCGGAAAGTCGCGGGCCAGGTCGGCCGCTTCGCCCAGATGCCACCATGGCGTCTGAATATCGTAATGCAGCCCATGTTTCCGCAGCAGTTTGAACCCCTCGCGGAATTTCGGATCGGCCAGCGATCCCGGCGCACCCGGCACGAAATCCTTCGCCGACGGCGCGGCGGCGGGTTTCTGGCGCACGCTGCGCATCAAGGGATAGGCCGCATGGCCGGCCAGAACCTCGGCGATGTCGTCGCGCATGAACCAGGCTTGGCCGATCGCCGCATGCGGATAGCCGGTCTTGTCGTGCAGCTCATGGATCCACACCGTCTCCGCGACAGGATCGGCCGAGTCCCATTCCGCTTCCTGGTGAACCGTCTTCACCACGTTGTGGTTGGCCGAGACCGCCTTGTAGTCCCCCACCAGGAAGGTCTTGCGGATGGCGCTGTAATCCCCGTAGCGGAACGGCACGGTCTCGTGGCACAGCCAGGGATGTTTGTTCATCGACAGGTCCCAGAAATGCTGGTGCGGGTCGATGATGGGAAGGGTTTTCATATCCATGGCCGCCAGTATCGGCGCATCCGCCACGCCGTCAAGATGGGGTCAGATCATCACGGTCGCGGGCAATTGCAGCGTAACCGTCGTGCCGTCGCCGGGATTGCTCTCGATGGTGATGTCGCCGCCGTGCAGTTCCATCAACCGCCGTGCGATCGGCAGTCCCAGTCCGGCACCGTCCGGCATGGCGGTAAAAGTCGATTGCAGCCGCCCGAAGGGTTCGAAAACATACTCCAACTGGCTCATGTCGATGCCGACCCTATCGTCTTGCACCCTGATTTCCAGATACGTGTCCGTAAGCCGCAGCGTCAGGGACACGGTTGCACCGGGGGTGGAATATTTCACGGCATTGGACAGGATGTTCAGAAGCGCCTGCTTTATTTTCCGCCGGTCTGCCCGAATCGCCCGGCCTTCTTGCGGCAGGTCCGCTTGGATCCCGATGCGGTCCTGCCCGGCGATCGGCGACATCATGGTCAGACATTCGTCGATCAACGCGGTGAGGTCGAAATCCTCCGGATCCAGATCCATCTTGCCGGCTTCCACCTTGGCGAGGTCGAGCAGATCGGAAATCAAGGCCAGCAGGTGAATCCCGGACGTATGGATGTCCCGGACATAGCCCTTCTGCGCCTCGTTCGGGAGGTCGCCCAGTACACCCATCTCCATCGCTTCCGAAAGGCCGATGATGGCGTTCAACGGCGTCCGTAATTCGTGGCTCATATTGGCGAGAAAGGCCGATTTCGCGATGCTCGCGGCTTCCGCCGCCGCGCGGGCCTCTTCCAGGGCCAAGGTCTTTTCCTTCAGCTCCGTCACATCGGTGGCGAAGCCGACGACGGCGCCGCTGGGGGTGCGGACCTTGGTGATCCGGAACCAGCCGCGGTTCGGGTAATAGCCATCGACAGGTGTGCCGTTCGCTTCCCGCTGCGCGCGGAGGCGACCGGCGACATGTTTTTCGAATTCCTCCGGCGGAACGACATCCATCGCCGATTCCCGGACCAGATCTTCGTAACGGATCCGCTCCGCGCCTGCTTTCCTCTCCACCCTTTCGAAAGCGTCGCCGTGGACCCAACGATACAGTTTGTTGAATGCGATCAGCCGGTCCTGATCGTCATAGACCGCCACCGGCCCGGGAAATTCCTGGATGGATTCCCGCAGAATCCGTGCGTCCCGCACATCATGTGCGTGGGCGCGTGCGTCCGACTGTCTCTCTTCGGTGTGGTCCGCCATGGACTGGCCTTTCCCCCGGGCTACCCGGGTATCGCCCGATTATGGCAGATAAACGGACCGGATTACACAGGGACGGCCATCGCTGTTCGATACGAGAACCGGCGGTTGCGTCCGCGCGGGGAAAAAACACTCTTTTCTACTAAGCGCCAACTGGACGGAAATTCAAACTCGTGTCTAAGATGCAGCCGGGTAGTGCAAATATATTAGTATCGGGATGCGGCGGCATGCAGGAACCGCCGGGTCCGGCCCATGTGGTCCCGGGGAAGCAAAAACAAAAGGCTTCGGGGCATCCTGTCGACAATTGGGAGGAAGTTTAATGAAAAGAGCAATCACGATGTCCGTGGCTGCCCTGTCCCTGTGGGTGGCGGGTGCCGCGGCGGTTCAAGCCGGTCCGAAAGTTGTGCCGGGGCCGGGCGCCGATCCGGGGTGTTTCGCGCCTTGGAACGACAACATCAAGTATTTCCAGTGGGACAAGCGCGACGGGCCGCACAAGGTCGCCGTGGTGAACGGTTTCGTCGGCAATACCTGGCGCATCCAGATGATCCAGACCGCGAAAGCCTATGTGGAGCAGCCTGAAGTCGCCGCGCAGATCGAGGAATTCAAGGCGGTCTCGACCGGGACCGACGTCGCCGCGCAGCTCGGCGCGATCGAAGATTTCATCAACCAGGGCTATGACGCCATCATTACCATCGCGGTGTCGCCGGAAGGCTTCGACCGGGTGATTCGTCTTGCCGATCGGAACAATGTCGTGGTCGTTCCGTTCGACAACGTGCTGGATACCGACAAGGTGATGCAGGTCAACGAGGATCAGCTTGAAATGGGCCGCATGTACGGCCGCTGGCTGACCGAACAGCTGGGCGGTCAGAAGGCCGGTAAGATCCTCGAAGTCCGCGGGTTGCAGGGCAACTCCGTCGACCGCGACCGTCATATCGGTTTCCGGGAAGTGTTCGAGCCGACAGGCGATTGGGAAATCGTCGAAGTGGTCGGCAATTGGGATGACGGCACGGCCCAGAAGGTGACGGCGGACGCAATCGCCGTGCACGGCAAGTTCGACGCGGTCGTCGTACAGGGCGGGTCCACCGGCACCGTGCGCGCCATGCTGGACGCCGGCCATCCGATGGTGCCGATTGCCGGTGAATCGGAAAACGGTTTCCGGAAACTTCTGGCGGCGCATAGCGGCGATGGTCTGAAGGGCATTTCCATCGGGCAGTCGCCCGGCATGGTGGCCATCGCCATCAAGGCCGCGCTTTCCGCCTTGGACGGCCACAAGATGCCGCAGCTGATTTCGGTGCCGATTCCCTACGCAAAGTATTCGGAACTGGAAGACGGCAAGAACTATTGGTCGGACCTGACCGATAACTTCTTCACGGTCAATGAATTCCCGCCCTGCGGCGTGAACATCACGGCCCGTGAAATCATGGCGAAGGACGCCGAAAACACTCAGTAATCTGGGGCAGACACTGTGTCCGCGCGGGTTTAAATCCGCGCGGACGCTATTGTTCTGTGACGGGAACGACGCGTTCCGGGGTTCCGGGGCGCGCCATTCCCTGTCATGAATACCCCGTCCTGAAGCCGACGCCCCAGCCGCAAACCGACGCGGCCGGGCCATTGCCGGGATCGCACGATGCCGAATGAAAACGACCAAAACGGACCGACCTCCGGGAAGCCGACCTCGCACCAGCCGCCGCATGTCGTGCTGACCGGCGTTTCCAAGCGCTATGGCGGCGTCACCGCGCTGGACTCGGTCGATTTCGCCTGTTCCCGCGGGTCGATCCACGCCGTCCTGGGTGAGAACGGCGCGGGCAAATCCACACTGATCAAGATCATGTCCGGCGTGGTCCAGCCGGACGAAGGCCAAATGTCGATCGCCGGCCAGCCCGTGGTCTTCCCCAATCCGGCTTCCGCCAATGCGGCGGGGGTGGTCTGCATCTTCCAGGAACTGTCCCTGATGCAGGACCTGTCGGTCGCCGACAATATTTCCATAACCGATCCGCCGCGGCGCTTCGGACTGATCGACGCGAAGGCGCAGCGCCTGCGCGCGGAGGAAGTTCTGGCGAGCATCGGCTGCGAGGACGTCAACCCATTGAGCCGCATCCGCGACCTGCCGCTGTCGCGCCGCCAGATGGTCGAAATCGGCAAGGCGCTGACCAAGGATCCGTCGGTTCTGATTCTGGATGAGGCGACCTCCGCCCTCACCGCCGCCGATGTCGAGAAGGTCTTCGATATTCTCCACCGGCTGCGGGACAAGGGCCTCGCCATCCTGACGATTTCCCACCGGATGCATGAGATCGAGGCCGTCGCCGATATGTGCTCCGTCTTCCGCAACGGCCGCCACATCGAAACCTTTGTCGAAGGCACGCAAACCAGTACGGAAATCGTTCAGATGATGATCGGCCGCGAGATCACCGCGCATTTCCCGCCCAAGCACGAGCGTCCGAAAACCGAACCGGTGCTTGAGACGCGCGGCCTGAACTGGGAGGGCCGGCTGAAGGATATCGACCTCACCGTGCGGCGCGGCGAAATCGTCGGCCTGGGGGGGCTGGACGGTCAGGGCCAGAAGGAATTGCTGCTCGGCCTCGCCGGCGTTCTGAAAAGCGTTAGTGGCGACGTGCTGATCAACGGCAAGAAAACGTCGATTTCCTCTCCCGAAGCCGCGAAGCGCAAGGGCGCGGAAATCGCCCTCATTCCCGAGGACCGGAAGACGGAAGGGCTGATGCTCTCCATGTCCATCGCCGACAACCTGACCGCCGCGTCGCTGGACAGGTATTCCCGGTTCCAGGTCTTGGATGCGAAAGCCTTGGCCGAAGGGGTCCGCTCGGGGATCGAGCGCATGCGGATCAAGGTCGGGTCGCCCGACGACCCTGTCTCCACCCTGTCGGGCGGAAACCAGCAGAAGGTCGTCATCGCCAAATGGCTGCTGACGGAACCCAAGATCATCCTGCTGAACGACCCGACGCGCGGCATCGATGTCGGCACGAAGCAGGAAATCTATCGCCTGCTGCGCGCCTTGGCGGATGAGGGGGCGTCCATCCTGTTCTATTCGACGGATTACGAGGAGTTGATCGGATGCTGCGACCGGGTCGATGTCATGTATGACGGGCGCATCGTGCGCGAGTTGGTCGGCGAGGATATCAACGAGCATGAAATCATCGCCAGCGCCCTGAACATCGAAGGCGGGGAAGTGCCCGAGTTCCTGGGCGGTTCCGATTTGCAGGGGGGCGCGGCATGAAGACTCGCAGCGCGATGACGGACCTCAAGATACGGGCGTCCCAGAATATCGGTCTGCTGACCGCCATTCTGCTCTTCACGGTTTTCTACATTTTCTACAACGCCAATCATCCGCGCGGGTTTTCCGCCGCGGTGCTGATTCAGAATTCGAACGAGGTCTATGCCCTCGCCATGGTCGCCATGGCCCAGACCCTGCCGGTCCTGCTCGGCGGGCTTGACCTTTCGGTCGGGGCGGTGATGACGCTGGTGAATACCCTGGCGAGCCATGTCATGAACGGCAGCCCGTTCGAGATATTCCTGGGCTTCCTGGCCTGTGTCGCTGCGGGCGCGGCCTGTGGCTTCGTCAATGGCTGCGTCGTCGTCTATGGACGGCTGCAGCCGATCATCGCGACCCTGGCGACCGGCGCGGTTTATATCGGGCTGGCACTGTTCCTGCGGCCGTCGCCGGGCGGCGATGTGGACGGCGATCTGTCCTGGGCGCTGACCAACGACCTTTTCGAAATCGCCGCCACCTACGGCTGGGCCGAGAATGGAGAGGCCGCCTGGTTCAAACCCATTGCCTGGATACCGACGCCCCTGGTGCTGTTGATTCTGACCGCTGTCGTGATCTGGCTGCCGTTCCGGCGCTCCGTCATCGGGCGCACGGTCTATGCCATCGGATCGGGTGAGGGAGCGGCCTATATGTCGGGATTGAACATCGATCGGGCAAAGATCGCGGCCTTCACGCTGGGCGGGCTTTTCGCCGGGCTGGGCGGGCTGTAT
>CAYGKA010000109.1:0-4193 GCA_964350445.1 uncultured Flavobacteriaceae bacterium
CCAGGATTAGGAATCCTGTGCTCTATCCTACTGAGCTACGGGCGCGTCGCCGCGATCGGCGAACCCGGTCCAAGCGATTTGCCAACCGCACCGGGCGAGGGGTGAAATAGCAGACCTTTTCCGGAGGGCAAAGTCCTGATTGCGCCGGGTTCACGCGGGGGGACAACGCCGGGGTCACGCTGGTGGCTCGCGGGCATCACGCCAGGGTGCCATACAGGATGGAACAGATGACGACCGCTGCGATGATGCCGGCAAGGTCGGCGCTGAGCGCGGCAACGAGCGCGTGGCGGATGCGGCGGATCTGCACCGCGCCGAAATAGACCGCCAGCACGTAGAAGGTCGTTTCCGTAGATCCCTGCAAGGTGCTGACGAGGTATCCCGTATAGCTGTCCGGACCGATCGCCTTGTCGTTGATGATGGAGGCGACAATGCCATAGGCGCCCGAGCCGGAGAGCGGCCGCAGCAGCGCCATCGGCAGGGCCTCCGCCGGCAGGCCAAGCGGTCCGGTGAGCGCGGAAAGCGGCACGATCAACAGGTCCATCGCCCCGCTGTTTCGGAACATGCCCACCGCCACCAGGATCGCGACAAGATAGGGGATGATCTTCAGCGCGACGTTGAACCCGTCCTTCGCGCCCTCCACGAAACTTTCATAGACCGGCACCTTCTTCGCGACGCCGAAGGCGAGCAGCGAAATCATCAGGCCCGGAATGATCCAGGGGGCGATTTCCTTGCCGTAGACGACGGTCAGCGGCACCAGCGCGAAAAGGCACAGCAGCGCGATGATCGAGGCGGAGGCCGGATAGGCGTTATCCGCCTTCGACAGGTCCTGGGCGTCGTCCGGCACAGTGGTGGCCTCATCGTCTTCCGATGACGCGCTGGCCGCTGCACTGGATGGGGCACTGGATGGGGCACTGGATGGGGCACTGGCCGACGCATTGGCCGACGCACTGGGGGAGGAGGCGGCCCAATAGCGCTGCAGCAGCTTGGCCATGATGATGGCGACCGTGGTGGAACAGATCGTCGCGACCAACGTCGTCGGGACGATCCCCGCCGGATCGTTGGACCCCGCCGCGGCACGCAGCGCGATCACGCCGGTCGGCAGCAGGGTGACGCTGGACGTGTTAATCGCCAGAAACAGCGCCATGGCATTCGTCGCGGTGCCTTTTTCGGGGTTCAGCTTGTCCAGCTCCTGCATCGCGCGGATGCCGAAGGGCGTCGCCGCATTGCCGAGCCCCATGACATTGGCGGAAATGTTCAGAATCATCGCGCCCATGGCGGGGTGGTCGGCGGGGACCTCGGGGAAAAGGCGCTTCATCATCGGGCGCAGCAGCTTGGCGATGATGACCAGCAGACCGCCATGTTCGGCGACCTTCATCAGCCCCAGGAACAGCGCCATGACGCCGACCAGGCCGATCGCCAGCGTTACCGAGGCTTCGGCCGTGTCGATCATGCCGATGCCCAGCGCGTCCATCGGGCTGACGTCTTCGGCTGTCTTCGCGGTCCAGGTGATCTGCCGGAAGGCCGCGACCGAAAAAGCGATCAGGACGATGGCGAAGAAAATTGCGTTCATGACAGCGGCCCGACCCTAACGATAAGAAGGGTATCAGTCTGCCGCGATTCGGGCGCGGTTAGGCAACCGGCGGCGGCCGGGTTGCATGCTGTTCCCGTTGGAAAGAACCGGTCAGGTCAGTTGTCGAACAGGCTAGTCATCGGCAGGGAGTAGTGAAGCGTCACCACTTCCGTCCCCGGGTTGTTGTCGTCCAGGCTGGCATTCGACAGGTGATAGATCGACAGGCCCAGGCGGCTGCGGTCGTCAAACCGATAGGCGATTTCCAGCGCCGAGCGGAATTCGATGACATGGCCCAAATCCTTGCCGTCTCCGTCGTGGTACAGGCCGGGCGCGAATTGCGGGGTGATCACCCAGCGCCGCCCCAGGAACAGGTCGACACGCACACCGGCATAGACATAGGCCGCCGCGTCGGTCGTCGCCATCACGCCGATCATTGGGGTGAAGATCCACCAATCCTGATCGGAGATGTATTCCAGGTGGAATTCGCCCGCATCCTCGTTGTCGTTGATATCGTAATATCCCGCGCCGAACCGGATGAAGGCCGGGTCGCCGCCAGCTTGGGCGGTGGACGCGATGCCGGTTCCGAAAATCAGGGTGGCCCCGATCAGCATGGCAGGCAGAACAACTGTGGCTATGCGCTTGATCATCAAGCGAACTCCCCCCTAGAGACCATTTGCAGCGAATTTACCGCATGATAGCGAAAGACCGTTGCACGACAAGCCCTTGGCGTTATTTCTGCGGGCCTGAAGGCGCCGCTCCAGCGCCCTGTGGGGCCCCTGCGGGCGTCACGTGCATCGGCAATTCCGGCACTTGACGGATTTGCGGCGGGTTTCCGGCATTTTGCCGCGCCTTTCCCGTCGATTTCCGGGGTATCCGCGCTTGACGGGTCCAGCCCGGTGCACTAGAAGACAGCGCTTCGCGCACGGGTTCACCCGGATGGGCGGCGGATAGTGTGGGCTTTTGCGGGGGATTTCCGGTTCGGGGTCGCCAGCCGGAAGCAAACGGGCCGCCGACGCGCAAAAAAGACAGTTGGGAAAGCCAGTTTCAGAAAGCCGGCGCTCGCTAAAGGCGCCGAAAAAGGATTTGTAACATGTCCAGACGTTGCACGATCACCGGTACGGGCGTCATGACCGGCAACAACGTGTCGCACGCCATGAATCACTCCCGTCGCCGGTTCCTGCCGAACTTGCAGTCGACGCGGCTGATGAGCGATGCGCTGAACGAGCAGGTCCGTCTGCGCCTGACGACGCGTGCGATCCGCACCATCGAAAAGGCCGGCGGCCTCGACGCGTTTCTGCTGAAGACGCCGAACCGGAAACTGCCGGAAGAAGCGCAGCGCCTGAAAAAGCGCATCTCGCGCCGGATTGCCAAGATTGCCGCCTAAGGGCGCTGTCTGAACCGCCTCCTTGACGGAGCGGTTCGTTGAGTTTCGATGAAGGCCTGCCATTCGGCGGGCCTTTTTCGTTGTCCGGGCAATGTTGGGGGTGAACTGCCGGCCCTGTTGTTCCCTTGCGTCCATGCCGTTGTTCCCGATGCGGGTGCGTTAAGGACTCCCCTCCCCCTGGCGGTTCGGTGCAAGCTTGCGGGCGAACAGGCAACGAACAATCAGGGCGGCGCGACCCGCCCGAAGGAGGAAACATGGCACGCATTCCCTATGCATCACCGGACGCGGTGAAGAACCACGCCCTTATCGACCGGGTGAAGGCTCAGCGCGGGGAGGTCCTGCACCTCTACGCCATGCTGCTGCACAGCGAGGATATCACCGAGGGATGGCTCAGCCTGTTCACGGCGGTGCGCCAGAAGGGCGACCTGCCGGGCGACATCAGGGAACTGGTGATCATGCAGGTGGCCCTGATTAACGGCGCGCCGTATGAGGCGCAGCAGCACCGCCCGATCGCCCTGAAGGAAGGCCTGACCGAGGCCCAAGTGGACGGCCTGGCCGACTGGAAGAATTCCGCCGCCTACGGCCCGCGCGAACTGGCGGTGCTGGCCTATTGCGACCAGATGACCCGCAAGGTGCATGTGGACGACGATGTCTTCGCCGAGATGCGCAAGCATTTCACCGAAAAACTGATCCTGGAACTGACCGTTACCATCGCGGGCTACAACATGGTCTCCCGCGTGTTGGAAGCCCTCCATATCGACGCCAAGGACGACCGCGGGGGTTGGGTGAAATGAGCGGCGTCATGGCGGGTGCACCGGGTATGGACGATTTCTTCCGGCTCGACGGCAAGGTCGCCTTCGTCGGCGGCGCGGGGAGTGTCGGGCCCGGCTGGGGCAACGGCAAGGCGACGGCGGTCCTGCTCGCCCGGCGCGGCGCGAAGGTCTTCTGCACCGATATCGCGCCGGCGGCGGTGGAGGAAACGGTGGAAATCATCCTGTCGGAAGGCGGCACGGCCCAGGGCTTCGTCATGGATGCGACCGCGTCGCAAAGCGTGCAGGACGCGGTGAAAACCTGTGTTGAGGTCTATGGCGGTATCGACATCACGGTCAACAATGTCGGCGGTTCGGTTCCCGGCGGCGTGGTGGAGATGGCGGAGGACGTTTGGGACAAGCAGGTCGCCCTCAACCTCGACAGTGTCTATCTCGGCTGCAAGTACACCATTCCCCATATTCTGCAGCG
>CAYGKA010000109.1:4293-5713 GCA_964350445.1 uncultured Flavobacteriaceae bacterium
GGCTGGGACGTCGCCCATGCGGTGCTTTACCTTGTCTCGAAAGAGGCCGGGCATGTGACGGGGACGGAACTGCTCGTCGACGGCGGCCTGGCGGCGGCCATGCCGGGATGACGAACTGGAATTAGTGCGGGCCCCTGTTCAAAGAAAGTGCCTAGTCCACCACGAACAGCTTGGCGCCTGTCTTGGTGGCGGAGCGATGGGCCTCCGCATTGTCGGCAACCTGATAGCTGACACCGGGCGTCAGTGTCAGGATACGGCCATCCTCCAATTCCGTGGTTAGTTCGCCTTCCAGGCAGAGCAGAATATGCCCCTTGCTGCACCAGTGGTCAGCCAGATAGCCGGGACTGTATTCGACCATGCGGACGCGGATGTCGCCGAATGTGCAGGTCCGCCAGAATGCGGTACCCGTCTCGCCTTTATGTTCTGTCCGCTTCACTGCCGACCAGTCGGTCACGCCGAAGGGAATGCCGGAAAGTTGCATCTGTTTGGGCTCCTGGGGAAGGAAGGGCCGTCACGGTCGCATGCGGCGGCATCTCTTGTAAATGACACCGTATTGGCGCCTGGAATCGGCCTAGCATGATATTTTGATGGGTCGACACGGTATCGCCTCCAAACAGAATCTCGGGCTATAGTCGGAAGGTTACTCGAACGCGCCGGTGCCTCCCCGTTTTCCGCCAAGGTACAAGGCGGGGACAAAGGTCGCCAACGCGGGAAACCGAATTGGGAAACCGGCCATGTCGATCGTCACGACCCTGTGTAAAATCTACAAGACCGCGGGGCTTCATCCGGTCACTGGGTATAACAGCCACCATTTTTTCAATTGGCGCGACGCGCCCTTCACCGTATTTCTGGACGGGTCGGGTTTTGTCGGCTGTCCCGGCCTCGCCTTGCAGGAGGTCATGTTCCTGGAACATCTGGGAACCTACCTCAAGCCCGCCAACTGCCTTGTCATCGGCAATGCGATGGGGTGGAGCACGCTGGCGACGGCGCTGACCTTCCCGAGCGCGAAGACGGTCGGCGTCGACAACGCGGCCAAGACCGGCATCGAGTTTACCAATGCGGCTTTCAAGTCACTCGGGTTGAAAGGCGGCGCGGTTCTGGGTGAGTCGCCGAAGGATATCGGCCGTATCGTCGGCGCCGAATTCGATCGGCCGGTGGACTTTGTCTTGATCGACGCCCTGCACGAAAACGACGCGATCCAGGCCGACTTCCACGCCATTCGCCAGCACGCCGCCGAGAATTGCGTCTACCTGTTTCACGACGTCATCAACTGGAACATGCTGTCGGGCTTCAAGGCGCTGCTGGCCGATAGCGGTTTGGAAGGCTGCGTCTTGACCCGCACGCCATCCGGCATGGCGATGGCCTATTCCCCAAACCTCCCCGCCGACTGCCGCGACTACCTTTCGGTCTTCAGCGACGA
>CAYGKA010000110.1:0-5645 GCA_964350445.1 uncultured Flavobacteriaceae bacterium
CATGGCCACGATGAATGTTTCCCTGCCGGACCCGATGAAAGAATGGGTTGAAGATCAGGCGAAGAGCGGGCGCTACAGCAATGCGAGCGACTATGTCCGCGACCTGATCCGGCACGACCAGGAACGGCGCACCCAGATCGCGCAAATGCAGCACTTGATCGACGAAGGGTTGGAGAGCGGCATTGCCGAAGGCTTCAGTATGGACGCTCTGCAAGCGGAACTCGATAAGGTCTGATGGCTCGCTTCCGCGTCAGCCGGAAGGCGCAGGATGATATCCGTGATATTGGCTATCATACGCAGCGGGTATGGGGCAGCGAACAGCGGCGCACCTATCTGTCCGGCCTGGATGCCCAGTTCAAATTTCTAGCCGAGAACCCGAGCCTTTCGCCTGACCGTACTGAATTTTCTCCACCGGTGCGGCTTTTCCCGTATCGGCGGCACCTGATCGTTTTCCTGCCGGAAGGGGACGGAATTCTCGTGGTCCGTGTTCTTCATCGGCGCATGGATATTACCGCGCATCTCGACAGACCATTTTGAGGCTGTTTCAAACCTGGTAAAGTCTGGGTGAGAGTCGCGTTCGGGCACTTTGCTTGAGCGCGGTGTTCCCTTACCTGTTAGGTCAAACGGGGAGGCATCGTGCCTCCCGCAAACCTGACTGACAGGAGATAGCCCCATGCGGAGCTTGTTCGTTCCGATCCTCGCCGCGTTTTTCGGCGTCGCTCTCATTGCTTCCGCCCCGGCGCAAGCAGCGGAAGACCCCGTGTTCAAGACTTTCCTGGGCACCGCGATCAACGGGTATGACCCGGTCGCTTATTTCACCGAGGGCAAACCGGTCGAAGGGTCGTCGGACCATGCCTATGACTGGAACGGCGCGGAATGGCATTTCGCCAGTGCACAGAACCTTGAGACCTTCAAAGCCGAGCCCGAGAAATACGCCCCGCAATATGGCGGCTATTGCGCCTATGCGGTGTCCTATGGATCGACCGCCAAGACCGAACCGGACGCTTGGAAGATCGTCGACGGCAAGCTCTACCTGAATTACGACAAGTCGGTTCAGTCCCGCTGGGAAAAGGACGTCCCCGGCTATATCGCCAAGGCCGACCAGAATTGGCCGAAGGTTTTGGAGTAATCCGCCCCGCCACAATTTGACATCTCCCCCGTCCGCGGCGTATCAACCGCGCCGCCGGGCGGGGTTTCCGTTTCGGCATAACGGTTATCGGGGGTGGGGCTATTACCCCGCTGATATTCGCCCGTAACGAAAAGGAAATAGAGATGTCATTCTCCGCGCAGGACGCTAAGCGTCTGCTGCCGCCCGTGGTCGCCATGGGCCTGGTCATTCTGCTCTCCAACATTGCCGTCGCTTATCCGGTTCAGCATGTGCTGGGCGGGGTGGACCTGGCCGAACTGCTGACCTGGGGGGCTTTCACCTATCCGATCTGCTTTCTGGTGACCGACACCACCAACCGCCTGTTCGGTGCGGCGGATGCCCGCAAGGTCGTCTATGTCGGCTTCGCGCTCGGCGTTGCTCTGTCCTTCGAGTTCGGGGAACCGCGGATTGCAGCTGCCTCCGGCACCGCCTTCCTAATCGCCCAGCTGCTGGATGTGATGATCTTCGACAGGTTGCGCCGGGGCGCTTGGTGGCAGGCTCCGACCGTTTCCAGCCTATTCGGCTCGGCCGTCGACACGGCGCTGTTCTTCTCCATTGCCTTTGTTAACACGCCGGTTCCATGGGTTACGCTGGCCATGGGCGATTTCTGCGCCAAGCTGGCAATGATCGCCATCCTGATCTATCCGTTCAAATTGCTGGTCGCGCTCTATCCGGCGCAACTGCGGACGGCGGGCTGATCGCGCTGACCCCATGAAAGTAGACCTTTTCGATTTCGATCTGCCGGCCGAGTTGATCGCGCAGCACCCGGTGGAGCCGCGCGACGCCGCCCGCATGCTGGACCTGACGTCAGGGTCGCCGGCGGACCGGGTCGTGTCGGACCTGCCCGGCCTGCTGCGGCCGGATGACGTGATGGTAGTGAACGACACCAAGGTCATCCCCGCCCGGCTGATCGGGCGGCGCGGACAGGCGAAAGTCGAGGTCACCCTGCACCGGCGCGTCGACGGCAGCCGCTGGCGCGCCTTCGCCAAGCCTGCGAAGAAATTGAAGATCGGCGACGATTTCGTCTGCGAGCTGGGTCTGGTGGGGGAGGTCGTCGAGAAATTCGACGGCGGTGAAGTCGAACTGCTGTTCCCCTATACGGGCGAGGCCCTACTGGACCAGATCCGCCTGCAAGGCGTCATGCCGCTGCCGCCCTATATCAAAAGGCAGGACATTGCCGAGGATGCGGCGGCCCAGCAGCAGGACCGCGAGGACTATCAGCCGATCTTCGCGAAACACGAAGGCGCGGTCGCCGCCCCCACCGCCTCCCTCCACTTCACCGACCGCTTGCTGGCGGCGCTGGATGCAAAAGGCGTCGCGCGGGAAACACTTACCCTGCATGTGGGCGCGGGCACCTTCCTGCCGGTCAAGGTCAACGATACCGACGACCATGTGATGCATGAGGAGATCGGCATCCTGCCGCCCGAGACGGCCGAGCGCCTGAACGCCGCGAAGGCCCAGGGCCGGCGCATCGTCGCGGTCGGCACCACCGCCCTCCGCCTGCTGGAAAGCGCCGCTGACGAGAACGGCGTGATCCACCCCTTCGACGCCACGACGGACCTGTTCATCACGCCGGGTTACAGGTTCAAGGCGGTCGATCTGCTGCTGACCAATTTCCACCTGCCGAAATCGACCCTCTTCATGCTGGTCAGCGCCTTCGCGGGGCTGGAGCACATGAAATCGGCCTATGACCACGCCAAGGCGGAAGGCTACCGCTTCTATTCCTATGGCGATTGCTGCCTGTTGGAGCGCGCATCATGAGTGAGTTCGGCTTCGAGTTGATCGACACCGACGGCGCGGCGCGGCGCGGGCGGGTCACGACGGCCCATGGGGTTATCGACACGCCCGCCTTCATGCCGGTCGGCACGGCGGGGACCGTGAAGGCGATGATGCCGCAATCGGTGGCCGGCACCGGCGCGCAGATCGTGCTGGGCAATACCTATCACCTGATGCTGCGGCCGGGCGCGGAACGCGTCGCGCGGCTGGGCGGGTTGCATAAATTCATGGACTGGCCCGGGCCGATCCTGACCGACTCGGGCGGGTTCCAGGTCATGTCGCTGGCGGAGATCCGCAAGATCACGGAAGACGGCGTCCGCTTCCGAAGCCATGTGGACGGCAGCTATCACACGCTGACGCCGGAACGGTCGATTGAAATCCAGAACCTGCTGGATGCGGACATCACCATGGCGTTCGACGAATGCACGCCCTATCCGGCGACGGAAAAACAGGCGCGCGACTCGATGGAACTTTCCATGCGCTGGGCCAAGCGCAGCAAGCACGCGTTCGAGAACCGGCCCGGCTATGGGTTGTTCGGCATCGTCCAGGGCAGCGTGTATGAAAACCAGCGCCTTGAATCCGCGCAGGCGTTGAGGGATATCGGCTTCCACGGCTATGCGGTCGGCGGCCTGGCCGTGGGCGAAGGCCAGCAGCTTATGTTCGACACGCTGGACTATACCTGCCCCGCCCTGCCGGCGGACAAGCCGCATTACCTGATGGGCGTGGGCAAGCCCGGCGACATTGTCGGCGCGGTTGCGCGCGGGATAGACATGTTCGACTGCGTGCTGCCCACACGGTCGGGCCGCAACGGTCAGGCCTGGACACGGCGCGGGCCGGTCAACGTGAAGAATGCCCGCCATGTGGACGACCCGCGCCCGCTGGATGCGGAATGCCCCTGCCCGGCCTGCACGCAGTTCAGCCGTGCCTATCTCAACCACCTTGTAAAGGCGGGGGAGATCCTCGCCATGATGCTGATTACATGGCATAACCTGACCTATTATCAGCAATTGATGGCGGATTTGCGCACGGCGATCGAGACCGGAACCTTCGAAGGTTATGCGGCCCGGTTCCGCGCCCTTAATGAAGAGGGCGATATCGAGCCGCTCTAGCCGCCACCGGAAAACGGAGCGATGACCCAGCCGGACCTGCAACAGGCGATCGAGGAAAAAGCCCGCGAAATCGGTTTCGACGCGGTCGGCTTCGCCCCTGTCCAATTGTCGGAACGGGAAGGCGCGCGCCTCCGCCAATTCGTCGCGAATGGCGAGAACGGCGATATGGGCTGGATGGCCGAACGGCTGGAGCACCGGTCCTCCCCCCAAGGCCTGTGGCCGGACGTCAAATCGGTCATCGTGCTGGGCACCAATTACGGCCCCGCGCATGACCCGCTCACTGATCTGGAAAACAAGGACCGGGCCGTCATCTCCGTCTATGCCCGCAACCGGGACTATCACGACCTGATCAAGAAACGCCTGAAACAGTTGGCGCGCTGGCTGGTCGAGACCTTCCCGAGCGACGTGAAGGTTTTCGTCGACACCGCGCCGGTGATGGAAAAACCTGTCGCGGCCAAGACGGCGGTGGGTTGGCAGGGCAAGCACACGAACCTGGTCAGCAAGGATTTCGGCTCCTGGCTGTTTTTGGGGGAGGTTTTCACCACGCTCGACCTCGCCCCCGACACGCCCCACAAGGACCAATGCGGCTCCTGCACCGCGTGCCAGGACATCTGCCCGACGAACGCCTTCTCCGCGCCGTACAAACTCGATGCACGGCGCTGCATCTCCTACCTCACCATCGAGCACAAGGGACATATCCCGGAACAATTCAGGGAGGCCATCGGCAACCGCATCTATGGCTGCGACGATTGTTTGGCCGTCTGTCCCTGGAACAAGTTCGCGAAGGCCACGGAAGAACACGCCTTCCTCCCCCGCGCCGAGTTAACCGCCTCCCGCCTCGCCGATTTTTTGGACCTCGACGACGCCGGTTTCCGCAGCTTGTTCACCGCCAGCCCCATAAAACGCATCGGCCGTGACCGGTTCTTGCGGAATGTGTTGATCGGCATCGGCAATAGCGGCGACACGTCGGTCCTGCCGAAGGTCACTCCACTTTTGGAAGACGAGTCGGATCTGGTACGCGCGATGGCGGTTTGGGCGGTGGCAAAGCTAGGTACAACGTCACCGTAACGCCTAACAATCCAACAGCACCGCCCCCATCTATAAAACCGCTACTGGATGCAAAGGCGAATGAGGGAAAATGACTGCAGCACCCGATGCTGATCCGCCGAAAGACGAGTATGAAAACTCGACCTACCGCAAGCGGAAAGCCGCCATGAAGATCGCGCTTGGCTTTATCAAACTGGCATTTCTCGTTTTGGCGGTGCTGTCATTCGTATTTTTCGAATTGTTGGCTGAATGACCGGGCGCGTGGCTTCGTGATTTCAGCGTGACCGATTGGCTTAACGGTCGGGAAAAGGCAAGGAGTGGAACAAGACCCCAAAAAACAACACGAAGACGGCGACGATTCCACCGACAAGAAGGAACCTTATGCGGGGGATAAAGGAACTACGCTGACGGTTTACTTAACTCACCCACTCACGGCAGCTCCTGGTCGAACAAAGACAAACTATCCATGTTCTGTCGAACCGTGTGGCGGTAGCGTTTGAAGAAATTGGCGTCGTCGCTGAAGACCGAAAGGTAGTCGCGGCAGTCGGCGGGGAGGTTTGGGGAAT
>CAYGKA010000111.1:0-5645 GCA_964350445.1 uncultured Flavobacteriaceae bacterium
CACCCCGACCTAGGGCCGGCGGCCGGCGCCCCCCCGCCCATAGCCGATTTCCAGTTCCTGTGAGGCGCCGAAGGGGAAGGCTGCGTTGGACAAATCCGCGCCGGAGAGTTTTTCCAGCAGCGCCCGGCTTTGCGCGCCCATCAAGCCGATCATCGGCAGCCCGCTGGTGATGTCGACGGCGACGCAATGGGCGTCCGCGGGGATGTGTTTCTTCAGCCAGGCCATATCGCGGGTCTGCGCGCCGCCGGCGGTGACGACCCAAAACTGCGTTTCCGACAGGCGCGTGACGGTCAAATCCGCCTCGATCCCGCCGCGCTCGTTCAGCCATTGGGTATAGACGGTGCGGCCCGGTTCCACGTCCACCTCGTTGGCGGAAATCCGGTTGAGCACGGAGCACGCATCCCGCCCCTCGACCAGGAATTTTGGGAAGGAGGACTGGTCGAACAGCCCGACGCCGTCGGCCATGGCGCGGCATTCGCGGCCGACCTGCTCGAACCAGGACGGGCGGCCGTAGCTGTAGCCGAATTCCCGGCCCTGCGCGCTGTCGGCAAAGAACATCGGCCGCTCCCAGCCCGCCGTCTCGCCCATCGCGGCGCCCGCCGCCAGCATCTTGTCATGCAGCGCCGTGCGCCGCGCGCCGCGCGCGGTGACCGGCTGATAGGCGGGCCAATGCATGGCATAGAGCAGGCCCAGCGTCTCCACCGTGCGGTCGTGCAGATAGTTCCGGTTCGACTGGAACGGCATCATGCGCCGGCAATCGACGTCGATCAGGTCCATCGGCGGATGGCGGTCGCGGATCCACTCCGCCAGCACCTTGCCGACGCCGCCGGAGGATTGAATGCCGATGGAGTTGAAGCCGCAGGCCAGGAACAGGTCCGCCACCTCCGGCGTTTCGCCCAGTATATAGCGGTCGTCGGGCGTGAAACTTTCCGGCCCGTTGAAGAACAGCGCGATCCCCGCTTCCTGCAGGATCGGCAGCCGGTTCATGGCCATTTCCAGGATCGGTTCGAAATGATCGAAATCCTCCGGCAGGGTTTCGAAACTGTGGTCGTCCGCGATCCCCTCCATGCCCCAGGGCTTGGCGACCGGTTCGAAACAGCCGAGCAGGATTTTGCCCGCGTCTTCCTTGTAATAGGTGTGTTCATCCGTCACGCGCATCACCGGCAGGTCGCCGGGCAGGCCCGGCAAAGGTTCGGTGACGATGTAGAAATGCTCCGCCGCGTGCAGCGGCACGTTGACGCCGACCATGCCGCCCAATTCGCGCGACCACATGCCGCCGGCGATGACGACGGTCGACGCCTTGATGTCGCCCTTGGCCGTCACGACGCCGGTCGCGCGGCCGTTTTCGACCAGAATGCGCTCGACCTTGGTGTCCTCGAAAATCTTCGCGCCGCCCATCCGCGCGCCCTTGGCGAAGGCCTGGGTCGTGTCGATCGGGTTGGTCTGGCCGTCGCCCGGCAGGTGCACGCCGCCGACCACGCCCTCGGTGTTCAGCAGCGGGTGCAGTTCTTTCAATTCCCCGGGCGTCAGCACCCGGCATTCCAGCCCGAAACTCATCGCCATGGAGGCGTTGCGCTTCAACTCCTCGAACCGCGCCTCGGTCAGCGCGGTGCTCAGCGAGCCGTTCTGCTTGAAGCCGGTCGACTGCCCGGTTTCCTTTTCCAGGTCGAACATCAGCTCCGTCGTATAGCGGGCCAGTTCCGTCATGTTCCGGTTCGCGCGCAGCTGCCCCATCAGCCCGGCCGCATGCCAGGTGGTGCCGCTGGTCAGTTGCTTGCGTTCCAGCAGGACGACGTCGGTGATGCCGATCTTGGTCAGATGATAGGCGATGGAACAGCCGGCGATCCCGCCGCCGACGATGACGACATCCGCTTGCGACGGCAAGGCAGCAGCCATGGTGAATACCCCTACAGGAAAATCTCTCGGTGAAATTCAAGCCCCGACGATAGAGGCCAAAATCGTGAGGGGCCAGACTATCCGGCGTCGCGCCCCGGGGGGAACCAGATTTACTCACGCGCCGGTCGCACCCATTGACCGGGATCAAAGACGGGTTTCGGAGAAGGGGCTATCCATAACCTATTGGGCCGCTACTATGCGGGCGGGCCGGCGGGACGCGGAAACGCGGTTCCGCCCTGGGGATCGGGTAAATAGCACTATGCGACCGGAACGGTTGACCAGCGACGTGTTGGATGTGCTCAGCGGCGTCTGTTACGTCGTTGCGGCGGACAGGACCGTCCAGAGCATAGGGCCGACGAATTGGGACAGGTTCTGCACGGAAAGCCGGACCCGCGACCTCGGCGTCGACCGGGTGCTGGGACGCAGCCTGTTCGATTTCATTGACGGCGACGCGGTGAAGGCCGGGCTTCGCGCGGTTCTCGACCGGTTGGATGCCGGGGACGTCGCCGAATGGGTGATGCCCTACCGCTGCGACACGCCGCGGCTGAAGCGGAACATGCGCCTGTCGGTGGCGCCGATCGTCGAGGAAGGCATTGTTGTCGGCTATCTGTTTCAATCCGTGATGTTGGACGAGGAAACCCGCCCGCCGGTCGACCTGTTCGAATTCGATTCCCTGGCCTCACGCATGGCGGACCTGAAGGGGCGGACCTTCCTGTTGATGTGCAATTGGTGCCAGCGCGTCAAACTGCGCGACGACCCGGAAAATCCCTTCGTCGAGGGGCATGAATATTACCGCCGCGGCGGCAGCCCGTCGGTGGCGATTTTCCACACGATCTGTCCCGACTGCCGGGTGCGGGAACAGGAAGGCTTCGTGCCCCGCACGCGATAGGCCGTGCGCGCGGCAAATGGCCTTGGCCGAATCCCGCGGATTGGCGGTGCGCCGCGCCGCGCGGCGGGATACTCTCGACCCAAACGGCAAATCCCCTACACCCGCGCGACGGAGAGTTCCCATGTGCAGCGACAGCAAGCCCGGCACCGCCATCCCCACCGTCTTCATCGACAATCCCCGCACCCGCGTCACCGAATGGCGGTTCAAGGCCAAGGGCGACAATACCGGCTGGCACCGGCATGAATACGATTACGTGGTGGTCCCGCTGTTCGACGGCGTGCTCGAAATCGATCTGCCCGACGGCACCCGCACCAAGGCTGAGCTGAAAAACGGCGTCCCCTATTTCCGCGAAATCGGCGTCGAACACGACGTCATCAACGGCAACGATTTCGAGTGTGCCTTCGTTGAGGTGGAATTCCTGAAATAGCGCTCCACCGGCGCGATGATAAGCTACCGTTCAGTTCGAAATAACGGTATCATTGGTTCATAATCGGCGAGTGGAGTAGGGCATAAGCAGGAGCCTGCCCGAAAAACGATGAGAGATGATTTTCGCGATCAATTCGTCAGTCCCGAACTTCGGGAATTGTACGATTACTGGAACGCCAAACGCCTGCCGGGCGCTCTGCCGTCGCGGGCGGATATCGACCCGATCCAGCTGCGCGGGCTGTTGCGGCATGTGGTGCTGGCCGATGTAGTCGACGGCGGCGCGCGCATCCGCTACCGCCTGGTCGGCACTGCGATGGTGGAACGCTGGGGCAGCGACTTCACCGGCAAGTTTGCCGACGAGATCATGCAGGGCAGCTACCGGGACTTTCTGGTGAAACTGTTCCGGGACGCGATCAAGCATCGCTGCGCGGTCTTCTCCCGCAGCCGGTTCCGTTGGGATGTCGGTCGAAGCCTGGACACGTCCCGCCTGTTCCTGCCTTTACAAGGCGACGATGGCGAGGTCGAAATGATCCTGATCGGCCAGGTCTTCGGCGACAGCGTCGGCGAGGCGACGCCAGTCATCTTCACTGATGAAGGCGCGTCGCATGTCGAAACCCAACGCCTGATGGAAAAATCCACCTGACCGGGCGTACTGCCGAGCCGCCTACCGGAACCGCTGCCGGTTTCCCCGGCGCGCCATCAGCCCCAAACCGGCCAGCGCCACAGCCAGCAGCGGAAGAGCGGCAGGGACCGGGACGGTGGAGACGGTCACGTTCGGGATTTCCGGTGCCTGTTCGATCAAACCGCCGGGCAGTTCCTGGCCTTCCTCAAGATCGAGCACACCGTCATATTGTATGATGATGGCTGTCTTGCCATAGAAGCCAAGCGGGATGGTGGGCTTGATCCCCCCGATCTGCTGTGCCGAGAAGCGGACGATACTGCCGATCGTATCGGCGAAACTCGTTTCGACGAATTCGCTCAGCGTGCCGGAGAAGACGCCGCCGTTGGCGGAACTGGCGAAACCGCTTAGATCCGTCTTCGCATCGAAGGCAAAGGAATAGTTAAAGGCTGTCTGGGCCGTGTAGCTGACCGCGCCGGTGCCGGAGGCGACACCTGAGGTGAACGCGATCGGGGAGGATACCGTCTCGAACCCGTCGGGAAAGGCGCTGCCAGAGGGCAAGGCATCGAAACTCTGGGAGAGCAGGTAGGCGAAGGTATAGGGCACAGCAATAGGAATGACACCGCCCGGCGTAACCACCGGGATCAAGTTTTCCGTCGTCTTTACCTTGAGGCCGACGGATTGATAGACGTTCACTGTGACCTTTTTGATCGACCAGTCGAAGCCACTCAATGTCGGCTGGAAAGTGTCGTAGCCGATAACGTTCAGGCCAGTGGACGACACGTCGAATTTCAGGCTCTCGTAACGCGTCACGTCAACGGAAGCCGCATGCGCGGCACCCGCGACAAATACATACCCCAGCAAACCCAGGGCGACACAGGCTGTCCAAACATTCCCCAACCGCATAATGACGTTCTCCAGCAGGCAAGAGATGCATTCCAAACCGCTGATGAGAATATCCGAAGGCAAACTAAATACTATAGATGCGCATTCACAATCCGCTATGCCCGTCGCTTTCCGTCATGACGCACGCGGCGGTGGAACCACGACGGCGGAAATACTAAAATGGCCCAGTAGGCGACGGTTGGGCCGCATACCTCGCACCGTCGCCGGGCGCCACGATCTCCTTGCTATTCCATGACAATCCGATTTCTCGCTAAGCGTCGCAAAAGGGGCCAGCTTACCAAGCTGCCGACGGTGCTGCTAGGTTCAAACCCCTAAGCGCCGCCATCCCTTCTTCCCGCGCGCCGGCGCGCAGCAAGCCGAAGGCCAGCCACAGCGACACGGCATAGGCGACCGGCAGGGCCTTGGGGTTGAAGCGGGCGGTGAAACGCATGCGGTTTCGGAAAATGTAAAAGGTGGAGAGCGGGGAGGCGCGGCGGTTCTTGCCGCCGGTGCCGGCGGCGGTGCCGCCGTGGTGGCGAACAATGGCGTCGGGCAAAAAGGCGAGCGGTTGGGCGCCGCGGCGGAAGGCCCAATCGACCTCCTCATAATACAGGAAATAGTCTTCCCGCATCAGGCCGACCTGGTCGAGGAAGGCACGCGAGGCGACGAGGTTCGCGCCCATCAGGAAATCCAGGCTCTCCGCCGCCGGGGGTTGGGCCTCCGCCGGGTCGGCGCCGTAGTTCACGTTCCGGCAGATGCCGGTCCAGCGGTTGGTCCGCCCGCCGTCGGACTGGATAAAGTGCGGCGGGGCGTGGAACAGCACCCGTCCCCCCATCAACCCGACCTCACTGGTGGCGGCCTTCAGCGCATAGATCGCGGGTGTGTCGGGCGGAACCTCCGTGTCCGGGTTCAAGAGCCAGAACAGGTCGA
>CAYGKA010000112.1:0-5612 GCA_964350445.1 uncultured Flavobacteriaceae bacterium
CAACGCGTCCTTCAGGGTCTTGGACCCGCTCTCGACCGCTTCGACCTCGGCGCCCAGCAGTTTCATGCGGAACACGTTGGGCGACTGCCGCGCCACGTCGACCGCGCCCATATAGACCTTGCAGGGCATGTTGAAGAGGGCGCAGGCCGTCGCGGTCGCAACGCCGTGCTGGCCCGCCCCGGTCTCGGCGATGATCCGTGTCTTGCCCATGCGCCGGGCGAGCAGGATCTGCCCCATCACATTGTTGATCTTGTGGCTGCCCGTGTGGTTCAACTCTTCGCGCTTGAAATATATTTTCGCGCCGCCGAGATCCTCGGTCATGCGTTTCGCGAAATACAGCGGGCTCGGCCGGCCGACATAATGCTTGGCGTAATAGTCGATATCGGCCTGATAGGCGGGATCGGCCTTGGCGTCCTCATAGGCCTGATGCACATCCAGGACCAACGGCATCAGCGTTTCGGCGACGAACCGGCCCCCGAATATGCCGAAACGGCCCGATTCATCGGGACCGGCCCGGAACGTGTTGATTTTCGCCTGCGCCTCGCTCATCGCGGTACGAGCCTCCATGTTCTTCTAAATCCGTTGAACGGCTTACCGGGATCGGCCGACCCGCTGAACCAGTCGGGTCGTGCCGGACGGCGCCGGTGATCTGCCTTGGGGTCTTTCCCAAGGAAGATACGGGACCCACAAAGCAATGGATCGCCGCCGACGGATGGCAGGTAGGGGATACCTTAGCGCAGGAGGCAAGTCCATACGCCTTGCGGCGGTTTCAGGCGCCCGTGAACGACCTTAACGGCTGCGCCGGTATTCGCGCGGTGTGCGGTGCTCCAACCGCCGGAACGTGCGGCAGTAATGGGACTGCGAATTGAAGCCGCACCGCGTGGCGATGACGGAGATCGGCAGGTCCGATTGACGCAGCAGCGCCTTGGACCGGTCGATCCGCTTTTCAATGACATAGGCGACCGGTGTGACGCCCAGGGCGTCCTTGAAAATACGGGCGAAATGGAAGGGACTCTTGCTCGCGACCTTCGCGATTTCGTTGAGCGAGATGTCGCGCTGCAGATTGGCGTCGATGAAATCGAGGGCTTTCTGGATGGGGTTGCCGTCGCCGGAAAGGTGGGACGTATTCAACCCGCCGTCGCTGCGCGACACCGCCTGAAGCATGTCGTGCAGCGCGCTCATGGCCAATGTTTCCGCCACCATCGATGCGCCCTTGGGCCGGCTGCGTATGAAATCCCGCAAGCGATGGCCGAGCGCATCGGTCATCGGGGTCTGCAGATTCGTGACCGACAATTCCGGAATGTCCTGCCAGCCCAACTGCCGCAGCATTTCCCGGCGGACGCTGCTGTGCAGGGCCACGGTGACAATCTGCATGTCACCCTTTTCCAGCCGCACATAGACCGTCGATCCGGCCGGGTGGAAATGCGCGTGCCCCGGCATCAGGGTCCGTTTCCGGATTTCCTCGCCGTTGACCGACACGAGCACGTCGCCCGGTTGGTCCAGGCTGAAGCTGATCAGGTCCATTTCCGCCGAGCGGAAATAGACCTCGAACGGCCCCCGTGCACGCAGGGTTATCGTACCGCCGTCAAACTCATAACGGTCGCCCCGCCACGGCGTTCGATCGTCGAGCGGCAAGGTCAAACTGTCTAATAGTTGTCCGGTTGCTGGCCGTACCACAGGTGTATCGGCAGCCTTGGATGCGCACCCATCCATCATGATAAAAACTCACGCTTCCCAGTTAAGGCTTGGAAAAACGACCAAGCCCTTACTCCCCAATAGACAGATTAGGCGGAAATGAAGCGCACTGCAAATTATCCACATTCCAGATAAGGGGTTTTTTGATATATTGCGGCCAGCTTATGATGCTACCCCAAAAGTTGTGGGTAATTGTAAACAAGCAGCCCAAAACCCCGGCGAATCGGGGGTTTCAAGCCGGGTTGTTCGGCGCGCCAAAACCCGGAGAGCAGGATCAGGCAAGTGCTGATAGAAACTTTCGGATTTTTTCCGGGTTCTTCTTGCCGGGCGCGTCCTCGACCCCCGAAGAGGTGTCGACCAGATGCGTCCCGGTCAACTTCACGGCGCCTGCCACATTGTCGGGGGTAAGCCCGCCCGCAAGGAACCACGGCGTTTTCCAGGATTGCCCTTTCAGCAGGGTCCAGTCGAATGCCGCCGCGTTTCCGCCGGGCCGCGTCGCCCCTTTCGGCGGCTTGGTATCGAACATCAGGTAGTCGGCGACCTGTTCGTACCGCCGGGCCGGGACGAAGTCTTCCGCCTCACCGATCTTTAGAACCTTCATGACCGGAAGTCCCGTCGTCGCTTTGATTTCGGCAATCCGCTCGACGGGTTCGTCGCCATGCAACTGCAGCATGGTCAGCGGCACCGCCGCCAGGACCTGGGCCAGCAAACCGTCATCGGGATCGACAAAGACGCCGACGCTGCGCACCTGTTGCGGCATGGACCGAACAAGGGGGGCGGCCTGTTCCGGGTGGATCGCCCGCGGGCTGGCCGGAAAGAACATGAAGCCGATATAGGCGGCCCCGTACCGGATCGCCGCATCCAGCGATCGGCCCTCCGTCAGTCCGCAGATTTTCGCTTCCGCCTTCATGAACTCATCCAAACATTATGATTGGCGATCAGGGCGCGACGGCTGCCGGGCCGTCTTCAAGATCGCAGAAAAGGCCGGTCATCATCCGCAGCCCCTCTTCCACCAACGGCGCCAGCAGGTGTTCGTTCGGCGCGTGCTGGCTGCAGCCGCGATAGGAATGCGGAATCCAGATCGTGGTCAACCCCAATGTGTCCGCGAAACAGTCATTCGGCAAGGATCCGCCCAGGTTCGGCAGGATCGCAGGGTCCTTGCCCGTGGTCAGCGCCAGCGAGTCCCGCGCCCATCCGACCCAGGGGTTGTCCGGGTCGACGCGGGTCGCCGCCATGGCGACGTCGTCCTTGTCGGCCGATACCTGGATATCCTTGAAGCCCAGGGCGTCGAGATGCCGCCGCAGCGCCGGCAGGATGTCGTCCTGTTCCGTCCCGACGACGAAACGCAGCTGACAGACCGCCCGGGCCCTGCCGCTGATCGCGTTTGCCGGCGTCGCCGGATTGCCAAGGTCGAGCGCGAGCACGGCAAAACTGTTCCAGCCGAAGACGCGCTCGGCCGGGCTCAAATTCGGTTCCCCCCAATCGGGGTCGATCGACGGTTCGCCGGGCAGGCGGTCCTCGGGGTCCTCCAGCGGTTCGCAGGCGGCGAGCAACGCGCGAACGCGGTCGGTCAAGCTGTTCCGCGGGCGCCATTCCGGCACCTCGATCCGGCCGCGCGCATCGGTGATGGAGGCCAGCGCATGGGCCAGGCGCGTCCCCGGGTCCTTCAGCAATCCGCCCCAGTTGCCGGAATGATGCGCGCCGTCGCGATAGTCCGCGACCAGGTCGAAATTGATCGCCCCGCGGGCGCCGGTAAAGATCGTCGGGCGGGCCGGCTTCAGGCGCGGTCCGTCCGACGCGATCAACACATCCGCCGCCAGCAAGGCCCGGTTCCTTTCGCAAAACTCCCGAAGGCCCGGCGACCCGGTCTCCTCGCCGGTCTCCAGCAGAAGCTTCACATTGAATCCCAGACGCCCTTTCGCCTCCAGGACGAACCGCAGGGCCTTGATCGCGATCCAGTGCTGCACCTTGTTGTCGGCGGCGCCCCGGCCATAGAACCGGTCGCCGCGGCGGCTCAAAACGAAGGGGGACAGGCCCTCGGCCCATTGGCCGTCCATGCCGGCGACGGTGTCGGCATGGCCATAGATCAGAACCGTCCGCAAGGCGGGGTCCTCCATCCGTTCCGCGACCAGGAAGGGCCCGGCAGCGGCCACGCTGTCCGCCAGCGGGTTCGGGTAAACCGTGCGGCGGAAACCCGCGGCGTCGAGCTGCGGTCCGACGATTTGATCGAAATACCGGTCGAACTGCTTCTGCGCCGGGTCGCTTTCCGGACTGCAGGTCGGGCAGGCGATGGCTTCGGCGAACTCGGCCTCGAAGGCGCCGCCGGCGAAATAGTCACGCGCGGCGCTGACCGCTTGGTCTCTTTGCTGGGTCCTGGACATGGAACGGCCTCCTCCGGTCCCTCGGAGTTAATCGGCGGGGTAGCGGGATGCAAGGGCTTTGACCCGCCTGCTCGTCTCCCCGTCCGCAATCGGCAGGGCGGAAAACCTTGAACCTTCGGGAAGAGAGGTTACGTGTTGGGGCAGGCCGCCGTTGAAGGCCGTATTGTATGGAGAGCCCTTTATGACCGACTCGAAGCATCCGATCCTGCCCGCTCCCACGGCGCCGCCGCCGCCCGCCGCGGATCGGCGGCTGGAGGAGGCGACAGTGCACGGCACGGTGCTGACAGACTTTTACCGATGGCTGCGTGATCCGGGATACCCCAATGTCACCGACGCGGCGATCCTGGGTTATCTGAAGCAGGAGAACGCCTATTTCGACGCGGTCATGAAGCCGCGGCAGCCTTTGATAGATGCCCTGTTCGAGGAATTGAAGGGCCGAATCAAGGATGATGATTCCTCCGTGCCGGTAAAAGACGGGGACTATGTCTACTGGCGCCGTTTCGAACCGGGCGCGCAATACCGCACCTGGCTGCGGCGGCCTGCCGACGGACCGGAGGACGCGGAACAGGTCATCCTTGACGAATCCGCCCTGGCCGAAGGGTTGGACTATTTCCGGCTGCGCTCAGCCGTTGTTTCCCCCGATGCGGATAAGCTGGCCTGGGCCAGCGATATCGACGGGTCGGAGCGGTTCACGATCCGCGTCAATGCCATCGCCCGTGGCGATCAACTGCCCGACGAAATACCGAATACAAGCGGCGGGGTCGTCTGGACGGCATCCGGCAATGAGTTCTTCTATGTGGAATTGAGCGAGCAGCTGCGCCCCTTCCGCGTCAAGCTGCACAAGCTGGGCGACGATCCCGCCAAGGACACCGTGATCTATGAGGAACCGGACAACGCCTATTTCGTCGGAATCGGCGAATCGCAAAGCCGCCGCTTCGTGGAAATCGGGGCGGGTGACCACGTCACCAGCGAAATCCGCCTGATTCCGGCCGACGATCCTTTGGCGGAACCGATGCTGATCGCGCCGCGCGACCCCGGCGTCGAATACGATGTCGCCCATGCTGGCGACCATCTGTTCATCCGCACCAACGATACCCACAAGAATTCCCGCCTTGCCCGCGCGCCGCTTTCCGCGCCGGGACGTGACAACTGGGTCGAACTGGAACCGGGCGAGGACGGGCGCTATCTGCGCGGGGTGGAAGCCTTCAAGCATTTCCTGGTGCTCAGCGAGCGGATCGAGGGCATCGACCGCCTGCGCCTGATGTTCCACAAAGACGGCGAAATCACCGGCGACCACGTGATCGAGTTCGACGAGGATGTTTACACGGCGGGCCTGGGCGAGAACCCGGAATTCGACGTCTCCACGATCCAGGTCGGCTACACTTCCATGGTGACGCCGTCGACGGTCTACGATTTTGACGTCACGGCGAAGACGCTGACGCAACGGAAGGTCCAGGAAATCCCGTCGGGCTACGACAAGTCCGCCTTCGTCACCGAACGGGTCACCGTCACCGCGCGGGACGGGGCCAAGGTTCC
>CAYGKA010000113.1:0-5557 GCA_964350445.1 uncultured Flavobacteriaceae bacterium
TATACCAAGGTTTCGGCGCTGGGCATCGAGGAACAACGCGTCGACGTGCTGCTCGACATCTCGGACCCGCCGGAGCAATGGAGCCGTCTGGGCCACGGTTACCGGGTCGATGTTTCAATCCTACTGCACGATGTCGAGGATCTCGCCGTGCCGACCGCGGCGCTTTTCCGATCGGGCCCGTCCTGGGCGGTATTCAAGGTCGTGGAGGGCACGGCGGTGCTTCAGCCGCTTGATCTCGGCCACAGGAATGCTGAAATTGCCCAGGTGATCGGTGGCCTCGCGGCGGGGGACGTCGTGATCGTCAATCCGTCGGACGCAATATCGGACGGCAAGCTTGTCGTGGCGCGCTAAGAGTCCGGCGGCGCATCAGAGACGCAGGCGGTTCGTCTCGATCAAGTAATTCTGGAAGTTCATATCCGCGGAGAAAATATCGTCGAGCAGCGTCCGGTAAAGATCGCGCAGGTCGCCGAGTGTCACCTTCTCGGACAATTCGGCATTCCCGACAATCCGGTAAATATGACCCAAAGTCTGGTCGTGGTGGAGGCAATGCGCTTCCGTGTGGGGATAGTCGACCGAACGCATCATGTCTTCCTCCCGCCGGAAATGCGTCAACAGTATCTGGACTATTTCCCGGGTCCTAGCGACATGGGAATACGCAAAGTCTTCCAGGTGAATTCTCACCTCTTCCAAGGCATCGACGACGCTTTGGTGATCGTCATCGATCTCGTCGATGCCGACCAATCCCGATCTGGGAATAAAGAATGCTCCTCGTATGCGGTTTCCACCGACCTTTTTCATTAGTTCACCTTTAATTAGAACTTCTAGTTATATCAGCACGACCCCTTCCATAGTCAATGTTTTTAACGAGAATGATTTTCATTTGCTGAATAGAATATCCAAACCGACGGTAGCGCCGATCACCGCAAACGGTTTGTGGAAACCAGATAGTCGTGGAAATGAAGGTCAGCGGGAAAGATATCGTCCATCAATACCCTGAACAGGTCGCGCAATTCGGCCAATCCTACGGCGCCGTTCGCGTCCACTTGCGCCACGACGCGCCAAATTTCAGTAAGGGCGCGATGATGATGCCGAGCGTGGTCATCGGCGTTTGGATACGCCGTCTGCCGCATCAAGTACTCTTCTCTTTCAAAATGGCCTGTGAGATGTGCCACGACATCATGAATCTTGGCGACGGCGGGGAACCCATCATCGTCCAAATGCAGGCGCAACGCCTCCAGCGCCTGCACGATCTCATCATGATCCGCGTCGATTTCCTCAATGCCGACCAATCCGGCTTTCGGGACAAAAAAGGACCCCGGAATGGGGCGCGTTTGCTTCATCTGCGGAGAGGACCCAATATAATATTACTCACATCTAATGCACACCGCCCGTCTCGGCGTCAAACGACTCCCGCTATTCGAACCGCATGCGGAGCGCCAAGCTGTTGCGATAGAAAAAGCCGTCCGGTCAGTGCATCCGGCCGGCCAGGACAGCTGCGGCATCCAATCCAATCGTGATCATACCGATTGGCGCGTCCTGTACGCCCGGATCGTGTAGCGGTAGGGACAGTTTCACCTGAAACAACCGTGTGGAACTGTCATACTCGAAATCGGAGAAATGGCGTTCCATCGCGACCGCCGATGCGGCTCCTGCCAAGCGGATCGATCCCCGCGATCAGATGCCGCCAAGCCTGTCACATCGTCATTCCCGGAACAGCACCAACAGCGCCCTTCATCAATACTCTACCCGTCAACGAAACCGCCCACCGATCATATCACTGTTGGATAATATTAAAACCTAGTGAGTGGATTGTTACCCCTGCCCCGCATCTCGACGCCCGATCTGCGGGGGACTAAAGTCCGCCCCAGAAAACAGACCTGAATCATTGCCGAAAGGCACAGTGTAGGAAGCGAACCATGCAGCAAGGCACCATGCGGGCAATTGAGGCCCGGGACTTCTCAATCGACGCCTTGGCCCTGGCGGAACGGCCCATCCCCGCAGCCGGCAAAGGGGAGATCCTGGTCCGGGTCAAAGCGGCGACGTTGAACTACCGTGACCTTGCGGTCTTGATCGGCGGGTATATGCCGACTCTGCCATTGCCCTTCATCCCTGTATCCGATGCCTGCGGCGTGGTCGAAGCGGTCGGCGAAGGTGTCACCCGCTTCGCCGTGGGTGACCGTGTCGTCCCCTGCTACATACAGACCTATCACAGCGGGCTGATCACCCAGGAACAGCGTACCCAACGGACGATCGGCGCACCGCGCGACGGCGTCTTGCGGGACTACATGACGGTCCCTGCGGAAGATGCCGTGCAGGCCCCGGCCCATCTATCGGACCTTGAAGCCGCTGCCCTTCCCATCGCCGGACTGACGGCCTGGACCTGCCTGATGACGGGCGGCCTGCAGCCGGGCGGCACGGTCCTGGTTCAAGGGACGGGCGGTGTCTCGCTCTTCGCGCTGCAATTGGCCAAGGCCTTCGGTGCGCGGGTCATCGCCCTGACCTCCACGGCGGAGAAAGCCGATCTGCTGAAACGCCTCGGCGCGGACACGGTGATCAACTATCGCGACACGCCGAACTGGTCTGGGCCCGTGCGCGAGGCCACCGGCGGCAAGGGCGTCGATATCGTTGTGGAAACCGCGGGGGCAACACTGTCGGAATCCCTGGCGGCGACCGCCTTCAACGGGTTTATCGGCGTCATCGGCTTCGTCGGCGGACAAGAAGCCCAGTTGAACATCCGTCAGCTCATCGGGCCCGGCGCCCGCGTGCAAGGCATCATTGTCGGTCACCGCGACGGGTTGGAAGCCTTGGGACGGGCGATGGAGGTCAGCGACATCCATCCGGTGATGGACAAAGCTTTCCCGCTGGAACAGGCCGCCGACGCGTTCCGTCACCTGGAAGCGGCCAAACATATCGGCAAGGTCGGGATCAGCTTCTAAAGAAACTGACAGAGCCGGCGGCTGTCATAGATCGCCGCGTGGATATCGCGCGCGTGGACCGCGTCGCCGACCCGGAACAGGAAATAACCGCCGTCCGGATTGGCGACGGTCTCCTGCGGACGATTTTCCTTGATGGCCTCGATATCCGTTTGGCCCAAATTCTTGGACCGCGCCTTCACGCCGAAATAGACGTCGTCCGCCGCGACGGTCGCGTATTCGGTGACGACCTGGTCCGCCACGCGTTCCGAGATTTCATGCGTGAATATGTTGTAGAGGCTGGCGATCAGCTTGTTGCCGTCCCGCCGCACGCCCAACAGCCGATGGTCGGTCGAAACCTGGATCCCGCGGTCGTAGAAATTCTTCATGATCGACGGATTGTTGGTGACGCCGATATCGGGCCCGACCATCCGGTCCGGCGTGACGAAATGAACGGCGGCTCCAGCCTCCGCCATGAATTCCGCGCAGGACGGGCCTTGCTGCCGCCCGTTCTCGTCATAGATCAGCACGTTCTCCGCCGGCGCGACCTGGCCCGAAAGGATGTCCCAGCTGCTGACGACAAGGTCCTCCCCTTCCTCGAGGAACCCCGTATTGGGCACGCCGCCGGTCGCGATGATGACCAGGTCGGGGTTTTCCGCCTCTATCTCCGCCTGTTCCGCATAGGTGTTATAGCGGAACTCGACGCCCGCTTGCTCCGCTTCGGCAACCAGCCAGTCGATCACGCCGATCAGGTCGCGGCGGCGCGGCGCCTTGGACGCGATGACGACCTGGCCGCCGGCGCGCTCCGCCGCCTCGAGCAGCACGACCGCGTGCCCGCGCAGCGCCAGCACGCGCGCCGCTTCCAGCCCCGCCGGTCCGGCCCCGACGACAACCGCCTTCTTCTTCGGCCCGTCAGACGGCGCGACCAATTGCGGCACCGTCTTCTCCCGCCCGGTGGCCGGGTTGTGCAGGCAATAGGCGGCGCCGGAGATGTAGATATTGTCGATGCAGTATCCAGCGCCGACGCAGGGGCGGATGCGTGCCTCTTCGCCGCGCATCAGCTTGGCGACGATATGCGGGTCGGTCATATGCGCCCGGGTCATGCCGACAAGATCCATCGCGCCTGACTCGATCGCATGCCGCGCGGTCGCCACATCGGCGATCTTGGCCGCATGCATGACCGGCAGGTCGAAGGCCTGTTTCACCTCGCCCACCACTTTCAAATTCGGCGCGGACGGCGTGCCCATGACGGGGATGACGTGGCTCAGCGTTTCGTCGCTGTCCACCGAGCCGACGATAACGTTCAGAAAATCCACCATGCCGGTTTCGACATAGCGGCGGACGATCTCGAACCCCTCGGTCTTGTCGATGCCGCCGCGCACGCGCTCGTCCACCGAAATCCGCAGGCCGACGATATAGTCGTCGCCGACCGCCTTGCGAATTTCCTCCAGCACCTGCATCCCGAAGCGCAGGCGGTTTTCCAGCGAGCCGCCGTATTCATCCCGCCGCTTGTTGGTCAGCGGCGAGGCGAAGGCGTCGAACAGATGGCCGTAGGATTCGATTTCCAGACCGTCCAGCCCGCCGAGTTTGGAGCGCAGGGCGGCCCGCCCGAAATCCTTGGCGATGCGGTCGATATCCTCTTTTTCCGCGATCTTGGGAAACATCCGGTGCGCCATTTCCCGCACCGTCGACGGGCTGACGATGGGCAGCCAATGTTCCGTCGCCCAACTGGTCCGCCGGCCGAGATGGGTGATCTGGTTCATGATCGCCGCGCCGTGCCGGTGCACCGCATCGGAAAGATCGGAATAGAAGCCGACCACCTCGTCTCTCGATGCATCGATATTCCCGAAGGCCGCCGGCGAGTCGGCCGAGACCGTGCAGGAGCCTCCGAACATGGTGAGGCCGATGCCGCCCTTCGCCTTTTCTTCCTGATAGCGCAGGTAGCGTTCTCCCGGCATCCGCCCTTCCGTATAGGCGGGCTCGTGGCTGGTGGAGACGACACGATTCCGGAGCGTCAGATGTTTCAGCGTGAAGGGGTCGAGCAGCGGATCGGCGGCGGTCATGGCGGGTTCCCGGTTCGTGTTTGCCCAAACGGGCGACGGTATCTCAGCCCCCTATTTGAGCCCTTTCGGCAGGGCCGCGTCCAGTTCCGCTTTGGTTTCATCCTCGCAGGTCTTGCCCGACGTGTCGTAGACCGCCTTCTGCATCCGCAGGAAAGTGCCGTGGATGGCGGAGGAAAGCGCCGCCTGCCGGGCGTTGAAACCCTGTTCCTTCTGGAAGGACGTGAGGGCCATCGCGCTGCGCCCTTCTTCCAACCCGCACCATTTGGCCAGCGCCCCCTTGATGGCGATCACCATCACCTGGCGGGTATCGTCGAGCGACAGCGGCGGGTTGAAAAGTTCGAACTCATCCGTCTCCCGGCAGGGCAGACCATCGCAATTCAGGTAATGGATTCCCTTCAACGCCTTCGTCATGAACTCGGCCGCTTCTTCGTCGGATATCAACGGCCTGAACTTGTCGTCCAGCGCGTCGGCCAGCGCATCCGGCGGGGACAGGGCGGACAGGCCAAACGCGGCGGTCATCACGACGGCAAGGAACAAAGAACGGCGCATCACTTCCCCCAGATTAAACAGGGGCGCAGTATA
>CAYGKA010000114.1:0-5322 GCA_964350445.1 uncultured Flavobacteriaceae bacterium
CCAAACATGACGAGGCGGCCATCGCTTCCATGGGGATCGGCCGGAAGTTCCAGAAGCCGACCGTCTTCGAAAGCCATTCGCTCTACGACAACCTGATCCTGGCCCTGAAGCAGAACCGGACAGCCCGCGCCACCTTGTTCGCGATGACGAGCCGGCAGGACGAGGACCGCATCGACGAACTACTGGAACTGACCCGGCTGACCGCGCAGCGCGGCCTGCTGGCCGCCAACCTGTCGCACGGGCAGAAGCAATGGCTGGAAATCGGCATGCTGCTGGCGCAGGACCCGCGCCTGCTGCTGGTCGACGAACCGGCCGCCGGCATGACCGACGCGGAAACGGCCGAGACGGCGGTGCTGCTGAAGGAAATCGCGAAGTCGCATTCCGTCGTCGTCGTCGAACATGACATGGATTTCGTGCGCGACCTGGACGTCCGCGTCACCGTGCTGCACGAGGGCAGCGTGCTGGCCGAAGGCTCGTTGGATCAGGTCAGTTCGAACGACCGCGTCATCGAAGTTTATCTGGGGCGTTAGAGCATGTTGGCGGTTGAGAATGTGGATCTGTTCTACGGTGCGGCCCAGGCGCTGAAATCGGTTTCGGTCTCGGCCGAGCTGGGCAAGGTGACCTGCGTGCTGGGGCGCAACGGCGTCGGCAAGACCAGCCTGCTGAAGGCGATCGCCGGGCAGCAGGCGGTCAGCGCCGGGCAAATCACGCTGGCGGGCGAGAGCATCCTGTCCATGCGGCCCTATGACCGGGCGCGCAAGGGCATCGCCTATGTGCCGCAGGGACGGGAGATCTTTCCCCTGCTCACCGTGCGGGAAAACCTGGAGACGGGCTATGCCTGCCTGGACCGGAAGACGCGGTTCGTGCCGGACGAGGTCTTTGAGCTGTTCCCGGTGCTGAAGGACATGCTGCGCCGGCGCGGCGGCGACCTGTCGGGCGGGCAGCAGCAGCAGCTGGCCATCGGCCGCGCCCTGGTGATGCGGCCCAAGCTGCTGATCCTGGACGAACCGACGGAAGGCATTCAGCCGTCGATCATCAAGGATATCGGCCGCGCGATCTCCTTCCTGCGGGATCGCGGCGACATGGCCATCGTGCTGGTCGAACAGTATTTTGACTTCGCCAAGGAGTTGGCGGACAGTTTCGCCGTGTTGGACCGGGGCGAAGTCGTCGCCTCCGGCGGACGGGAAGAGTTGGCGAATAGCGATGTACGACGGCATCTTACCGTCTGATCAGGTCAGAAGGTTCCAGCGCGTTCGCGCCACGGCGGCGGTCACCATCCACCGGAAGGACGGTGCGATGCGCCCCGCGCAGTTGTATCAGGCGGGCGCGGCCAAGGTGCGCCTGCCGAAATCCTATGCAACGAATCGGGCGGACGTGACGCTGATCAATACCGCGGGCGGTTTGACCGGCGGCGACCGGTTCGACGTTTCGGTCGCCATCGCCGACGGGGCGGCGGCCTGCGTCACGACCCAAGCCTGCGAGAAGATCTACCGCAGCCTGGACGGCGAAGCGGCGGTGGTCGGCAACGTCCTGTCGGTGGGGGAAGACGCCCGCCTGGCCTGGCTGCCGCAGGAAACCATCTTCTTCGACCGCGCCGCCTTGAGGCGCGGATTGACGGTCGACCTGGCCCCGAGCGCGACTTTCCTGGCGCTGGAGCCGATGCTCTTCGGCCGCGCGGCGATGGGGGAAGTGGTGCGCCAGGGCAGTTTCCGGGATGCCTGGACCGTACGGCGCGCCGGCCGGCTGATCTTCGCGGACAGAACCGACTTGAATGGCGACATCGCCGCCATTCTGGACAGGCCCGGCGTGGCGCGGGGGGCATGGGCCTATGCGGCCGGCGTCTATGCCGGGCCCGACCCGGAAAGGGTGCGCGATGCGATCCGCGCCGTGCCCCAAGGGTCGGACAGCGGCGACGGCGTGGCCGCCGGGGCGAGCATGGTGCGGGATGTGGTGAGTTTCCGCTGCGTGGCGCGGGACGGTTTCGCGCTGCGCCGCTGGATCGGCGAGGCCTACCGCGCCGCCTGGGGCGAGGACTTGCCCCGCGTTTGGGGCTGCTGAACATGAATAGGGAAAAACGGGAAGCGGGAGAGAAAGCATGAACCTGACCCCGAGGGAGAAGGACAAGCTGCTGATATCCATGGCCGCCATGGTGGCGCGCCGGCGGTTGGAACGCGGCGTGAAGCTGAACTATCCGGAGGCCATCGCGCTGGTCACCGACTATGTGGTCGAAGGCGCGCGCGACGGGCGGTCCGTCGCCGATCTGATGGAGGCCGGCGCCCATGTCGTCAGCCGCGACCAGGTGATGGAGGGCGTGGCGGAAATGATCCACGACGTCCAGGTCGAGGCGACCTTTCCCGACGGCACCAAGCTGGTGACCGTCCATGAACCGATCCGCTGAACCAGGGGGAGAGACAGAGATGATTCCGGGCGAACTCTTTCCCAAGGACGGGGAAATCGAACTGAACGCGGGCGCGGAAGCGGTCACCCTGACCGTTTCCAATACCGGGGATCGGCCGATCCAGGTCGGGTCCCACTATCATTTTCATGAGACGAATACCGGCCTCGATTTCGACCGGGAAAAGGCGCGCGGCATGCGCCTCGACATCGCGGCGGGCACCGCCGTGCGGTTCGAGCCGGGCCAGACGCGCGAGGTGACGCTGGTTCCCTATGGCGGGGCGCGGCGGGTCTTCGGGTTCAATCAGAAGATCATGGGTAGCTTGTAAGGGGGGCTTGTAGAGATGCCGGCAAAAATCAGTCGCGCCGCCTATGCGGACATGTACGGCCCGACCACGGGCGACAAGCTGCGCCTTGCGGATACGGACCTGATCGTGGAGGTGGAGAAGGATTTCACCACCTATGGCGAGGAAGTGAAATTCGGCGGCGGCAAGGTGATCCGCGACGGCATGGGCCAGGCGCAGACCACGCGCGCCGAGGGTGCGGTCGACACGGTCATCACCAATGCGCTGATCATCGACCATTGGGGCATCGTGAAGGCGGATGTGGGCCTGAAGGACGGCCGCATCGCCGCCATCGGCAAGGCCGGCAACCCGGATGTTCAGCCCGATGTGAACATCGTCGTCGGCCCGTCGACCGAGGCGATCGCGGGGGAGGGAAAGATCCTGACCGCCGGCGGCTTCGACTGCCATATTCATTTCATCTGCCCGCAGCAGATCGAGGAGGCGCTGATGTCCGGCGTCACCACCATGCTGGGCGGCGGCACCGGGCCGGCGACCGGCACCAACGCCACGACCTGCACGCCGGGCCCCTGGCATATCGGCCGGATGCTGCAGGCCGCCGACTCATTCCCGGTCAACCTGGCCTTTTCCGGCAAGGGCAATGCCAGCCAGCCGGCCGGATTGGTCGAGCAGATCCTGGGCGGGGCCTGCGCGCTGAAACTGCATGAGGATTGGGGCACGACGCCGGGCGCCATCGATTGCTGCCTCTCGGTCGCGGACGAGTACGACATCCAGGTGATGATCCATACCGACACGCTGAACGAAAGCGGCTTCGTGGAAAACACGGTGGCGTCCTTCAAGGGCCGCACCATCCACGCCTTCCATACCGAAGGGGCGGGCGGGGGCCATGCGCCGGACATCATCAAGGTCTGCGGCGAGCGCAACGTCATCCCCAGCTCCACCAACCCGACGCGGCCCTATACGGTGAATACGCTGGAAGAGCATCTGGACATGCTGATGGTCTGCCATCACCTGGACCCCAGCATTCCCGAAGACGTCGCCTTCGCCGAAAGCCGCATCCGCAAGGAGACGATCGCGGCGGAGGACATCCTGCACGACATGGGCGCGTTTTCGATCATCGCGTCGGACAGCCAGGCCATGGGAAGGGTGGGCGAGGTGCTGATCCGCACCTGGCAGACGGCCGACAAGATGAAGAAGCAGCGCGGAAGGTTGAAGGACGAAACCGGCGACAACGACAATTTCCGGGTCAAGCGCTACATCGCCAAATATACGATCAACCCGGCCATCGCGCAGGGCATGTCGAAGCATATCGGCTCGGTCGAGACGGGCAAGCGCGCGGATCTGGTGCTGTGGTCGCCGGCCTTTTTCGGCGTGAAGCCGGACATGGTGATGGTCGGCGGCATGATCGCCGCCGCGCCGATGGGGGACCCGAACGCCTCCATCCCCACACCCCAGCCGGTGCATTACCGCCCGATGTTCGGCGCTTTCGGCAGCGCGATGCAGGCCGTGGGCGCCAGTTTCGTCTCCCAGGCTGCCTTGGACGCGGGGCTGGGCGCGGCGCTCGACATCCGGAAATCGCTGCTTGCGGTGGAGAATACGCGCGGCGGCATATCCAAGGCCTCCATGGTGTTGAACCACGCGACGCCGGTGGTGGAGGTCGATCCCGAAACCTATGAGGTCCATGCAGATGGCGAATTGCTGACATGCGAACCTGCGGATTCTCTTCCCATGGCACAGCGCTATTTTCTGTTCTGACATTTGGATGGGCGCATGGGCAGGAGGAGTTGTCATGATTAGAGCCGATACGGTCCTGGAACGGGGCACTTGGGAAGGCGAGGCCGTCGATACGGTGGTGCTGGATTACGACGCGCGCCATCGGCGGCGCATCGCCATGAAGGGGCTGCACGGATTGTCCTTCCTGCTCGACCTGCCGCGGCCGGTCGCGATCTCGTCTGGCGACGCGCTGCGGCTGGAGGACGGCCGGTTGATCGCCGTCCAGGCGGCGGAGGAGGAATTGCTGGAAGTGACCTGCGACAACCGCTTTGATCTGATGCGGGTGGCTTGGCATCTCGGCAACCGGCACCTGCCGACGGAAATCCACGACGCCGCGCTGTTCATCCGCTACGACCATGTGATCGAGGAAATGCTGAAAGGCCTGGGTGCCTGGACCACGGTGGTGACGCGGCCCTTCCAGCCGGAAGGCGGGGCCTATGGCCAGGGCAGCGTGATGGGGCACAGCCACGGCCCGCACGATCAGGAGTCGCACGATCACGGCCACGCGTACGGCCATCACCATCATCATGGGCACGGTCACGGGCACGGACATGCCTGATCCGTCTTCAATGGCGAACCGGGGTCTGCTGCGGCTGATGACCTGGATGTCGCCGTCCTTCCCGGTCGGCGCCTTCACCTATTCCCACGGGTTGGAATGGGCTGTCGAGCAGGGCGAGGTGACGGATGCGGAAAGCCTGCATCAATGGCTGAAGGACGTGCTGCATCACGGGGCCGGGCGCGGCGACGCGGTGCTGCTGGCGGAAGCCTGGCGGCGGGTGACGGACGAAGAGGGTGAGGCGGGCGAGAATACGGGCCTGACCGATCTGGTCGATCTCGCCCTGGCGCTGAATCC
>CAYGKA010000115.1:0-3767 GCA_964350445.1 uncultured Flavobacteriaceae bacterium
CGCTGCCGCCCCCACCGGTCATTCCGGACCTTGCGCCAAACGCCGGCGGGTTCGCCGCCTTTTTCGCATCGCAGGATCAACAGGTAACGCTGGAACGCCGCATGATGGCCGATGACGACCGTGTCTTCGGGGTCTTCAGTTTCAACCTCTTCTCGGTTCTAAACCGCAGCGCAATCATCAGTTATCGCCAGGCGGCTAACGCCCTTGTCGCAACTTATGCCGCGCAGGGCGAAGTTTCCGCTGTGCCAAAATTCGAGGGCACCGGTCTCGACAAAGCCGTCCTGGGTCAGGAGGAATTCGACACCCGGCTTTCCTGGCCAATCGTCACGGATACCCAGGACGCCCCCAACTCTCCCCTGAAACCGCATTACCTTGCGGCGGGCCGACTGCAAGGCCTGGGCCCGGGCGACAGGATTGCCGTCTCCCGCGTCGACCGGGACGGATCGGTGGAGTTGGGCAACGCGACTGTCGCGGCAGTTGCCGCCTTTCAAAGTCGGCTCGACCCAGTGGAGGACCCGGTCAGGCAAGCTTTTTCAGAAGACAGCAGCGACGCGGTTCTGTGGGGTGAAATATCCGAACGTCGGTTCCGAACCGATATCGCCATCGCCCTCCCCCCGCCGGGCGCGCCGGTTCGCCTCATGGAGGCCGTTGAGAAACTTCAAGCTGACATGACCGGCGAAAGGTTAGCGGAAGTCAGCTGGGTGAGTTCCGACGAGCCTGCAGAAATGCGGTTACTGCCGCGCGGCACGAATGCAATTTTGAGCGGGGGGGATGCCGTTATGGACGGCGACGGTGCGACGCCGTCAGAGATCGTGCTAAGCGGTAACGTCGACCGGGATGCCGCCACACTTCGGGATGCAATCCAGCGGGCCGCACGGGCACTACAAGTTATGACGATTGCGCTGGACGCCGCTTCGGTTCCCTTCGATGAAGCAATCTCGTTACGGCTCGGGGTTTCCCGGGTTGCTCCGGCATCGATCGACGGGGTGACCGAGCGGTCGGACCTGAATTGCGGGCGGGTTGCCCGCCTCGCGAATGAAGAATTCGAGAACGGCGTGACCGTTCTGCGCCATTGCGATCTTCTGTCGCTTCAGATGAGCAATCACAGTCGAAAGGACTGGGACGTCACGGTTCTTTTCGTCGGTGCACAGAACGACATCGCCGTCCTTTTTCCGCCGCTCGGCCAAAGCAACCGCCTTCACGCGGGCGACCGGTTGAGCGCTCTGCAATTCGCGGCCTTCGTCGATGCCGCGTCAGGCCCGCGCGATGTGTCGGAAAGGCTGATCGTGCTGGCACAAGAGGCAAAGCCGGGATTCCCGGAAGCCGATTTCAGGTTCCTTGCCGAGGGGGCCAGCGACGCATCGTCACGTGGTACCGGACTCACCGGCTACGGCGCGCTGATCGCATCCATTGGCAGCGACGGCGCTTCCCGCGGCGGATCGGCCGGCGTTCTGATAGAGGGAGCCCCTCAAGGCACCGCGACCGTCCTGCGCTGGACCTTGAGTCGTGGGGACTGACGCTGCCCTGAAATAGATGTGAGCGGGTTTCTCAGCCATCCCCTGCCAACGGTTTCCACAACCGGCTCGAAATGTTTGTCCCGCGCCAAACCGTATGCCGTCAGCAACCACCCTGGTCCCACTGAATAACCTCGCTCGGCAAACCGAACCACCGCGTCCCATATAAAAACACGACAGAAAGGCCGCTGCCGGTGACGTCTTCCTCAACTCAGATATGGCGAAAAGCGCGCCTGGAACCCTAGCGGCTCTTCATCATCCAGCGCGTCGGTCCACGAGAAAGCGGATCATCGCAATGTTGTATGTTCAGAGTTTGGACGAGAGAACCGTTCACGGTACCGCTGGGCCTCGGCTGCCAGTTCATGGGTCAATGCCAATGCCGCTGTCCTTCGCCCAAACGGGGCCGACTGGCCGCAATAGTGGGCACTGAAAACGTGCATCCCCCACTTTTCGGCCGCGTTCCGCAGCGACCCTGTCGCGGAAAATCCTTTAGGAAATGCCGGTGCGTTTGGCGAGATCGAGCCAAACTCCCGTTCCATTCGATTGACCAACACTCGTGTCGGCCGTCCTGACAATAACATTGGTGACGGCCGTTTCACTCTCCTCCGCGCCGGCCATGGAGTCTCGATAGGCGGGGCTGATGGTGGCTTCGTCGCTGAAAGGGAGGCAGGACAATTCTTTCTCGATCGAGCGATTGACCTCAGTCTCAGTTTCTCGCACGGCAAAAATGCGCATGCATTTACGAACCTGATGGCGGGGCGCGGTGAACAGGCTATCGCCAAACTGGACGAGGCGATCAGGCTGAGCCCGCTGGACCCTTTCCTTTACGCGATGCAATCGGCGAAGGGGTTTTCGCGGGCGCATACGAGCGATTTGGAACAGGCCTGTCACTGGCTGGATGTCGGTTCACAACAACCGGGCGCCCATTTTTTGATTTCTATCATCGCAGCGGCCATCAACAAAAACGCAGAGCAACATGACCGGGCGCAATATTGGACCGAGCACACCCGAAAGCTCAGGCCGAATGCCTCAATCGACCAATTCTTCGTCGCCTATCCGCTGCGCTGGCTTCGCAGGCGGCGCGACGGAAAGGGAAAGAGTGACGGCGTCGGAATAGCAGTCGGAATGCGAGTCGGAACAGAAAATGCGAATACTGCTGAAACCCGCAGAAACCCGTGGCGACCCCGGCAGGACTATAACAATATATAAAAATCAATGTGTTGCTGGAAAGTTTGGGAAAATCCGGCCGCACGGGACTGCATTGGGTTGCAAACGTTTTTCCCAAACCGGTTTTGCCTTGGATTTGCGGGATGCCTACCTCAGCGGATCACGTGTGGTAGCGACGTTGGAGGCGACTAATTGGTCGCCACTTCGACAAGGCCATGACATTGTTCGTTGCGCAGGTGCCGTTGGACCGCACCGTGCCCCAAACAAGGTTTCAACTGAGAGCGACGGGAAAGACCGTTGCCCGGTACCGGATGAAGCCTACCCCATGGGCAACGATGGGGACCAGTTTCATGCGCGCGTATCCGCCGTCGAGGCCGAACATAAGTCCAAGACTATTGAGCCGCCACCGTCCTCATCGGTTACCTAAACTGCCGGGGACCCCAGTCATTCCCATGGTTTCCCGGGCCGGGAAAACCTCCGCGGAAAACTCCAACGCTAAACGATCCAGATTTCGGGGATCAGAGCCCTATCTTTGGCCTGCTGCGTTTGGAGACCGAGCAATGAATGGCGGTAGCCTGCCCTGTATCCAAATCCGGCAATTCAACTGGACCAGCGATAGCCAGATGTCTGATATCCCTTTACGGGTTCGCTGAATATGATCCTTGCATCAAGCCCTTTTTCCTCAGCGGCACCCAAGCAGACATGTAACGGAAGCAGGTGTTCCTCGCGGGGATGACAGAAACGGGCACCGGGAGCCTCGTGCCAGCTTTCAAGCCGTATTTTCTTCTCGGCAGGATTGAGGGTTTCGCCGCAAACCGTTTGGTCGAGCCAGTCATGAAATGACTTCGCCATCCTCTGCTGTTCTTCACGATCGCCTTTCAGTCTGCCAGTTAACGCCCCAATGTTGTGGAAACTGAATCCGGAACCGATCAAGGAATAGCCGTCGTCCAAGAGGGTTGAGAGCGCCTTCCCAACCAACAGATGTTCCGCCGCGTCCAATGATGCGCATAACGACATCTGGAGGATTGGGATATCCGCCTCCGGCCGGATCAACATCATGGGGACAAAGGTTGCATGGTCGAAGCC
>CAYGKA010000115.1:3867-5184 GCA_964350445.1 uncultured Flavobacteriaceae bacterium
AGGCGCTCGTATTTTGTGTCGCCCATTAATGGAAGCGGCCCGCCACCATGCGGAATGTATAAGATCTCGGCCAATATGCGTTTCCCCTGAACAGCGTCACTTGCTTCGCATGACTATGCCGGATAAAGGCCATGTGACCGTGCAAACAGCCTCGCAAGTCCGAGTAAGGCATTGATATTCGGTGTATCGACTCCAACCCGACGCCCGATTTCGGAAACGGCACCAACGATCGGATCCAATTCAAGCGACCGCCCAGCCTCGACATCCTGTAGCATGGATGTCTTGAACGCCCCAAGTTTACGCGTCACTTCATGGCGGTCGTCGGGGCTCTGGTCTATGGGGCAGCCGATGCGCAGCCCTATTTCCGCAGCTTCCCGCATTGCGGCCGAACAGAAATCGCGAACGAGAGTGTCGTCAAGAATTCTGTCCGCGGTTGCACCCGTTATGGCCGAAACCGGGTTCATCGTTAGGTTTCCCCACAATTTGTACCAAATGTCCTGCCGGATATTACCGGAAGGCGTGACATCGAAGCCCGCTTCGGACAATAGGCCGACAACGGCACTTAGCCGCGAACTGGCTGTGCCGGCGGGTTCTCCGACAATAAGTCCGTTGCCCATCCGATGTTCCACCACCCCCGGCGTTACTACTGCTGCGGCGGCATGAACAACGCAGCCAAGAATATGCCGACCCGGAATCGCCGATGCGATGGCGCCATTCGGATCAACTGATTCCAAAGGCTTCGCGGCAAGGGCGGGCACGCCTTCCGCGAACCACCAGGGAACGCCATTCAAGGCGGGCAAAACGACCGTGTCCGGTCCGATAAGCGGGGTGCAGGACTTGGCGACGTCTTGCATCGCCTGCCCTTTAACCGCGATGATCAAAAGATCCTGTGGACCGAGTTCAGACGGCTCCGCGACCGCATTTACCGGTGCCGAGAGCGTCCGGCCATCCTGAACAAGCTTCCAACCGTGTTCTTTCAGCGAGTCCAGTGTTTTTCCGCGTGCAACCGCGTTGACGTTCGTTTTTGCAGCCGAAGCGAGCCGAGCGCCGATAAACGTCCCGATCGCACCTGCGCCGAAAATGCATATCCTTTCCACAACACCTCCCCGCTCACTTCATTTCATGAGCTTTGCGCAAGTTGGTTTTGAAAAGGTCGGGAACACGCTCGTCAAAGCCAAGAGCAACGCGTTTCACTTCCGGACTATCCGTCGGCGGAGCTCCAACGCCAAGGGCGCTTGCGCGCGGCGCGTCAATAGCCGTCACCGTCCCTTCGACGCGCCCGATGCCCGTTATCTCACAAGCCACAACGTCACCTGC
>CAYGKA010000116.1:0-4950 GCA_964350445.1 uncultured Flavobacteriaceae bacterium
GATTTCCTGCGCCGCCGCCATGCCCTTGTCATCGGGAACGGGATGTGACGCTTCAAGGATTTTGATCCTGGAGCAGGGGACAGCGTAACCGTAGCGCGTGACAACGACGCCTTCCAACGCACGGCCGGGATGTTCCGCCGCCCAATGCGCCTCGACAGCCTGCGCCATAACAGCGGATGCCTTGCCCGCGCCGATCACGATTGTGCGGCCATCCTTTGGCGGTTCCGGCAGGCAAGGCGGCACACAAAGCAGTGGGTCGGCGGCGCGCACCGCCGCATCGAACATCTGCAAAAGAAAATCACGCGTTTCCGGCATACCCACCATCCATTTGACAGAGGGGGCCGCATTCCGGCCTGATCCTGCTGAAACGAGAACCGGCCCGGGAGGGAAGCGTGCCCCAATCGAATTTCGACCTGCATCCGAAACTGGAAGCCGACACAAAGCAAGTCCTGGATTTGCCGCTATGCCGGGTTCTGTTGATGAACGACAGCCGCTATCCCTGGCTGATCCTCGTTCCGCGCCGTCCGGATGTCCGTGAGATCCATGGTCTGGACGCAACGGATCGCTTTCAGTTGATGGAGGAAGTGGCCGGATGCTCCGCCGCGTTGGAGCGAGAAGTTGATGCCTTCAAGATGAACGTCGCCGCACTCGGCAATCAGGTGCCGCAATTGCATGTTCATGTCATCGCGCGTTTCGAGAACGATCCCGCCTGGGCGGGGCCGGTCTGGGGTGTCGGAGATGCCGAGCCTTATGGCGAAGAGGCTTTCGCGGCGACGTCGGAGCGTTTCCGCGGCGCCATCGAAGCGATCAAAAGCGGTCCTCCCGTGTGATGTAGCGCAGGCGAACGAGCCAAAACCCCACGCCGCCAAGCACACTAATTGTCCTTTTTTTTTCCAAACCGGTTGCTACCATGTGTTGCCGTGGCGGTACCATGTGCAGGCCGGAGTGTTTTAAGGATATGTTGGGCAAGGCGAGGACCTACAGTGCCTGTTTACTGACCGCTGGATTGCTTCTTTTCCTAATCGGCGGTGCAATGCTGTCAGCCTTTCCTGCAGGCGTTCCAATTACCGACGAAAAGTTTGCCGATCCAGGGTTCTTGGTTGATGGCCGCACACTCCACCTTGGCGCCAGCAACCGGGGCTCCGATCTGCTGAGCGATTTGGTTTCGGCGACCTGGTTCAATACCTGGACCGGGTTCGTCGCAACCATCGCCTCGTTGCCGGTGGCCTATTTGGTGTGGCGGCTGGCAGGAAGCAAAAAGACGTTCGTGCGTTTGGCCGGATTCGTCATCGTGCGGATATCCTGCGCCTTCACGCTGTTACCACCCTTCATGCTTCTTGTGATGACGCAGATCTACTATCCGGCGGCGCCGCTGTCGCTGATCGCCCTACTCGCCTTTTACGCCTTCCCCTTCGGGGTCCATCTGTTGTCAGTAGTGACGAACTCGAACCAAGGGTCCGATCTCAAAATCCGATCCATCGTGGTCTATGCCCTAAGGCGTTGGGCAGCCCTGCATATGCTGGTCGGCGCTCTCGGTTGGATCGTATGGCTGCGATCCGCATGGCCCGGCGATATCATCGACATTTTCAAAGGACAAGCCGCGCTTATGTTCTTTGGATTTGGCGCTTGGCAAGATTTCCTGAGCATCGCCATTTACATCGCGATAGCCCTTTGTCTAAGGCTTTGGGCTTCGATGCTGGAAGAGCGTTGGTCGATTGCGCCCCTGCCCATCGCCGATAGCTGGGTTTATTTGCCGACGATGCTTGAAGACGAAGCCTTGCAGAAAAGACAGACCGCCAACCCGACTGAAACGGTCAGAGCGGCAATCCCCTAATCTGCGAGATTCGCCAAGGCGATTTCCTGCGTGTCGATGCCGCGCGACCAGATCATCTGCTTCCAGTCGTCCGCGTCCTGATAGAATGCATTGCGCACGAAAGCCTTGATCTCTCGGCCCTTCTGGGAATTCAGATCCCCATACGCGTGCAGCCATGCATCGGACCGCACCGCCAACAAAACGTCATGCAACGGCCGCGTCCCGTATTCGAGTGCGATCGACGTCACCTCCACACCCGGCATCCGTGCCGCCATTGCGTTCAAATTGGTGCCGTGGAGCGGGGCCGATGTCGACGTCCCGTCATCCGACGAGGTCAGGTCGCCCCACCAATCCTGCGCCCGAGCCCAGGCCGGTGTGCTTGGACCGCCATCGCCGATCCGCTCCCCATAGCCGCGCGGGCCCAGGCCTGTATGGTAATCGATGATGGCGACGCGTTTCCTGGGCTTCAGATAGGTGTCGATGATCGCTTCGATGGTTTTACGCGACCAGGTCGGCCGGGTGCCGCCATAGAAAACGCCTTTCGGGTCCACATATTGGCCTGAAGAAACCGCCGCCTGCATGACCAGCGGCGGCAGTTCTTCGATCAGACGATCGATCTCAGCCGTGGTTTCCGCCGCAATCTTGTCCGACCATTCCGTCGGGCAAATGATGTCCCGGTATTTCACATAGCCGTCATTGACGGGCAGCGGATGATCGAAATCGACGAAGTTCCGGTTTAGGTCGACATTGTCTTCATTCGTGCGCCGTAGCCAGGCGAAGCCGAAAGGATTGATCGCGTGAATTTGCAGAAGGGCGGTGTTCGCCGGCAGGCGCGCGGCGCGCCCGGACCGGAACCAACCGACCTGAACGCCCGAACCGCAGAACCCTTCCGCGCCGTGCGTCGCGGAGATCGTAACAAGGACGTTTTCAGCATCGCGCGGGCCAAGCCAGGCGATGTCAGTGCTGAGTTCTTCACCACCGGGGCCTTTCTCCGGGTTCACGAAACACTCCAAATCCGCCCCCGCCGCGTGTGCGGCTTCGGTAAATTTTTTGCGGGCTTCCGCATAGTCACTTGAGAAATAGTCTGTAACGGACATCCTGAACGAACTCCCCACCGCCCCATCAGGGCGAGCCATAAAACCAAGACCTGAACCGGAACCATATGATCCCATCCGACACAAGCCAGGAAAAAGCGAACCGTCTTCTGCCGCCGGCGTTTCGAAACTGGTTTGAAACGCGCGGATGGACACCGCATCCGCATCAGCTGGACATGGTCGCGGCTGCCCGCGAGGGTAGGGATTCCCTAGTGATCGCACCCACCGGCGGCGGGAAAACTCTGTCTGGATTCCTGGCTTCGATGGTCGAGTTGGCGGAAAATTCTCCAAACGGCCTGCACACGCTCTACATCTCCCCGTTGAAAGCGCTTGCGGTAGACATACACCGCAACTTGGAAACACCCCTCGCGGAAATGGGCCTTCCGATTCGGGTTGAAACGCGAACCGGGGACACGCCGCAGAGCAAACGGGCCCGGCAAAAGGAAGACCCGCCGCATATTCTCCTCACAACGCCCGAATCCCTGGCGCTGTTGATTTCCTATGAGGAGGCCTGGACGCTTTTCGCCGGCCTGAAACGCGTGGTGATCGACGAAGCCCACGCGCTGGCCGGCACGAAGCGGGGCGATCAGCTTGCCCTTTGTCTGGCGCGCCTGGCCCGCATCGCGCCCGATTGCCGCCGTGTGGGTCTATCGGCCACGGTCGCCCATGAAGACGCCTTGCGGGCCTGGTTGTCGCCCTGCGGGAAAGCGGAGGCCGTGGGGATCATCCGCGGTGGCGGCGGCATAAGCGCCGAGGTCTCCATCCTGGAAGGAACGGATTTGCCCTGGTCGGGACACTACGCGCTGCACGCCGCGGAAAGGGTCTATCAGGAAATTCGCGCATCCGGCGTCACCATCGTTTTCGTGAATACCCGCGCCCAGGCCGAGGTTTTGTTCCAGACGATCTGGAAACTGAATGAGGACAATCTGCCGATCGCCCTGCACCATGGCAGTCTGGCGGTCGAGCAACGCCGCAAGGTCGAAGCCGCGATGGCGCGAGGGGCGCTTCGGGGCGTGGTCGCGACATCCTCACTCGACCTCGGCATCGACTGGGCGGCCGTCGACCTCGTCATCCAGATGGGCGCGCCCAAAGGTGTAAGCCGGCTGCTTCAGCGCATCGGCCGGGCCGGGCACCGGCTGGACACGCCAAGCCGTGCGATCCTGGCCCCCGGCAACCGGTTTGAGGTCCTGGAATGCCTCGCCGCCATCGAAGGCGTCGATCAGATGCGCTTGGACGGTGACCCGCCCCGCCCCGGCACCCTGGACGTCCTGGCCCAACATATTCTGGGCCTTGCCTGTTCCGCCCCTTTCAACGCCGACGACCTGTTTCGGGAAATCACCGGCGCCGGCCCCTACTCCGCGCTGTCCCGGAAGGATTTCGACGACGTCCTGCGCTATGTCGAGGATGGCGGTTACGCATTGCGCGCCTATGACAAGTTCAAGCGGTTGTTCCGCAAGGCGAACGGCGATTACGAAGTGGCGGGGCCCAGGGTGATTCAGCGCCACCGGATGAATATCGGCACGATCATCCAGGAACCGACGGTGAAGGTCCGTCTGCGCGGCGGGCCGGTTCTGGGCGAGGTGGAGGAGTATTTCATCAACGGGCTGGAGCCCGGCGACACCTTCATGTTCGGCGGCCGCCTGCTACGCTTCGACGGGTTCCGGGAAACGACGGCAATGGTGTCCGAGTCAAAGGGCGATGCACCGAAGATCCCCGCCTATATGGGCGGCCGTTTGCCCTTCACGACCTTCCTGTCGGACCGGGTGAGGGAAATGCTGGCCGACCCGTCCCAGTGGGGCCGTTTGCCGGACCAAGTCTCCGAATGGCTGCGTCTGCAGCAATGGCGGTCCGTGATGCCGGGACCGGACCAATTGCTGGTCGAGAGCTTCCCCCGTCACAGCAAGAACTTTCTGGTTGCGTACTGTTTCGCCGGCCGCAACGCGCACCAGACATTGGGCATGCTGCTGACCCGGCGCATGGAGCGCGCCGGATACGGCCCGCTCGGTTTCGTCGCCAGCGACTATGTCATCGCCGTCTGGAGCG
>CAYGKA010000117.1:0-4761 GCA_964350445.1 uncultured Flavobacteriaceae bacterium
GGGTCCATGTCGCGGTCGACCCCCAAACCGTGGTGGCCATGATAAGGCCGGGCGGCGCGCTTGAGGCCAGGGTGATGCTGATCAGGCCGACCGCGGCAAGCGCCATCGCCACCCACAGCCCGCCGGCCAGGAAAACGAATAGGATCCCGGTGAGGATGAGCGCTTGGGTTAGCATATCCATGTCGCCGGGTTCCTAGAGCTGATCCGCCATTTGATCGTCGCGCTTTTCCAGCACCACGTCCTGGCTGTTGTCGAAAGTCGGCGTGCCGCCGGACAGGATGTTGAAGAACTCCTCAACCAGAGCAACCGTCAGGACGACAAGCCCGGCGAGCATCGCCCCCTGTGGTATCGCCAGCGGAATGGCCAGCAGGCCGTCCGAGACCTCCTGGAACCGCATGGAGTCCGCCACCAGTTTCCACGTATACCAAGCGAAATACCCGATCAGCGCCGCCGCGACGGCAACGCTGAGAAGATCGGCGAGCCAGCGCAATCGGGGCGGCAGGTAATGCAGCACAACAGACACGCGGATGTGGCTGCCTGCGCGAAAAGAATAGGCCAAGGCCAGGAAGGTCGTCGCGGCGAGCAGGAAGGCAGCCGCCTCATTAACGCCGGGCACCAGTACGCCGAAAAAGCGTCCGACGATCTGAGCGAGGATAAGCACGGCGATCATCGCCAGCGCGATCGCTGCCAGAACACCACAAAACTTATAGACGAGATCAAGCGCGATGCGGACTCGGCGCATTACTCCCGGCCCCCTTTAGCTGGCAAAGAAAGGCCGCGGCGCGCCGTCGAAACGGGCGCGCCGCGGCAACCGATGACCTTACTGCGCGTTATAGGCGTCGACGATCTTCTGACCGTGATCGCCGGCTTTCGCCAGCCATTCCTCAGTCATTGTCTTGCCAATGGCGGCGAAGTCGGTCTTGAGCTTGTCGCCCGGGGCTTGGACCTTCATTCCATTTTCCGCCAGTTTGGCAGCGGCTTCATCGCCGGCCTTGCGCGCCGTCGCCCAGCCGCGCGTCTCAGCGTTCTTCGCGGCCGTCAGCACCGCACTACGCTGTGCTTCGGGAAGCGCATCGAAGGCCGCCTTGTTCACGAACACGGCATTCTTCGGGTGCATGGCGTCGGTCGTGTAGAAGTAATCCAGGAAATCCCATGCTTGGGTGTCAACGCCGGTCGTCGCCGATGTCAGCATCGCACTGACCACGCCGGTGGAAAAGGCCTGTGGCACTTCCGCGTATTGCACCGTGGTCGGGATGGCGCCCATCAGTTCCGCCAACCGTGACGTCGCTGCGTTGTAGGCACGGAACTTGACACCCGCCATGTCGTCCATCGAACCAACAGCCTTGGTGTTGTAAAGGCCCTGGCCCGGCCAGGCGACGGTGTAGAGCAACATCAACCCTTCTTCCGCGAGCACGTCTTCAAGCACCGGCTTCTGGGCCTGATAAAGCTTCCAGGCATTGTCAAACCCGGCCGCAAGGAACGGGATGCCGTCGGTTTCGAAGACTGCATTCTCGTTACCATAGGCCGACAGCAGAATTTCGCCGATCGGGGCCTGTTGCGTGCGGACGGCGCGCTTGATTTCCGGCATCTTGAACAGCGACGCACCGCTGTGGACCGTGATGGTCAGATCGCCTCCCGTAAGGTCGGAAACTTCCTTGGCGAAAGCCATCACGTTCTGGGTGTGATAGTTGCCCTCAGGATAAGGGGTCGGCATGTCCCAATTCTCGGCATGTGCCGACGGCGCCACGGCCGCCATCGTCAGGGCCCCCAGTGTCAGGGCTGCGGACATCACTGACGCTTTAAGTAATTTTTTCATAAGTCGATCTCCCAAGTGAAAGGCACTCGTTCCGCCGCCCTCCCGGGTATGACTCTGTGTCCTTTGCGGACTTTCTTCGGCGGAAGTCTGGATGAAATCCTAGACTGCGATTGGGCCGTGGCAACAGGAAAAGCGCGATCAGGGGCCGATGCCGTGTGAATGAGGGCGCGTCAAAGCCGCCATCACATCACTAATTCCCCAAAGGAAACGACTTCCGACGCCAAATGGGGCACACCTTCGCCGTCTTTCAACGTCGCCAATTCGAAGACCGTATCCACCGCAATCCTGGACAAGCCGATCAATCCTTCTTAAGCAGCCAGAGGGGGAAAGCGATATTTCCCATTAATGACCGATTTGGAATGTGAGAGTGGCATCGTGATGACCGGCGAACAACAGACACGCACAGCCACTGTCCTGGGCGCGGGCATGGTGGGAATTTCCTGTGCGATCCATCTGCAAAAACGCGGTTGGGCGGTCACACTGCTGGAAAAGACCAAGCCCGGTGCGGAAACCTCCTACGGCAATGCCGGGGTGCTGAGCCGCGGATCGGTCCTGCCGATCAGTTATCCAGGCATGGTTTTCGATGTGCCCAAGATCCTAACCGGCGGGTCGAACGCCGTACGATTCGACCTTTCCGGACTCGCCCGCGCGTTCCGTTGGGCGCCGTCCTTCCTGATGAACGGGACTAAGCGCCGCAATCGCGAAATCTCCATAGGCCTCAGCGCATTGGTCGCCCATTGCGTTCAAGAGCATGAAGTCCTGATGGAAGAAGCCGGCGCGACGAGCCTTCTGGCCAAGCGCGGTTGGATCAAGACTTACCGGACGGAGGCAAGCTTCCAGAAAACCGCGTTCGAACGCGAAATGCTGGACAAATATGGCGTCCGCTACGCCGTTCTGGAGCCCAAAGACCTGGCGGAACTGGAGCCGAACCTGGCGCCGATCTACGCCAAAGGTCTGCACATTCTGGATACAGCCAGTGTCGACGATCCGGGCGCGCTCTGCGCCGCCTATGCGGATTTGTTCCAGAAATTGGGTGGGAAGATCGAAATTGGCGCCGCCAAATCAATCGGCGAATCCAAGGACGGAGCAACAATTCAACTGGAAGACGGTCACGCCCTAACCGCGGACCATGCCGTCGTTGCGCTGGGGCCTTGGTCCGCCGGCTTGCTGAGGACCGCGGGGGTCGACCTGCCCGCCTTTGAAGAGCGCGGCTATCACCGGCATTACCGTGCGGAAGGGAACGCCGCCCTGAACCGGCCGATCAACGATGTGGACGGGGCCTTCGTGATCGCCCCGATGGCGGCGGGAATCCGGCTGACCTGCGGTGTTGAAATCGCCGCCTTTGACCATCCTAAAACGCCGAAGCAGTTGGAGGCCGTGCTGCCGAAAGCGCGCGAAGCCTTTCCTTTGGGCGATTCGACGGAGGACGAACCCTGGCTCGGTCGCCGTCCGAGTCTGCCGGATAGCCTGCCGGCCATCGGAAAGGCGCCCCGTCACGACCGGGTGTGGACCTGTTTCGGGCATCATCATATCGGCCTGACAACCGGCCCGATCAGCGGGCGGCTGTTGGCGGAAATGATGTCAGGCGAGGCGACGATCATAGACCCCAAACCTTATAATCCTGCCCGGTTCGGCTAGAAGAACCGTTTTGCCGGTATCCCGCGCGGGACTGCGACGCGAAATCGCCGCATCCCTGTCGCACAGGCGAAAGCCCGGAAAGCGCAGAAATCCCACAACGCTTGATAGGTTGCTGTTCCTGCGGCGGCATTTCGATGCCGTGGGGAGATAAAGTCCTTCTATGACGGAGACGGTTTTAATGGCGCAGTTCCAAAAGAGCGCGGATGTCGTAATCATCGGCCTAGGCGGTATCGTCGGGGCGTCTGTGGCCCACCACCTGATCGAGAGGGGCTGGAAGAACATCATCGGCATCGACAAGTCTGGCATTCCGACCGACATCGGCTCGACCGGTCATGCTTCGGACTTCTGCTTCAATACGATGCACGACCAGATGACGATCTTCACGACGAAGTACAGCATCGACTTCTATGAGAAGCGAGGCCGGTATTCGCGCATCGGCGGCATCGAAGTCGCGCGCAAGGGCGACGACGAGCGGATGCTCGAACTGGAGCGCCGCGTCACCTCCGGCCGCGCCTTCGGCAGCCGGGTCGAAATGATCACGCCGAAAAAGGTGAAGGAATTGATGCCGCTGGTCGAGGAAGACCAGATTCAGGGCGCCCTGTGGGACCCGGACGCCGGCCTCGTTATCCCACGCTCCCAAGTTGTTGCGGGCGAGTTGATTCGCGACGCCGAGGAAACCGGCAAGCTTGAGATCATTCCCAACACGCCTTGCACGGGCCTGGATATCCAGGACGGCAAGATCAAGGGCGTGCATACCGCGCGCGGCTATATCGAAACCACGAAAGTCGTCGTCTGCGCCGGCCTGTGGGGCCGCTTGATTGCGGAAATGGCGGGCGAGGATCTGCCGGTGATGCCGGTCGACCATCCACTGACCTTCTTCGGGCCCTATAACGAGTTCGAAGGCACCGGCAAGGAGATCGGCTTCCCATTGCTGCGCGACCAAGGCAATTCCGCTTATCTCCGCGACACCGGCGACCCGAAGAGCACCGAGGGCGGCCAAATCGAATGGGGATATTACGAGGAAAGGGAACCGCGTCTTGTTCATCCGCGCGACCTTCTGGAGAAAGAGCAGGCCCGCCTTTCCCCGTCCCAGCGCGACCTGGAAATGGAGCAGATCATCGAGCCGCTCGAACGCGCGATGGAACTGACGCCCATCCTGGGCGAGCTTGGCTATAACGAGAAGCATTCCTTCAACGGCCTGCTTCAGGTCACCGCCGATGGCGGACCTTCAATCGGGGAATCGCCGGATGTCCGCGGGTTGTGGTACGGCGTTTCCGTCTGGGTCAAGGACGGCCCCGGAACCGGCA
>CAYGKA010000118.1:0-4662 GCA_964350445.1 uncultured Flavobacteriaceae bacterium
TCTTCTCGCCCAGCATCTTGGCATAGACGCTCGGATGGCGCGGCATGAAGGGCGCACCGAAGCAGGTCGAGAAGGTCGCCTTCGGTTCGTTGACGCCGCGCTCCGTCCCCGCAACGCGGGCGGTGTAGCCCGACAGGAAGTGGTACATGGCCTGCTGTGGCGTCAGCTCGGAAATCGGCGGCAACACGCCGAAGGCGTCGGCCGTCAGCATGACGATATTGGTCGGCTGCCCGCCCATGCCCGACGGTTCGATATTCGGGATGAAGTCGATCGGATAGCTGGCGCGGGTGTTCTCCGCGAGCGAGCCGTCGTCCAGATCCAGTTCCCGGGTATGCTCGTCATAGACGACGTTTTCCAGAATGGTGCCGAACCGCTGCGTGGTCGCGTAGATTTCCGGTTCCATCTTCTGGCTCAGGTTGATGACCTTGGCATAGCAGCCGCCTTCGAAGTTGAAGACGCCCTGGTCGGACCAGCCATGTTCGTCATCGCCGATCAACCGGCGGGTGCCGTCCGCCGAAAGCGTCGTCTTGCCCGTGCCCGACAGGCCGAAGAAGATCGAGGTATCGCCCGCCTCGCCGATATTGGCGGAGCAGTGCATGGGCAGCACGCCTTGCGCCGGCAGCAGATAGTTCATGATGCTGAAGATCGATTTCTTGATCTCGCCCGCATAGCGGCTGCCGCCGACAAGAACGGTGCGTTCCGCGAAATTGACGACGATGAAGACTTCGGAATTGGTGCCGTCGATCGACGGATCAGCATGCAGCATCGGCGCGTGCAGGACCGTGAATTGCGGTTCGAACCCGCTCAGGTCTTCGCGCGCGGGGCGGATGAACATGTTGCGGGCGAACAGCGCGTGCCACGGACTGTCGGAAATCACGCGGACGTTCAGCCGGTGGTCGATGGCCGCGCCGGCATACAGGTCCTGAACGAACAGATCGCGGCTTTGGTAGTAAGCCAGGATTTTCGATTTCAAGCGCTCGTAGATTTCAAGCGTGGTTGGGCGGTTGACCGATCCCCACCAGATGTCGTCCGTGCTGCTGGACTCATCGACGATGAATTTGTCGTTCGGCGAACGGCCGGTGAATTTGCCGGTTTCGACGCGCAACGCGCCGCCGGCGGTGATGGTTCCCAATCCGTTTGCGATGGTGTTTTCGTAGAGCGGTTCGGTGCCCAGATTCCAATGGACCGTTCCGGAATTAACAACGCCGTGTGCGGAAAGGTCTTTCGAGCCGGCTTGACTGGCCAACGTGTCCTCCTCTGTATCCTCTGGAATACGTCGGGGCGATCCCCCGTCCCCGCATTCGCTTTTAGTTCCCGATCCAATCCAACGCCGTGTCCGCCGTCACACCGGTTGATCCGATGCATGGTGATGCGAACCACGTTGATACCAATGAACCGCCGTCTCCGTCCTCAAGCGCCGGGTTATATCGTTTCGGCGCCGCCTTGGAAAGATTCCAAACGCCCAAAATCCGCCGCGTTCCTGCCTGTTACGCGTTTCTTGCCCGCTTCACCAGCCGAACCAGTTCGACGCGCGCCGATTCGGCGTCGCGCACAGGCTTGTCGAATGTGATCCGCGCGACCTCCCCGCCGCGGCGCAGGTCGGCGCCTTCCGGGTCGACGCCGGTCATGCGCCATCCGACGCCGGCGCGGTTCAACAGCACGTTCGCATAGAGGCCGACCGCGTCGGCGTGGTCGTCGTTCATGTGTTCGACGACGCCGCTTTCCTGTTGCGCCAGGTCGGCGGCGGCGGTGGCGTCGTACAGGACGTCCGCGGCATCGACCCAATGGATCTTGCCGAAACCGGCGACCAGATGGGCGCGCCGCACGGTCATCCGGTACAGGCTGAAATCGCCGAACCCGGCATACATGGCGGCGCTCGGATGGCGGCGGATATAGCGGTCCATCAAGCCGGGGTCGTCGGCTTTCTCCAAGGATCCCTGGAGCGTGGCGCGCGCGCCCGTCAGCGGATTGGCCAGACCCTGGGTGCCGTCGATCATCAGTGAACAGACCGGGTCGGCCAATATGTTCTTTGTATGGTCGGCCAACGTGCTCACCAGCAGCAGCGGGGATGCGTCCGGCGCGCAGGCCACCAGGACCAGCGACGCATAGGGCGCGCCGGCACCCTCGACCGCCGCGTCACCGGCGCGCATCTTCGTCGCCAGGGTGGCGCGGTCCTGGGCGCGGATCAAACCGCGGATGATCACACCTGGGTCTTGCGCCGTCGTTTGCTGTGTCATGCTGCGTCCCCTGCGTCGGATGCCGTTTCCAACCCGGCTTGATGGGCCCGTATCGTCATCCGGCGATCAGCGCCGCGACGCCTTGCGCCATATCGTCCGGCGCGGTGCCGTGCTTGAAAATGCCGATGACGGTGCCTTCCGGTCCGATCAGATAGGTGAAGGCCGAATGGTCCATCAGGTAGTTTCCATCATCCATGTCGCGGCGGGAATAATAAACGCGGAAGGCGGCGGCCGCGTCGGCGATCTGCGCGTCGGTTCCGGTCAGGCCGACAAGCCGGGGATGAAACGTCTCGGCGAAAAGGCCGACCGTGTCGGGGCCGTCGCGGGCCGGGTCGACGGTGATGAAGATCGGCTGAACCTGCGCCGCGGCGTCGGCATCGGACTGTTCCAGGGCATCCATGGCCTGTCCGACGACCGCCAAGTCGGTCGGGCAGACGTCCGGGCAATAGGTGTATCCGAAATAGACCAGCAGATATTTGTCCGGGAAACTGCCGGGTGTGACCTGGGTGCCCGAGGCGTCGACCAAGTCGAAATCGCCTTGTATTTTGGTCGCGGGCACGATGACCGAGCCGTTGTTCAACGCCACGCTGGGGCCGCCGAACTGTTGCCAGGCGATGAACCCGATCGTGACGGCGGCCATGATGGCGGCGACGAGGGCAATGAAGATCGGTGAGGTCAGAACGCGGCGCATTCGGCTTCCTTCTTGCGGCGGTCCGGCCCCTGGGTCGAGCCAGGTCGGGCGGGCCATTTCAATTCTATCGCGGGGAACCGCATGCTGGGTGAGGTAGCGTTGCCGCCGCGCCGCCGCAAGTCCCCGCCGATGCGCGGTTCCCCCCAAAGCTGCTTTCCAGTGGCCCCCGGGCGGCGGCAAGTGCATGATTGCAGTGGGAAATGATCACAATTTGACCCAGCTTAAGCCGCAATTTGGCCATAGTTGACCGTATGATGCCGGGTGCGGCGATTTGACTGAGTTTTTTGACTAAGTCGGGGAGTCGCGGGATTTTGCTGCACAACCGGGGAAAGGCACCTTGATGACGCAAAACAAGATTGCGCTGGTCGACGACGATAGGAACATCCTGACCTCCGTTTCCATGGCCCTGGAAGCGGAAGGGTTCGACGTGACCACCTATACCGATGGCGAAAGCGCCTTTTTGGGGATGAACACCAATCCCGTCGATCTGGCCGTTCTGGATATCAAGATGCCGCGCATGGACGGCATGGAACTGCTGCAGAAGCTGCGCAAGCAGACACGGCTTCCGGTCATTTTCCTGACCTCGAAGGACGACGAGGTGGATGAGTTGATGGGCCTGCGCCTCGGCGCCGACGACTATATCCGCAAACCGTTCTCGCAACGCCTGCTGATCGAGCGGATCCGGACCCTGCTGCGCCGCGTCGAGTTGGAACAGATCCCGACCGAGAGCGGCGAGGGCATCATGATCCGCGGGAACCTGCGGCTGGACGCCAACCGCCATGTCTGTACCTGGAAGGGGGACGAGGTTCCCCTGACGGTGACCGAATTCCTCATTCTGCGGGCGCTCTCGACGCGGCCGGGCATGGTCAAAAGCCGCGATCAATTGATGGATGCCGCCTATGGCGAAAGTATTTATGTGGACGACCGGACGATCGACAGCCACATAAAGCGGCTGCGCCGGAAATTCCGCCAATTGGACGACGAGTTCGGCCAGATCGAAACGCTGTACGGCGTCGGATACCGATATAAGGACGAATGACCGTGTGTGAGGTCCGGTGACATCGATGAGGGAGCAGGAAGATCAGGGCGGCGGTGCGCCGTCCGCCGACTTGCACCCGCCCGGACCGGACCGGCCGGCCAGGAATCGTCAAGAGTCCAGGCGTCTCGGCCACCAAGGACAGGAGCGCGGGCAGCGCGGGCGCCACCGGGATCGCGCCCGTTTCCTGTCGCCGCTGACCCGGCGGATCCTGATGGTGAACATCATCGCCCTCGCCATTCCCATCGGCGGGCTGCTCTATCTCGGCCCCTATCGCGACAATTTGATCCGTGCCGAAATGGAAGCCTTGCGCGCCCAGGGCGAGATTTTCGCCGGCGCGCTGGGCGAAGGCGCGATCGCCATCACCACGGCGGGCCAGGAAGTGCTCTCCCCCGCCTCTGCCCGGCATATCATCCGCCGTCTGTCCGGCCCGTCGGGTCTGCGCGCGCGGCTGTTTCTGCAGGACGGCGAACTCGCTATCGATTCCCGTCGCCTGGGGGCCGCCCGCAATTCCGTACAGGTCGAGGAATTGGCGCCGCCGGAGACCATGGGCGACGTCATCAATCCGATTCTGGACATGCTCGACGGGCTGACCATGGTCTTGGGCGAGAACCGGATGGAGCGCTACGTCGAGGACGAGACCCCGGCGGCCGACGATTATCCGGAAGTCACCCGCGCCCTGCAGGGCGACATCATGG
>CAYGKA010000119.1:0-3697 GCA_964350445.1 uncultured Flavobacteriaceae bacterium
TGTCAGCGGCGCCATGGGTTTTGGCCACCAAATCGCCTAGCCGGTCCAGCCGATCGCGGATCTGCGGGATGCGCGGGTCCCGGGCGCCCGGTTTGATGGATGGGCCGAGCGGGACCGGCGTGTCCTGGCCGCCCCGAGCGATCGCCTGATAGGTCGACAGCGCGCGCCGCAGCGCCCGATAGGGGGCGTTGCCCGGCACCGCGTTCTGCAGCGCCACGCCGATATCCGGCGCGGTGGCCAGAAGGGTCAACGCCTGCCCGGTGTCGAAATCCGCCACCGCGCCGGGTCTTTCCGGGTCCCGCAGGCGTCCGTTCCGGACTTCATAGAGGAAATGCAGCAACTGTCCCGTGATAGCGAGGTCGAGCGGGACTCCGTCGGCGGGATTAGCGGGGTTTGCCGTTCCGGTCGCGATTGTCGGCGTGATGGCGGTGTAATGGACGGGGTCGAGCCCTTCCTGGTCCGCATTGGCCAGATGGGCGAGCGCCTGCTTGGCCCGTTCGGTCGGGGCGCCGTTCTCCAGCCATAGCGGGGCGTAGTTCCGGGCCGCGTAGAATTGCTGAACCGACGGCCACAGGTTCGCGACGACCGTATGAGTCAACGCCTCCGGCAGGGGATATGCTGACGACGCGTCGTCCGACCGCGCGGCGCCCGCGACGGCGAGTGATGCCGCCAGGGAGACGGTGAGGAAGAAAAGGCGGAAAGCCGTCATGACGTCCGATCTGAAATATGCGCTGCGACGGCTAGTCGATACCACGGCGCGCCGCCCCGGCGCAACGGCGGGCAGCGCGGCAGAATGGCCGGCGGTCGGACAATAATCGGTTGATTTTATTAAGCTTTTGGAGGGGTGAATTCGCGACCTAAACCCGGACCAGATCCTCGTAAGTCGGGTCGATGCCGAAACCGAGGTCGATGAGGTCGCGCTGCAGCAGGTTGGCGCCGAGCAGAGTTTGCTTTTTGTCGGTGCTGAAACCAAGATCTTCGGTCATCTGGTCCGAGAACAGGATCTGGCCATCTTCCCCTTTCCGCCCAGGGGCGAGCGGCAGGCCGATCGCTTCGGCTAGCGTGGATTGGCCGGAGGAATAAATCTGCTCCAGATCCGCGCGGAAACCGCAGGGGATGCCGACGACCATTTCCATCACCCGTTTGACTGAGGCGACGCGGTTGGGCGGAACATAGTCGTAGTAGTTCACGTGGGCGTTGGGAAAACCCATCCGGCGGCGCAGTTCCTCGCCAATGATGCGGAATTCGCAGCTCTTTTCCCTGATCACGGAGCCGAGGGCGATATGCGGCACGGCGGCAATAAAATCGGCGATATCCAGGTCTGTGAACCGCGGGGGCCGGTTGCCGTTCGCCTCAAGGAATTTCTTGTATCCGGATATCAGTTTGCGTCCGGCGGCGGTTTTGCAACGGTTCGCGACCTCATCCAGGCCGCCGATGAAATTCGGTTTTTTGGCAACCCATTTCATACCCAAGACCCTAAATGTTGCCGCCGCGCGATAGCGGTTATGCAAATCCAGTCTTTCATACCGGCTGGTTTCCGGATTCGATGCAGAAACCACTAATATGAGGAGGCGGATCTGGAAAGGGCAAGTTTCGTAGATGCAGGCCAACGTTTCTCGCCGAAACGCGATTGCCCGTCCTTTCACTGGAACTCAATCATTGAGTTGTTTTCACACCATTTCATATTAGATTTATATCAAGTGGCGTGGGTGACATCGGGGACCGGTTTTGCGCGAGTTGATGAGTACATTGGTAGGTAGCGATTTGACGCTCGCCGATTTGTTCGGCGATACGCCGGTTTTCAGTCCCTCGGTCGAAGCGCTTCTGTCCCAGCGGGTCGCCGAGGTTGGCGGTCCCCTTGCCGACTATTGCCGGCGGACCGGTCAGCATTTCGGCGTGCTGACCATCTCCTACCGCGAGCTCCTGGCGATGATGCGGGTTTTCGGCACCCACGTCGTTACCAAGATCCACCAGCGTGTGATCGATCTGTTGAGCCGGGAACTTCCGTCCGAATGCTTCGTCATTTCCGGTCAGAACGGGCTCGTTGTGCTGATGTTGAACGTCAATCGTGACGAGGCGTTTCAACTCGCAATCCGTCTGGAGACCATCCTGTGCGGAAGCTTTCGCATCGATGGATTCGACTATGGCGTGAGTTTCGTATTCTCGACGGGAGAGTATCCCGGATACACCGCGGAAAGCGGGATGAGCGTGGCGGAATTCCATAGGCTTTATGCCGTCTACGAAGACGAAAACTACGAAATCTACAAACAGACGGGCACGCGCGTTTTTTCGATAACCGAAGAACGGTTCAAACTGCTGTCGCGGATCCACGAACTCGACAGGCAGATGCGGGAAGATTTCGCCGCCGGACGTTTTTTCATGCACTATCAACCGCGTGTCGAGTTGACGACGGGCCGGGTCGTGGGCGCCGAGGCCCTGATGCGTTGGGACAGCAGCGATGGTGGACCGATCTCTCCGGGCGTCTTTATACCCATTGCCGAGAAGAACGGTTTCATTCACTCGTTGACGCCGTTCGCGGTACGAACCGTGGCGCGGGATTTGCCGCTCCTGCAAGAGAAATTCGGACCGGACTTCACCGTGGGCGCAAATCTCAGCGGCATTTGCATACGCTCCCGCAAGCTCGTCTCCGTCATCGCGGACTGCATGGCCGAGTTTGACGTGCCGAAGGGCGGGATCGAAGTGGAGATCACCGAAGGCCAATTGATCGATCAACGCATGTTCGTAATCGAGCAGTTGAACGCGCTTCGGAAAGCCGGCGTGGCGACGGCGCTGGATGATTTCGGGACCGGGTTTTCGAGTCTGCACGTGTTGACGACCATTCCGCTCGACTATCTCAAGCTGGACCGGTCCTTTGTCAGCGTCCTGACCAAACCTCCCCGATCCAAGCATACCGCGATCGCCCGGAGTATCTCGGAGATGGGCAAGGCGTGCGGATTGCAGGTTATTGCGGAAGGGATGGAGACGGAGGAAGAGGTCAATATGCTCATCGAAGAGGTGGGATGCCCGTTGGGACAGGGCTTCTTCTTCGCAAGGCCGATGGCCTTGGATGACTTCCTGGGCTTGCCGCCGGCTTTGGGAAAACTCGCCAAGGCCTCCTGAGACAGACAATCACGGCCCAGCGCCGCAGCCGGACGGATCCGCACCGGTTCACGCATGGAGCGGTTCGAATGCCCTAAAGGACAACCAACTCCCGCCCGACACGGACGCTGAGCAGGACCGGATCGCCGTCGGTGATGAGGAGATTTTCCTCATGCACCATGATCTTGCCGTCCTCCACTTCCATGCCGGGTTCCAGCGTCATCACCATGCCGGTTTTCATCACCGTCATGTCGAAATGGATGTTCGACGGGCTCTCCGTCAACTGCATGCCGAGCCCGTGGCCGTAGCGGCCGACATTGCCGCCGCTGGTCTTTCCCTCGGGGTCGATCACCGCCGCCATGGCTCTGTACAGGTCGCGGCAGGTCGTTCCCGGGCGGGCGATTCTCAGGGCCGCTTCCGTCGCGTCGTACAGTGTCTCATGCGCGCGCTTGGCCGCGTCGCTGGCATGGCCGAAAGCCCAGTTGCGGTCGAAGTCGCAGTAGTAGCCGCGCAGGGTGGCGCCCGTATCCAGCATCAACACGTCGCCGGCCTGCAGCGGTTTCTCTCCGGGTGGCGAGCTGACATCCGCGTAACCGCC
>CAYGKA010000119.1:3707-4562 GCA_964350445.1 uncultured Flavobacteriaceae bacterium
GTGGAACAGTTTCGGCGCATTGGCGAAACTGCGCGAGGCAATGGCGCAGATTTCCGCGATGGTCGCGATTTCCGCCTCCGACTTCACTTCGCGCAGGGCCTGGATCAGCGGCGTCGCATCGACGGGGATCATCCCGGGCAGTTTTTCGTGCAGGCGGGCCAAGTCGTTCATCGGCATTCGCAGGCTGCTTTCCCTGCCCATTGGAATGCCGACTGCCGTGCGGCCCCGCAATGCGTCGGCCAACAGGGAGACGCCGTCGTCATCGGCATGCGGGGAAGACCAACTGCGCACGTCGTCGATCCAGGTCGTCCGCATCAAGGCTGCGCCGATTTCCGGAATGACGGCGATGGGCTTGCCCGATTTCGGGACGACCAGGAACCAGGGGCGGGTCGGGCTCAACCAGAACAGCGTGCGGAAGCCAGTGAAATAACGCATCTCCGCTTCCGTGGTGAACAGCAGGGCGTCCAGGCCCCGGTCGTGCATGGCGCGCTGCGCTCGCTCCAACCGAATTTCGTATTCCGCCGTCGGAAAATCGGGCGTCGCGGTTTCAGTCATCGATGGCACCCTCCGACACATAGAGCAGAATGCGCGCGCCAGAACCCAGACCCGGGACAACGTTTGCCTGCTTTGCCGTCGTCAGCCCCGCCAGGGCCGCCGCGGCGGAGGGGGAGGTGGCGATGTCGTGCTTTCCGTATAGCGCGACCGCGTCGGCGGCCTCGGCCTCGCTCACGGTCATGAAGCTGTCGGCCTCCCGCGCCAGGTATTTGAGGGCCAGATGGCTCGGCTCCTTGCAGTCCAATCGTCCCATGCTGGAGACCGGGCCCTGGGTCGTCACGGGCCTGCCCGCTTCGATGC
>CAYGKA010000120.1:0-4374 GCA_964350445.1 uncultured Flavobacteriaceae bacterium
CTTCATTGACTATCTGGTCGAAAAGTTCACGCCGGTCCCGCCTTGGGAAAAATAGGCGTATAGGCTTTTCTCATCCTCGTGCCTTAGAGCCTGGGGGCGGGGACGGATCGACTTCCGCTGTGTAGAAACAAAAAGCCCCGCCTGATTTTGTGCAGGAGGGGCTTTCTATACCTAGGCTTGAGTATCGGTTGGGTCGGCGGGCTAGGCCTGCGCCTTGCGGCGTCCAACAAAGCCAATAGCAGCCAAGCCAGCGACCAATAAGAACAAGGGAGCGGGAAGGGGAACCGCTTGGATCGCGGTTACGCCCGTGACGTCGAAACGGAGGCGCGCGATCGACCCGTTGATACCGTTCGGATGATCCAGATCACGCCAATCTATAGCGCCAAACATGCCATATAAATTAATATCGTTGGGCGTGTCGGCCCCCATCGCCAACAACTGCGCCTGGTTGGGCAGGGTTGGTGGATCGAGGATGGGATCGCGACCATTGTTGAAGAGCGGGTTTTGGTGCTCGTCGTAAAACATGATGAATGTCGCGAGGTCGTGGCCGTTGATGCTCGGCCCTGAACCTGGCGGATCGCCTTGACCATAGCCGCCAAAGAAGTGGTTCTGAGCTATAACTGAGCTTTCAGCTACATTCACATTCGTTCCACCGTCGAAATATCCCCAGGTCGATGTTCCGTTGGTAACGCTAAGGCGCGTGATTTCGCCGGTTACATCGTCGTAGATGAACTGACCTGAGATCACATCATCGACTGCGAATTCACTGTTCAGGACGGCCGGTCCGCTCAGGTCCAGCGAAGTGACAATGGCTGTGTAATTCACCCCAACCGCCGAGGCGGATACTGGAGCCAACAACACGACCGCAAATAGTGCGGCAAAAATTTGCTTCATGGTTCCCTATCTCCAAGTACTAAAGTACCGCGACAGTAGAGGGGGGCGACAACTGTACAAGCACTAAAAACCCTATGTCGATGAGGGTTAACTACAAGATACGTGTTTTATGACAGTGGTCCACAAAAGACCGGAACACAGTTGTCCAGAGTTCGTGTTTTTGATGCTTTCACCTTATTCGAGCATCTGGTTGCGAAGGTAGGCGCGATGCTGCCCCGGGATAACAGGACGGTGAAGTCGCTATCCGGCTTCCTACATCGGTTCCGTGACTTTGCGCCCCATTTCCATAACCGCTTCGCGGATCGACAGGTCCGGATTCCGGATCATCAGGAAAAGAGCGTCGCCCAGCAACGGGTCGCTGGTGATGCCGACTTTCTGCAACAGCGTTTCCATCCGCAGTTCCGTCGTCCGGTCGCACCAGGGCGCGGTTCGGAAATCCCAGTAGCGGTTCTCCCGCTGCCGGCTGATTGGGCGCCAGGGCATGTCGGGCGTGATCGTATCGCCCGGCCCGATCCGCCAGAGCGGGCAGAAATCGCGGGAGAAGAGCACCCGGGACCCGTCCTCGTCCTCCCAATCGCCGAAGGGCAGGCGCAGCCGCATCGGCAGGCAGTCCGGCACCGGTTTCGCGGGGATTGAGAAGTCCTGGCGTTTGACCTCCGCCTTGCCGGCATCGGTGAAGAGCGTCGCCCTTTCTCCGTCGCAGCGCAGCAGGACCGCTATGGACCCGAACCGCGCTTTAAGGCGCGGTGTGCGCAGATGAACCAATCGGCCCGATTGAAGCCCAGAATGCAGGTTGGACATGACGACCTCCTATCCGCAATAACGGTTCATTTTCGAGCGTGGAACGATTCGAATGGGCGCGATAGCGGCAAGTCGGACCGGGTGAAAAATTGATCGGGCCGGGTGCCTGAATACCCGGACAAGCGGGTTTCGCACGGTGTAGTGTTCAAGCGGCCTGAATCCCGTTAGCCTCTGACCCGGCCGCAGTGGGATGTTGGCTAAGGGGTACGCTCGGGGGTCGTGTTCGATCCGTTTACCGGGCTGAGTATGGGGGGAACCATGCACGCGAAAGACGACCAGTCGCGGCAATCTTGGATCGATGCCTTTCTCGACGTTTCCCGGCATAAGCCGGAAGGCGCGTCGTCATCGGAGGTGCGATCCTGCATTATCCAATTGGACGATATCCTTCATCGCAACTGGAAACTGGGCAAGAACATCATCTTGGCCTGGACGCCGTCGCAAGCGGGGTTGGATATCCTGATCGTTCCGCACCATTCGATCATCGACTACATCACCAGCCCGAACCGGATCGAGGAAGTCAGTTTCATCTTCCAGATCATATCCGGCCGCAAACAGGTGACGCCGCGTTGGCTGAAGCGAATTTCCAAGGCGCTCAAGACTGAGGTCGTGGAAATCGATCTGGGCTTCGCGACCGGACGCTGGCTGGATGACGACACGGTGGAATCGCTGATCCGCCGGTACTCCCTGTCGCACGGCACAGACCGCGCGGTCGCCTTGTTCGATGCGGTCGGCTTTTCGCTGTTGAGCCCGTTGGAACAGGTGACACAGCTGAACAGTCTCGCCTATTCGGTCAATTCCGCGCATGCCAAGCTGCGGGACAAGTCGATCACCATCAAGTTTGCCAGGTCCACGACCGGGGATGGGTTCTACATTTGGAACCGGACGTCCAGCCTGCAGGCGAACCGGGACCTGTATCATTTCATGCATCTGATCCTGGCGGACAACGCCATCGCCCAACGTAAGGCGACCAGTAATTCGGTCCCTAAACTGCGGGCCGCTTTCCATATCGGCGATCACTACGAATTCTATCAATCCGAGGGGCTGAGCCCGACGACCTTCAGTTATATCGTCGGTGACGTGACCATCGAACTGGCCCGAATGATCGAACGCGCCATACCCGGCCAGATCATCATGGGAGATTTCGACATCACGACCCCACACCCGCTGACCGGGGAGGACTGGCATCTGGGCACGCGGGAATTCATCGAAACGACCCAACTGAATCTGGCGGACCTAAACGGTCTGGTCATCAACGACGACGAGATTTCCGATATCAAGGTCTACCTGACGGGGCCTCCCACGAAGACGGGCGGTTTCGGCATCAACCGATACAAGATCCAGGACAAGCATGGCCGCTCCAGGTCGGTGTTCAACGCGAAGGTGAACATTTACCGGCAAGCCAAGGACCCGATCTTCCTCGGAATTCAGGACAACCAGTTGGATCCGTTCCAGACCATCGGTATCGAAACCCTGTCGGGGTGATCGCAGCCGGTTTGATTGCCATCTGCCTCCGTTACCAGTTCGACATTTGATCCAGCGCATTCCCGTTCCCGGCGGCTGGGCTATTCTGTCCTTCCGGCTGTGTCTGATCGGAGGGGAAGCATGGACAGAGTCATGACGGCAATGGGCTGCGGGATGGCGGCGGCGGTCTGGAACTGCGGCAAGTGTCTGTTCCTGAGCCCGGTCCCGGACAATTGCGCATCAAGGTCAGTGCTTGCGGCGTTTGCCGGACGGACTTGCACGTTGTCGACGGCGACCTGAAAGACCCGCTGCCCAATGTAATTCCCGGTCATGAAGTCGTCGGCACGGTCGATGCATTCGGCCCGCTTGGGAACGGCGACGATGTGCCGGGGCTGTCCATCGGCGAAAGGGTAGGCGTGCCGTGGCTGGGCCACACCTGCGGCCATTGCGATTATTGCCGCGAGCACAGGGAAAACTTGTGCGACGCACCAGGGTTCACCGGCTACACCTTGAACGGCGGCTATGCCGACTATTGCGTCGCCGACGCTCAATATGTTTTCCCCTTGCCGGACGGCTATGACGACGCGCATGCGGCGCCGCTGCTTTGCGCCGGGCTGATCGGTTTCCGATCCTGGGCCATGGTGCGGGATGCGAAGGTGCTGGGCCTGTACGGGTTCGGGGCGGCTGCCCATATCATCGCGCAGGTTGCCATCGCCAAGGGCGTGGAGATTCATGCCTTCACGACGCCGGGCGACGTCCAGGCTCAGGACTTTGCCCGGGGGCTGGGCGCGATCTGGGCCGGCGGATCGGATGAGTTGCCCGAGAAGCCGCTGGACGCCGCGATTATATTTGCGCCCGTAGGCCCACTTGTTCCCGCCGCTCTAAGGGCGGTGCGAAAGGGCGGCACTGTGGTCTGCGCCGGGATCCATATGAGCGACATTCCCACTTTCCCCTACAGCATCCTGTGGCAGGAACGCGTGGTCCGCTCGGTCGCCAATCTGACCCGGGCGGACGGGGATGAATTCATGGCGCTCGCCGCCGAGGTGCCGATCGAAACCCATATCCGCCCCTATCCGCTTGCGCGTGCCCAGGAAGCGCTTGGCGACCTGCGGGAAGGAAGGCTTTCCGGCGCGGCTGTATTGATCCCCTGAACGCTTCTGCCGGGGACGGTCAGATGACGCGCGACCGGAGCCAACCGCTCGCCTGTTCGACCATCAG
>CAYGKA010000121.1:0-4304 GCA_964350445.1 uncultured Flavobacteriaceae bacterium
CCTTCACGGTGACGGACTCTACTCTAAAATGGAGGAAGTTTAGGGGCTCAGGTCAAAAGCCTCCATTTTCTTGAACGCTTCGATGAAGGCGTTGCCCGTCGGCTTTCCCGGACGTGCGAAGTCGACGGACCGAGACACTCCGCGGCAAAAAATTTCTATGAAATTGACAAGCATCAATGGCTTGTTTTCCGAACTGTCGGAGAATCCCCAAAGTTTAAACCCTGGGGGAATCCAACATGTCGCATACACCGCATGATATCGCAGATGAGTTTCCGGAGCATGCAGAACGCATTCACGCTCTTAAAGAGACGAACGCCCATTTCGCGAAACTCTGCGACTCTCATCACCACGTAAATCGTGAAATCCATCGTGGTGAGGTAAACGTTGAACCGATGGATGACGCGCATCTTGAGGATCTCAAGAAACAGCGGCTCGCCCTTCTTGATGAGATCGTGACCTTTCTGAAGTAGTCGGGGATAACACGGTTTGCGTCGGGCATTGGTATTCCGCCGCATTGCCGGGCCTCGCCTATGCCTGGGCTGATTATGGCCAGTTCGGTCGGAATAGACCGAAGTCGGCGTGAGACGCTTATCGACGGGGCCCTTCGGGGCCCTTTCTTTTGCTTGATGACGGGACGAGCCGATCGTCACGGCGAGACAGCCGCATGCCGGGCTTGTCCTTCGGCGCACCGCCAGGGATAACCACGTCATGGGCGATTCAACAGAAAATTCTACCGTCGCGGTGATCGGCGGCGGGCCGGCGGGGCTTATCGCGGCGGAATTGCTCAGCCGCGACGGCATTCCCGTTACCGTCTATGACCGCATGCCCACTTTCGGCAGGAAACTGCAAATGGCCGGACGGGGTGGTTTGAACCTGACCCATTCCGAGGCGCTTGAGCATTTTCTGGAACGCTACGGTGAAGCCAGCGGATTTCTGGCTCCGTCGATCGAGGCCTTTCCTCCCACCGCGCTGAGGGAGTGGGCGGCGGGATTAGGGGAAGAGACCTTCGTAGGGTCCAGCGGACGGGTTTTCCCAAAAGCGATGAAAGCCGCGCCGTTGCTGAGGTCTTGGCTGGCCAGATTGCGGGACCAAGGCGTGGCGTTCCGTTTTCGCCTGGAATGGCTGGGTTGGGACGGCGGGGACGGGCTTCTGTTCCGGCGTGCCGGCGGAACCGTGGAAACGGTCCATCCCAGGGCCACGCTCCTGGCTCTGGGGGGGGCGAGTTGGCCGCGGCTTGGGTCTAACGGCGCCTGGGTCGATATTCTGGCCGGGAATGGGATCAATATCGCGCCCCTGAGGCCGGCCAATAGCGGTTTTGAAGTTTTCTGGAGCGACATCTTCAAAGAACGGTTCCAGGGCCAGCCCTTGAAGAATGTGGCGCTGAGTTGCGCCGGGCAGTCCCTCCGTGGCGAGGCCATGGTGACGGCCCAGGGCATTGAAGGTGGGGGAATTTACGCCCTGTCGTCCGTGCTGCGTGACCAGATCGCGCGCCGCGGGCATGCCGTCCTTGAGATCAATTTTTGCCCGGACCGAACGGCGGATGACCTTATACGGCGGCTTGGCAAGCCGCGTGGAAAGCATTCGCAGAGCGACTTCCTGCGCCGGAGCCTGGGCCTGCCGCCCATTGCCATCAATCTGATGCGCGAAGCGGTGGGGGCGTCCCTTCCGCAGGACCCCGCTGAACTGGCCGGCCTCGTCCAAGCGGTGCGGGTCACGCTGACGGCCCCGCTCCCCCTGGAGCGCGCAATTTCCACCGCCGGCGGTATCGCACTCGATGAACTGGACGGCGGTTTCATGCTGAAACGTCTGCCGGGGGTCTTTGCCGCCGGTGAAATGCTGGATTGGGAGGCGCCCACCGGTGGATATCTGCTGCAGGGCGCCTTTGCCTCCGGCGTTACCGCGGCACGGGGTGTTCTGGTGTGGCTTGATCGCGACCGGACCGGCCTCCCGGGCAACACCTGAAACAGTTGAATTGCGGTCGGACTATGACCTGCCAGCAAGTTGCCGCGGCAGGGTGAACCCCTGCCTTGTCAGACTGGACGACAGTAGTCCTTCGATCATTTCCGCGTAACGGTTGGGACCGCCGACGGCCGATTGGCAGAATGTTCCGAACGGGTCGAGATTGCACTGCATGTTCACCTCCAGGAAGTGGAGGGCGCCCGAGGCTGGATCGAACCGGAAATCGGCACGGAAAGCCTCGATCGGGCGAATTTCGGAATAGAGTGCAGTCATGAACGCGTGGATCCGGCGTATTGCCGGACCGTCGTTGAACAGCGACTTTCGGCGTTCCCCGTCGTCGAAGATTTTCTGGTCGTAGGTTTGAAGGTTTCCCGGTGCGTCCGTGTCGATCTGGACCGTCTCGCCCAAGTGCAGTTTCCCATCCAATACGGCTGCGGCCGTCGTCAGGTTCGTGCCGTGAATGAATTCCTCCACCAGAACCGGAAGGCCTCTGGCTTGAAACGCCGCGACCTCGGCGGCGGCGGCTTCCGGCGTGGCGACGACTGCCTCGGGTGAGATGTATTTCGAGTTTCCGCCGTATTGCCATTTCACGATGGCCGGGTATCGGATCCTGTCCAGGCCGGTTGTCGCATCATTGGGCCCGAACCGAATCCAGGGCGGCGTGTCGATGCCCAGGCGGGCGGCGAGAAGTTTTCCAGCCTGTTTGTCTATATCCGGGGTAAGCGATGGCGACGGCGCCCCGAAGAAGGGAAGGCCCGCCGCCTCGCACAGTGCGGGCACCACGAGACCACTGCTTGGAAAAGCGCTGCCTTCATAGACGGAAAAGACGAAATCGACCCGATCGCGCAGTCGTGCGATGTCGTCCGGGCGGCGCGTCGGGATAACGGAAAGCCCCAACCCGCACAAGGTGCGATACAGGCGGTCGTGAAACTGGCTGATGTTTCCCCAATCTGGATCATTGGCGGGCGGGGCGTCGCCGGGCGAGAGGGGGGCGAACTGCGCGAGGTATAAAAGTTTCCTCAACGGCCGGGTGGCGGGAGAGGAAGCATCCGCGTTGGGCAACGGGTCTTTCCCGGCATTCCCATTCCGCGCCGGCAGGCGAAGTCCATGCCGGTCCAGTGCCGCCTGTAGCACCGCGCGCATAAGATATTCATGATCGCCGGGGGTTTTGGCCAGGGATTGAACAAAAATCGATTCCGGTTCGATATTCGCCGTTGGGTTGACCTCCAGGAAATGCAGAATGCCGTCATCCGGATTCCAGCGGAAATCGACACGGTAACAGTCCAGCGGCTTCAGGAAATTGTGCAGCTTGCGGACGGCGTCGTGAACCTGCCGTTCGACAGTGATATCGGTCAACAGCGAACGGCGCCTTTTTCCGCGGCCGAGTATTTTCGCGTCGTAGGTCTGAATGTTGTCCGGGTGATCGGTGTCGACGCGGACAACACGGCCGATGGCCAGGCCTTGCGGGCCGCGGTCATAGACGCCGACGACCAAGTCCGTTCCCGGCACGAAGGTTTCCGCCATGACGGTATGTCCGGCCCTTTGCCATTGACGGGCAATGGGGGCGGCCTCCGCCGCGGAGCGGACCAGGCCGTCGCCGTCGATGGAAAAGGAGTTACCGCCGGTCACCCATTTGATGACGCGGGGATAGGACAGGGCGGACAAATCGTCCAAGGCGTCGGTCGGGCGGATCGTTATCCAGTCCGGCGTGTCCAGACCGCATCTTTGTGCCGCGAGCTTGCAGAGGGTTTTGTCGCGTGCGGTCGCGATGGCCAAGGTATTGCCGTTCAGGCAGGGCACGCCTGCCAACTCGCACAGGGCGGCGACGGGCACGTCGACACTGGGATAGTCATATGTCGCCCGCGCGGAGAAGACGAAGTCGATCTCGTCCTTGTGATCCAGGATGTCTTCGGGGCGGCAGGTTGGGACGACCTCGGCGCCGGTGGCTTGCAGTATCTGGAACAGATGTGCCGCCGTGCGGGCCGGGAAGGATTTGGTATCCTCCGGTGTGGCGAGGTCATGATACGTTTCCGGTGCGGGATCGGTTAGGAGGAGTATGCGCCTGACCGGCCGCACGAACCGCGCGAAGGGCTGTGCCCGCATTGTCTCCTCCCTTCCGCTATTCAGGTCTAGATACCGTCATAGCGGAGAAAGGCGCATTCGGACAACGGCTCTAACCGGCCCGTGCGCGTCAACCGCTCGTCGTTTCCCAAAGCGGCGTCAGCAAGGTTGGGGCGCTTTCCTCCGGCGCCAGCGTCTCGCCAGGGTCGGCGGACCCGGACCCGGAGAATGTATTCATCGCCGCGACGAGGTTGTTGGTTTGGCTTGCGAGGCTGGCGGAAACC
>CAYGKA010000122.1:0-4195 GCA_964350445.1 uncultured Flavobacteriaceae bacterium
CGCCCGATCAACGCCCGCCCGATCAACGCCCCCCTGATCAACCTCCACCTTTTCGACGCTCGCCTGTTCAAGTGCACAGCAAGGTTACGCACCGTTTGCTATTCCTTGGCCTTGGCCTCATGGCGGTGGGCCTCGGCTTCGTTGGTGTCTTCCTGCCGTTGCTCCCGACGACGCCGTTCCTGATCGTCGCGGCATGGTGCTTCGCGCGGTCCAGCCAGACGCTTCATGATTGGCTCTACGATCATCGCCGGTTCGGCAAACTGCTGCGCGACTGGGACGCCTACCGTGTTATTCCGGTTTGGGCGAAAGTGTGTGCCGTTTCCGGGATGACGGCGAGTTTCATCTACATGGCGTTCTATCGCGAAATGCCGCCGTGGCTGCTCGGTCTTACCGGGGCGGTCCTGCTGGCGGTGGCGATCTATGTATTAAGTAAGCCGGGCAAAGTGCCTGCGTCGGATTTGGGGTGACGGCCTATGGCAAGCGGTGGCAAGGAACGCGTGAAAAAGATCAGGGCCGATCAGGCGCTGGTCGACCGCGGGTTGGTCGAAACCAGGTCGAAAGCCCAAGCGCTTATCATGGCCGGCACCGTCTTTTCCGAGGAACGGCGCGTCGAAAAGCCCGGGCAGCAGATTACCGAGGAAACACCGCTGGAGGTCCGCGGCCAGGATCATCCCTGGGTCAGTCGGGGCGGTCTCAAGCTGGAAAAGGGACTGAAGGCCTTTTCCATCGATCCGACGGGCATGATCGCCCTGGATGTCGGGTCTTCCACCGGCGGCTTCACCGATGTCCTGCTGCAAGGTGGTGCTAAACGCATCTACGCCGTCGATGTGGGCCGGGGACAGCTGCACTGGAAGCTGCGGACAGATGACCGGGTGATGGTGTTTGAATCGACGAATGCTCGGCACCTGACGCGCGCGATGGTACCGGACGCGGTGGATATCGTCGTCTGCGACGCCAGTTTTATCGGGTTGGAAAAGGTCCTGCCGGCGGCGTTGGATCTTGCCCGTCCGGGCGCTTGGCTGGTCGCCCTCATCAAGCCGCAGTTTCAGGTCGGCAAGGGCGAGGTGGGCAAGGGCGGTGTGGTGCGCGATCCGGAATTGCATGAACGCGTATGCGCCGACGTCGCCGCCTGGCTTGCAGGCGAAGCCGGCTGGATCGTCGAGGGAATTGTCGAAAGCCCGATCACCGGGCCGCAAGGCAATGTCGAATTCCTGATCGGGGCGCGCAAACCGGACTAGGGTATCCGGCATTGCGGCCTTAAGATTTCCCCGTGAGGGGAAGTGTGTTACTGTCCGTAGGTGATTTCTGACCTAATAATCAATGATTTAAGCGGTGAGTGAGATGTCCGATTTAGACGCTGGCGACGAATTGCATATTGATCCTGAAGTTGCGGGGAAAGGTGCCGAACAGCGATCCCTTACCTTGGGACAGGCTGCGTCGGAGGTGCTTTGGCTGATGACCCAGACAACGAGCCATCGGCATTTTTTCATCTCCGATGCGGAATGGCTGATTTTCGCGCCGGTTGCCCGGTCACGCTTCCGCATTTACCGGGATGAAAAGGGCGCGCCTGCGGGCTGCGTACTTTGGGCCTCGCTGTCTGATGAGGTCGAAAAACGCGTCGAATCGGGCGCGACGCGCTTGGCGCCGGCCGACTGGACCAGCGGCGACAATCTTTGGATCATCGACGTGATCGCACCGAAAGGCAAAGCAGCCGGCATGGTCGACGATATGCGCAATACTGTCTTCAAGGGACGCCGCTTCAAGTTTCATGCGACGGACCAGTCGGGCAAGCGGGCCGTGCAGGTGGTGGATCCCGCCACGGAAACCAAAGCCGCGGAAAGCAGTGACGCGTAACTGACTTGCTCGTATGGATTTGATTGGGTTCGAATTCTGGATTCGGCCTTCATTCCGTCGGCAGGCGCGGCCAACGCCCTCAGGCATTGGCCGCTGCCGACGACACCGGTACATCTCTGTACCTCGGCTTTGGGACCCCAGAATTATCCCGCGCCGGTGAGCCGTACCGGAGACCCCATCCAGCACAACCCCTGATGACTCATGGGTAACATGGTTCTATCCGGGAAACGCCAACAGCCATGTCGGCATGGTCAACCAGTATTGACAAAAAGCAGTCTGATACGTGCCGAGAGCGGGTGGCTGTGCAAATTGTCAACGGTGGTTGAATTGGCGGTGCGCAGCTATCGTGTCAATAGCGCCGAACCCGCCGAAATTCGGCTCCAAACAACCTAGTCTGGGCCCTTCAGCGACTCCAACCGCGCCTTGGCGGTGTCGGACAGACGCTTCGATTTTCTGGTTTCCTCATCCATCTGCACCATGATGGTGACCGCATGGCCGGCCACGACATCGTCCTGCACGATGACCTGCTCCAGGGTGACGGAACTTGAGCCGACCTTCTTGACCCTGGTCCCGACGGAGACATTGCCGGGCCAATTCATCTCGTTCTTGAAGTCCAGTTCCAGGCGCGCGACGACAAAGGACCCACCGGGTTCGATGATCGGGGCTTTCGGGCTGTAGAGAAAACTGACACGACCCGCCTCCAGCATCGTGGCGAAGACGGCGTTGTTGATATGACCCTGACGGTCCGTGTCGTTGTAGCGCAGCTTCTCGACCACCCAGGACGGATAGTCGTTCTTCAGGTCGGATGGTGACATTCGAATGGGCCCCCGGGCGGCATGATTCGCAGCCTCTATGATGTCCTCAAGTCGTTGGGCCCAGAATGAAACGGGATGCCCGGTGCTGCAACATTGATCAACGGACAGTCGGCGGAGGCGTTGTCTTCTCCTCTTGTTATCGCGAGATTGTTTTCTGTACGATTTTATCACCGGGAGTTGTATGTAATCTCGATCGCCTGATAATCGGGAGTGGTCTCCACTGGGTCTGCCGGAAAACCAGGGCGAAGGGCTTTTTCATGCGGTGTTTTTTTGCGTTTGTGATGTTGGCTGTGCTTACGGGCTGCCTGACTTCGAAGAAGCCTGAGCAACACAATGCCATAGTGGCGGGAACATTCGGCGGATCGTCCGGTATCAACGAAGTCGGCGTGAACCTGTCAGACGGAATTGTTTATTACCGGGGTTTTGAGAAAGACCTGGTCATCGGGCCGGAAAAGAAACCGGGCTTCGGCCTGCTATTCCGGCATCAGGAAAAGCTCGTCACGGCCGCCATTAACGTCAGTGATCCCTCGACGTCGCAAGCCGCCCGGAGCAGGCTTAGAAAAGCCGCGGATCAGATCTGCACGACCTTCTCGACGTTTCTGGTCAATGTCCACGGACCAAAGTCCGTTGGCAATGAATCGGAGATATTCCGGATTCGGTTCGAGGAGCCGGGCATAAGAGCCGATGGTGTGCAAGTCCGATACTATTGGAACACGCATTTCACGATTGAGGACGGAAAGTGCGCCGATTTCATTCCACCGGAAAAATTGGATGCAGCCCTTGCAATTGCCCCGATCACCCTCAGTTCCGGGACAACCCTGGCCTTCGAACGTATCGGTGTGGTCGTTTTTACCGAGGGACAGGTCCGCTCCATGTTCACCTTGACGTTCGACACCGATACTCCAGCCGTCAACGTGGGTATCGATCCAAACGCCAGTGAAGCAGACAAGGCCACCGCCGGGAAAGCTCTGGATGCGGAAGCACTTGAGATATGCCGTGAGCACTCGGACGAGATTCTGGATATGATCCTGGAGGGTCCGATACCGGACGAGTTCGGGGCATTTGGTATCGTCATGCGCAGGCTGCTCAACGAATCGAACGGGATAAAGCAGCACGTCAAATGGACGTCGATTTTCACCATCGTCGATGGCCGCTGCGGCGTGCCATTCAATAGTTTGTCGATTTAGTTCGCCCGGGCGTCGCTACCGATCGGCAGCACAAAAGAAAACCGCCGGAACAGGCCCGGCGGTTTTCTGTTTTCTCGGCAACTCGGCCGGCTAGGATTTCATCCGCGCATTGGTCGGGTCGTAGAGGGCCTTCATGCCGATGCCTTCGACCTTCACCGGGAATTTCTGGTTGAAGTATTCGATCTCCAGCACCCGGCCCTCCTCACAATAGTCGTGCGGCAGGTAGCCCATGGCGATGTTCTTGCCGATCGACGGACCGAAGGCGAGGGAAGTGGTGTACGAGCGGCGGCCCTGCCCGTCGATCAGCACTTCATTGGTTTTCGGGTCGACGATCGGGCA
>CAYGKA010000123.1:0-3859 GCA_964350445.1 uncultured Flavobacteriaceae bacterium
GCATGACCATCAGGTCGAAATTGTCCCATTCCGCCTTTTCCAGGAACATCAGGGACGCGGCATGGATCGGCACGCAAACCGGAACGCCGTCCGGTTTCACCCGCGCCACGGCTTCCAGATGGGACCGGACGATGTCGTGCAACATCAGGCCGCCCTGCTTGCCGCCGCCGCTCCACCGGCGCAATAGTTCGGGAACATCGGCCATGCCGACCTTTGTGTCCCGCGCGTCCCATTGCGCGGCGAATACGATCTTCGGCGTGGCGCCCGCGATGGCGGCGGTGACCTGGCCGCGGGCCTGTTCGTAACCGTCGCTCAATTTATGGGAGCCTGATCCCAGTTTGACGCCGGGCTGGGCGGCGGCGGCCAAAACGCCGGAGGCCATCTCCATCCGGCTGGTCGCGTCGAGCGTGTCGTCGGAGAGTTCCAGGCTGTAGGTCGACAGGTTTCCGTGGCCTTCCATGCCGCCGGCGATCGCGCCTTGGATATCGCCCGCGCGCACCTTTTCGTCATGAAGCACGACGGCGCTGCTGTCGCTGATGCGGCAGACCTCGCCCTCGGAATTTTCCGTCAAAAGGGCGTGCAGCCTGTCGCCGGCCTGGGCGGTGGCGACGGCGTCCGCTCCCTCGACGGAGAAAATCGACATGACGGCGGCCTGATCCGAGTCGATCGCGGCTTGCAGCTTGTGTTCAAAAGACTCCATGACTTGATTGAAGGCTTCGGCGTCGGACACCGAATTGATTGCCAGCGGGTCGATCCGCTTCGCGGCGACGCGCGTGAACTTGTACCGCCCGCCGTCGAAAACCGGCGCTGCGAAGATCGTTGCCGGGTTCTCTCTGCCGGTGCTGGACATCAGGGTCACGTCGAAGCGCAAAGGGTCCTGGCCCGGCTGCACGTCGAACAGGATATCGCTGACGATCTGGCGGTCGCGGTCGCTGACGAATTCAAGGAACTCCGTGTTCAGGACTTGCTGATTGTCCGCCTCAAGCAGCGACCAGGTCTCTCCCTCCAAGTGGATGACCTGCCCGTCGACGGATACATTGGCGACAAAATCGAAAATCACGGCGACCGCTTTCCCGCATAAATACTGTGTTTGCACGTGGTTTCGCCGGCGTCCCGACAGATTCCGATCTGGGTCATCGGCGGCACCGCGGCAAGGGTGGTATGGTACCGCTTTAGGATTAACGGTGTTTTATTTAGAAACGGTTAACGGCCCCGGGGCGTGAGGCGTTAATTCGAAATGAAAAACGCGCGGCCCTGGGATAGGCCGCGCGCTTGTCACGAGGGGGCGTTTCCGCCCCTTTGGAGGATTCTGTGTCAGGCGATCCGGCGACGGCGGGCGGCCATGCCGCCAAGGGCCGCGATGCCGGTCAGCAGCAGATACGCGGCCGCGGGAACCGGAACGACCGTCGTGGGCGGTATATTGCCGTCGTAATAGGGGGTGATGACCTGCGCGCGCTGATCCAGGTTGCCGGAAACCAGCGTTCCTTTGATGTCGCTCTGCAAGACGACATTCGCGAACGGGGCAAGTACCGAGTAGGTCGCCATCGAATTCAGGTTCAGCGTCACCGCTTCATAGAAGTTGAAGATCACGGACCGGTTCGGCGTGGCGCCAAGGTCAGCCGGGTTCATACCCAAGGTGACGTTGGCTCCCGCCACATTGATCACCGTGGTGACGCCGGTGTCCGAGGTTACCCCTTTGAACGTGCCGGAATCGATGTCGGACGCGTCGATGTGGAAAACCGCGACGCCGTTCAAGCCGGCGCCGGACTGGAAGCTGATATTGTTCTGGTCGGCCGTGTTCGCGACACCGCCGGTATCGGTCATGTTGAACAATTCCGTCGACAGCGATTTGAACGCGGTCATGATGTCGGCCGCGGGAATACCGGAAACGCCGGTTTCCGTGGTGGCGCCGTTATGGGTTTCGATCGTGCCGCTGGTGATGATGCCACCGATCCGCGCATTGCCGCCATGCAGGTGAATCTGGTTCTGGCCGTTGACGTCGCCGCCGACGATCATGCTGCCGGAGATGCCGGTGGTCAGTTGCCCATTCGGCTCGTTGTCCATGTTCACGACACCGCCGCCATTGTAGTCGCCGCCGACATAGAGCGAACCGTGGGTGTGGCCGCTTCCCGTCGTCAAGTCGTTCAGGACGATGTTGTTGAACTGCTTCAGGATCGACCGGGCATCGACACTTGCCGCCTGCGCCGGCATCGCCGCCGCGGCGGCGCCGAGAAGAACAAAACCAATGAGGGAACTGCGAATGGACATGGGATCACCTTGAAAACGCGTATCTGCAATTAAGACAGCCATACTGTCCAAAATATTACAGTGATGGATATCACCGATCGGGCCCCGAAACACCCTCGTTTGTATGAATTCTTTAAGGTGAATGTGGATCGATGTTCACATTGCCAAGGAAGGGTGAACACGCCGCCCCGATAGCCGGGATTGGTTCACAAATCGCCGGTCGGGGCGGTCATCCGAACCAGCGCATATATTTGAACACGGCCAGTTGCAGAACGGCCATCACGCCGAGCGCGAAACACAAGGCGCCGAAAGACCAGGGTGCGTCGGCCAGGGGGATGCCGGCGACGTTGACCCCCAGCAGACCCGTCACGAAGGACAGCGGCAGGAAAAAAACGCTCATCATCGCCAGGACGAACATGTTGCGGTTCAGCTTGTCCGACAGCCGCGTCAGCAACTCGTCCTGGATGATGCCGGCCTTGTCGCGGAAAGCGTCGAGATCCTCGACATATCGCAGCACGGCGTCGTGGGTTTCCCGCGCGTATTCCCGAACGTCGGGCAGGTTCCGTTCCTGAAGGGTTTCAAGCCAGCGCTGCAGCGCATCCCGCTGCGGGGCGAGGTAGCGGCGCAGGACAATCGATTGCCGCCGTGCCTCGGCCAGCCGGGACCGCAGATTGTCGTCGTTGCCGACAAGGGCGAGTTCCTCGATATGGTCCAGTTCCTCGTTCAGGTTGACAAGACTTTGGCCGATATCGCGGGTCAGGTAGGATGCCATGCGGCTGACCAGCTCCTCGATGGAGGACGGTCTTTGGCCGGCCTGCATCTCCACGATCATGTCGTTGATCGCTTCGATCCGGACGCGGCGCAGCGTGATCACGCGGTCCTTCTCGATCCAGATGCGGAACGAGATCATTTCGTCCTGCTGCATGCCCGGCTTCGGGTTGATGCCGCGCAGGTTCAGGAAGATGCCGCCGGCAAAGGCGTTGAAGCGCGGCCGCGTTTCCGGCGCCAGCAGGGCCTTTATCACCAGCGGGTCGAATTGCGGATCATTTTCCAGGAATTCCCGCGCCTCGGGCCGCGACCAGTCGAAATGCAGCCATTCGAAACGGTCGCCGAACGCGACGGCGCCGCCGGGCGTCAATTCTTCGAAGGACTCCGGCCCGACGGCAAAACGGCGAACGGGGTCCGGAACGGTGGTCTGCGCCATGGCGCATGCTCCAAGGGTAAGGGACAGGAATAGAACAACCTAGGCCGATTCAGGAAATGGAAATAGGCTCGGCGCGGATAGTCCCTGTGACGCGGTTTCGGTGATTTCCCGTTCTATGGGGGAAGCTGGAAAAGGCGCGCCTTCCCTTCCACACCGTCGCATTGCCGCCATTTGGACCAATACAGAATTCTGTCACCGTAAATCCAAACGCATGCGCGCGATTGTGCCCGGCGGATCAGCGCTTCTGTTGACCATGTTCCTTGAATCAAATTTGGCAGACCCAAGGTGACAAACTTACCCTGGCGGGCACAGAACATGCGATCAAGTGATTGATTGCCCTAACGCTTCGCTGCTTGAGGGCTTGGTGGAGCTGAGGGGAATCGAACCCCTGACCTCGTCATTGCGAAC
>CAYGKA010000124.1:0-3809 GCA_964350445.1 uncultured Flavobacteriaceae bacterium
GCGACGCCGCCGCTGATCGGCGCGTCGATCAAGGTGACACCGCGCCGGGCGCAGGCATCCTCGACCTCCGTCGTGAAGACGCCGCCGACGGTGCAGGTGTTGATCAGCGTCTTGATTGCCCGGCCGGAAAGCAGACCGCCGTCCCGGGTGACCGCATGGCGGAAGATATCCAAGGTAGGGAGGGAGACGATGACGGCCTCGCACTGATCGCCGAGGTCCTGGGCCGACGAGGCGCGCCGCGCCTGGCGCTCCAACAGCGGCAGCATGGCGTCCTCGTTGACGTCATGGATCCAAAGTTCATGGCCTTCGTCCAGCAATTTGCCGGCCATCGGCTGTCCCATATTGCCGACACCCAGAAACCCGATACGCATGTCTTCCCCCCGATGTTGTTTTTCAATCCTTTGCCTGCCATCCGGCAGGTGCGGCCTCAACGCGGCCGATGTTGCGTGCCCAGACCCGCGGTGATGAACAGGGCGGTCGCCTCACCCTCGACATCGGCTGTGTGCCAAACGCCGGGATCGTTGATCGCATAATCGCCGGGGGAGAGCGCCACGGCCTCCACCCTCCCGTCCGGGTGTTCCTGGTGCAGGGTGATCGACCCGGCCGTGCACAGCACAACCTCGCTGCCCTCCGGATGCATTTCCCACATCGACCAGTCGGCGGTGAAACTGTGCATCGCGACGATCCGCGCTTCTGCCCCATCCGCCGCGTGACGGGCCATATAGGCGTCATACCAGGCCGGATCGCCGGTGAATTCAGGTTCCGCCATCGCCGTCGCGCCCAAGCCCAGATGGATCGGATGGGTGGTTATCGTCCTGGCTGTCATCGTTTTCTCCCTGTCGGCGTCTCGAGAAACGGGGGTGCGGCTTGATACCGATGCACGCGCGGTTCACCGGCATCCATGACGGCGTGGCAAAGATGGGCCATTTTGTGGACAGCGTCTATCCACCCCGGCACAATCAGTTTACTGTTATCCGACAATGCCGCACAGTTCGCGGGGCGCGGGACAAGAAACCAAGAACCGTGGTGTATGCGTATGAGGGAACCCCATCGGCGCGTGCCGAATATCATCGATGTCGAGGCCTCCGGCTTCGGCCCGCACAGTTATCCGATCGAGGTCGGGTTGGCGCTTGGCGACGGATCGAAATTCTGTTCGCTCATCCTGCCGGTGGAGGATTGGACCCATTGGGACGAAACCGCCGAGCGGATCCACCGCATCCCGCGCGACATTCTGGAAGACCACGGAAGGCCGACAGAGACCGTCGCCCGCAAGCTGAACGAACTGCTCAAGGGCCAGACGGTCTATACCGACGGCTGGGTCGTCGACAAACCCTGGCTGATCGACCTGTTTCACAAAAGCGGGGTGGAGCCGGAATTCGAGATCAGCGCGCTGGAAATGATCCTCTCGGAAAAGCAGATGCAGGCCTGGCACGACACCAAGGACGTTGTCCTGAACGAGCTGGGCGAACGACGCCACCGTGCCAGCTTCGACGCCTATGTGGTGCAGCAGACCTGGCTCAGGACGCTGGAGGGCGGCTGACCTTTACCTGCGTCGCCGGCGCCGCCGGCGTTGCTGGAGCGCCGACCCTGGGCTGTGGTTCTTTGCCGAAGAGGCGTGTCAACACCGGCAACGCCGCTGCGGTCAGTCCGGCCGCCAGGATCCAACCGGCGGGTCTGGGCTCGGGCGCCAAGGTCAGGTTCGCGTTCAGCACGGCCTGCCAGGGTATGCCGGTCGCCACACCGTACCACAGTGCTTCCAGGGCGGCGGTCGCGGGCGCGGCCAACACCGCGACGGCGGCCAGCGTCAGCGGATTGCCCAGCGACGCGCCGAAACGGTGAGCCAGCCGGTACCCCATCAGCAGCAGGAAAACCCCCATCATCAGCGCGGCCTGGGTCGCCTCCAACTTCGCCTGCAGGAAGAAATGCAGAATGCCGAGTGCCGCCAGAACATAGACGGTGCGGTGCAACAGGTGCCAGCGCGCGCCCAGCCGGCGGATCGACAGATCGTTGGAGGTCGCGGCGAGCAGACCCAGGCCCAGGACGGCAACGAAGCCGATGGTCAGGTAGGTCCGCTTGACGATCTCCGACGCCGCGTGCCCCAGGGACCAACTCTGATCGCCGACATAGAGCGTCAGGTGCAGGGCAGCATAAAAAAAGACGGTCAGGCCCAGCAGGCGCCGGACTCCCGCCAGCCGCGCCCAGCCGGTGATCCGCCGCAGCGGCGTCAACGCCAGGGTGACCAGCAGCAGGCGCAACGTCCATTCCCCGGCCTGATGCGTCGCCGCCTCGTAGGGCTCCGCTCCCAACCCGCCGGTCACGGCCAACCAAGCAATCCACAGCCCCGGCCCCGCCGCCAGCAAACAGGCGGAAAGCCGCAAGCCGCTGAACCGCCCGCGCCGGTCGTTCCAGGGAAAATCGATCAATGCGCCGTTTCCTGCATGAAGGGGAGATAGCGCAACGCGGCCCGAAATGCATCAGGGGATCACGGGGAGTTTAGGGCGTGTGGAGGGAAAGTGTAGCGGGTGTGGCGCACCCGCCAGGTCGCGTTTGCGGCGGGCCTCCGCCCCTTCCCGAGGCGGCAAACGCCCTACTTGCCGATTTGGAACAGCTATGAATTCCGGTTGAGCGGGTATCCCGCTCGTCTGTTTGTTGATGTCAGGGGGCACGATGGCGGTGTCGCAAACGCCACGGGTTGATGGTGTTTCGTTTGACCCTTTCTCGGTGTTGCCGGTTTGATCGTTTGCGTCCAAGGCAGACGTCGACCGGTGTCGGGGTCTTCGGGCGCTCCCGCGCTGTCTGAGCAAATGTATCTTGAGCCGGTGATGGCGAAAGCGCATTCTTCCGTCAACACGAACCATCGGTCAGCCGCACCCCAAGCCCGTGAGCCCGATATCAGATACAAAATTCAACCCGGAAAAAATGTGACCTCGCCAAATATTGAATTCCTGAATACCGCATCCGGCCGATATCTCGTTTTCTCCAATGACTATGATATTGCGGAGAGATTGCGCCGGGACGGGCACCAGGATCAGGCGATGGTGCAGAAGGCGGCATTGCTTCTGGAGGGTCGCCCGGGCTCTCATGCAATCGTGGATGCCGGTGCGCATCTGGGGACATTTTCTGTACCGCTATGCCTGCAAACCGGACGCAGGGTTTATGCTTTCGAGGCCCAACGTCATTTTGCCCAACTGCTGGGCGCGAATTACCTGCTCAACAGCATCCATAATGCATGGGTCCATAACATTGCCCTTGGCGGACCGGATTCTCCGCCCTTTGTGGATATTGCGACAACCGATATTTCCAGGGCCGGAAACTATGGGGCGTTCTCCCTCGACCCGGAGATTTTTTCCACGGGATCGACACAACGGATCCAATTCACCGGCGAAATGGACAAGGTTGCCGTCAGAACGCTCGATTCGTTTGACCTCCCCCCAGTCGGCCTTCTCAAGATCGACGTGGAAGGACAGGAACTGACCGTCTTGCAGGGTGCGGTTCAGATGCTGAGCGACAATGACTTCCCCCCTGTCATCTTCGAATGCTGGCAGGCGGACGAGCACCGGGATCTCCGGGAGGCCACGATCAGGTTCGTTACCGACCTGGGTTATGATTGCAACCCGGAAGGCGAGAATATCGTTGCAACGCGGTCTGCCTGATCTGCCGCAGGATTTTTTCTGAAAGAGCATTTCGGGAAGACGCCGAGTATTCCTTCAAGGAAGCTCTGCGCCGCCAAATGGTCTCGACCACGCCAAGGTTTGCAAGTCGAACGGGCGCCCGAACTTATGCAAGAAAAGGCAAGAGCGCGGATGCGC
>CAYGKA010000125.1:0-3719 GCA_964350445.1 uncultured Flavobacteriaceae bacterium
GCCCTACTCCAACCCCTGGCCCACCCCCTGGCCCTGTTTCTCTTCCTGAGCGTCATTCTGGGTGCGGCAACACACGCCACGGCGACGGAAACGACCAACCGCGCCTTCACACCCCGCACGGTTCAGATGAAGGTCACCCAGGTTCGGACGGGGGATCAGATTCTGTCGGGCGGTTTCAAGGTCCGCCTGTACGGCATTGCCGCACCGCGTTTCGGCACGAAGCTGGGCACCGACGCGGTCTTTTTTCTGAACACCCTGATCCTGAACCGGACCGTCAGTTGCCGCCTGACGGGGCTTGCCTTCCGCGACATGGAAGTCGGCACCTGCCGGATCGGCGGCCGGGATGTGGCGGAACTATTGGTGCGCGAAGGCCTGGCCCTGCCCTGCCCCAAACTGGGCGGCCGCCACTATGCGGGCGACGTGAAACGGGCCAAGGATACGGGGATAGAACACCGGTTCGACCTGCCCGCCTATTGCGGGGGGTTCCGGGGATCGGAAATGTAACGCCATGTGGAAGATTTTCTTCGTCGCCTTTCTTCTCTGCACGCCCGCCGCCGCCGCGATGGCCCAAGCCCCGCGCGAACTGACCGGCATCGTCACCGCCGCACCCTCGGGCGACGAGATCGAGGTGGAGGGCACCGCCATCCGCCTGCAAGGTATCGCCGCCCCCGGCCGGTACATGCCCTTTGGCGGCGACGCCACGGCCTTCATGCAGTTGCTGGTGATGCAGCGCGAAGTAACCTGCCGCCTGACCGGCGAGAAGACGCGCGGCCGCGACGTCGGCACCTGCGAATGGGACGGCGTCGATATCGCAAGCATCATCGTGCGCGAGGGCCTCGCCCGCGACTGCCCCCGTTTCAGCCGCGGGCGTTACGCCAAGGATGAGCGCGAGGCCAAACAGACCGGCCTGCTCGACGCCTATCCCCTGCCCGACTATTGCGGCAGCGGCGTGTAGCGGGAAGACGTCACGGTCGGCTTCGTTTTTCCCACAGCCTGGATCATGCCGAGAACGGCTTCCGCCCGACGACGAACCAGAACCCGGCGGAACCGGCGAAGGAGCGGCCTTCCTGAATTTCGAACCCCGCTGCCGTGATCATCGCATCGACCTCCGCCGCACGGAAGCGCTGGACAAAAGGCGCGTAGCCGATCAACTGCATCAGAAAGATGGCGGGACGCCACAGCGGCGAAAGCTCGCGCAGGCAGGCCGTTTTGGAAATGAAATACCCGCCCGGCTTCAACAGCGCATAGGCGCGCGCCACCGCGCCTTCCGCGTCCGGCAGCAGATGCAGCAGGTTGAAGGCCATCACGGCGTCGAAGGCCCCATCGGTGAAACCGGGCGCCGTCGCATCGCAGCAGGCGAACTCGACATTCCCGATCCCGCTGTCTTCCAACTTGCCGCGCGCGATTCCGATCATGGCGGGCGTGATATCGGTCGCGGTTATCGACCCGGCATCGCCCGCCAATTTCAGCGCTGTCGTGCCCGTGCCGCAGCCAACCTCCAGAACCCGGCTCGTCTTGTCCAAATAGGCGCGGGTGCGGTCCAGCGTCTGCTCATAGGCAGCGGTATTCTTGACCGGCTGCCTTGCGTATTTATCCGCTATCTTGTCCCAAAAAACTTCCGTTGTGATCATTGCCGTTTTCCCGTCCGTTGCCGCCGGCGGCCCGTCGGGCCCGCCTTTGCAGTGATGCGCTGGGGGTCTTTTATTCATACGCATATAAAATAGAAATTGCGTAAATTCGGGGGTTATATATACGAATATGTATGAATTGGTCTGCCGTCACCTTTGACTGGAATCAGGCGCGCGCCTTCCTGGCGACGGTCGAGGAAGGGTCGTTGAGCGCCGCCGCACGCGCCCTGAAACTGACCCAGCCGACACTGAGCCGTCAGGTCTCCGCGCTTGAGCAGAACCTGGGCGTCACCTTGTTCGAACGGATCGGCCGGTCCCTGGTGCCGACGGAAGCGGGACGGGAGCTGTTGGACCATGTGCGCGGCATGGGGGAAGCGGCGGCGCGGGTCTCTCTTGCCGCCTCCGGCCAGTCCCAGGCGATCGAGGGCAAGGTGACGATCACCGCCAGCGACGGTTTCGCCGCCTTCCAATTGCCGCACGTGCTGGAACGATTGCGCCGGGAAGCCCCCGGCATTCAGGTGGAGGTCGTCGTCTCGAACGAGATCCGCGATCTGCGCCTGCGCGAAGCGGATATCGCGGTCCGCCATGTCCGCCCCGAACACCCGGACCTGATCGCCAAGCGCCTGCCCGACCAGACCGGCCATCTCTACGCCATGCCCGCCTATCTGGACCGCGCCGGCCGGCCGGCGACCCTCGCCGATGTCTCGGACCACGAGGTCATCGGCCATGGCGACAGCGCCAGAATGGCGGAATACATGCTGCCGTTCGGCCTCACCCTGACCGACCGCAATTTCACCCTCTCGGCGAATAACGGATTGGTGGTTCTGGAACTGTTGAAACAGGGATTGGGCATCACCGCGCTGTCCCAAGAAATGGCGGCGACCGTGCCCGGCATCGAACCCGTCCTGCCCGACCGCCTCGCCGTCCCCATCCCCGTCTGGCTCGTCACCCACCGCGAACTCCACACCAGCCGGCGGATCCGCACGGTGTTCGATTTATTGGCGGAGATGCTGGGGTAAAGACGCGCCTAGCCGATCCTGAAGTGGTTCCGCAGTGCTAGTCCGAAAAGGAACAGCAGGATCAGGGAAACGACGATCTGCACCGCGCCCAACAGCGCCACGCGCGTCGGAATGGCCGGTTCCTCTCGATTGCCGATGGTCTGCAACCCGTAGAGACAGGCTTGGATTTCCCGGTTCTTCTCCCCTAACACCCCCGCAGCGAAGACAAGGGAATTCCGCGCCGACAAGGCCAGGGCCGAGGAGACCGGGTCGCCGGGCAGGACTTCCTCCTGCTGCCCCCAACGCCCATAGGGGTGAACGGTATAGGGCGCGCAGCGCAAAGCACGGTCCGGTTCCGCCCCCCATAGCAAATGCGGCACACCGTCGGCCAGGACCAGTTCAATCCCTTCCCGGTATCCCGGCGCGTCGCGGTGGGCCAAATGCAGGTAGCAGGCGGAAAACAAAACCAATGCGGCCAATAGAAAGAATACGGGACGCAGCAGGGAGTTCCCCAAATCCGACAGTATCTGATAGGGAAAACTGAACAGAAGCGTTTGATACCACGGTTCCGACGTGAAGCGGCGCGCCTTCAATTCCCGGCGGAAGAATTCCTGTTCCTTGCCGTGATCGTGGGCGGCGACGGCCAATCCCCGCAGGGACCGCCATCGCGGCACCTCCGCCGACCGCCCCACGATGTTCTCCAACACCCATTCTCCGAACCATAGGGGAACGGCGCCCAGAATCCGGGCCCGCTTTGTGTTATTGTACGATGCGCGCAAGCGCGCGAAGCGCCCCGGCTGAATGGTTAACGCGTCCAGCCGGGGCGCTTCGGTGAAATGCATCTGTTCGAATTCCGGCACATCGTCAAAAACCGCGCCGGCAAGACTGAAGGCGCTTTCGCTCTTCGCGGCGGTGAAGACAGCAAGTCGTTTGAACCGGGTGTCTTGGAAACGCGTGTACCATTTGAAGTTCGCTTGCGTGAACCGCGCGACGCCCATGAACGTGGCCTCCATGAACCACGCGACGCCCTAGAAAGTGGCCCCGGTGAACCACGCGCGCAGATAGAAAGAGGCCCCTGACAACCACGGACACA
>CAYGKA010000126.1:0-3696 GCA_964350445.1 uncultured Flavobacteriaceae bacterium
GCCCATGTCGGTCTCGGGCGCGGCGGTCTCGGGCGCGGCGATCTCGGGCGCGGCGGTCTCGCTTTCAGACGCTTTCGCCGTTTCTACCGCTGCCGCCGTTTCTACCGCTGCCGCCGTGTCGTCCTCTTCGTTCCAGGCCGCGTATTCGTCCGACGGTGCGGGCAAGTCTTCATCTGGCAGATCCGCGTCCGCCGAATCGCCGTCCGGGTCCGCATTTTCGATCAGGTCTATCTCGTCGAGCTCCATTTCGGCCAATTCTGCATCGACCGGTTCTGCATCGACCGGTTCTGCCTCGGGGCCTTCGTCCTCATCGCCGTCGGACATTTCGATATCCGGCAGGTCCCCCTCGTCGGCATATTTCGACGTGTCGAGGGGTTGGGGGGCGGGATGGCCCATGGCGGCACTGTCGGAACGCTCGGGCTCTGGCGCGCGGGACTCCGGTTCGTCGTCGAAGGAAATGTCCAACCCGTCGTCGAATTTCGCGAGTTCCAGGGGTTCTGCGCCGTCGGGCGTGCCGGCGGGCTGTTCCCCGTCCGTGGGCTCCATCTCTGAAGTGCCCTCAGAGGCGTCCTCTAGGATTGCCGTTTGGGCGTCTTCTGGTGCATCTTCCGGCGCGTCCTCGTCTTCGATGAATTCGATTTCGGGCAGGTCGTCTTCGTCAGCGCCGGTTTCGGACTCCATTTCCGCCACGGCGGCATCCTGCGCGTCCTCCGGCATCTCCGCGCCCATGTCGAGTTCCATGTCCAGGTCTGTCTCGGCGTCCAGGTCCAGGTCGATGTCCAGGTCCGAGGGCGGCGCGGAAGGGTCGGCAAGGGGCGGGCCCAGGCCGTCATCGTCCCTATCGTCTTCCGACAGCAGGAAAGGATCGGGCTCGTCGGCCGGTATGGCGTCCAATTCGAAAGGATCAGTTTCGGAAACATCCGCGTCTTCGCGCATTTCCGCCCCGTCCGGCATTTCCACTCCGTCCGGCATTTCCACTCCGTCCGCCGATGCCGTGTCGTCCGGGTCTTCCGGTTCCAGCGCGGCGGGTGTCATGTCCTCGCCGCCGTCTTCCTCCAGATTGTCGAAGGAGATATCGAAACTGTCCTCCTCCACGATCAAGAAGGGGTCTTCGTCTTCCGACGCCGCTTCTTCGGGCCCACCTTCGGCCTCATTTTCGGTGGTCTCGGTGAATTCCAATTCCATCTCGTCCGCGCCGCCGCTGCCGGCGGCAAGGGCGGCGGTGCGCTCTTCCTCTTCCTTCAGGATGCGCGAAACCGTCGGCGCCTTGTCCTTCAGATAGGAAGACAGGTTCATGCCATCCGGGATTGCCCCGGCGGACGGATCTTCCTGGGTTGGTTTGTCTTTATCCCCGCTCATCGGCGCGATGGTAGAGCGCCTCGCAGGCGGATGGAAGCACAGACGCGGGGTTGGTTCGCCATATTCTTGCTCAATGTGAAGAAAAAAGGGCGCGGAACCGGTCGGAAACCGGCGCCGCGCCCCCTCAATCGGAAACCCAACAGCGAAGCGGTTTAGGCGGCCTTGCGCAGATATCCGCCCTTCACCAGCTCTTCGGCGATCTGCACCGTGTTCAGCGCCGCGCCCTTGCGGAGGTTGTCGGAGACGACCCACATGTTCAGACCGTTTTCGACGCTGATATCGTCGCGGATGCGGCTGACAAAGACGGCGTCCTCGCCCGCGCATTCCTGCGGGGTGACATAGCCTTCGTCTTTCCGGAAATCGATGATGGAAATCCCCGGTGCCTTGCGCAGGACCTTCCGGGCCTCTGCCGCGGAAATCGGCTCGCGGGTTTGGATATTCACCGATTCAGAATGGCCGATGAAGACCGGCACGCGCACGCAGGTCGCGGAAATCTTGATCTTGGGGTCCAGGATCTTCTTGGTCTCGGCGACCATCTTCCACTCTTCCTTGGTCGATCCGTCATCCATGAAGACGTCGATATGGGGAATGCAGTTGAAGGCGATCTGCTTGGTGAACTTTTCCCGGGTGATCGGGTCGTTCACATAGACGGCTTTGGTCTGGTTGAACAACTCGTCCATCCCTTCGCGGCCGGCGCCGGAAACGGATTGATAGGTGGAAACCACCACGCGCTCGATCCCGAAGGCGTCGTGCAGCGGCTTCAGCGCCACGACCATCTGGATGGTGGAACAGTTCGGGTTCGCGATGATGCCCTTCCTGGTATAGCCGGCAATCGCCTGCGGGTTCACTTCCGGCACCACCAGCGGCACGTCCGGGTCCATCCGGAAGTGGGAGGTGTTGTCGATCACCACCGCGCCGGCCTTGGCGGCCTTGGGCGAATACTCGGCCGATACCTTCGCCCCGGGGGAGGAGAGCACGATATCCACGCCCTTGAAGTCGAAATTGGCCAGGTCCCGGCATACCAGCTCGTCGTCCATCCCGTAGGAGACCTTCCGGCCGAGGGAGCGCGAGGAGGCGAGCGCGATGACGTCGTCCGCCGGAAATTCACGTTCTGCCAGGATGCTCAGCAACTCCCGGCCCACATTGCCGGATGCCCCGACCACTGCAACACGATAACCCATCGTTGGTTTTCCTCAAAAATTCGGCGCCGCAGCTTTTTGCTTCGGCGGCGCGCTGTTTACCCCATGCCCCTGCGGGATTCCAGCCCCTTGGCATGTTTCCGGGCTTCAATCGCCGCCCGGGCATGATCGGGGACCCCGCGGGGCCGTACTCAATTCAGAAGGTGGGGTGGGTGGATCGCTCCGCCCGTCGCTCATGTGACAGTCCAGCCCCGATCTGGTGCGGGGTGGTTGGGCGGGCCGATTGAGCTTTTGAAATCGTGTCCAAAAAACTTCGGGCCGCCCTGGTTGGAGCGGCCCGCCTTCCTGTCCTGTTCCGGTGCTGTTAGCTGTCGGTTTCGGACGGTTTGGACTGGTCGCTCTTACCCGTGGCGACGGTGGTAGTCGGTTTCTCTTTGGATGCCATCTTGTCGCTGAACGGGCACGCCGAAGCGCCCGCGACGAACGCGGTCAATCCAAGAACGGCAATGGCAGTCACGAAAAGCTTACGCATCGGGAAAATCCTCCGCCAGTGATCCAGAACGAACAGAATACACTGTTACCGAGCCGTCCGCAACGACACCCGCATCACGGAAGGGTGAACCGGTCCGGGGGCGGATATAAGGGCACGGCGAATTTGGCGCAAGCGGAAGATCGAACCCTTCCGTGAAGGTGTGGCGTAACCCGCCACCGCGATTTCAAGTTGCCGGACAAGCCCAAGCCCCGCTAGCCTTTCCTGCAAACGGGGGGCACCGGCACATGAACAAGGAAGAAACCTGGGCACGCTTCCAGCAAGGCAAGGATGCCTGGAACGAATGGGCGGAAGACATGTGCGCCCGCCGAAAGGCATTTGCCGAGGATGGCACATGGCCGGAGGACGAAACCCCGCCCGAAGGTAACGCGGAAATTGAGGTATGGCAGGCCGACGCCTTAGCTGATTTCTCGCAGCGCGAATTTGGCGAGGATGAGGAGAATTTCGACAAATGGGTTTTCCCCTACGACGCGCGGTTCAGCGGGGCCAAGTTCGAGGGCGACGCGCGGTTCGACGAGGCCAAGTTCGAGGGCGACGCGGAGTTCAGCGGGGCCACGTTCGAGGGCGTCGCGCGGTTCAGCGGGGCCACGTTCAAGGGCGACGCGGGGTTCAGCTGGGCCACGTTCGAGGGCGTCGCGGGGTTCAGCG
>CAYGKA010000127.1:0-3627 GCA_964350445.1 uncultured Flavobacteriaceae bacterium
CAGGCGAAAGGATCGCCGGCTCGGGCGGCCGCCCTGCGCGAGGAATTGAGCGAGGCGATCGGTGCCGAGATCAAGAACATCAAACCGGGATCGCCCGAAGCGGCGGCGGTGAAGGAAACCCTTTCTGCCAAGGGGCTGTGGTCGCAATATCTCGAGGTCGGCCTCGGCCCGGACGCGGAGGTCTTCACCAAGGCGCAGCCGATGGCCTCGGTCGGCGCCGGTGCGGATGTGGGCCTGCACCCGTCCTCAACCTGGAACAATCCGGAACCGGAGGTCGTCATGGTCGCCCGGGCCGACGGCGTGATCGTCGGCGCCACGTTGGGCAACGACGTCAATCTGCGGGATGTGGAAGGGCGCAGCGCATTGCTGCTGGGGCGCGCCAAGGACAATAACGGGTCCTGCGCCCTGGGGCCGCTGATCCGCCTGTTCGATACCGGCTTCGGCCTGAACGATGCCCGGTCGGCGGTCGTATCGCTGACCGTGGAAGGCGAGGACGGCTTCGTCCTCGAAGGGGAGAGCCACGCCGCGGAAATCAGCCGCGACATGGCGGATCTGGTCGCGCAGGCCTTCGACTGTCATCATTATCCGGACGGACTGGCGCTGTTCACCGGCACTATGTTCGCGCCGATCCAGGACCGCGACGCGCCGGGCGAGGGGTTCACCCACAAGATGGGGGATATCGTCACCATTTCCTCGCCCCGGTTCGGGGCGCTCATAAACCGCGTGGGCAATGCGGGCGAGATCGCGCCGTGGCAATTCGGCACGTCCGCCCTGATGGATAATCTGGCCAAACGCGGCCTGCTGTAACAACACCGACACGCGCCGACCGCATAGTGCGATTGTGCGCGCAAAACCAAATGCTGGAGGGACTTTAAGACTATGACGCTTCACAGAAACCTGATTGCCGGCGCCTGGACCGAAGGCGCGGACGAGACACAGAACATCAACCCGTCCAACCTGTCCGATACCGTCGGCGTCTATGCCCGGGCGGACGAGGCGCAGACCGAACAGGCCATCCAGGCCGCGCAGGAAGCCTTCAAGACCTGGCAGTTTTCGACGATCCAGCAGCGCCATGACGCGCTGGAGTTCATCGGCAACGAAATCATCGCACGGAAGGCGGAACTCGGCGAACTCCTCTCCCGCGAGGAAGGGAAAACCCTACCGGAAGGGATGGGCGAAGCCGTCCGCGCCGGACAGATCTTCAAGTTCTTCGCCGGCGAATGCCTGCGGATCGAAGGGGAAAAGCTGGACTCGGTGCGGCCCGGCGTCGGCGTCGAAATCACGCGCGAGCCGATTGGCGTTGTCGGTATCATCACGCCCTGGAACTTCCCGATCGCCATTCCGGCCTGGAAGATCGCGCCGGCGCTGGCCTATGGCAACTGCGTCGTCATGAAACCCGCCGACCTGGTGCCTGGCTGCGCTTGGGCGCTGGCGGAAATCATCTCGCGGTCCGGCATTCCGGAAGGGGTCTTCAACCTGGTCATGGGCCGGGGCAGCAAGGTCGGCCAGACGCTTTTGAACAACCGCAACGTGGTCGCCGTCAGTTTCACCGGTTCGGTCCAGACCGGATCGCTCGTGGCGCAGGCCTGCGCGGCCCGCGGGGCGAAGTTCCAGCTGGAAATGGGCGGCAAGAACCCGATGCTCGTGCTCGACGACGCCAATCTGGACAATGCGGTCGATTGCGCGGTGCAGGGTGCGTTCTTCTCCACCGGGCAGCGTTGCACGGCGTCCTCCCGTCTGATCGTCACCGAAGGCATCCACGACAAGTTCGTCGAAGCGGTGACGGCGCGGCTTGAAAAGACCGTCGTCGACGACGCGCTGAAGCAAGGCGTTCAGATCGGCCCGGTCGTGGACAAGAGCCAGTTGGACCAGGACCTCAGCTATATCGACATCGGCAAGAAGGAGGGCGCAACCCTGGTCACCGGCGGCGAGCTGCTGGACCGGGATGCGGAAGGGTTCTACCTCTCCCCCGCGCTGTTCACCGGTGTGAACAACCAGATGCGGATCGCGCGCGAGGAAATCTTCGGACCCGTCGCGACGGTAATCAAGGTGAAGGACTATGACGAAGCGCTGGCCGTCGGCAACGACACGGATTTCGGTCTGTCGGCCGGGATCTGCACGACATCGCTGAAATATGCGTCCGATTTCAAGCGCAAGAGCCAGGCCGGCATGGTCATGGTCAACCTGCCGACGGCGGGTGTGGACTACCATGTCCCGTTCGGCGGTCGGAAGGGTTCCAGCTACGGTTCGCGGGAGCAGGGCCGGTATGCGGATGAGTTTTACACCACCGTGAAAACGGCATACACCTTGCCGCTATAGGCGGCTTGCACTGAAACAAAGGGGGACCCGCTCGGGTCCCCCTTTTTTTCGATCAGAGCCGTGAGGATAGACAATAAGAATGGAGAGGAAGATGACCGAAGCCTTCCTGTGCGATGGTATCCGTACGCCGATCGGCCGCTATGGCGGCGCCCTTGCCAAGGTCCGGACAGACGACCTAGGGGCATATCCCCTGAAGGCCCTGATGGAACGGCATCCCAATCTGGATTGGGAGGCGGTTGACGATGTGATCTACGGCTGCGCCAACCAGGCGGGCGAAGACAACCGCAACGTCGCCCACATGGCGAGTTTGCTGGCCGGTCTGCCGGACAAGATTCCGGGCGCGACGATCAACCGTCTTTGCGGTTCGGGCATGGATGCCTGCGGCACGGCGGCGCGGGCGATCAAGGCCGGCGAGGCCGATTTGATGATTGCCGGCGGCGTCGAGAGCATGACGCGCGCGCCTTTCGTGATGGGCAAGGCGGATTCCGCCTTTTCGCGCAGCGCGGAAGTCTACGACACCACGATCGGCTGGCGTTTCGTCAACAAGCTGATGAAGGCGCAATACGGCGTGGATTCCATGCCGGAGACGGCGGAAAACGTGGCTGAGGATTATCAGATCAGCCGTGCCGATCAGGACGCCTTCGCGCTGCGCAGCCAGCAGCGCGCCGGCATCGCCATGAAGAACGGCAATCTGGCCGAGGAAATCGTGGCGGTGCAAATCCCGCAGCGGAAGGGCGACCCGATCATCGTGTCCGAGGACGAACACCCTAGGCCCGAAACGACGGCGGAAGCGCTCGCCAAATTGAAAGCGCCGTTTCGGGAAGGCGGGTCGGTGACGGCCGGCAATGCTTCGGGCGTCAATGACGGCGCCGCGGCGCTGATCCTTGCGTCGGAACGGGCGGCGGGCCGGCATGGCCTGACGCCGATCGCCCGCATCGTCGCGATGGCGACGGTCGGCGTGCCGCCGCGCATCATGGGGATCGGTCCGGCGCCGGCGACGGAAAAGGTTCTGGCAAAGGCCGGCCTTACCATCGGCGATATCGACGTCATGGAATTGAACGAAGCGTTTGCCGCCCAGGGCCTGGCGGTGATGCGGCAACTGGGGCTGGCCGACGATGCGGACCATGTGAACCCGAATGGCGGGGCTATTGCGCTGGGCCATCCGCTGGGCATGAGCGGCGCGCGCCTTGTGCTGACCTGCGCCCGTGAACTGCACCGCCGCGGCGGCCGGTTCGGTCTGGCCACGATGTGCATCGGCGTCGGTCAGGGTATCGCTATGGTCATCGAACGCGTCTGACGCGGGCCGAT
>CAYGKA010000128.1:0-3499 GCA_964350445.1 uncultured Flavobacteriaceae bacterium
TCCAAACAGGCGAGTTTCATGCCTTGCCGTGCTTCAAGAAGGGCGACGAAGTTGCAGGCATCCAGCATGGACTGGTGCGTTCCCGTATCGAACCAAGCATAACCACGGCCGAGCTTTTCGACTGCCAGATCCCCCTGTTCCAGGTACCAGGCGTTGACGTCGGTGATTTCCAACTCGCCCCGCGCGGAAGGTTTCAGGTTCTCCGCCACATCCACGACGCGTTCATCATAGCAATAATAACCAGTCACGGCCCAATTGGAGGGCGCCGGGTCCGGCTTTTCCTGAATGCCGATCGGCTTACCCGCCTCATTGAACTCAAGAACGCCGTAGCGTTCCGGGTCGCTGACCCAATAAGCCAGGACCGTCGCGCCCTTGCGGGACTGGGTCATCCGATAAAGTGTTTCCGGGATGCCGTGGCCATAGAAGATATTATCCCCCAGGACCAAGGTGGTCGGGCTGCCGTCGATGAACTCCTTGCCGATCAGGAAGGCTTGCGCGATCCCCTTTGGCTCGGGCTGAACGGCGTATTGGATGTTCATCCCCCATTGCGCGCCATCGCCGAGGACCCGTTCGAAATGGTGCGCTTCGTCGGGCCGGGTAATGATCAACACGTCCCGGATTCCGGCAAGCATCAGGCTGCTGAGGGGGTAGTAAATCAGCGGCTTGTCGTAGATCGGCAGCAACTGTTTGCTGACCACATGGGTCGCCGGATAGAGGCGGGTTCCGCTGCCGCCTGCCAAGATGATGCCCTTCAACGCTCTACTCCCCTGTTTCAGTCGCTTCGTTCAATAACCGGTCGACGACAGCCGAAACCGCGCCGCGCCAGTCGTCCGGTTCGATACCGTATACAGCCCGTATCTTTGCGCAAGACATGACAGAATTCGACGGTCGGCGTGCCGGTGTCGGGTAGTCTGACGTCCCGATGGGTTTGACCGTGATCCCGCCCGGAAGCCGGTCCCCCGCCGCCTCGAAAATCGCGTTGGCGAAACCGAACCAAGTCACCGCGTTGTCGCCGCAATAGTGATAGGTACCAGGCACCAGCGCCTCACCGGCGTAATGCCGATCGACAATGGCGCGGATCGCGCGGGCAATGCCACCGGCCGAGGTCGGGCAGCCGCGCTGATCATCCACGATCCCCAATTCGTCGCGCTCGGCGCCAAGCCGCAGCATGGTCTTCAAAAAATTGTTCCCATAGGGGGAAAAGACCCAAGCCGTGCGCAATATGACATGGTTGTCGAGCGCGCCCCTCACCGCGGCCTCGCCCGCCAGTTTGGAACTGCCGTAGACGGAAACCGGCCCGGTGGGATCATCCTCGACATACGGGCCGTTCTTGGCGCCGTCGAAAACGAAATCGGTCGAGATGTGGATCAGCGGTATGCCGAGATCGGCGCAGGCGCGCGCCATGCCACCCGGCGCAGCGCCGTTGACCGCTTGCGCCATGTCTGGCTCGCTTTCCGCCCTGTCAACGGCGGTATAGGCCGCTGCATTGACGACGAGGTCCGGCTTTTCGCGGCGGACGGCCGCTTCCGCCGCCCCCGTCACCGACAAATCGGTGCTCTCCCTGGAAACCGGAATGAGGGTGAGCCCGCCCTCCCAAGAAAGCGCGCGCAATTCGCTGCCGACTTGCCCGTTGGGCCCGAAAAGAAGGATACGCACGTCCCTGCCCCGCTAGCCGGCCTTTTTCTGGCCGGTTCCCAGCCGTTCGCCGGCATAGCGGCTGTCCAGGATGGCCTGCCACCAGCCGCGGTTCTCGAGATACCATGCAACTGTCCGGCGCATGCCCGTCTCGAAGGTTTCCGCCGGGGACCAACCGAGCTCGCGGTTGATCTTGCCGATATCCATGGCGTAGCGCTGGTCGTGGCCCGGCCGGTCGGTGACGAAGGAAATCAGATCGCTCGCCTTGCCGCGCTCCGCGTCCGGCGCCAATTCGTCCATCAGGTCACAAATCGCCCGGACGACATCGATATTCGTCATCTCGCATTGGCCGCCGATGCAGTAGGTCTCGCCAAGGCGGCCTTCGTTGATCACCTGCCACAGCGCGCGCGCGTGATCTTCCACATACAGCCAGTCGCGAATGTTCTCGCCCTTCCCGTAGACCGGAATCTTTTCCCGGTTCAGAATCTTCAGGATCACGACCGGGATCAGCTTTTCGGGGAACTGATACGGGCCATAGTTGTTGGTGCAGTTCGTGATGACCGTCGGTAGACCGAAAGTCTCGTGCCAGGCGCGCACCAGGTGATCGGACGCCGCCTTGCTGGCCGAATACGGCGAATTCGGCTGATACTGATGCTCCTCGTGGAAAAAGCCTTCCGGCCCGAGCGATCCATATACCTCATCGGTCGAGACATGGAGAAAGCGGAACGCTTCCTTGGCGGCCTCATCCAACCCCTTCCAATAGCTCAAGGCCGCTTCCAGCAAGACGAACGTGCCGTTGATATTCGTCTGGATGAATTCAGCCGGGCCGTCGATGGAACGGTCAACATGCGATTCCGCCGCCAGATGCATGACCTTGGTCGGCCGATACTTGGCAAACAGGCCGTTCACCGCCGCTGCATCACAGATATCGACCTTTTCCAGCACATAACGATCGCTGTCCGACGCCGGCACCAGGGAAGACAGGTTCGCCGCATAGGTCAGCTTGTCGACATTCACCACCTTGTGGTCGGTCGTCTCAATCAACTGCCGGACAACCGCGGATCCGATAAAGCCCGCGCCGCCGGTTACGAATATGGTGTCGGTCACAGACTTAACCCTCTTTGCCGTAAGTGAAATAGTCCGGGAGGTCCGCAAAAGTCGGGTTCCCGGTATCCTTGGAACTCAACAGCGCCTTGCCCGCCTCCACGGGCCAGACGATGCCGAGTGCGGGGTCGTCCCATTGGATTCCCTGCTCATGTTCCGGTGAGTAATAGTCGTCCACCTTGTACAGGAATTCGGTATCCGGCTCCAAGGTACAGAAGCCGTGGGCGAACCCTTTGGGGATATACAGTTGGTTCCATTCCTTGGCGGAAATGACCGCTGTAACGTGCTTGCCGTATGTCGGCGACCCCTTGCGCAGGTCGACGGCCACGTCGAAGACGGCGCCGCGCACCACCCTGACCAGCTTCGCCTGGGATTTCGGTGGGATCTGGAAATGCAGGCCGCGCACGGTGCCGACGGGACCCGACAGCGAGTGATTGTCCTGCACCGCGTTCATGGTAACCCCTTCGGCCCGATACCGCTCGAAATTGAAGGTTTCCGAGAAGAAACCGCGCTCGTCGCCGAACTTCTTGGCAACGATCAGCTTTACATCGGGTATTTCGGTTTCGGTGACAATCATACGCAGGTCCATGGAACTCGGCCGCCGGAAGGTCGGCGCATTAAGGCTATCGGCTCAATAGGCGTTCTTGTTCACAAAGCCAACGATGGCGGTTCTGGCAAGGATTTGCAGATCGAAGAGGAGCGACCAGTTTTCCGCATAGTATGTGTCATAGCGGACGCGCGCCTCCATCTTTTCCAACGT
>CAYGKA010000129.1:0-3334 GCA_964350445.1 uncultured Flavobacteriaceae bacterium
GTGCTTCATGACAGCGTCGAAACCTTCTTTGCGCAAGTGCGGGAAACGTGAGGGGCTGCCGCGAGGACGTTTCTCAATTTTCTCCCGCTTGTCTCACTGCCGTTCACACAGACGGAAAACGCCCGCGTTTTTCCAGCTCATAGATCGGCAGCGAATTGCGGATATATTCATGGGCGGCGTCCTGGGCCGGGTTGTGATCCCAGTCCAGGTTCTGCTTCCGCATCACCCCTTTCAGGAACTTCCGCCGGCGCTGACTTTCCAGCACTTTTTCCGTCAAGGCGGGGCGGTCGTATTTGCCCGCGATTTCCTGGACCAATCGCTGGATGTCGTTCTGCTGCGCGGGGTCGTCGGCCAGGTTGTTCACTTCCGTCGGGTCTGCGGCAACGTTGTAGTACTGCAGCGGGTCGTTCGGGCCTGAATCGATCAGCTTCATGTCGCCGCGTCGGATCATGAAGACCGGCGTGTCGGTGCCTTCGCCGAAATACTCTCCGATCACCTCGTCATGGCCCGTCCCTCCCGACAGATGCGGCAGCAGGGACCGCCCCTCGATCGGCGATGCATAGTCGCCTGGCTTTCCGTCCCGTGCGACTTCCACGAATGTCGGCAGCAGATCGACGAGGGAAACGGCCTCCCTCACCCGGGCGGGCGAGAAGATTTTCGGCGCGTGGACGATCATCGGCACGCGGGCGGAGTTTTCCAGATAGCTCATCTTGAACCACATCCCGCGCTCGCCAAGCATGTCGCCGTGATCGCCGGTGAAGATGACGATCGTGTTGTCGGCCATCCCCGCTTCCTGCAGCGTCTGCAACAGGTCGGCCACCTTGTCGTCGATATCCGAGATGCTGCCGTAGTAGGCGCGGCGCGCGTTGCGCAGGGTCGCTTCGTCCAGGTCGATGTCGGTCGCGCCGTAGCCATAGCGCAGGCGTTCTTCCATCGGATGCGCCTTGTGGGAGCCGAGCGGCACTTTCGGCAGGTCGATATCGTCCTCCCGGTACAGGTCCCACTTATCCTGCCGGCACAGATAGGGATCGTGCGGCTGGATCATGGAAACGGTCAGCATGAAAGGCTCGGCATCTGCCGTGCCCGCATCCCGGGCGCGGTCGAAGATATAGCGCTTAGCCTTGAAGACCGCTTCGTCGTCGTAATCCAGATACATCGACCGCATGCAGGGCCCGGCCTTGGTCACCACTTCCATATTGTGGAACCAGTCCAACCGCTCTTCCGGACGGTCCCATTCCGGGTGCCATGTGAAGTCGGAGGGGTAGACGTCGGTCGTCAACCGGTCGCGATAACCGTGCAGCTGGTCCGGCCCGACGAAATGCATCTTGCCGCTGAGGCAGGTGCGATACCCTTCCGCTTCCAGGTAATGGGCGAAGGTCGGGACCTCGGCGGAGAAATCGACCGCATTGTCCCAGGCCGCGATTTTCGTCGGCAGCCGTCCCGACATCATCACGAAGCGGCTGGGCGCGCAAAGCGGGGAATTGGTATAGCCCGCGTCGAAGACCACGCCCTCATCCGCCAGTTTCGACAGCGTCGGCGCCTGCACCAGGGGATGCCCGTAACAGGGCAGGAACTGGGCCGCCAACTGGTCGGCCATGATCAGCAGGATGTTGGGGCGGGCGGTTTTCGAAGCGGCGGGGGAAGACATGGCAGGATCCTTATGGACGGGCGGTATCGGAAGGCTCCTCGTGCCTAACAAAGATCAGCCTGTTTGTCTTTTTTCTGAGCGACGCCCGCGTTGGCGTGATTCCGACGATGCCGCTGGCGCGAACCAGCCCGCTCCACTAGATTTCGCCCAGAAAGTGGATAGTGGAAAACAACTAACGAAAAACGGATATGGATGGGGAGAGGGTTGTGTCGTTGCAGGATGTCATGGCGGCCTATGCCGCTGCCTGGTCCGAGCCGGACCGCGCTAAACGCGACGCATCGCTCGCCATCGCCTGGAGCGAGGATGGCATCTATCGCGACCCGCTAAAGGAGGCCAAGGGGCGGCATGCCCTGTCGGATTATATCGGGACGGTACACCAGAAGACGCCGGGCGCCCGCATTGAGTATACCAGCGGCGTGAACCAACATCATGACCACATCTACTTTTCTTGGCATCTTGTGACGGACGCGGGTGAGCCGGTGTTGGTGGGCGTCGATTTCGGAACCTTGGACGGTGACGGCCGGTTGCTTCAGATTGTCGGTTTCTTCGGCGAAATGACGAGCCTGTAGGGTAAACGGAAATCGGGATACGGAAGGCCAAGACGATGGACCGTCAGACCGACATCATGCGCCAGCTGGCCCCGCGCCTGAAGGACGCGCGGAAGAGCAAGGGGTTGAGCCTGGATCAGGTCGCCAAGCTTTCCGGTGTGTCGCGCTCCATGCTGTCGCAGATCGAACGCGGGGAATCCAGCCCGACGGTCGCCACCCTGTGGAACCTGACCCGAGCGTTGCAGGTCGATTTCGCCGGCCTGCTGGACAGTTCCGGCGGCACGGAAAGCCCGATTTCGGACGTCATGCGCGCCGACCGCACGCCCACGATCGACAGCCAGGGCGACGGCTGCCGCATCCGCATCCTCAGCCCGCCCGACCAGGCCGGGAAACATGAGGTCTACGATATCGCCATCCGAAAAGGCGGTGCGCTGGTCAGCGACCCGCACCGGCCCGGCTGCCGCGAACATCTGACGGTGCTGGAAGGTGCGGCCACAGCTGAGTCCGACGGGGTACCGGTCGACCTCGCCACCGGGGATACGGCGCGCTATGCCGCCGACCGCCCGCATGCGATCCGCGCCAAGGGCGGCGCGGCGCGGGTACTGTTGATCGTCGAAAACAGCTAGACTGGGCCGATGCAGGCCAAATATGGCCAAAGCAAGCCGGTTGGGCCCCGCGAAATGCGCGGCACGTGAACGGATATTAAAATCCGTTATAAAGGAAACTATTCCAATATACCGATAAATCCGCTATAGCGGATTTGTGTCTGATGTATCGAACAGCGGCGGTTCCGGCCCAATTGAAAAACGAGGACGGAATCCGGGGAGGACTAAGGCAATGTCGACCAAGTTTCTGGATCATATCTCGGAAACCCTGAACGGGATCGAGGCGGAAGGCCTCTACAAGCGGGAACGCCTCATCGTGTCCCCGCAATCGGGTCGCATCGATGTCGACCTGGACGGGAAACCGGGCGGCGCGTATCGGGGCGATGTGGTCAACCTCTGCGCCAACAACTATCTCGGCCTGGCCGACCATCCGAAACTGATCGAGGCGGCCAGGGAAGCCTTCGATACCCGCGGCTTCGGCATGGCCAGCGTGCGCTTCATCTGCGGCACCCAGGACCTGCACCGGGAATTGG
>CAYGKA010000130.1:0-3129 GCA_964350445.1 uncultured Flavobacteriaceae bacterium
GGATACGGCCCGCTCGGTTTCGTCGCCAGCGACTATGTCATCGCCGTCTGGAGCGTGAAGCCGGTGAAGGATGTCGCGGCCCTGTTCGACGAAGACATGATGGGCGACGATCTTGAAGCCTGGATGGATGAAAGCTCGCTGATGAAGCGAACGTTCCGAAATGCGGCCATCATCGCCGGTCTGATCGAACGCCGCCTTCCCGGTCAGGAAAAGACGGGGCGGCAGGTCACCTTCTCCGCCGATCTGATCTACGACGTACTGCGGGAACACGAACCGGACCACATATTGCTGCGCGCCACCCGGATGGACGCCGCGTCCGGCCTGACGGATGTCGGGCGCTTGGCGGAGATGCTGCACAAGGCACAGGGCAGGATCGTCCACCGAAGGCTGGACCGCGTGTCCCCACTGGCGGTCCCGATCCTGCTGGAGATCGGCAAGGAATCCGTCTACGGCAGCGGTATGGACGATCTGTTGATAGAAGCTTCCGAGGACCTGATCGAAGAGGCAATGGGCGGCGTGGTTCACGGCGAATTGCCGCTATCCTGATGACACGAACGGCACAACATACGGCGATTAGATTGAACGGCGCGGACCTTGTGCCGGACCTTTCCGGCGCGCTTTTCTGGCGCGACCGAAATACGCTGATCGTCGCGGACCTGCATTTCGAAAAAGGCAGCGCCTTGGCCTCACGCGGGCAGTTGCTGCCGCCCTACGACACCCGGACGACCCTGAAACGCCTGGCCGAGGTTCTGCGCAGAACGCAGGCCAGCCGCGTGATTTCCCTGGGCGACAGCTTTCATGACGGCGATGCCGGGGCACGGTTGCAGGACCAGGACCGCGCGGCCCTGGTCGAGATTACAAACGGCGTCGAGTGGGTCTGGGTTTCCGGCAATCACGATCCCGATCCGCCGGCCGATTTGGGCGGCTCCATTGTCGCGGAACTGACCGACGGCCCCCTGCTCTTCCGGCATGAAGCCGCCGACGGACAGGCCGCCGGCGAGGTTTCCGGCCACTTCCACCCCAAGGCAACGGTCAAGACCCGGATGCGCCGGGTCTCCGCGCGCTGCTTCGTCAGCGACGGCAGGCGGATGATTCTGCCTTCCTTCGGCGCCTTCACCGGGGGATTGAATGTCCGCGACCCGGCGATCGACCGCCATTTCCCGCAAGGCTACAACATCTGGCTGCTGGGACGGACGGGCGTTCACCGGTTTCCGAAATCAGCGGCGGAGGGCCGGCCCGGCACCCGATAACATTATTCGGCGAGGGGGTAATCCAACACGGTCATGGACTCGTAAATTAAAGCAACAACAGACTTGCCCTTGCACGGTTCGACAGGTTCCCAACGCCCGATGAGCAGCACAACAATCCACTGGTTTCGGCGCGATCTGCGCCTGCGGGACAATCCGGCCCTGACGGCGGCGGTATCCCGCGGGTCGGTCCTGTGCCTGTTCGTCCTGGACGATGAGGATGCGGGCGACAACGCGACCGGGGCGGCCAGCCGCTGGTGGCTGCATCACAGTCTTGTTGCCTTGGATCGTGACTTGAAGACCCTCGGCGGCCGGCTGGTGCTGCGGCGCGGGAAGGCGTCCCAAGTCCTTCAGGACGTCATCGCGGAAACCGGCGCGGCGCGTGTCGTTTGGAACCGGCTTTACGAACCCTGGTCGATCAGCCGGGACAAGGCGCTGAAAGCCGACCTGACGGATCGAGACATAGAAGCGGAGAGCTTCGCCGCCGACATGATCCGCGAACCTTGGGAGGTCGAGACAAAGGCCGGCAAACCCTTTTCCGTCTTCTCCCCTTTTTGGCGGGCGATGCAGACGCAAGGCGATCCGCCGCCGCCCCTGCCGGCCCCCGGCACCATTACCTTCCATTCCGGCACGATCCCGACCGACCGCCTCGACGACTGGGGGCTGCTGCCGGAAAGACCTAATTGGGCCAAAGGGTTCGAGGCCGAATGGACCCCCGGTCCCACGGGTGCAGCGAAACTGATGGCCGACTTCCTCTCCGGCCCGATCAACGACTACGCCGACGGCAGGAATTTTCCAGCCCTTGGCGCGACGTCCCGTACCTCGGCCCATCTGCATTTCGGAGAGGTCGGCCCGCGGCAATTGTGGCACGCGACGCGGTCCGCCATGGAAACCGGCGACGTGCGCGACGCGGCAGGCTGGGCCTTCCTGCGGGAGTTGGGATGGCGCGACTTCAACCGCCACCTGCTCTTCTACAATCCGCATACCGTTACCGAAAACTTCCGCGATACGTTCGACGCCTTCCCTTGGCGCGACGATGAGAAAGCTTTCGACGCTTGGTCGAAAGGCCGAACGGGCTATCCGCTGGTGGATGCGGGCATGCGCGAGTTATGGCGCACCGGGGTCATGCATAACCGCGTACGAATGGTCGTCGCGTCCTTCCTGGTGAAACACCTTTTAATCGACTGGCGGCGCGGGGAAGCCTGGTTCCGCGACACGCTGGTCGACGCGGATCTGGCCAACAATGTCGGCGGCTGGCAATGGACGGCCGGCTGCGGCGCGGATGCCGCGCCCTACTTCCGGATATTCAATCCCATCGCCCAGGGCGAGCGGTTCGATCCAAAGGCCGAGTACATCCGCCGATGGGTTCCCGAACTGGCCGCCTTGCCCGACAAATTTGTGCACAAGCCTTGGGAAGCGCCGGGCGACGCCCTCGCCGAAGCGGGCATCCGTTTGGGCGAAACCTACCCGATGCCGATCGTCGAACATGCCGGGGCCCGTCAACGAGCCCTCGACGCGTTCGCCAGCATCAAGAATCCCGATGAAAACATCTTATTGAGCGGAGCAGCCTGACCCATGCGGATTGCCATTATCGGTTCCGGCATCGCCGGATTGGGCGCTGCCCTTCTGCTGAACCAGAAACATCAGGTCACCGTCTACGAGCGGAACGCCTATGCAGGCGGACATTCGAACACGGTCGACGTTACGGTTCAGACGGCCGGCGGGGAGAAGAAGATCCCGGTCGATACGGGGTTCATTGTGTTCAACGAACGGACCTATCCCAATCTTCTGGGCCTGTTCGATCACCTTTCCGTCCCGACCAAGAAGACGGACATGTCGTTCGCCGTGTCCATCGACAAGGGCCGGGTCGAGTACGGCGGCA
>CAYGKA010000131.1:0-3015 GCA_964350445.1 uncultured Flavobacteriaceae bacterium
CGTCAGGCGAAATGTGCGCGTGTTTTGTTCGCGAAATAGACCAGCGACAGCATCACCGGCACTTCAACCAGCACGCCGACCACCGTCGCCAAGGCCGCGCCCGACTGCAATCCAAACAGGCTGATCGCGACGGCTACCGCCAGTTCGAAGAAGTTGGATGTGCCGATCAAAGCCGCCGGCGCCGCCGTATCGAAAGGCACGCGCCATAGATACGCCCAGCCATAGGCGATGAAGAATATGCCGTAGCTCTGAATCAACAGCGGCACGGCGATCAGCGCGATGACCAGCGGCTTGTCCAAGATCGTCTGCGCCTGAAACCCGAACAACAGCACGACCGTCGCCAACAACCCCATGACCGAAAAGGGCTTGATCCGGTTCGTGAAAGTGCTGACCCGGGAATGATCATCCGACTTGTCCAGTTTCTTGCGCGTGACATACCCGGCCGCCAGCGGGATCACCACATAGAGGATGACCGACAGCAGCAGCGTCTCCCACGGCACGGTGATGTTCGTAACCCCCAGCAGGAAGGCCGCTATCGGGGCGAAAGCGAAAACCATGATGATGTCGTTGATGGAGACCTGCACGAGCGTGTAATTCGCATCGCCGCGGACCAATTGACTCCACACGAAGACCATCGCCGTGCAGGGCGCGACGCCCAGCAGGATCATGCCGGCGATGTATTCCCGCGCCGTCTGCGGATCGACGAGGTCGGCGAAGACATGCTCGAAAAACAGGATGCCCAGCGCCGCCATGGTGAAAGGCTTGATCAACCAGTTGACCACCAGCGTGACGCAGAGGCCCTTGGGCTTCTTTCCCACATCCTTCAGCGAGGCGAAGTCCACGTTCACCATCATCGGATAGATCATCACCCAGATCAGCACGGCGACGACCAGATTGACGTTGGCGTATTCGATGGCGGCGATGGCCTGGAACAGGTCCGGCAGAACGGCGCCCAGCGCCACCCCTGCAACGATGCACAGAGCGACCCAGACGGAGAGATACCGTTCGAACAGGCCCATCGGGGGCGCCTCGGAAGAAGCCGCGCCAGTTTCCGTATTCATCCTATTGATCCGCCAATCTTGTCTCGTGTTTCGTTGTTCATGTCAGAGCCGTCACTGGACAACAGCCTGTCCAGAACCGGCGCGCAAAGCTCAGGCCGGCCTTGGCAGCAATCCTCCATCAGGAAGGCGAGCAGGCCGCGAATACCGGTCAGATCAATGCTGTAGATGATCGACCGTCCGATGCGCCGGGAAGACACCATGCCCGCCGCGGTCAGCACCGCCAGATGCGTCGACAGGGTGTTGTGCGGGATATCCAGCAGCCGCGCGATCTCACCCGCTGCCACGCCCTCCGCCCCACGGCGCACGAGCAACCGGAAGACCTTCAACCGGGTCTCCTGCGATAGCGCCCCAAACGCCTTCACTGCCGAATTCATGTCCATATGTCGAGACTTATCGACATATTAAACAAAAATCCACTGGGAAGTTCTCAAAAATCACCAAGGTCAGGCCCTAAAACGCCGGCCAGGGGCTTCCTTGTATGAAGATTGTTGGCACCATGACAATTGTGAACGTCTGTCGATAACATGACCACAGCAATTGACACATCATCCGGCGACTTGGATTAGACATTATTCAGATACAATGTTTGTCGTTGCAGGAGCGTCCCCTTGAAGAATATCTCATTCGCTACCGCCATAGTCGCTTTCACCTTTGCGGCTTCAGCACCGGCCAGCGCCGCGACCGTTTTCGAGTTGAATGATATCGCCCTCGCTTCGAACAAATTGAGCGGAACCGTTGGCGGCACCAATACGGTGTCGAACACGGCGGAGGGCTCGCTGACTGCTTTCGGCTATTATCTCTACGATGAAGACAGTATCGCCGGCGGCGTAGACCGGATCGCGCGGAAGCTAGTCGTCAATTCCAACGGCCTCGGTATCGATGACGTCGGTGGAACGCAGATCGACAACAACGAACAGAACAGCACGCAGGGCGGTTTTGATGCGGATTGGCTGGTTGTTAAATTCGATTCGCCGCAATGGGTTCCGGTCAGCGCTGTCCTGAACGGCAAGAATGCCAGCGACCATGTCGACATCTTTGTCGGGAACGACACGGACAACAACGGCGACATAGATTTCCTGGAACTGACGCAGGTGTTCAGCAGCAACATTTCCGGCACTCAAGAAGTCCTGTTCCAGGATATCCTTGGTTCGTTGGCTGGCCTGGCTTTCGAATACCTCGTGTTCAGCACGGAATTGTACAACACGCCGAACAGCAGCAGTTTCGACCAATATGTCGTGACATCCATCACCGGGAACAACGTTTCGACGGTACCGATTCCCGCGGCTCTGCCTTTGCTGGCGGCCGCCATCGCGGGTCTTGGCGTCCTGTCGCGACGCCGGAAGCACACCGTTTAGGAAGAACCTGCTACACTGATTGGCAAAAGGCCCCGTTCCCGGGGCCTTTTGTGCGTTTGACGTCTGGAGTCCTTGTTCGACCGGTTCGCGGCTCACGCAGTCAAGGCACCGGCTCACACCATTCAACCGGTTTACCAACCACGTGACCCGAACATAAAAAACTCGGTGCGGTGCCTAAAGAACGCAATGCTTGGCGAAATCGGCGGCTTCGTTGGCCGACCAATCGCCCTTGGGTTTTTCCTTCATATCGGCACACCAATCTTCGCTGCCGACTTCGGGGGAACAAGCGGTCAGGAACAGACCGATAACGGCCAAAGAGAGAAGGCTGGGCAAGGTTCTGAGAAAGCGGCGCATGAAAGGTTACCTCTCGAATAGAGTTCACTGACACTCCAATACGATGAGTATTACTATCCCCGGCAGATGATCCGCAACTTTGTCGGTGTTGCCGAGAATGGGAGCGGATGGTGGCCCCTTCCGGACTCGAACCGGAACACCGCACTGCGATAGCAGATTTTAAGTCTGCTGCGTCTACCTATTCCGCCAAGGGGCCTGCGCGGCGACTCGCAATCCGAGCCCAGCGCCGCGACGCAACCTACAAA
>CAYGKA010000132.1:0-2834 GCA_964350445.1 uncultured Flavobacteriaceae bacterium
CCGGCGGCCGACGATTATCCGGAAGTCACCCGCGCCCTGCAGGGCGACATCATGGGCGTGGTGCGGGAAACCGATGGCGGCCATCTGGTTCTTTCCGTCGCCCTGCCGGTGCAGCGCTATTACAAGGTCTTCGGATCGTTGATGCTGTCGAAGACCGGCAAGGACGTGGAGGCGGCGCTGCGCGACGTGCGCGCGACGATCCTGATGGTCTTCGCCGGCGCGCTGCTGATCACGATCGCGCTGTCGATCTACCTCGCGAGCGCCATCGCCCGGCCGTTGAACAAGCTGGCCGCGGCGGCCTACCGCGTCGGGCGGTCCGTCGGGCGGCAGGAAGAGGAAATCCCCGACATGACCGACCGCGCGGACGAGATCGGCGATCTGTCCGGCGTGCTGCGGGACATGACCCAGGCCCTGCGCCTGCGTCTGGTGGCGATCGAACGCTTCGCCGCCGATGTCAGCCACGAAATCAAAAACCCGCTGACCAGCCTGAGGAGTGCGGTGGAAACCGTTTCCAAGGTCAAGGATGACGAACAACGCCGCAAGCTGCTGGAAATCATCAACGACGATGTGGCGCGGCTCGACCGGCTGATCAGCGATATTTCCGATGCGTCGAGGCTGGACGCGGAATTGAGCCGGACGGAGGCGGAACCCCTGGACCTCGCCGGGCTGCTCGCGACGCTGGCCGGCATGTACGGCGTGGTCGGCACAGAGAACGGCGCGGGCCGGGCGAAAGTCAGCATGGAAGCCCATGGCGAAGGCCCTTTCCGGGTGATGGGCGACGAGGACCGTCTGGTGCAGGTCTTCCGAAACCTGATCGGCAATGCCATGACCTTCAGCCCCCAGGACGGGCGCATCGATTTGAAAATCCGCCGTGACGGAGACTTGATCGAAGCGGCGGTGGAAGACGAAGGCCCCGGCATTCCGCCGAACAAGCTGGAAGCGATCTTCGACCGGTTCTACACCGAACGGCCCAGCAGCGAAAAATTCGGGGCCCATTCGGGCCTTGGCCTGTCGATCTCCAAACAGATCGTGGAAGCCCATGCCGGTGAAATCCGCGCCGAAAACCGCATGACCCATGACGGCAAGCCCCGCGGCGCGCGCTTCATTGTGCGTTTGCCGGCGGCTTAAAAACTAGCAGAATCGAACGAATTCAATGAATCACTAGGTACTAGTTTTGACCGGGTCACTTTGTTCTGGCTCAACCATATCCTCCGATTTTGATGGCATTGGTCGTTTGTGATGGGTATCGGTCATGAAATCGACAAATGCTATTGCAGCGCCAACAGCTAGTCTTGCATGCCGAGGCTCGAGGCCGCGGTGCTTCCCATCGCGACCGTGACCTGAACCGTAGAGTCCACGAAGTTCCGAGAGGTATTGAGTAATGGAAGAGAGGTTTCGCAGGATCAAACGGATTGTTTCTGCACCTCTTGCCTCGTCCGATATGTTTTCCGGAACAAGACTGAGCTCTTTCGCCAGTAACTTAGTAAGTTCTGGCAGGTCAGCCTTTCTTGAAAAAATAATATCCCGTTTGGTCAGGATCGTCTTGCAACATGTTTCGATAAGTTCTTTAGCAGTGCCAATAGCTAAAGACGGGTCATGTTCCACCGAGTTTTCTAACCGCTCTATCTCTTTCTGCATCCACCCAGCATCCAATGCTTCCGCCACAGACCGTGCTCTGGTTACCGATCTGGAATCTGCTGCTTGGACGCGTTTGGCGACGTAGCGTGGCCGCCCTGCGATCTTCTCCTCTTCTACAAGGAGCCACCCTTCACGCCTCAATTCTTGATTAAACTGCTGAACTAATCGAAGTGCCTCGTTCCGGTCTGGCCGGATCACCGGGTGCACTATCTCACACAAGAATCGAAGAAATACATCTGACGAACCCCTTTGAAGGTCAAACCTGGGATCGTCAAAAACCCAATCATTTGACCAATCCTCGGGATTGTTCACGCGATGCTGCCAAATATCTCCAGCGGCATTCTCAAATCGCGAGTCGTAGGATTTGATAGATTCGAGATCGTATATGCGTTCTAAAAACTCAACCTCACCCAGCCTTCCACTCCAAGGAACTTGATCAATTCGAAGTCCGTCAAAAATGTTTTGCCGAGCTTCTCGAGACACCTCACCCTTCGAAATTCGCCAATCAGGATGCGGGTCGACCTTTGGCGTAATTGTCACATTGAACCAATCATCCGAAAGCCTTTCCACAATTGGCCTCAGGCGATTGTCTATCTGTTCTTCAAATGCTTCTCGTTTCGAGCCGAGTTGGGCGTAAGACTTTGGATCAATGTGCAGAAAAATTGTCCAAATTCGGGTTCCGCCGTCCCAATTATCGTAACCGGTTTCTTCGATAACTGGCGTTGATTTACGCAAGACCTCAGCAGCGCCCGACATGCCTTCCGCGGTCAGAATTTCTGCGACGGTTGCCAGATATTTGTCAGGATTTTCAGATATGACCTTCAAACGCGCCTACCGCCAACAATCTAGTCAAAGTCGTTCGCTGCGAAGTGCACGGAAACTACCATTGTTTTTAGTTTTGAAAAACAATGGAACCAATGTTTGTTTCGAAGTCTGCTAAAGTAACAATGCCCCTTCCAGCCTGAGCAGGGCCTGTTTGGTTTCCACGCCCTCGCCGCCGGAAAAGCCGGTCATGGTGCCGTCCGCGCCGACGACACGGTGGCAGGGGATGATGATCGGGATCGGGTTCGACCCGCAGGCGGAGCCGACCGACCGCGCGGTGCCGTCGATGGCGCGGGCAAGGTCGCCATAGGTTCTGGTACCGCCATAGGGGATTTTCAGCATCTGCCGCCAGACCGCCTTCTGGAAATCCGAAC
>CAYGKA010000133.1:0-2688 GCA_964350445.1 uncultured Flavobacteriaceae bacterium
ATCCTTCGCGTCGATCTGGTCGGCGGGTTTGACGAGGACTTCCTCGACCACCCCGTCGCGGTCGGCATGGAGGACGGTTTCCATCTTCATCGCTTCGATGGAGAGCAGGTTGTCGCCGGCGGTGATCTTCTGGCCAGGCTGGACACTGACGGCGGAGACGACGCCCGGCATCGGTGCGCCGATATGGGCCTCGTTCCCGGCTTCGGCCTTGCGCCGTGCGGCGGCGCCGGCGGCGCCGTGGGCGCGGTCGGGCACCTTGATGCGGCGGGGCTGGCCGTTCAATTCGAAGAAGACGGTCACCAAGCCCTGTTCGTCGGGTTCCGATTGGGCGAGGTTGTCGATCACCAGCGTCACGCCCGCTTCCAGGTCGACCTGCAATTCTTCCCCCACCGGCAGACCATAGAAGAAGACCGGGGTCGGCAACCGGCTGACCGGGCCGTAATGATCGCGGGCGCGGGCATAGTCGGTGAAGACCTTGGGATACATCATGTAGGAGGCGAATTCCGTGTCGCTCACCGGGCGGTCCAGGTCTTCCTCCACGCGTTTGCGCTCGGCGGGAAGGTCGGCATCCGGCAGCAGGGAGCCGGGGCGTTCGGTATAGGCTTTCTCCCCCTTCAACACTTTCTTCTGAATGTCCTTTGGCCACCCACCGGGGGGCTGACCCAGGTCGCCCTTCATCATCGAGACGACGGATTCCGGGAAGGAGACGTCGCGTGCCGGGTCCTTCACATCGGCGACCTTCAAATCCTGGCTCACCATCAAGAGCGCCATGTCGCCCACCACCTTGGAGGACGGGGTGACCTTGACGATATCGCCGAACATTTCGTTCGCATCCGCATAGGCCTGGGCCACTTCGTGCCAGCGGGATTCGAGGCCCAGCGAGCGCGCCTGTTCCTTCAGATTGGTGAACTGGCCGCCCGGCATTTCGTGGAGATAGACCTCCGAGGCCGGGCCCTTCAAATCGCTTTCGAAGGCCGCGTATTGGCTGCGCACCGCTTCCCAATAGAAGGAGATGCGGCGGATCCAGGCGGGGTCCAGGCCGGGATCGCGGGCGCTGCCTTTCAGCGCTTCGACGATGGAGCCCAGGCAGGGCTGGGAGGTATTGCCGGAAAACGCATCCATCGCGGCGTCCACCGCGTCGGCCCCCGCATCCACCGCGGCCAGCACGGTCGCGGCCGCGATGCCCGACGTATCATGGGTGTGGTAATGCAGCGGCAGGTCGGTCACCTCCCGCAAGGCCTTGAACAGTTGCGTCGCGGCGGCGGGTTTCAGCAGGCCCGCCATGTCCTTCACCGCGATGATGTTGGCGCCCGCCTTGTCCAGTTCGACGGCCATGTCGGTATAGTATTTCAAATCGTATTTCGGCCGCGCGGAGGACAGGATGTCGGCGGTGTAACAGATCGCCGCTTCGCACAGCCCGCCTTCGGTCCGCACCGCGTCCATGGCAAGGCGCATGTTGTCGACCCAGTTCAAACAGTCGAAGACGCGGAACAGATCGACGCCGCCTTTCTTGGCTTCCGCCACGAACTGTTTGACCACATTGTCCGGGTAATTGGTGTAGCCGACGCCGTTGGCCCCGCGCAGCAGCATCTGCAGCAGCAGGTTGGGCGCGGCTTCGCGGATCAGCGACAGGCGCTCCCACGGGTCCTCGTTCAGGAAGCGCATGGCGACATCGAAGGTCGCGCCCCCCCAACATTCCAGCGAGAGGAGCTGCGGCAGGGTGCGGGCATAGACCCCGGCGATGGCGGCGATGTCATAGGTCCGCATCCGGGTCGCCAGCAGCGACTGGTGGGCGTCGCGCATGGTGGTGTCGGTCATCAGGACCTGGGGCTGGTCGCGCATCCATTTCGAAAACCCGTCCGGCCCCAGTGCTTCGAATTTCTGTTTGCTGCCGGCGGGAATGTCACCCGTGACATGCGGCACCACCGGCTTGGCCGCTTCCGGGTCGGGCTCCGCCCGGCCGCGCGCTTCCGGATGGCCGTTGACGGTGACGTCGGCGATATAGGTCAGCAGCCGCGTCGCGCGGTCGCGGCGGCGGACATTGGAGAACAGTTCCGGCGTCTCGTCGATGAAACGGGTCGTGTAGGTGTTGTCGCGGAATTTCTCGTGCCCGATGATCGCTTCCAGGAAGGTCAGGTTGGTGGCTACGCCGCGGATGCGGAATTCGCGCAGCGCGCGGTCCATGCGCTGGATCGCCTCTTCCGGTTCCGGCGCCCAGGCAGTGACCTTCTCCAAAAGCGGGTCGTAGAAGCGGGTGATGACGGCGCCCGAATAGGCCGTGCCGCCGTCCAGCCGGATGCCGAATCCGGTCGCGCCGCGATAGGCGATGATGCGGCCGTAATCGGGAATGAAATTCTGCTCCGGGTCCTCGGTCGTGATACGGCATTGGAGCGCATGGCCGTTTAACCGTATCATATCCTGGGCCGGAACCCGGCTTTCCTTGGTGCCGATTTCATGGCCTTCCAGAATCCGGATCTGCGCCTTGACGATGTCGATCCCGGTTACTTCCTCGGTCACCGTGTGCTCGACCTGGATGCGCGGATTGACCTCGATGAAGTAGAACTTTCCGGTATCCACATCCATCAGGAATTCGACCGTCCCGGCGCCGACATAATCGGTGGCATGGGCGATCTTCCTGGCGTAATCGGCCAGTTCCTTGCGCTGGGCGTCGTTCAGATAGGGGGCCGG
>CAYGKA010000134.1:0-2443 GCA_964350445.1 uncultured Flavobacteriaceae bacterium
CTGCTTCGATTTGACGGCGTTAACGATGTGGTCGGCGAAAGAGACAATGGTGAACCAAGAGGTCTTTTCGTGTTCCTGGTCGTTCCGGTCTTTCCAACGCTCGGTCGCGGCGATCCGCAGCTCGGCGCGGTCTTTGTCGTTGGAGGATTTCACTTCCGCAGCGCCGACATGGCCGATGTATTCGAAGGTCATGGAGTTAAGCATTTGAGAGTTCCTTTCTGATCTGTGATTTCGATGCACCGACAAAAGGCCGGTGTGAGTGAGACGGGCAACCGAAGGGGGGAGGGTCCATTTATGGAAACCGCCCTGGCAGGTTGCCGGGTGAACATTCCGGGCTAGGTGCTGTCCTCGAAATTACGGGTCGCTCCGGGAAGAAACGGTTGCTTGACGCATTTCCGCCGTCGTGACGGATCCCGGCGCAGTGGCCGTTACGCCTCTTTCCGAGACGATCCGCTGATAGGTATCGAAGACTTTGCGAGCGTAGGATTCCTTCCGAGACGCGGAACCGGCTGGCCCGGTGTTGTATTGTCCGACCGCCTTCCATGACCAACCGGCATTCGAAACTTCGGTAGCAAGGAAGAACGCGCCGACCTTCACGCATAGGCAATGATCGGCGAGTAGTGCGGACCTGGTAATACCGAACCGCTTCAAGAACGGCATGTGCTGGGAATTGATCTGCATGGCGCAAATGTCTTCTGAACCGTCTTGATTGCGGGCGACGGCAACGGGGTTGCCGCCGGATTCGACTTGTTCGATTGCTCGCAGCAAATCGGCGTTGTAGGGCGCATAGGTGGCTGCGGCTTCCTCGTAACAGGAAGCCGCAGCCGGCGCGGCCGCTATCGAGAGTGAAAGAGCGAGTGCCACGGCCCGTTTCATGATCCAACGGCCTCCCGGATCGTGAACGAGACACAGGGCGAACTCGGGGCTTCCTGCGCGCGTAGCACCTGCAATCGCAGGAGCATCGCGGCAACGCTCACCGCCTGGTGAGGGTCGAGTGTTTCTAGATCGCTGATTGCGTATTGAATCTCCTTCGGCGTGTCGGGGTGGGTGAGAATTTCGTCCCGGCACTGTTCGTATGTCTTGGTCATGTCTTGATCCTCGCTTTGCGGGGAACGAGACGGCGGAATTCTTTGAGCTGATCCCAGAAGGCGGACTTGCATAGGATCGGCCGCATTTGGTGACGACGGGCCAGAACGATGTGATGACCGAAGGGGATGACACCGATTTCTGACGGATTGATCAGGCGTTTGCGGCGCTCGGATTCGGAATAGCCCTTGGACCATCCGCCCTTCGATTTGGATTCTGTCTTGGCGCTTGTCGTGTACTCGCCGACGATTTCAGAAACGAGGCGCTGCGTTTCAGGGTCGGGGTTCTCGAACAGGATCAGGTATTCGACGTTGTTGCGGATGTTTTCCCAGGAATCCCGATAGCGCTCTTTCAATTGGCCGAGTGTTTGGACAATTGGATAGAAGGTGATGCCAAGGCCGGCGCCTGCCGTCATGCCGGAAATGAAATTCGGGATGTACGGGTTGTCCCGGAATTCATCCATGATGACGAGGATCGGGTATTCGCCTTCCTTCCGGCCGCGACTGAGCGCCCAAGCGGTCAGCCCGTCGATGAACGAGGCGACGAGTTTCCCGAAGGCTTGGGCGTCGGCGCGCGGATAGTCGATATAGACGGTTGAGGGACGAGCGCGAAGATCGGCCCATTCGAAGGAATCCTTGCCCAAGGCATTGTGGGCGGATTCCATGCGAAATTCCTGCAACTTCGTTAGCAGCGTGGAAACGTGGCTCGACCGTTCCCGGAAATGGATATTGGCGAAGTTGATGAGGTCCGTTGCGACATTTACGGGGAAGCCGTGATTGGTCGCGTGGGTCGCCATCTGGGCCATTTTCAGGGCGAAGGGGTCGGCGTCCTCGTCTTCGGGGTCGGCTTCGGGCAAGTCTGAAATATGCTTGATGAGGTTGGAAAGGTGGCCGTCTTTTCCGGTGCGGCGTGCTTCGCACATTTCCCACATCAACAGCGCCGTCGTGTTCCGAAAGGCGGTGTCGTCCCAATGGGAATCAGACGCGCCGGGGTTCTTCGGGGCGAAGATCCCGGCGAGGCGGGCGGCGCTCCGTTCCAGTTCGGCATTGTCTTTTGGAACGGCACGCAAGGCGACGGGGTTCCAGCCGTCCGGCGTGGACGGATCGGCAAAGGCGATATGGTAGGTCGGGCCGATCTTGGATCGATGCGGGTTGGTGATTTGGCGGATTTCATCCTTGGGGTCGATGACCACGACGGTCCCGGGATAGTCCAGGACCGTGGAAATCGCCTGTCTGGTTTTCCCAGCCCGGGTTGGCGCGACCGCCAGGACGTGGCGCGTCTCGTCCGGCCGGAGAACCTTGCCGTTGTGGACACCCAGGACGGGGCCGAGTTTGCCGTGCAGGCCCATGTTCCGGAC
>CAYGKA010000135.1:0-2134 GCA_964350445.1 uncultured Flavobacteriaceae bacterium
AGAGATCCTCGAAATCGTCGTTGATCGCCTTGCTCTCGCGATAGAACCGGGCCAGATGATCCTGGTCGGTCGGCAGCAGATACGGGACGAAGAAGACCTGCGCTTCCGGAATAAGGGAACCCGTGAACCCCGGAGATTGATCGACGAATTGAAGAATGCCCGCCTGGGCCTGTTCCATGATGTCCGCCGATTCGCCCAAGGTCCCGTATGGGAAAAGCTGAACCTCATGGTCGGAATTCGCTTCGATGTATTCCTTGAACTTGGTCGCATAGACGCCCTGAACTTCGGTCAAGGCTTCCTCGAAGGCGTATTTCCAGCTTGCAGCCTCGGCCGTCGTGATGCCGGCGGCCAGAACGCCGATAGCAGTCAATGCGCCAAACAGCTTGCGCCCGTGTACTTTCATTTTGAAACCCTCCTGTTGATGATCGGCCTGTGGATTGCCTGATCCCTGGATTCACATCGACGCCCCCGGGTCTTGAACTCGGAATCCGGCGACCGGAACGATCGCGGGTTCACCCGGTGACGACGGGGAGGCAGGGATTGAACGGACTCCATCCGCTCGCCCCGCCATCCAGGCCGTTGCGCAACAGTGAGGTAGCATTGTATCGCATGTCAATCCAATTATTGACACGTATCAATTAGTAGATCTGTGTCAACGGCTCCTTCGGGCCCTTCAGGAGGTCCCGGATTGACGAGAGCGCCCGGCGCAACTGCTCCGCGTCGTCATGACCGCACACAGCAATGCGCACAGCGTTCGGGATGTCGTCGTCAGCGGCTGCGAAGGGATGGGGAGAAGCAACAGCGACACCCCTGGCGCGGGCGTGTTCGATAAAACTCGCCGGCTTCCAGTTCTCCGGCAGTCGAAGCCAGAAATGCAGTGATGCCGGGTGACCGCTCCAATCAAAACCCTGCATTGTCTCACGAACTACCGCATATCGGACGGCAAGTTCACGCCGCTGCCAGGTGACAAGGTCCTGGGCGGTTCCGTCCATTACCCAGCGGGAGGCCAATTCAGCCATCATGGGGGATGCCATCCAGCTAAACGCGATGATCCGTCCGGTGATCGCGGGCAACAGATGCTGTGGGGCCACCATGTATCCGGCGCGCAAACCCGGCATGATACATTTGGTGAAACTCGTCATGTAGATCGTCTGGTCGGGCAGGAAACTGGCGATCGGTGGCGGACGGTCCTCCATCACCGGTCCCCAGGCGTCATCCTCCAGAATCGTGACGCCGTGTTTCTGGGCGATCGCCGCGAGGTCTCGCCGGCGCCCCGCCGACATCACGCTGACGGTTGGGTTCGCAAGGGAAGGGACCGCAAAATAGGCCGTCACCTTCTGCCGGCGGCAGGCATCCTCGAAAGCCTCCGGCAAAATGCCTTCTTCATCCATCTCCAGGCCACGCAACTGCAGCCCCAGATAGGCACAAATCGAGCTGATAAGGTGGTGCGTGATCCGCTCGCAGACCACGGTGTCCCCTGGTCGGGCGATGGAGGCTAAGGCGGTGGACAACCCATGGCACACCCCATTGGTGATGACGATGGTCTCTTCCGGCGCGTTCAGCCCACAGGTCTTGAGCCACTCGACCCCGATCTCACGGTGCTGCGGCAGACCAATATTGGGTCGGCAAGCCAAATAGACATCCGGATCGAGCGAGGCCGCCATGCCGGCCAGGGCTTCCTGCATCCGGGTGACATGCACCGTCCCGTATAGCGGTCTCGAAATGGAGAGGTCCAAGACATCCTGACCGCTGCGTTCCATCAGGAACGGCTGCTGGGACGGTTTCGCCGGATCTAGAACGTAGGTTCCCCGTCCGACTTGCCCGTCGACCAGTCCCATGCGCCGCAACTCGTCATAAGCCTTGCTGACGGTCTGAACACTGAGGGTCAATTGTTTCGCCAAGGACCGGTGCGCCGGCAGACGGGTGCCGACGCGCAGCCGGCCATCTCTGATCGCGGCCTCCATCAATTCAGCAAGGCTGGTGTGCAGCGGCGGCTTCAGGTGTTCGCGGTCAGGAATCCAGATTGTCATGGAACAATTCTGCGGAACCGCGTCACATTCGGCAATGGCAAACACCAATCCGCTCCGCTTCGCCCGGCTTTTTTTTGCTGAATAGGAATTTTGCCGTATCAACC
>CAYGKA010000136.1:0-2118 GCA_964350445.1 uncultured Flavobacteriaceae bacterium
CGCCGGCGCCGGCGGGTGTCGTCGCCATCACCGTCTGCGGACTGCCTTGGTTCGGGCAGGGTCACCTCTTTCCGCAAGTTCGGGAACATGGCGGTCTTGTTCGGAATGGCCATGGCATCGACGAAGTGTTCCTGGAAGCGGGGTTCCACGGCGGTCTCTATCTTTTCGATGCGGGTGATCGTCTCGCGGATTTCGTCGCGTGCCTTTACGTTCAACAGCGCGATCCGTGCGCCGGTCCCGGCGGCGTTTCCGACCGAAGCGACCTTGTCCAACGGACAATCAGGTATCAGGCCCAGGATCATGGCGTATTTGGTGTCGATATGGCTGCCGAAGGCACCCGCCAAAACCACGCGTTCCGGCGGCTTGCCAATCTTGTCGACAAGCAGTTGGGCGCCGGCATACAGCGCGGCCTTGGCCAGTTGTATGGCGCGCACGTCTGCTTGGGTGACGCGGATTTCCGGCTCACCCCGATGCAGGACGTAGGAGAAGGTGCGTCCTTCGCCCACGATACGGTCCGTCTTCGCCGCCATCGCGCCGTCGATGATGCCGTCCCGCGTGATGACTCCGGCCAGGAATAGCTCGGCCATCACCTCGATGATCCCGGAACCGCAGATGCCCGTCACGCCGGTCCGCTTGACCGTGGCGGCGAAGCCGGCGTCGTCGGACCACAGGTCACCCCCGATGATGCGAAAACGGGGTTCCAGGGTTTCCGGATCGATGCGCACGCGTTCGATCGCGCCGGGAGCGGCGCGCTGGCCCGACGATATCTGCGCGCCTTCCAAGGCCGGACCGGTTGGGCTGGAACAGGCAAGAAGGCGATCTTTGTTGCCGTAGATGATTTCCGCATTCGTGCCGACATCGACGACGAGTGTCATCTCATCCCGGTATTGCGGTCCTTCCGACAAGACGACGGCGGCGGCATCGGCCCCGACATGGCCGGCGACGCAGGGCAGGAAATAGGCGCGGGCGCCGGGATTGGTCTTGCCGTCCAGGTCGAGTTCGCTGGCGCGAATCCGGACCGGCTGGTTGGTGGCCAGCGCGAAGGGGGCCCAACCCAGTTCTGTCGGGTCAATCCCAAGGATCAGGTGATGCATGATCGGATTACCGACCACCACGATTTCGAGGATGTTCGTGACATCGACGGAGGCTTCCAAGCTCGCCTGGCTGAGCAGGTATCCCAGGGTTTCGCGCACGACCTGGGTCAGTTCCTTGTCGCCGCCCGGATTCATCATCACGTAGGATACGCGGCTCATAAGGTCTTCGCCGAAGCGGATCTGCGGGTTCATCGCACCGACGGAGGCCACGACCTCGCCGGTTTGCAGATTGGTCAGATGCACCGACATGGTCGTCGACCCGACATCGACGGCCGCGCCAAAGGCCAAGTCGTGGAACCCCGGCCAGATGTGGACGATCTTCTTGTCCCATCGCACGGCGACTGTGACCTTCCACTCGCCGTCGCGCAGCGCCTTTTGCAAGGTCTGCAGCACGGGAAGGTCGGCCCGTTCCAGCCCGGTGATGCCCCATTGTTCGTTCAGCGCGGTCATCACGCGCTCAAGGTCGCCGGACGGATGATGCATATCCGGTTCGGCGACTTCGACGTAGCAAAGGCGCACGGCCGGGTCGATTTCGATATTACGGACCTCGGCGCGTTTCCGAACGACCTGCTTGTGGACCTGGCTTTCTTCCGGGACGTCGACGACGACATCGCCCAGCAGCTTCGACTGACAGCCCAAGCGCCGGCCTTCCTTCATGCCGCGCTTGGTTCTGTAGCGGTCCTCGACGTCATTGGCACCGGACAGATGGTCCGGCCGGCTTTTGACGCCGAATTTCGAGAAGTCGCCTTCGCTGAGCACGCATTGGCAGCGCCCGCAGATGCCCCGGCCGCCGCAGACCGAATCCAGGTCCACGCCAAGGGCGCGCGCCGCTTCCAGCACGGAGGTCCCGGCCGGGAACGACCCGCGTTTGCCCGACGGCGTGAAGACGATCTTCGCTTCCGCGGCGACGACTTCCTCGGTCGCCGCGAAACCGTCTTCGTCAGCCGTTACGGTCACGTGGTCCTCCATTGCTTAGCCCTCCCGGGATTGGTCGCGCAACGCGCCCGAACCCATCAGGCGACGG
>CAYGKA010000137.1:0-2059 GCA_964350445.1 uncultured Flavobacteriaceae bacterium
ATTTGCGGCACCCAGGACCTGCACCTGGAATTGGAACAGCGGATCGCCGGTTTCCTGGGCAAGGACGACGCCATCCTGTTCGCCGCCTGTTTCGACGCCAATGGCGGGTTGTTCGAACCGCTGCTGGGGCCGGAGGACGCGGTGATTTCCGACGCGCTCAACCATGCCTCAATCATCGACGGCATTCGCCTCTGCAAGGCCAAGCGCTATCGCTATGCCAATTCCGACATGGCGGATTTGGAAACCCAGTTGAAACAGGCCAGGGCCGACGGCGCGCGCTTCATCATGATCGCGACGGACGGCGTTTTCTCGATGGACGGGTATTTGGCAAAGCTGCCGGAAATATCCGCCCTGGCGAAACAATACGATGCGACGGTAATGGTGGACGATTGCCATGCCACCGGCTTCATGGGGCCGCAGGGCCGGGGAACGCCCGCGCATGCCGGCGTCGCCGACGGCATCCAAATCCTGACCGGCACCCTGGGCAAAGCGCTGGGTGGCAGCATCGGCGGTTATATCGCGGGCCCGCAACCGGTCATCGATTTGCTGCGGCAGCGCGCGCGGCCCTATCTGTTTTCCAACTCCCTGCCGCCGGCCATCGTTGCGGCGGGCTTGGCGGCCATCGACCTTGTGGAACAGGGCGACGACCTGCGCGAACAGCTCTTCCGCAATGCCGCCAAATGGCGTGCCGGTCTGGAAACGCTGGGCTTCGATCTGCTGCCGGGCGAACACCCGATCATCCCCGTCATGCTGGGCGATGCGCGCTTGGCGCAGGCGATGGCGGCGAAACTGTATGAGGACGGCGTCTATGTGGCGGGTTTCTTCTTCCCCGTCGTGCCCAAGGGCAAGGCCCGCATCCGCACCCAGATGAATGCGGCGCTGACCGACGCGGATCTCGATTTCGCGCTCACCGCCTTCGAACGCGCCGGCAAAGCCGTCGGCGCGATTTAGCGACTACCGCAAGGACTGAACGCCATGACCGATATCGAACTCGCCGCCAGTGGACCGCTGAAGACAAACCTGCCTTCCGTGATGAAGGTGTTGATCAAGTCGAAACCGGAAGAAGGCCTTTGGATGGATACCGCGCCGGTGCCGGAAATCGGCCCGGACGATGTCTTGATCCGGATCCACAAGACCGGCATCTGCGGCACCGATGTGCATATCTGGAACTGGGACGACTGGGCGCAAAAGACCGTGCCCGTCCCCCTCGTCACCGGCCATGAATTCGCCGGTGAAATCGTGGAGATGGGCCGCGACGTCACCGACTTCACCATCGGCCAGCGCGTGTCCGGCGAAGGCCATCTGATCGGCCGCCACAGCCGGCAAAGCCGCGCCGGGCGTTTCCATCTGGACCCGGAAACCAAGGGCATCGGCGTCAACGTGCAGGGCGCGTTTGCGGAATATCTCAGCCTGCCCGCCTTCAACGCCATCCCGCTGCCCGACGTCATTCCCGACGATATCGGCGCCATCCTCGACCCGCTCGGCAACGCGGTTCACACAGCACTTTCCTTCGACCTGGTGGGCGAAGACGTGTTGATCACCGGGGCCGGCCCCATCGGCATCATGGCCGCCGCCGTCGCCCGGCATGTGGGCGCGCGCCATGTGGTGATCACGGATGTGAACCAGGACCGCCTCGACCTCGCCGGTCATGTCGCCGACGTGATGCCGGTGAACGTGGCGCAGGCCGATTTGAAATCCATCATGCACGGGCTGGGCATGCGCGAAGGCTTCGACATCGGGCTGGAGATGAGCGGCGCGCAACCCGCCCTCGACCAGATGGTGGAAAGCCTCGTCATGGGCGGCCGCATCGCCATGCTGGGCTTCAGCCCCGGCAAATCCGCCGTCGACTGGTCCCGCATCGTCTTCAAGGCGATCACCATCAAGGGCGTCTATGGGCGGGAGATGTTCGAAACCTGGTACAAGATGATCGCCATGCTGGAAAACGGCCTGGACATCACCCGCATCATCACCCACCGCTTCCCGGTCGACGACTTCGAAAAGGGGTTCGCGGCGATGTTGTCGGGCAAAAGCGGGAAGGTGGTTTTGGATTGGGGGTGAG
>CAYGKA010000138.1:0-2057 GCA_964350445.1 uncultured Flavobacteriaceae bacterium
CCGATATGCGTCGAGGAGGCTGTCGAGAACCTGAACAGCCTCCGCCTTGTCGGAATGCTGGGTGTCCGTGGCCCAGGCGGTTCCTTGGACGAGACAAACTGCGAGAACGCAAAAGACCGCGTGGATGCACCTCCGAAGGATCCATATCCAGGCGTTCACGAAGGAAGCCGGAACCGTGAGTCGGTTGGAATGATCGAGCATATTCTGAATGTGGCGCCCTGCTGTTAATCTCAAAACCGTCGGACTAGCTACTGCTCTGCATTGTTAATAATGATTGCAAAAATGTCACTAGGAAGAACTATGAATGGCACTTCGGAGGTTACCGTGGGGCTGTTTCGGCGTTGCCTAAATGCGCGGGAAGAAAACAGTTTTGGACAGTGACTGCCCGAACAGCGGTTGTTGACGCAAAATGCGGTGAACTGTCTTGTGCCGCTGTCGTTTCTAAATCGCTGGCCTCAGGGGGCCGCCCAGCGGGTGGCGACGCCGCGCCACTTCCGGCGATAGGCGGAGGCGGGAATGCCGACATGCTTGCGGAAGGCGGACCGGAAGCTTGAAGGTTCCGAATAGCCGCATTCGGCGGAGATGGCGTCGATGGGCGTGTCGGTGGTTTCCAGCATCTGCTTGGCTTCCTCGACGCGCAGGGTCTGCACGTATTCGGCCGGCGATTGGCCCGTCGCGCGGCGAAACCGGCGCAGGAAGCCGCGCTCAGACAACCCGCTCCGCGCCGCCATGGCGCCGACCGGATTCGGTTCGTGATAATGGTTGGCGACCCAGACCTGGGCGTCGGCGATCAACCGGTCTTCATGCCGCCGTCCGCTGGCCAGCGAGGCATAGCAGCGCTGGCCGTCCTGATGCGGTTCCAACAGGTATAGCTTGGCAATGCGGCGGGCGTCCTCCGGACCTGCCAGCCTGCCGATCAGATGCAGCATCAAATCCGTCCAAGCCGACGCGCCGCCGGCGGTGATCACGCGATGGCCGTCCCCGGCCTGGACCAGGATGCGGTCCCTGCGAAGATGGATGGCGGGGAAATGATGCGCCAGGGCATCCGCGTAACCCCAATGGGTCGTCGCCTCCCGCCCGTCCAGCACGCCGGCCGCCGCAAGCAACAGCGCGCCGGAGCAAGCCGAGGTGACGATCGCTCCATCGGCATAGGCTTCGGCAATCCAACGGGCGGGTTCGTCGATCCAGTCAGGCACGGGCCCGCCGGGATCGATGTGGAGGTCGGGCACGATGACGATGTCCGGTGCCGGAAGGTCGGACAAAGCGCCCTCGGGCACGATGGTTCTGCCGTTCATGTCTTTGTAGGGCGCGCCGTCAACGGAAAGAAGCGCGGCGGTGAAGACCGGCGGACGGGCGGGCACGCCGTGCAGCATTTCCCAGTCGCGGCCGACGGAGGCGAGCACATCCAGGATCGCGAAGGTGGTCGAAGACCCCACCGCGGGGTTGCCGAAGATGGCCACGGTAAGTGGGGCGTCCGTCGCTTGTCCGTCCTTGTCAGTACTTGCGGGCATGATTTCCTCGTTTACCGCTCTAGCCTGTCCGATTATCACCGGTTTCTTCGGTTTTACTTCTAACATGTTCTGCTGATCCGGGCCATTTCCGTCTCGCCGCCGGGACCTCCCCCCGCAGCGGTCCAGACCAGAAGCAAATTCTAGAGACCGGAGATTGAAATGAACCATCACACCCCTTTGAAAGCATTCGACGATAGCAAGGCGGAAGCATTCGCTGGGCGCTTCGTCGGTGCGCTCGGCGATGCCGCCTTGGTCCTGATGACGGCGCTTGGCCATCGCGCCGGGATATTCGATGCCTTGGCGATCAGACCCGGTACGACAGCGGAAGACTTGGCCGGGGAAACCGGGCTGGCGGCGCGATATGTCCGCGAATGGCTGGCAGTCATGGTGACCGCGGGCGTTGTGGATTACGACCCCCGATACGCGGCCTACACGCTGCCGGCCGAACACGCGGCCTTTCTGACCCGGCGGGCCAGCCCAAACAACATGGCGGTGACGGCGCAGTTCATCGGTGTCGCCGCGTCTGTCGAGGACGCCATGTTGAAC
>CAYGKA010000139.1:0-2034 GCA_964350445.1 uncultured Flavobacteriaceae bacterium
AAGGAATCGGCCTTGGCCGAGGCCCGGGAAAAAAGAACCCCGCCTCGGGTGAGGCGGGGTGAGGGTGTGTTTACTTTCTTGGGAGTAAGTAAACGTTGAACCGATCAGGGTAGTCGTCGGTACTGCTTGTCACTCGAAAACCCCGTCAAATCAGAACTGGGCGCTTTCCGTCGAATGCTCCAGCGCGGTGGTCGACGCCGTGCCGCCGGCCGTTGCGTTGTTGACCGCGTCGAAATAGCCGACACCCACTTCGCGCTGATGCTTGACGGCGGTGAAGCCTTCGGCCGTCGCCGCGAATTCGGCCTGCTGCAGTTCGGAATAGCCGGCCATGCCGCGTTCCTTGTAGGACTTGGCGAGGTTGAAGGTCGCCAGGTTCAGGCTGTGGAAACCGGCCAGCGTGATGAACTGGAACTTGTAGCCCATCTTGCCCAATTCGGCCTGGAACGTCTCCATCGTCGGCACGTCCAGGTGCTTCGCCCAGTTGAAGGAGGGCGAGCAGTTATAGGCCAGCATCTGATCCGGGAACTCGGCATGGATCGCATCGGCGAACTGCTTGGCCTGCTCCAGGCTCGGCGTGGAGGTTTCCATCCACAGCAGGTCGGCATAAGGCGCATAGGCCAGGCCGCGGGAGATGCACATGTCGATCTCACCGGTGATGCGGAAGAAGCCTTCCTCGGTCCGCTCGCCGGTCAGGAACGGGCGGTCGCGCTCGTCCACGTCGCTGGTGATCAGACGGGCGGATTCGGCGTCGGTGCGGGCCATGATGATGGTCGGCACGCCCATGACGTCGGCGGCGAGGCGGGCCGCGGTCAGGTTGCGGATCATGCTCTTGATCGGCACAAGGACCTTGCCGCCCAAATGGCCGCATTTCTTTTCGGACGCCAGCTGGTCCTCGAAATGGACCCCGGCGGCGCCGGCCTTGATCATCGCCTTCATCAGCTCGAAGGAATTAAGAGGACCGCCGAAACCGGCTTCCGCGTCGGCGACGATCGGCGCGAACCAATCGATGTCCGACGTGTCGGCGCCGTCCTTCTGCTCCATGTTCTGAATCTGATCCTGGCGGATGAAGGCGTTGTTGATCCGCTCAACCACCTGCGGCACGGAGTTGACCGGATACAGGCTCTGGTCCGGATACATCTGGCCGGCATTGTTGGCGTCGGCCGCGACCTGCCAACCGGACAGGTAGATGGCCTTCAGCCCGGCGCGGACATGCTGGACCGCCTGGTTGCCGGTGAACGCGCCCAGCGTGTTTACATAAGGCTCGTTGTTGATCAGGTTCCACAGCTTCTCGGCGCCCATTTCGGCCAGCGTGTTGCGGATATGAACCGACCCGCGCAGCCGCTCGACATCGGCGAGCGTATAGTCGCGGCGGGTGGTCGCCCAACGGTCCGGGGCGTAATCGGGGGCCGGGAAGTTGTCGCCGCCTTCGGGGCCGCCCTGCCATTCGTAACTGCGATTGATGCTGTCCATGACGAAACTCCTTTTACATGCTTTTCAGCAATTCGGTGATGTTCTGCGGGCTAGCTCCGAATTTCAGTCCAGAGCCTTCCTCCCCAACGCGCCTTTTACACTTTGTTAATTTGCTGTAACGCGGCAAAACTGTCTGAAAGCAAGGTCACATAAGGAGTGCAGCGCAGCAACATTTTCCGCCACGACTCTTTGCAAACCCTGTTGTGTAAATTGTTTACTGAATGTAAATTTTGTAAACAAAGGAGAAAGCCATGGCGCGCGCACCGGAAGGCCCAGGAAAAGCCCAGGGAAAAGGCCTCAATATCGGCGGCAAGATCCGACGCCTGCGGCGTGACAAGAACCTCAGCCAAACGGCGCTTGCCGAACGGCTCGGCGTCAGCGCCAGCTATCTGAACCTGATCGAACACAACAAACGCAAGTTGACCGCCGCGCTGCTCCTGGAACTGGCGAAGATTTTCGAAGTCGATTTCGCGCATCTGGCCGACGATGACGAGACCCAGCGATTCGCCGATATCAAGGACGTCCTCCGCACCGAGATGTACTGAGACCTGGACCTGACCAAGA
>CAYGKA010000140.1:0-1870 GCA_964350445.1 uncultured Flavobacteriaceae bacterium
GAACGTAGATGTCGACCTTGCCGCCGGCGATCTGGGCGGCCTTGCTGACCGCCGCACCGTGATTGCCGGACGAGGCCGTGACGATCCCCGCCGCCTTTTCCGCATCGGTCAATTGCAGCACCTTGTTCAACGCGCCGCGGATCTTGAAGGACCCTGTCTTCTGGATGGTCTCCAGCTTCAGCAGCACCTCACAGCCCAGTTCCGAACTAAGGCTCGGCGCTTCCACCACCGGCGTTTCCAGAACATGCGGCCCGATCCGGTCCGCCGCTGCTTCAACAGCCTGTTTAAGCTCTTCCAAAGCCATACACTCCAACTTTAAAAAAAGAATTCACCGTCCCGAACGGCGCCTTTGGGCCGGGACATACGTCCAACGGTGGACATGCAGGGTCAGTCGCGGGCCCCAAGAATACGTGTACTGAAATGAACATCAGGATCGCAGAACTTCATCGATAGTTGGTATAGCGACAAGCCCGCCCGAAACAGCGCCGTGAGGACTGCCGTAAACGAAGCGAGCGTCAACGACCAGCCAAAATCCGCTATTGTATCAAAACCATCGACCATACACCGATCGCCCGTGACCTGGTCGCAGTACGCCGTATGCGCGAAAGCAACCGGGATTGCCGCAATTACACAAATACCAAAAGTTAGCAGCTTTTTATAGCGATCCGGTGAAGACGCTCTGTTGTAGTAAAACCGGTCTTTTGCTGAACCAGCAGTAAGGCAGACATTGATATTGACGCCGGTAATCGCCAGAAGAGCGCTTAGGTCGGCCGCAACGATCAGAGCGCCATACACAATCAATAACGACAATGTGTCGGGCAACAAAAGATTGTCGGAATAAGACGACACCAGCCGCAAATCCAGCACACCGGGTAGGCTGATGAAGGCCAGAAGCAATGCCGCAAACAAGGCGTAAGCCTTCATTCTCCAACTAATTCGTCCGCTCATGATCCCCCAGCAGGCCAGCTTAAGGCGATGTTCAGGATATCACCATCTTTGGTCGAAGGAAGTTGGCTTTCTTGTTCACGCCGACGAGAGATATTCATCGACCCTCCATTCCCTTAAACCAACCCAAACGCCATCAGCAGGAAGGCGTATTCTTCCGCCGTCTCGTGCAGGGATTCGTAGCGGCCGGATTTGCCGCCATGGCCGGCACCCATATTGGTTTTCAGCATCAACAGGTTGTTGTCCGTCTTGGTGGCGCGCAGCTTGGCCGCCCATTTCGCCGGCTCCCAATAGGTGACGCGCGGATCGCTGAGGCCCGCGGTGATCAGGATCGGCGGATAGTCCTGCGGCTTCACATTCTCGTACGGGCTGTAGTCCAGGATGCAATCGAAGGCCTGCTTGTCGGTGATCGGGTTGCCCCATTCCGGCCATTCGATGGGGGTCAGCGGCAAGGTATCGTCCAGCATGGTGTTCATGACATCGACGAAGGGCACATGGGCGACGGCGGCGCGCCAAAGCTCCGGCGCTTCGTTGAGCGCAACGCCCATCAAGGTGCCGCCCGCACTGCCGCCGGAGATGGAAATTCCGCCCGGCGCGGCATAGCCCCGGTCTTCCAGCGCGCGGGCGCAGTCGATGAAATCGTTGAAGGTGTTCTTGCGGTCCATCAGTTTGCCGGCCTCATACCAGCCGTAACCCAATTCATCCCCGCCGCGGATATGGGCGATGGCGAAGGCGAAACCGCGTTTGAGCAGGCTGAGGCGATTGGTGGAAAAGGCTGGCGGCATGCCCAGGCCATAGGCGCCATAGCCGTAAAGATGCAGGGGCTGGGACCCGTCGCGCTTGAAATCCTTCGCATGGACGATGGAGACGGGAACCTTGGCCCCGTCCCGCGCGGTGACGGTGACCCGTTCGGTGACGAAGGCGG
>CAYGKA010000141.1:0-1823 GCA_964350445.1 uncultured Flavobacteriaceae bacterium
CTTCAAAGGCCACGGCACCGCCTCCGTCGCCGCCGGCGGTACCGGTGGTAAAGGCGGAGAGGGCGGAAGCGGCGGACAGGGCGGCGCCGGCGGCGACGGAGGCGGTGCCGTGGCCTTTGAAGCGCTTGGTCTACTCCGTGTTTTCGACTCCGTCCTATCTGCAAATGGGGAAGACGGCGCAATCGGTGGACAGGCTTCCAACACGCCGGTGTCCGGTAATTCTGGAAACAATGGCCAGGTCACTTCCGGCGGAAACGGCGGAAATGGCGGCAAAGGCGGTTCAGGTGGTCTGGGAGGCGACGGCGGTGACGGCGGCGGCGGCGCAGGCGGTACCGTAAAACTCTCCGCCTCAATCCTTGAAATAAACCCCGGCTTCTTTACGCCGACTGAAGTCTCCACGTCAGGCGGCACGGGCGCGGACGGCGGTCGTTTTATCGTCGAATCAAACGTCGTCGTCGACCTGAATAATATCCTTCAAACAGATACCACGACCGAGACCTTCACCGGTCCGCGCGGGATCAATCCGTTCATACTTGGAAGTACCGAAACGCCATTCATGCTGTTGGGGCCGGTTCAAGGCACGTTGCCGGATGTCGGCCTTGCCGGTTTCCTGGATGGGGTGAGCGCGAACGGCCTGCGGTCGCAAGGCTTGGTACCCGACTTCCCGACCGGCGCGGTCGGCGCAATTACCCGCCTGGACAACGGTTTCGGTGGCGGCGACTTCATCGGCTTTGACGTGTTGCTGTTCACCAACCTGACGGAGAACCTGCTGTCCGGCGCCGGTCTTGGCGTAGACCCGTTATCCGGCGGCACTGGGTTCCTGGCCGATCTGCCGCTGGATATGGACGGACTTTCCGTCTTCGCGACGCTGATCCCGGAAAACGGAACGACTTTCAGTGCCGCGCTTGGCGGCTTGGGTATATTCGATGTGGAACTGGGACTGGGTGAAACTCAGTTCATCCTGGCCAGCGTCACCGCTGTACCCCTGCCCGCTACCTTGCCCTTGTTGGGTATCGGGATCGCCGGACTGATCGCCATCAGAAAAAGGCGCAGATAGCGATATCGAAACATGGCTCGGGGAATCCGCCCCGGCCAATTTTTGAACTCCGGCAATACCTCCAAGGAAGCAGACCATGACCCTCCGACAATGCCTTTTGGCCGCATCCGTATCCTTGACCACCGTCTGCGCCATGACGCAGACGTCCTGGGCCGGCACGGTCACCTTCGATACCACGACCGGCACATTCGACATCGGCGACGGTAATTCCAGCTTCTTCGGCAATCCGACCGTGACGACGGAGAACGGCGTCCGCGTCTTCACCTTCGATGAGATCATCATGAACTCCGACACGATCGACGTCATCGGTGATGCACCACTCGTCATTCGCTCGCGCACGAACATGCTCATCATCAACACCGATGTGAACGTAGAGGCCGGCCAAGCCGGCGGCGGACAAGGTGGTTCGGGCAGCTTGGGCGGCGCGGGCGGTTCAGGCGGCGACGGTGGCGCGGGCGGCGACGGCGGCAGCGGCGCGGGCTTGGAGTTTGGCATCGGAAAAAGCGGTGAAGACGGCACGCAAGGCTCAAACGGCCAAAGAGCTTCATCATCCGGAAACCCCATCGGAGGAGACGGATTTGGGGGCACGCAAGGCGGCATCGGCGGCTTTTCCGGCGGAAACGGCGGCTCAGGGGGCGACGAAGGCCAGCTCGGTCGCGGCGGCAACAGGTCTGCAGGCGGTGATGGTACCGATGGCGAGGACGGCGCAGACGGCCGGGATGGTGGAAATGCGAGAGGTGGCAGCAACAACCTGGCAGGCAACGTC
>CAYGKA010000142.1:0-1814 GCA_964350445.1 uncultured Flavobacteriaceae bacterium
ATATCGAAATTCGGGTCCATGACAACGGCCCCGGCGTTCCGAAAGACTTGGCGAAGAGGGTATTCGATCCGTTCTTCACCACAAAGCCTGTCGGTGTTGGCACCGGACAAGGATTGGCAATCAGCCAACGGATTGTCTTCAGTACATTCAACGGAAAACTCTCCCTCGACGACAGCGAGGCGGGGGCTTGTTTCGTCATCCGGTTGCCGGTTCCGGCCATCGAGCCGGAGGAGTGTGCATAGAGACGGCAATGACCTGACGGCGGCCGCGCTTTGAAGAGCCTGGTGACGGTGATGGGGAATACGGCAACCATTCCGATGACGCTATATATTTTCTGATGCGCCCCTGACGACCCTTCGGCCGCTCGCGCCGGGCAAGCCCCAACCACCTTCCCGCTGCGATGCGCCACGGGCGCGGCCAACCATCAGGACTGTTCTAGGCGGCGGCGGTTTTCTGCGCCGCTTCCCCGGCTTCCGCGTTGGCGGCGCCGACGCCGATGGAAGTGTTGAGCTTGACGGAGGTTCCGACGCCGGGTTCCGACTTGATCGACAGGTCGATGTTCAGCAACCGCGCGAACCGCATGACGAGCGGCAGGCCGAGGCCGGTTCCCTCCGCGCTGCGGCTATAGCTTCCCTCCAACTGCACGAAGGGCTCCAGCGCGCGGCCGACCTGCTCGTCGGTCATGCCGCAGCCGTGGTCGCGGATCTCGATCCCGTAGCTGTCGGTTCCCTGTGCGATGCCGGTCATATCGACGGTCGCGTCGGGCGGGCTGAATTTGACCGCGTTCGACAACAGGTTGAGGAGGACCTGCTTGAGGAGGCGCTGATCGGTCAGGATCGTCCGGTCCTCCATATCCACATTGATGCGGATGTTCCGCTGGTTGCAGACAGGTTCCAGGAAGGTCGCGCATTCGGTCGCCAGCGACAGGACGTCCACTTCGTTCAGTTGGATTTCCATCTTGCCGGCATCGACCTTGGACAAGTCCAGGATATCGTTGATCAGGCTCAAGAGATGCCGGCCGCTCGTCAGGACGGAGTTGTTGTAATCCTCCACCTTCTCGGCCGGTAGCGTATCCCGGCTGAGCAGCAGCAGTTCCGAGAAACCGATGATCGCGTTGAGCGGGGTTCTCAACTCGTGGCTCATCGTCGCCAGGAATTCCGACTTCGCCTGGTTCGCCTGTTCGGCCAACCGGCTGAGGCGCGATGATTCCTCGACCAGATGCTGAAGGTTCTGCTCTTCCGCCTTCTGCTGCGTCATGTCGCGGATCAGGGTGACCTTGAAGCCCGTCTCCCGACGGTTTTCGTCCAGCACGGCCGATACGCGCACCTGTACCGGGATCGGGATTCCGGCCTCGGTCCGGAGAGTCATCTCCCCTTCCCATGATTCCGGCAAGGGCCGCCTGAGCAGCACATCGTTCAGCGTGTCCCTGAACCGTTCGTCGTCAAAGGGCAGCGCCGCCTTGCCATCCTCCCGGCCCGGCGCCATCCCGGCATAGACCTGATAGGCCGAATTCGCATCGACGATCCGGCCCGTGCCGTCCGTCACGAACAAGGCCGAGCCGATGGATTCGAAAGCCTGCCGCGCGACCGCCATGGAACGCGCCGGGGCGATGACGGTGTGCTCCAGCACATAAAGCAGGCCGACCAGCAGAACGACCGTGACCACGACGATTTCCACGAACTCGAACAGCAAGGTATCGGCCTCGCTTTTCCACAAGGGCGGCGCGGTCACGAAGACGCGGACATTGCCGATTGTCATTGCCCCCTGCTTGATCGGCGTGCTGACCGAAACGCTCGCTTCCCGCAAGCGCTGCT
>CAYGKA010000143.1:0-1706 GCA_964350445.1 uncultured Flavobacteriaceae bacterium
GGGTGGCCGACTTCGTGAGTTTTGGAACCACCCTCGTTCATAACCAGACCGTCACGCGCAATGTGACGATCACCAACACGGGCGGCGAGCCGTTGCAGATTACCGGCATCGACGTGTCAGGGCCGCAGCATTACCAAGTTGCCCATGAATGCGCCGAGCCGGTTGCACCTGGCGCGGCTTGTGTCGCCCATGTCAGTTTCGCGCCGGAAGAAGCTGGCGATTTCGACGGTTCTCTTATCGTGGCATCGGCGAGCGGCCTTACCCGCGTGCCCCTGTCAGCGAAGGTAAACGAACCGCCGCCTGCCGTTGTCACCGCACCGCAGCCCCCGCCGCCGCCGCCCCCGGCACCGCCGAAAGTGGACCGCCGCGCCGAAATGCTGCGCGCCCTGGCCGAAGCCCGGTTATCCGCGCGCAACGCGGCTGGCCCGTTCAAGATCGCCCGGAACGACGATATAACCGGCGTTCTTCCGGCAACCTACACCATGACGGACGAGAACTATTTGCGCGAAGGCACGCCTTCACTCGAATCCGGCTTTCCCGTGAACCGTCGTTTCATTCACACGATGGACCGCCTTGTCTGGACGGTCCTGGATAGAGAAATCAATTCTCAGCTTCCCGGCATCGTCGTTTTCCGAGTCGACCAGCCCGTTTACGGCACGGACGGCCGCACGGTCCTGTTCGAGCGCGGCGACGGCTTTCTCGCCCGCTACGAACCTTTGCAGCGCGTCGGGGACACTCGCCTAAACCTCTGCATTTTCCGCGTCATTCGCTTGGCGGACGGCGCGCATGTCTTCAGCGAAGAAGACCAGTGTTTCGCCTATGCAACCGACGCCCAGGCCAAGGTCGGCCTGGTCGGCGATGTCGATAACCGAACCTTCGAAAAGTACGGCACCGCCTTCACCGTGGCCGGTATTTCCGCCCTCGCCTCTATCGGCGCAGGCGTCGCCGACGAGACCGTGCCCGGCCTTGACCAAGGCACTTCCACCCTTACCGACCAGCTCGGCCAAATCACCGCGAGCCTAATCGAACAGAACGTAGACCTAGCGCCCATCATCACCGTCGCAGCCGGCGAGCGCGTGGGCATTCAATTCCTACGGGATATCTATCTCCGCCGTCCCGAAATCCAAACGAAAGAATAAGGACCATGCGTTTCCTAGCCTATGCCCTCGCCTTGTCGGTGCTCACCGCACCCGCCTTGGCGCAATCCCTTCCGTCCGTCCCCCCGACAACGGGCGGCGAGACGACACAGCAACCGACCGAGGCGGCATTGCCCGACCCCGTGCCGCTCGCAAAATCGACGGCCTCGCCGACGATCAGCAGCACGAAACCGCTTTCAATCGCGAAGGTGATTAACCGAAACACCGCCACATTGACCACACCGACCAGCACGGCTGCCGCCTTGTCGGAATTGGAGGAAGACCCTCGCCTTCAAGGCGTCAATCTATCCCTTGTTGAAATCCAAGGATCATCCGTTCCCGGTGTCGCCACGAACGGGGAACGCGATGTGACCATTCGTTGGACAGCGGTAGCCCGCACCGACAAGCCGACCCGGAAACAGGTTCTTTCGAGTCCCTTCGAAACGAAGCTGATCGTCGGCACCGATACCGCCGAGCTTCCGGCCGACCAGGAACTTACGGCCCGTGGCGACAATGACGCCCTCGTTGAAGCGATCCTTGCCGTTATGAGTGAGGAAGAAGCCGCGCCGG
>CAYGKA010000144.1:0-1670 GCA_964350445.1 uncultured Flavobacteriaceae bacterium
GTTTCGTGGCGGATGATGAGGGGGATGCGGAACAGTTCGGTGGAGAACTGTTCGGCGATGTACCAGGAAAGGACCGCGCCGCAGAGGATCCCCATCGGCACCGCGGCGACCGCCAGGATGCCGGTCTCGCCCAGCAAGATGTAGGAGATTTCGCCGCGACCGAAGCCCAGCACCCGCAGGGTGGCCAATTCGCGCGCCCGTTCCGCCAGCGCGATGCGCAGCGTGTTATAGATCACCCCGAAGGCGAGCGTGCAGGAAAACACCGTGAAGATGCCGATGAAAATGTTCAGGTTCCGGTCGACGGTGGCATAGAACATATCGACGACGGCTTGCCGGAAACCGACGGCGCCGATCTTCGGCATGTCCTTCAACGCGGCCAGGAATTCCGCTTTCAGGGTCGGATCGATCCGGACTTGCAAGGTGTTTATCCGCGGGCTTTCCATCATCAGGTCGCTCAGCGTGTCGAGATGCATGACGATGGGGGTGTCGATATAGGTCTCGAAAGTCTCCACGACGGGGACTTGCAGCACGGGCCGCCGGCCTTCCAATATTTCCAGCGTGACGACGTCGCCGCGTTGGACACCAAGGATACCGGCCATGGTGGTGGAAATCGCCACGCCCCCCTTCGGGACGGGTAGGGGGCCTTTCCCGGCGTCATGCAGGGGAGAAAGGACAGCCCCGTCCATCTGCCCGATGACGCCCTGCCGGCGGGAAATGTTGCGGTAACGGATGCGGGCGGTCACGCCCCGTTGCCCTTCGACCACCATCACGCCGGGAAGCGCCGCCGCGTCATTCAGCACGCGAAGCGGCGCCGCCTCGAACAGCGAAACGGTCGCGTCCTGATGGTTGGCTCTGTAGAACTGATCTTCGATCATCTTGTCAACGGAATCGCCCCATTGCATGGCCAGGAGCAGTACCGAGAGCGACAGGGCGATCCCAAGCAGGGAAAAGCCCGTCTGCAACGGCCACCGGGCCAGGCGGCGCAGGATCATGCGGGTCGGCTCGTCCATCCAGCGGCCCAACGCGCTTTTACTGATCCGGGACTGTTTGTAGACCGGCGGGGCGGGCGGGCGCATCGCTTCGGCCGGCGGAAGACGGATGGCCCGGCTGAGCGAAACGGCGCTGCCGCCGACCGTGGCGGCAATGCAGACCAGCGACGCGATCGCATAGGCTTGCGGTCCCGGCCGGTAGACCAGAAACGGGAATTGGAAGACTTCGGCATAGAGCGTCATGTTGAAGCGTCCCAGCCAACTCCCTACCAGGGCGCCGACCAGGATGCCGATGCCGGTGATCGCCAGGACCATTTTGAGGTAGTGCCAGCCGACCGCGGCGGTGCCGTAGCCGAACGCCTTGAACAGGCCGATTTCCTCACGCTCCATCGCAATCACCCGGCCCATGATCATATTGGTCAGAAAGGCGGCGACGGCCATGAAGATCGTCGGCAGGGTGATCGCCATCGTGTGCTGCTGTTCGATCTCATTTTGAACGAAGCGGTTCGACAATTGCAGGTCCCGGCCATAGGCGCCCGCGCCCCCATACCGCGCCAACAGGTGGTCCAGGGCGTCGATGACGGGTTCGGGGTCGGCGCCGCGGGACAAGGTCAGTGAAACCTCGTTGAAGGCTTCCGCCATGTCATAGGCGACTTCCATGACGTCCCGGTTCATCCACAA
>CAYGKA010000145.1:0-1651 GCA_964350445.1 uncultured Flavobacteriaceae bacterium
ACGAGACAGGCGGTGCGCTCTTCAAGGGAGAATAACGGGCCCTTGCCGGCATTGACCGCGACCGACACGATCAGCCGATCGCACATATGGCGCGCCGCCCGGGTGATGATGTCCATATGTCCGTTGGTGATGGGATCGAACGTCCCAGGATAGATGGCGACCCGTTCGGCGCTCATGTTTCGCTCCCCTCAAAGAACGCGGAGGCACTCGGCCAACCCCAGTATCAACCAGGTTGTGGCGGCAGACCAACGATCAGAAAGGCAGCCTCTGCCTTCCGTCACAGGACCCGGACGCCAGCTTCCTCCGGCAATGACCGCGCCTGTCTACACTGTCCCGCCGGGAATTGGTAGACCATGGTCTTTTATGACGTGTCATGACACTTAACCTTGGCAAGTGGGTAACAACTGGTCGCGAATGCATTTCGCCTCAGTACCATGCAGGAAGGGGAAAACAGCCAAATGACATTGGCCGTTCTCCCCTCTGAACCCGTCATAGGTCTTGCGGATCAACACCCGTATTAATGCCGGGTCAGCCCCACTTCATTTCGCCCTTAGCGACTTTGGAACCGATATCGAGGGCAATGCCCATACCCAACCCTGGAAATTTCGCTTCCATGGCGGCTTTCAGCGCCGCGGCATCAGCGGCCTTTTCAATCTCTTCTTCAAAGGCCAACAGATACGTCTTGGTGTGTTCCACGCCGGAAAGATCGGTCGCGGCGTCGGCGACGAGGTGCCCGGGAACCACGACAGCAGGCTTCCGTGCAATAATTTCGTCCAGGGTTTTGACCCAAGCCGCGCGGATCTCCTTGGTCTGCGTATCGGCCGTCCAAACATGAACGCCGGAAAAAACCATCACCCCGCCAAAGGCGGCATTGAGCGAAGGCACGAACAGATAGCGTCGGTTCGGCAGGCCTTCGGCCGCATCGACGATTTCCACCGTCTCGCCGTCGACACTGAGTGAGCGCCCGTCAAAAGCTTCCGGAAGCACGATATCACCCATCGTTTGCGGACCGTTTTCGCCAAGCTTCGGCCCCCAGACGGCCAGTTTCTTCGCAACATTCCCCTTGATCGCCTCCAAGGTCGCCGTCGCCGCGATCACGCGGGCTTCGGGAAACGCTTCGTGGACGGGTTTCAGGCTGAAGTAAAAATCCGGGTCCGATTGGCTGACATAGATGGTCGTCAACTTCTTGCCGGTCGCCTTGATGGCTTCCACCAAGGCGCGACCATCCGGATAGGTAAAGCCGCCGTCGATCAACATGGCTTCCGTGGGACCGGACAACAAAACCGGAGCACGAAAAAAGCCGTTCGGCCCAGCCGGGAAATGCGCCCACGTCAACTTGCCACCCGCGGCCTGGGTCAACCCGGTCGAGGAGAGAACGGCGGTGGCGCCGATAGCCGCGGAACTGGCCATGAATTGTCTTCTGGTCTGCATGTTATTCTCCTTTTTGAAGGCTCATGCGGAATGCATGGCGTCTATGTGCTTCTTGAGGTTTTCGAACGGGCCATAAAGGAGATCGCCCCTTACCGGCCGCCCCTTTCCGGCGATGCTGACGATCAATGCCGGCCCGCCTTGAATGCGATAGTGCTGCATTGCGTCGCGGGTCGCGGACACGCGGTCGCGCTAGGTCTCCAGCAAAAGCTGGTCCCGCTGC
>CAYGKA010000146.1:0-1555 GCA_964350445.1 uncultured Flavobacteriaceae bacterium
CTATGTGTTCGATTGGGGGCACCGAGCCGTCCTTCTGGGCCTGATCTTCGCGCTTCCCTTCAGCAGAAAGCTTGCCCTGGAGAAACCGACGGTGGCGGCGCGGTGGGGGATGATTCTGGCGGCGGCTCTCGTCCTGCCGCTCGTCTCCCGCATTGTCTTTCATGTGCTGGAGCGCCCTTTCCTCGAGATGACGGGGATCGACGGCTTCTTCCTGTGGCCTGCCATCGGTAACCCGGCGGCCTATTGGTTCGACTTAACGGTCGGCCTCGCCCTCGTCGCAGTTACCGAGGAACTCGTCTTCCGGAAATTCGCCGTCGGCTGGATCGAAACCAAGACGCGAAACCGATGGATTGTTCTGGTGGTGCCGGCGCTAATGTTCTCCCTGATGCATTGGGGAAGCGGGCCCGGGCGGCTGATCTATACCTTCGCCAGCGGGCTGATCTATACGGCGATGTATATCAGGATCCGCCGCGTCGGCCCGTTGATGATCGCCCATTTCATCGAGGATTTCCTGGCCTTCGGCCCCTTCGACCTGGACGACATCGTCTAGCGGGTTGCCGGGCCGGGCGCAGAATTACGGTCAAAGTTTGCCAATTATTCTAAACGTCGTTCGTTACGGTCCAATAGATCACCCCTTGCGGTACGACCTCCGTGACTCCAGCCCACCTGAGGAACGTCGTTGTGTGGATCGTCACGATGCCCCTAAGCGCGATGCGCGGAAGGCGGTGAATTCCTCCAAAAGATCTTCGTATTCGTCTTGCTGGAAGGATTCCTTCAATTCGAAACTCCAAACCCCAATCATCAGATCACTGGCAACGGGTTTGCCGGTTGGGCCAAGTTGCCGGCCGAGCGGTAGAAACAGGGTATAAATTCCGCGCGGCCTGCCATCCATGGCGGCATAGGTGAGGCGCAGAACCTTTGGCTCAATGGTTCTGCCTGTTGACATGAACAGTTCATGGATAAGATCTGTTTTTGTTTTTTGAATGCGCATCGCATCGCTGGACAGGCTGCCGGGCCGCAGCCTAGGTGCAACCGCTTTCAATTCGGAACTGATAAGATCGTACCGAAAGTCCGTGCATCCATCTGTCAGCGCGCCAAGGCTGACATGGGGGATCAGCCGCGCGCCGAGTACCAAAGGGTCAACGGCACGTCGTGGCTTGTCTCCAGGCAATGCTTCCCAATAATCAAACAGCGCAGCCATCTTCTCAAAAAACAGGGCCGACTGGGCCGGGCCGCCGCTGATCATTTCGTTCATGTTGCGTCTCGGGCTGCTCTGCGTCACAGCATCATGACGACTGCCCATACCCCGGCAGATCAAAAATATCCGGATAGCCGAACAGGGCGGCGCTGCCGCCGGTGTGGAGGAAGACTATATTGTCCATACCGTTAAAATAGCCTTTACGGATTTGGTCGATCATTCCGTCCAGCCCCTTGCCGGAATAAACCGGGTCGAAGAGCAGGCCTTCCAGCCGGGCGAGGGTTTTGAGGGCTTCCTTCATCCCCTCGGTCGGCATGCCGTAGCCGGGGCCGACATAGTCGCAATTGGCGCGCACCG
>CAYGKA010000147.1:0-1537 GCA_964350445.1 uncultured Flavobacteriaceae bacterium
TCGGTGGCCGGCGGGACATCATGGAACGGTTCGATCCGTCGCGGCCGGACGGCTATCTTCACGCCGGCACCTTCAACAACAACGTCCTTACCATGGCGGCGGGCCTGACGGGCCTGACCCAGGTCTATACCTGCAAGGTGGCCAAGACCTTGAACGCGGCCGGGGACGATCTGCGCCGGCGCATCAATGTCTGCTTCAAGCGGTTCGGCATGAAGGCCCAGGCGACGGGCCGGGGGTCGCTGATGACGATCCATTTCACGGATGAACCGATCCGGCGGCCGGCCGATGCCAAGAAGGTGGATCCGCTGATCAAGCGGCTCTTCTACATGGAAATGCTGGAACGCGGGCAATATATGGCGACGCGCTGCATGATCACGCTGTCCCTTCCCATGGGCCATCCGGAATATGATGGGCTGGTCCGCGCGATCGAGGATTTCTGCGTCGACAACGGGCCGCTGCTGCGCGAACTGGGCTATAAGAAGGACTGAATTCCGGCCCTGGGCGAAAGCCTGCGGCCCCCCATATTGCGTATGGCGCGCGAAAGCCTATATTCCGCGCCATGAACGACCTTGGTTTCGATAAGCGCCCGCAGGATACCCGCATCGTTGTCGCGATGTCGGGCGGAGTGGATTCGTCCGTCACCGCCGCCCTGCTGAAGGAACGCGGCTATGACGTCGTCGGCGTCACGCTGCAGCTTTACGACCATGGCAAGGCCGTCGAACGCAAAGGCGCATGCTGCGCCGGGCAGGATATCCACGACGCCCGCAACGTCGCCGCCGAAATCGGCATTCCGCACTATGTGCTGGACTATGAAAGCAAGTTCCGGGAAAGCGTGATCGACGATTTCGTCGACGCCTATACGCGTGGCGAAACGCCGATCCCCTGCGTGCGCTGCAATCAGACCGTCAAGTTCCGCGACCTGCTGGGAACCGCCAAGGACCTGGGCGCCGAGGCGCTCGCCACCGGCCATTATGTGCGCCGGGAAATGGTCGGCGACCGCGCCCAGCTGATGGCGGCGGTCGATGCATCGAAGGACCAGAGCTATTTCCTGTTCGCGACCACGCAGGAACAGCTGAACTTCCTGCGCTTTCCGCTCGGCGGCAATGACAAAGCCGAAACCCGCCGCCACGCGGAACGCTTCAATCTGCCGGTCGCGGACAAGCCCGACAGCCAGGACATCTGCTTCGTGCCCAACGGGTCCTATGCCAGCGTGGTGACCAAGTTCCGTCCCGATGCGGGCAAACCCGGCGATATCGTGCATCTGGATGGCACCGTGCTGGGCCGCCACGACGGTGTCGTGAACTACACGATCGGCCAGCGCCGTGGCCTCGGCATCGGCGGGCGGAACCAGGACGGCGCCACGGCCGGCGACAACGACCCGCTCTATGTGGTGCGAATCGACCCGGCGACGAACCGCGTCCTGGTCGGCCCGCGCGACGCCTTGGCCGTCGACGAAATCCGCCTCACCGCCGTCAACTGGCTGGGTGACACGAAACTGACGGAAAACCCGCTGCCAGTCGCGGTGAAAATCCGCAAC
>CAYGKA010000148.1:0-1530 GCA_964350445.1 uncultured Flavobacteriaceae bacterium
GCGGCCTGCCGTTCCTTATTAAGGGCAATCGACTTGGCCAGTTCTTCTGCGGCCTGCTCCGCCAATACCGCCGCTTCGGCGCTGACCGCTTCCGCCAATTTCCCCATCTCGGCCATTGCCGTGTCGGCCTTCGCGCTCAGGTCGTTCCCCGAGGCAACCAGATTCTTAGTATTCACGAGAGCTTGTTCGAAGCCGTCGATGGCATCGACCGCCTGTCCCAGAGCAGCCTTCAACCGGTCATCTGATGTCGCTTCCTGAAAGACTTTGGCGTCGGCCAGTGCCTGCAGCAGGATCTCGTCCGCCTTGTCGCCGTCTTCCGGAGATCTCGACAGACGGAATTGCGCAACGGTCTGCGCCGCCTTGCCCAGTTTTCCAGACAACGCACTGACTTTGTCCAACGCGGAAACACCCGTGGAATATGTGCCGAGCGCTGTGTAGCCGACCGCCCCGATTATCCCGGTGAGCACCAGCACGGTGGCAAATCCCAGCCCAAGCTTCGGACCAATCCGCATCAGCCTTCCTCCACATTCATATCACTGATATTTCCGGCACTATGATTCATCTGTCTTAATTATTCGTTTACGAAAACATGCAAAAAATCATGGGAAAAGAAAATTCGTCGACCACCCAACATAAAGCCACCTTCCGGAGGAAAAAGTATGAAAACCAAGATCTTAGGCGTCGCTCTGTCAGGCATCATGATGTGCGCGGCGGCAACAAGCGCCCTCGCCAACGAGTTCGAAACGCAGATTATGGATATTCTGAACAACCAGGTCCGCGGCTGGCTGAGCGATCCCGCTATTGTGGACGCCATAAAAGCCCAGAACACCGAACACGCCAATATGGGCGACGCGGATATCGATGGCCTGGACAAGAAATGGCGCGCCGAAGCCAAGGCCGGCGGCGGCGACATGATCAACGGCGTGCTCGGAAAGGACATCTCCAAATTCCTGACGGGCAAGAAGGAAGGCTCCAACGGCGTCTTCAGTGAAATTTTCGTCATGGATAACAAGGGAATGAATGTCGGCCAGAGCGACGTAACCTCCGACTACATGCAGGGCGACGAAGGGAAATGGCAGAAGACCTACCAAGTCGGCCCGGATGCTGTTTTCGTAGATGAGGTCGAATTCGACGACAGTTCGCAAACCTTCCAGTCCCAGGTCAGCGCGACGATCGTCGATCCGGCGGACGGCAAGCCGATCGGGGCAATCACGCTCGGCATCAACGTGGAAAACCTGTAAGACAGGCTCCGCCGGTCCAGACGGACCCGGACGGGAAAGGGAGCGCGGTCGCGCTCCCTTTTTCTTTGTTTGCATGTCGCTTGCCCACCCGGCTGAAACCGGCGGAAACGCTGCGATTTAGGGGTTGCAACGCAACGCCGCACCCCGTATAAGCCGCCGGTCGCGCCGGAGATGAATCCGCGCGGCGTCACTCCTTGCCGGCGGATAGCGACCCGAATGGAAACTCCAGGGTACAACAAGCCGTCGGCTGGATCCAGGCGGCAGAGCCGGAATTGGCCGGAAACTGCGC
>CAYGKA010000149.1:0-1511 GCA_964350445.1 uncultured Flavobacteriaceae bacterium
GGGACGAGCAGATCCACTGGTTCCTGGCCAAGGGAAGCGGCAAGACCGGCCACTTTTTCGTCCGTTACCCCATCGACTATGAAGACCGCTTCGGGCCGCAGCCGGAGCCGTTCTCACCGGGTTCGAACGCGATCAATCCCGATTATCTGGACTGGGACAGGAACATCTATCTGACCGTGGTGCAGGACTTCCTGACGGGGACGGTCGCCTTGATCCGGATACGCGACAAGCAGAAACAGAATCATTATTACAGCTTCATTTTGGCCGGGATGAAAAATTACATCTCGGAATTGTCGGCCTGCTACGACACGCCGAAACCGCCGCCGCCGCCGAAGGAATGATGATCCACCGCACTTGGATACGAACGGCATTCGCCGCAATGCTGTGCTGTTTAGGTTTCGTGCCGCCAGCCCACGGGGGTCAGGCGCAAAAGACGGGTTCTGCGGGGACGTACACGGGGTATGGCAAATTCATAGGCGACGTAGAGGGGATGATTCCCGGTGGCCGCGTCGCCTTTGGCAATGTTGTTCGAGGTGAAGTCACTCTCGACAATATCAAGTTTCCCGATATCCAAGGTATCCGAGCGTGGTTTGCGGATGCGACCGACAGGTACGATCATGGGGTGCTGGGTGACCGCTTGGAAGGCAGTTCGCTGAAGGTCCAGCATCGGGGGGAGGAACGCGTCTATTCCTATACCCTCGGCTCCGATGCGGTGTTCGAGGACATCGAACCGCGGTTTGCGGATTTGGATGGAGACGGCTTCCCGGAAATTATCGCCGTCAAAAGTTACCTGGACTCCGGCGCAACGATCACAGTCTTCGGAATCCGGAACGAGGAACTAGTACCGTTGGCGGAAGCCGAACCGATCGGAACACCGCACCGTTGGCTGAACCCGGCAGGTGCGGCGGACTACGATGGGGACGGCAGAATCGAAATCGCTATTGTTAAAACCCCCCACATCTTGGGGCGGTTGATGTTTTACGAATGGACCGGGAAGCCTGTCCTCGTTCCGGAATTCAGTCGCAAAGGCTATTCAACGCATCGCATCGGCTCGACGGAACTAATGCTTTCCACGACCATCGATTGGAATGGGGACGGTACACCCGACCTGATCCTGCCGCGCCAGGATCATGAAACGATTGATGTCATCTCGATGAAGGGGGGCGAATTCGCCATTCTGCAGACCTACGACCTGCCGGCCAAGGTCGCGACCCAGATGCGTTCAGGCAACAAAGTCTGGGGCGAAAGATGGTTCAGCGTCGGTCTGTCCAACGGGAAAGGATGGTGGGAAGCGTCGGGCCAGTAGCAACCAACCACTGGGCCGGAAACGGCCCCCACCCTAAGCCTCTGCCGCCTAATTCCACTCCTCCGCGCCGCGGACGAGGTGCTGGAAAAGGTAATCGGCGAAGGTCCAGCGGACCTGCAGGTCGTAGACCGGCGTGTCGTCGATTTGAATGATGCGGATCGCCGCCTTCAGGAACAGGCTGCCGGCGCATCGGCCGGGACCGAAG